>JAHEBO010000015.1:0-4179 GCA_024642215.1 Limnohabitans sp.
CGGCCTTGGGCATCCAATTTGACCGCGTTGCAAGCACCCGCTACTTTGACCGTGGGCGTGACTTCGTCCAACAAACCCACGGTGGTGACTTTGTGCGGCATCGTGATCAATGCACCTCGAATGTTGGTGAGTTGAAACACCGACTTCAGAAATGCGGGGTAATGCGCAGCCTGGCAACCCATGGGCACCACCAATGCATTGATGCCCTCTTTTTCAAAATAAGGGTTGTAAATCAAGGGTGACTTGAAACTGTGGGTGGGATAGCCGATGTGGGCGATCAACTCTGTATTGCCGTCGATGTTCATGATCTAGAAATAAAAAAGCGAAGCCTCAAGACAAGCTAGGAGGCTTCGCGTTGGTATGACCCATCAGGTCTTTCAAGGGACCTGTAGCGCCAAATTACTTACGCAGTTTGGCCAATTCAGCTTGCATTTCAGCAACGGTGGCAGAAATGGCTTCGCCGTGCTTGGCAATCACGGGCTTCATTTTGTCGCGCAGGATGGCCATTTCAGAAGCGGGCAATGTCGTGATTTGCATGCCGTTTTTCTTCAAGTTGTCAGTGATGCTGGCAGCCAAATTACGTGACTGCGTGCGCTGATATTTGGAAGCTTCAACCATGGCATCTTCCACAATTTTCTTCTCTGCAGCAGACAAACCGTCATAGAACTTTTTGCTCATCAACACCGATTGTGGGTTGTATTGGTGATTGCTCAAGACCATGTGCTTTTGAACTTCGTACAGCTTGGCAGAATTGATGGTGGCAACGGGGTTCTCTTGACCATCCACAGCACCTTGTTCCAAAGCTGCGTACAACTCAGGGAATGGCAGCGGTGTGGGGTTGGCGCCCAAAGCCTTGACCCAATCCACGTTGATGGCATTGGGGATCACGCGTAACTTCAAACCTTCGATGTCTGACACCTTGTTGATGGCGCGCTTGCCATTGGTCAAGTTACGGAAACCCAACTCAAAATAACCCAAGGCGATGATGCCTTTGTCAGCCAATTTGGCGTGCAATTTTTTACCGAATGGACCGTCGACCACTGCGTCGGCTTCGTTCACGTTGGCGAACATGAAGGGGAAGTCAAACACTTCGAAGTCTTTCACTTGGCTGGCCAGAATGCCAGAGTTCAACGACACCATTTCGAGGGCGCCGCCTTGAATGGCTGCCACGTTGGCTTGGTCGCTGCCCAATGTACCGCCTGGGAACAAGTTCACTTTGATCTTGCCACCCGATTTGCTTTCAACCACTTCTTTGAATTTTTCCATGCCCAACACAATGGGGTGGCCTGCAGAGTTTTGGTTTGCAAACTTGATGGTTTTCTCTTGTGCAGAGGCCAAGCCCATTGCTGCAACAGCCACAGTGGCCAAAACAGTCTTGATAAAAACACGTTTCATGTCAGTGTCTCCTGATGAAATTGATGGTCGTACGCCGAACAAGGATTCCACTGTCTGGCGTACCCGGACAGACTGTGGAAAGAAAAAATCAATAGAACCAGCGTGCTGGCACCATGACCAACGCTGGCCATGCCACCATGGCAAACATGATCGTAAATTGGGCCACCATGAAAGGCATGACGCCACGCGTCACTTCGTCCATGCTGACTTTGCCAACACCCGCCACAGCATTCAACACGGTGCCAACGGGCGGTGTGATCAGGCCAATGGCATTGTTGATGATGAAGAGCACGCCAAAGTAGACAGGGTCAATGCCTGCCGCTTTGACAACAGGCATCAAAACGGGTGTCAACAACAAAATGGTCGGCGTCATGTCCAGTGCCGTACCCACGACCATGGTGATGACCATGATGGTTAGCATCAACAGGCGGGGACTGTCTAACATGGGCTGCAACAAAGAAATCAGTTCAGCAGGCAAATTGGCCACAGTGATCAACCAAGCTGACACCATGGCAGCAGCCACCAAGAACATCACGATGGCACTGGTTTTGGCTGAAGCTACAAACAATGGCACAACGGTTTTGAAGTTGAGTTCTTTGTAGACAAACACAGAGATCAACAAGGCATACATGGCAGCGACAACGGCCGCTTCAGTGGGTGTAAAGACACCAAACTTCAAGCCAAAAACCACGATCAAGGGCAAGACCAAGGCCCAAGTCGCTTCACGCATTGCCACGCCAATTTCTGTCATGGATTTGCGTGGAGGCACTTCCACCACTTCTTTGCGCGCCAACCACCACCAGGTGATCCACAAAGAGGCACCCAACAAGACGCCCGGTACGATACCGGCCATGAACAATTTGGAGATAGACACGTTACCTGCTACACCAAAAATCACAAAGCCAATGCTGGGTGGAATGACGGGGGCAATGATGCCGGCAGAGGCAATTAAGCCGGCAGAGCGCGCTCGGTCGTGACCTGCGGCAACCATCATAGGCAAAAGCAAAGAAGCCAAGGCTGCGGCATCTGCCACAGCTGAGCCAGACAATGCGGCCATGATGACCGCGGCCATGATGGTGACGTAGCCCAAGCCACCTTTGATGTGGCCCACACACGCCATGGCAAAGTTCACGATGCGGCGTGACAAACCACCCGCATTCATGATCTCACCGGCCAGCATGAAGAAAGGAACAGCCAACAAGGGAAAGCTGTTGGAACCTTCGATGAGGTTTTGCGCCAAGATTTGCGCGTCAAACATGTTGAGGTGGACCATCAGGGCCACACCACAAATCAGCAATGAAAATGCAATGGGCACGCCTAAAGCCATGGCACCCAGCAAGGAAAGAACGAATACAGCAATGGTCATTTGAATGTCTCTTTTTGTTGCTTATGCTTAGTGGGCGTCGCCATGCGGCGCTTCTTCGGATTCTTGGAACATCATCAGTTCCTCATCCTTCATCTGACCCGTGATCAACTTGATGAAATCAAGCGCGATCAGCAAGCCGCCCAGCACTGCGAAAATAATGCCTGGGAAGTAAACCCAGCTGAGAGAAACTTCCATCACTGCGCTGGTGCTGGTCCAGTTGATGATGGCTTGCTCGTAAGCACCTTTGAACAGCAACCAGCAGCAGAGCATCATCAACAATTGCGACAAGCCCATGCAGATTTTTTTCCCGACTGGGCCCAAACGCCCCACCAGCATGTCAGTCCCCAAATGCTCATGCGAACGCAGGGCGACAACGGCGCCTAGAAACGTCATCCACACAAACAGCCAACGTGACAGTTCTTCGGACAGTGTGATGCCCGAGTTAAAACCGTACCGCAGCAATACGTTGCCGAATACCAAAACCACCATACCAGCCATGAAGGACGCAATGAGGTATTCGATGGTTTTGCAAATCAAATCGAAAAATCGGGTCATGAGAAGATTCCTTGTCGTGGGCTCAAGCAATAATGTACGAACTAGTTAGTTTTTCAAGATAAGTAGTTACCCTAGTACCACCGATACATAAGTGGCTATCTGTTATAGCAATATTGAATAACTCTGCACTTAAGGCCTCAGACGCAGACATAGCTGATGAGCATGTCCACCACTTGAGGCTTTTTCAAGGTTTGAGCCTTACCTTGAGGTGATTTGCCTTTGAAAATCAAACCAAATGTGTGCTGGTTGGACACATTGAAAAATGTCAACGCAGAAATAGCCGAATGAATCTCGAGGGCCGTCAGGTTTTTCTTGAAAACGCCCTGCTTCACACCGCGGGTGTAGAGGTCCTGGATGGTCTGTAGCGCAGAGCCATTGAGTTTTTGGATTTCTTTGCTTTGCGCCAAATACTCGCCACGCTGAACATTCTCCGACATGACCAAGCGGATGAACTCTTCGTTGCTCTGATGATGGTCATATGTAAATTCAACCAAGCGCTTGAGTGCGAGCTCAGGTTCTAAGTCGCTCAAATGCAAATCGGCTTCAATTTGTCGCATTCGACCGTAAGCGGCTTCCAGCACGGCCACGTAAAGACCCTCTTTGCTACCGAAGTAGTAATAGATCATGCGTTTGCTGGTGCGAGTGGCAGCAGCAATCTCATCAATGCGGGCCCCCGCCAAACCCTTGTCTGAAAATTCAGTCGTTGCCACACTCAAAATCTCCGCCATCGTCCGTTCAGGATCGTTGGTTCGACTGGTGCTTGTTTTGCGTGCTGAAGAAGGAGAAACTTTTGTCATTTGATGAATGTACCACTTGGTTAATTATCAAATGAAATCAGCCAAAACGTCAACAGGCCATCCCCT
>JAHEBO010000015.1:4279-6308 GCA_024642215.1 Limnohabitans sp.
GCCTGGCCCAAAGCATTCATGTTGGTGCGACGGAAAAAATAAGTTTGCACATCCATTTGCTGAATGTTGAACTCACCAGCCTTGATCTTTTTGTTGACCCACTGGTGGCTTGGGTTGAAGCGGCGTGTGTGACCGCACATGGCCACCTTGCCAGATTCCTTGGCCAAGCGCACCACTTCTTCTGCGTCTTTCCAGCTGTCTGCCAATGGAATTTCCACTTGAACGTGCTTGCCAGCCTTCAAGCAAGCAATCGACTGCGCTGCGTGCATTTGGGTTGGCGTGCACAAAATCACGGCGTCCACTTCAGGCAACGCCAAGCTGTCGGCCAAGTCGGTGGTGACATGGGCAATGCCATATTTGTCGGCAACTTCTTTCGTTTTTTCTAGATCGCGGCTGATCAATGACACCACTTCAACGCCATCGATGTTCTTGATGCCATCCAAGTGTTTGATACCGAACGCACCCGCACCGGCCAGCGCAACTTTGATTGTTTTAGACATGTTGATTTTCCTCAGTTCAAAATTTATTTTCTAAGATCACATGGCCCACTGCTGTGTTGGAAGCAGGCACATGGTAGAAGCGTTGTTTCAGTTCTGGGGCTTTGCCACCCGCCACATCGTTCATGGCACCGCGTGCAATCAGCCACATCACCAACTCGATGCCTTCACTGCCCGCTTCGCGCACGTAGTCAATGTGTGGAATATTGGCAGCGCCTTGCGGATCGCTGATCAGTTTGTCCAAGAACGCATTGTCAAAGTCTTTGTTGATCAGTCCCGCACGCGCACCTTGGAGTTGGTGGCTCATGCCGCCTGTTCCCCAAATGTGCACATTGATGTCTTGGTCGTAGCTTTCGATGGCTTTGCGAATGGCTTTGCCCAAATTGAAACAACGTTGTCCGCTGGGCACAGGGTACTGGACCACATTGACAGCAAAGGGGATGACCGGACAAGGCCATTCGAATTTCTCGGCTGGTGGCTGTCCACACATCAAAGACAAAGGCACTGTGAGGCCATGGTCCACATCCATTTTGTTGACGATGGTGAGGTCAAAGTCTTGTTGAATGACGGACTGCGCAATGTGCGAAGCCAAGTCGGGATGGCCTTTGACGACAGGCACCGGGCGTGGGCCCCAACCTTCATCGGCAGGCTGAAATTCAGCGGCTGTCCCAATGGCGAAGGTGGGAATGAAATCAAGACTGAACGCAGTTGCATGGTCGTTGTAGACCAAGAAAATGACATCAGGCTTGTTGTCCTTCATCCATTGCTTGCCGTACTCGTAACCTTTGAAAAGCGGCTGCCAATAGGGCTCGTGGGTTTTACCCAAATCGAGTGCGGCACCGATGGCCGGAACGTGGGACGTGAAAACGGAGGCTGTAATTTTGGCCATGGTCAATTTGCTTTCTTACCGGCGGAGCCTTGAGGTTGGTTTTGCGCTTGTGCGTCACCGTTTTCACCTACAAAACGGTTGCCCTCGACCGAGCGTCCACCGCTGATCATCATGTTGCGATATTCCTCTTCCGTCATGCCAGTCATGGAGCCCGCCATTTGCTGGAAGCTCTTACCATCGGTCGCGCCAATTTTGGCCAAGAAATAAATGTTGCCCCCTGTGCGCATGCACCAGTTCAAATCGCGCGCCATGACAGCTTGCTTTTGCTCTTCGGTCATTTGCCACTCGTCCAAATAAGCGCGTTCATTGGCTTTGAAACGTTCGCGGTTTTCAGCCTTCATCAGCGACATGCAGAACTGGTTGATCCAATAGCCTTTGCGGCTTTGCTCGGCATCAAAAATGATGGTGCCGGGCACGTCCAAATAAGGTTTGTCGAGTGCCATTAATTTTTCTCCTCAGGCCAATACAAACGCATAGGGTTATCGACCAACAATTTTTGTTGCTGCTCGGGCGTGGTGGCAATGTGAGGAATGAAGTCCACCAACAAACCATCGTCAGGCATGTGCTTCTTCAAGTTAGGATGCGGCCAATCGGTGCCCCACAACACGCGGTCAGGGAACTCTTCAACGATGGCTTTGGCAAA
>JAHEBO010000015.1:6408-13087 GCA_024642215.1 Limnohabitans sp.
CCAAACACGTGGCAATGCGCATCCACAGCGCCAGCAGGCAATTTGAATTTAGGCTTACTGGGACCAGAATACCAATCTAGCCAGCCAGGGGTCTTTTGAAATTCCATTTCAACACTCACTCAGGTTAAAAACAAACAATTAATCGGGTTTGATATTGGCTTCGCGCACCAACTTCTCGTAGCGTTGACGCTCGCTGCGAATCAGGGCGGCAAACATCTCTGAAGAACCGGCAATGACTTCACCCCCCACGGAACTCATGCGGTCTTTGACTTCTTTGGTCTGCAATGCCTTCTGGATTTCGGCATGCAACTTCACAATGATGGGCTTTGGTGTGGCGGCAGGCGCCACAAAGCCATACCAAACGGATGCCTCAAAACCAGGAAATCCGGACTCTGCAATGGTGGGCACATCGGGGTAAATGACACTTCGTGTCGGGCTGAGAACAGCCAATACTTTGAGCTTGCCGCTCTTCACATGCGGCAAAACTTCTAGGGCATTCACGGCCACCAGTGGCAACTGCCCCCCAATGGCGTCGGTGATGGCTGGCGAGCCGCCCTTGTAGGGAATGTGTTGTAAATCAATGCCCGCTGCCTTGGCAAAAAATTCAATCGCCATGTGCGGTGTCGAGCCATTGCCAGGACTGGCAAAGGCAATCTGTCCAGGTTTGGCTTTGGCGGCTTCGATCAGTTTGGCCACGGTTGAAAAAGGCACATTCGGGTTGGCCGCAATCACCACAGGCACACGACCCACCAAAGAAATGGCCGTCAATTCCTTTTCCGCATCAAATGGCATAGGTTGGTACAAGGCCATGTTGGCTGCCAACGCATTGGCGGCCAGCATGAGGGTGTAACCATCGGGCTCTGCAGTGATGACAGATTTCACGGCGATGTTGGTGCCAGCACCCGGCTTGTTTTCAACGATGAAACTTTGCCCCATCGAAGCACCCACGCTTTGACCTAGGGTACGTGCCACAACATCGACCGCACCGCCAGGGGCATAGCCCACCACAATCTTGACCGGTTTGTTGGGATAGTTGACGGTTGTTTGCGCGGCCAATGGTCCGCCAGCCAACAACGCCAAAGCAACACACCATCCTTGTTTCAAGGTTCGTAAATGGTTCATAGTCTCTTTCAAAAATTGAATCAGTCTCGCGCGGTGCCACGCAAACCTGAACGCTGAATGGCCTTGGCCAAAAAGCCATTGCCCTCTAATGTTTTGGCGACGCTTTGCACATAGGGACGTGCAACATCTCTGCCTTTGGGAATGGCAATGGCCAAGTTTTCGAGGCCCCAACGGCCATCGAGTACACGGCTACCCGGCAAGGTGTCTGACATTTCAAACAAGATGCCTTTGTTGGTGGCAAATGCATCAATCTGGTTGGCATTCAACATGGCCTGCGCCTTGGTCAGTGAATCGGCAGGAACCACCTTCGCTTGTTTGTAAAGCTGTGTCAACACGCCTTGCGATGAGCTGCCCTGACTCACGCCAACACGCATGCCCGCTTGATCCATCTCAGCCACTGACTTCAGAGGGCTGGTGCCGACCACCAAATAGCCCAACTCCAATCGCACCAGAGGTGCTGTGAAGTCCATGTCTTTTGCACGAACTGCTGTGGCGTTGGTGAAAGTGAAATCGACTTTGCCATCTTTCAACGCATCGAGAACTTGCGCCACGCGATCAAACTCCAGAATCTGAACTGGCACATTCAAGCGCTTGGCAAATTCTTTGCCTAAGTCCATCGCAATGCCCACGCTCTCCCCTGTTTGGGGATCTTTCACCCACGACGTGGGACTTCCAGGATAGACGCCTACGCGCAGCACACCCGTTGGCGCTAAGGCTTGGCGAACGTCGGCAGGTACAGCCTCGGTTTTGACAAGTGCTGCATTCTCATTTGTGTGATTGACAACGGTGAGATTGAAACAAGCACTGAGCGAAAGTGCCAGCAAGCCCATGGCCAAACTTCGCCATGCCGTATTGAAATGATTTTTTGAAATCATGTTGTGTCCTGTTGCAATCCAATGCGCAAAGTTCAATTTGGCATGATTCAGTCGATGTATTTCAAACCGGCCTTGGCCAAAGGTTCGCGCATGTTGTACATGTCCAAACCCAAAACGCCAGCCGCCAATTTGGCACGCTTCTCACCTTCATTGGATTCGCGAGCTTCAGCCGCATCCGCGACCTTTTGCGCCCATGCCGCTGGCACCACCACAACGCCGTCGTCATCGGCCACGATGGCATCACCAGGGTTCACATTGATCCCCGCGCAGACCACGGGAATGTTGACAGAACCAAGTGTTGACTTGATGGTTCCTTTGGCACTGATGCCTTTGCTCCAAACTGGGAATCCCATGGCAGTGAGTTCACGAACATCACGTACACCCGCGTCAATGATCAAGGCCTTGGCACCACGCGCCATGAATGAAGTGGCCAGCAAGTCGCCAAAGAAACCATCGCAATTGTCTGCACTGATGGCCGCAACCACGATATCGCCAGGCTGAATTTGTTCCGCGACCACGTGCATCATCCAGTTGTCACCGGGGTGCAACAAGACGGTCACGGCGGTACCCGAAACCGGCGCACCGCTGTAAATGGGACGCATGTACTTTTGCATCAAGCCCACACGGCCCATGGCTTCGTGGACGGTGGCGACACCGAAACGACCTAATTTTTCAACAGCCGCTTTGTCTGCACGGGTGATGTTGCGCTTCACAATTCCGAGTTCTGTCATGTCAAATCCAATTGATAAAAGTGATGTCTGTGTAATCTTGCGGCAACTTACAGGCCCTTGGCCTTCAGGTGCGCATCCAAACGTGGGAACACACGGCGTGTGTTGCCTTCGTAAATTTTGTAACGTTGTTCATCGTTCAAGATGTTGGACGATTGGATGTAACGCTTGGTGTCGTCAAAATAGTGCCCTGTTTCGGGGTCGATGCCGCGCACCGCACCAATCATTTCGGAGGCAAACAAAATATTGTCGACAGGAATCACTTTGGTCAGCAAATCAATGCCGGGCTGGTGATACACACAGGTGTCAAAGAAGATGTTGTTGAGCAAATGGTCTTGCAACAAGGGCTTCTTCAACTCTTGTGCCAAACCGCGGAAACGACCCCAGTGGTAAGGCACCGCGCCGCCGCCGTGCGGAATGAGGAACTTCAAGGTGGGAAAGTCTTTGAACAAGTCAGAGGTGAGGCACTGCATGAAGGCGGTGGTGTCGGCATTCAAATAGTGCGCACCTGTGGTGTGGAAGCAGCTGTTGCAGCTGGTGCTGACGTGGATCATGGCGGGAATGTCGTACTCCACCATTTTTTCGTAAATGGGGTACCACTGTTTGTCACTCAAAGAAGGTGAGGTCCAATGGCCGCCGGATGGATCGGGGTTCAGGTTGATACCCACGTTGCCATACTCTTTAACGCAACGCTCTAATTCTGGAATGCAAGTGGCGGGGTCGACGCCAGGCGACTGAGGCAACATGGCCACAGGCACAAAGTTGTCGGGGAACAACTGGCTCACGCGATAGCACAGCTCGTTGCAAATGGCCGCCCATGTGGAGGACACATTGAAGTCGCCAATGTGGTGTGCCATGAAACTGGCGCGGGGGCTGAACAAAGTGAGGTCAGAGCCACGCTCTTTCATCAAGCGCAACTGATTGGTTTCGATGGACTCACGCAATTCGTCATCGCTGATTTTGAGGTCGGCAACTTTGGGACCCAGCTCGGGTGTATTCAGGTTGGCAATTTGCGCATTGCGCCAGTTTTCTAGCGCTTTAGGGGCTGTGGTGTAGTGACCATGACAGTCGATGATCAAAGGTTGTTGGGTACTCATGTTGTTGTCCAATCGAAAAATAAACGGAGAATTAAGCGGCAGGACCCGACCACAAAGAAGCAGCCACCATGGCCTCACCTCTCATGAGCAATCGAGCGGTTCTTAACAAAGCGGCCTGTGTGACGTTTTGGCCACCCGGCAAATGCGGTGCAGGTTCTGTTTGCAAGGCCACGCTGAACTCCCCTGTGGGGTGTTCAACCGACACATTTTTGGCAGCGCCTGTCGGCATGATGGCAATGCCATCGCACACCGAGCCCTCCAAGACGCAGGCCGTGCCCACTGTGACAGCCGCCAACACACCAATGGCGTCATGGCACACATGTGGAATGAAACTGCGCGTACTGATGGCGCCGCCTTTTTGCGGCGACGCAATGAGGGTCATCTTGGGATAATTCTTTTGGCTCACATCACCCAAACCCATCAGCAAAGAGACTTGCAAGCGCAGCGCTTCTATTTTGGTTTTGAGTTCGGTGTCGGTATTCATGTCTGTAACAGACTCATATCCTGTGCGTCCCACATCCGTTGCCTTGAACATCACCAGTGGCATGCCATTGTCAATGCAAGTGACATCCAACGTGAAGGGTTCAAATCCAGCACCCGTGACAGTCAAGGTGTCTTTCACGCGGCCTGTGGGCAACAAGCCCGAACACACAGAGCCTGCGGTGTCTAGAAAATTGATGGTGACGGGTGCAGATGTGCCAGGCGCGCCGTCAATGCGTGCAGTACCTTCGTACTGAACCATGCCACCGCGCGTATCGACTGTGATGTCACATTGCATGTCGGTATTCAAGGTCAAAACACGAAAGGTGCTTTGGTCTCCCTGCGCCTCTACCATACCCGTCTCCAGCGCAAAAGGCACCACCGCAGCCAGCATGTTGCCGCAATTGGGCGTGGTGTCGACCGTTTCTTGATCGGGCTGCAGCTGCGCAAACAAAAAATCCAAGGCCACACCTGGCACGTCACTTTTTCGGACAATGCCAACTTTGCTGGTCAATGGATGAGCGCCGCCCAAGCCATCGATCTGACGCTTGTCAGGTGAACCCATGGCGGCCAACAAGACCTTGTCACGTGTTGGAATGTCGTTTGGAAGATCGGACTCGTTGAAAAACGGCCCTTTGGAAGTCCCGCCACGCATCATCAGGCAGGGAATTGCAGTTTGTGCGGTTTGTTTCATGTTGTTTGCTCGAATGGCAGATTGGGCGACTGGGGTTAATTTTCTCGCCTCTCAAAGAGCTAGCCTAGTTAGCTCGCACACTATCAGCTAGAACAAAACGAAATATCTCGCACCCCGTTATGGCAAAATAACCCTATGGATCTCAAGCAATTGGAATATTTCGTCAGAGTCGCAGAGATGGGCAGCTTTACCCGGGCCGCCATCGCCTTGAACGTGGCTCAACCGGCCCTCAGTCGACAAATTCGATTACTCGAAGTGGAGTTAAGGCAAAACTTGCTCAAACGAAATGGTCGAGGTGCCAGCCCCACCGAAGCGGGACAACTCTTGCTTGAACACGGACGAGGCATTCTTCATCAGGTTGAAAGAGCTCGCGAAGAATTGGCCAGAGCACGAAGCGGTCTGACCGGCCGAGTTGCCCTGGGTCTCCCTCCCAGTGTGGCCCGTGTTTTAACAGTTCCCCTCACACGCGCCTTTCGCGAAAAAATGCCTGATGCACATTTGTCGATCAGCGAAAGTTTGTCAGCCGGCATGCAAGAAAACTTGCTGTCTGGGCGCCTCGACATCGCCTTGCTTTATAACGCCGTCAGTACATCTGGACTAGAACTGAGTCCTCTCTTAAAAGAAGAACTGTGGCTTGTTCAGCCACGGCCACCCGGCCTCCTTGAAGACCCTCCGCCACCGGCCATTTCACTGAAGGATGTTGCGCGCATCCCACTGGTCATTCCAAGTCGGCCCAATGCCATCCGAATGCATGTGGAGTCGGCCATGGCAGACATCGGCTGCAGACCGAACATTGCACTTGAAATTGATGGTGTCACGGCCATTCTGGAACTGGTGGCAGACGGGGCTGGCAGTGCCATCCTGTCGCGCAACGCCGTCACGCGGTCGATCAAGCCTTCTGCGTTTGTCACGCGTCCAATTTCAGAACCGCGCTTGAGCATTCAACTCAGTAGCGCCGTGAGCTCACAAAGGCCCAGTACCTTAACGCAGCAAGCCACCTTGAATTTAATTCGCGAAAAAGCGCAACAATTGCTCGAACCACTTTAAGTGCGAAGAGGTTTGAAGGCGTTAAAGCAGACCGAGTTTTTGCAGCTGCCAAAGCAAGGCGTTCAATGTCAAAAACGAGGCCATGGTGGTGACCAACAATGCCGCGGCACTCAATCCGTCATGGCCGTGTTTTTGCGTCAAGATGGGGTAAATGCCAAACATGGGCATGGCGCAGGTTAGCAACGCAGCCGTCCACAACACGGGGTCATGGACAGGCACGATGAAAAGCATCACGACAAGCATCATCAAGGGATGCAACAACAGCTTGCCTGCAGCAATTTGCGCAACGCGAGCCCCCATGCCTTGCACGGGCAAACCGACCAAGCTACCCCCAATCACAAACAAGGACAAGGCCCCACTGGCCTGTGCAAACAAACTGACCGTGCGACTTAAGCTGGGCATTAACTGCCATTCAAACCAGGAAAACCCAAAGCCCAACACAATGCCCCAAATCATCGGGTTGTAGAACATGCCTTTCAGGGTTTGCAAAACGATCGTCTGCCAGCGACTCTGCCCGTTTCCTGTTTCGGCCCAAGCCAATAGCAACGGAATGATGAGCAAGTTTTCAACCATCATGTTCAAAGCCAAAGCAACCCCAGCCACAGATGCCAAAGGGCCAAGGCTTAACAGCATCAC
>JAHEBO010000015.1:13187-40062 GCA_024642215.1 Limnohabitans sp.
ACATCGGGCGCATTTAAGGCATTTTGAATTTCTTGATTCAAGCGTTGAACAATGTCGCGAGGTGTTTTCGCTGGCACAGCCAGCGCGTTCCACGAAGCCGCATACAAGGCTTTGACGCCAGCCTCTTTGGCGGTGGGGACTTGCGGCAAAGCCGCGGCACGCTTGTCACCCGTCACGGCCAAGGCGCGCAAGGCTTGGCCTTTGATTTGAGGCAACACGGGCGCCAAAATTTCAACACCGACATCAATCTGCCCCCCACGCAATGCGGTGAGCACCGCAGGCGTGCCATTGAAGGGGACCACTTGTGCATCAATGCCCGCGGTCGATTTGAAAAGCTCAGCAGCCAGATGCTGTGTGCTGCCCACATTGATGCTGCCAATGTTGAGCTTTCCTGGATTGGCCTTGGCAAAGCTGAGCAGTTCGCCCAAGTTAGAAAATTTGGATTCTTGTGGCACCACAATGGCAATGTCAAAAGCGCCCAAGATAGACAGGGGCGTAAGGTCTTTCTCGGCGTCGTATGGCAAGCTTTTGAAGAGGCCCGCACTGACAGCCGTGGCATTGGACATTAAGAGCAAGGTGTACCCATCAGGGGCAGATTTGGCAACAACATCGGTAGCCACCACGCCACCGGCGCCAGGCTTGTTTTCAATGACAATGCTTTGGTTCATGTTCTCACCCATCTTTTGCGCTACGGTGCGAGCCGTCAGATCGGCGACGCCGCCCGCACCAAAGGGAACCACGATCTTGAGGGGTTTATGGGGGTAAGCCTGTTGACTCCAAACCAACGCACTGACGCTGACGCAGCAGGCCAGAAAAACGGTCTTCACAGCAGTGGCAAAACGGAACATATCAAAGCGCCTTCTCAATGGCTAACAAACGATCGATGACACGGCGAGACATCACGCCGCCCGCATCGATGGACAAAATTTTGAGTTTTCGCTCGGGAAATGCTTGCAAGTTTTTTTGCTGCATTTCAAGCATGTTTAAATCTTCGCTGAAAATTTTGCCTTGCCCTTCGCGAATCTTGGCAGTCAACTCTTGGTCGTCTGGCTTGAATTGCCGCACCATGCCCCAAAAATAGTGAATGGACGTTTCGGTTTCTGGCGTGATGAAATCAACCACCACGCTGTAGGCCTTGTCTTTAGGGTCGGCGTTGTAGCCACCTTGCCCCGCCAAGGCAACACCCACTTCAATCAGAACATGACTGGGCGGCGTGAATTTGCAAATTTGCCAACGGTCCACCGTGGCCTCTTCGTCGAGGTCATTGGCACGCATGGCCATTTTCCAAAATGGAGGCGCTTTGATGCCTTCCATGAAACGACTGGTGATGACGCAGTCACCTTCAGTGACGGTGCGGCTTGGCGTTTCATCAATTTCTTGCTGGCCTATGCTGGTGCTGTGAACATAGGTTTCGTGGGTCAGGTCCATCAGGTTGTCAATCATCAGGCGGTAATCACACGCGATGTGATACAGGCCGCCACCATATGCCCACTTGGGATTGTCAAACCATTCAAACACGGGCATTTGAGCTGGATCGACTTTGGATTGATCGCCTGGCCAGACCCATACAAAGCCATAGCGCTCGATCACAGCATACGATTTGACAGGTTCGAAGTTGCGAACTTGGTGACCCGGCATGCTGACAACGTGTCCATCGCAGCCCATGACCAAGCCGTGATAACCACACACCAATTGGCCATTGCATACGCGCCCCAAGGACAAGGGTGCACCGCGGTGGGGACAGAAATCTTGAACCGCCGTCACTTTGCCTTCGGCATTTTGGTAAAACACCATTGACTCGTTGCAAATTCGACGACCAAGTGGCTTGTCTGTGATCTCATGCGCCTGACATGCCACATACCAAGCATTTTTGAGAAACATGTCGATCCTTTACTTTCGTCATTTCGTGAATTTGGAAACGCAGCCCTTGCCATGACAATTGCTTAAGACCCTGCATTTTTTTATTTTATACGGCATCCCCCTAGCCACATTCAGCCGTCAAAAGCCTAGGGTAAGTACTCAAATGCCCCTGAAATATTCAAGCCGAAGTTTGTCGTTCATACTGACAATCACACTTTCGCTCACACCCAGCCTAGGAAAATATGGAAGTACCCAACGCACGAAAACCATTGAGTGCTTTGGCAAAACGAGGATCGTTTTAAGACCCCTTGAAGCCCATTTAAATTGAAAGAACCATCATGAAACTCATCAGCTTTCTGCTCAACAACACCCCATGCTATGGCGCAGTGCAGGGTCATCAAGTTTTAAATCTCACGCCACTCCTTGGCGTACAAGCGCCAGATCTCAAAACTCTGATTGCAAAAAAAATGTTCGCCCAGGCGGCTGCAGCCTTGCGTCAGCATGCACCTGATTTGATATTTGAAGACTTGCAACTGTTACCGGTAATTCCCAATCCAGAAAAAATCATGTGCGTCGGCTTGAACTATCACGATCACGTCAAAGAAACAGGCCGTGATCTGACAGAAAAACCCGCCATTTTTTCACGCGTCAATTCATCGCAAGTAGGACATGGTCAGGCCATCATCCGTCCACCAGAGTCACACCGACTGGACTACGAGGGTGAGATTGCCATCATCATTGGCGAAGGTGGTCGCCGAATTTCAGAAGCCGATGCCTGGCAGCACATCGCAGGCTACGCTTGCTACAACGATGGCTCCGTGCGCGATTGGCAAAACTTCACAACACAATGGACTGCAGGCAAAAACTTCTGGCGCACAGGCGGCTTTGGTCCTTGGATGGTGACTGCCGATGAAATCAAACCCGGTCAGACTCTGACCTTGAGCACGCGTTTGAATGGCGTTGAGTTACAACGCGCCACAACCGACATGATGATTCACAGCATTCCACGTCAAATTGCCTACATCTCGACCTTCATTCCGCTCGAACCCGGCGATGTGATTGTGAGCGGCACGCCTGGGGGTGTAGGTAACAAGCGCACACCACAAGTATTCATGAAACCTGGTGATGTGGTGGAAATTGAAGTTGATGCGGTGGGCATTTTGCGCAACACCATCCAGGATGATGTGGCGGCCTGACGCAAACAAATCAATCAAATTGACGGTGCTTGGCCATTGCGGCCATGCGCTCGCTGATTTCAAAAAACTGGGCCACAGTGTCATCAATGATGTCTTTGGCCGATTTGACGGAATCAATCAAGCCTGCTGACTGCCCCGCCAAGGCAGGGGCAGCCTCCATGTCACCTTGGAAATAAACATTCAAAATGCCTTTCATGTCATCAAAGGACATGACGCCCTGCTCATGGATGGTGGCGGTTCTTTCAGACTTCAATGCGCGAATACAAGGCGTCGATTTGGTGTTCAGCATCCATGTGCCTGTTTCTTTAGAAGACACAATGGCATTCTTGAAGTTGTCGTGAACTGGGCTTTCAGCACAACTCACAAATCGCGTGCCCATTTGAATGGCTTCAGCACCCAAGGCGAATGCCGCAGCCATGCCCCGTCCATCGCAAATACCGCCTGCTGCAATCAGAGGGACATCGACCTTGGCGCGAATGGCTTGTAGCAAAACCAAGGTGGACACATCCTCTGGATTTTTAAAGCCGCCGCCCTCCGAGCCCTCTACCACCAAACCATCAATGCCGGCGTCTACACACTTCATGGCAGCGTCAACCGTGGGCACGGCGTGGTACACCGTGATGCCAGCATCTTTGAGTGGTTGAATGAATTTTGCAGGACTGCCTGCAGAGGTTGTGACAAACCGCACACCCGATGCACACACAAACTTCAGCATGGCATCGTCTTTTAAAAACCGAATGGGCAAATTAACCCCAAAAGGCAAATTCAGTTCGCGCATTTTGGTAATTTCAGCCTGGCAGTTGGCCGTCTCGCCGGAAGACGTTTCGATGATGCCCAAACCCCCTGCACGAGAAACAGCCGAAGCCAATTGTGTTCTGGCAATCCAGCCCATCGGTGCCTGCAAGATCGGGTACTTTGCACCCGTGTGAGCCAATACGCGATTCATGTCAATTCCTTCTGGCTCAAGCCCAAAAAACGCTGCCAGATTTTTCGTACCAAGAAGCCACTTGGCTTTCAACAGAGGCTTCAATGCGATTGCGCTTGATCTTCATGGTGGGCGTGAGATAGCCATTTTCAATGGACCAGGCTTCATTGGCAATGACCAGCATGCGCAACTTTTCATAATCAGCCAACTCGGAATTGACTTGCGAGAGCAAGGCCGACAGTTCTTGCTCGACATGCGCCTTCACTTCCGGCTCATGCATCTTGGGACGGATGTCCTCCGCCAACACCACCATGGCATACGCCGAGGGCTGCGACACGCCCGACACAATGCTCATCTCAATCATGGGGTGCACATTCAGTTTGTTTTCGATCGGCGCAGGTGCCACGTACTTGCCCTTGGAGGTTTTGAAAAGCTCTTTGACACGGCCCGTAATTTTGAGCAAGCCATCGGCGCGTTGTTGCCCTTGGTCGCCAGTTTTGAAAAAACCGTCTTCGGTAAAAGCTTCCGCATCCAAATCGGGGCGTTTGTAGTAACCCACCATTTGGCCTGGCGACTTCACCAAAATCTCACCTTCTGGGCTGATGCGCGCTTGAACACCATCCAAAGGCACCCCCACACAGCCAGGCGCATTGATGGCATCTGTGGAGTTGTGCGAGTAGGCAAAGTCTTCCGTCATGGCATAGCCTTCCATCAGGTTTAAACCCAACTTGCGATACCACGTAATCAGTTCAGCAGGAATAGGGGCAGAGCCGCTGCCAGCGACGATCACAAGATCTAAGCCCAAGCCTTTCAATATTTTTTGACGCACAAGTCTGCCAAGGATGGGAATGCTCAAGAGCAGATTGAGTTTGGCAGGTGGCATTTTGCTGAACACACCCTGCTGAAATTTCAGCCACAAACGCGGTACAGAAATGAACATGGTGGGTTTGGCACGGTTCAGGTCTTGCACGAAGGTTTCAAGTGTTTCTGCAAAATACACGTGCGTTTTGCCATGCACCAAAGAACTGGCACCAACCCAGGCCCGCTCGAACACGTGGGCCAATGGCAAGTACGACAAGATGCGGTTGTCATCTCTGTCGCCCATTGTTTCTTTCAAAGTTTTGACAATGCCCTCAGTCGCTTTCGAGATGCGCTCAAAGTTGTGCATCACCCCTTTGGGCTGCCCCGTGGAGCCGGAGGTGTACATGATCATGGCCAAATCGGAGGGTGCACGGGCAATGTCGCCTTGCAGCGGCGAAGTTTGACTGACCACGTCGTCCCACTTGGTGAATGCGTTGTCTGGCGCCAAGGGAAAGGCAATGCAAGGCAGACTTGAAGGGACAAACGGGGCCTGCAATGGCCATGTATCGAGTTTGCCAACAAACAAGAAACTGGCTTCACTGTGATCCAAGACATAGCGAATGGTCTCGCCAGCCTCCGTTGGAAAGATCGCAACGGTGGTGCCACCTGCCAACCAGATGGCCAATTCCGCCATGATGAAGTGCGCACAGTTTTTGGACAAAATGGCCACTTTGGCGCCAGGTGCCAAATTTTGCGACTTCAAATAAGCGGCCATGGACCGCGCTTGGCGAAGTGTTTCGCGCCAGGTGTAATCAATAACCTGACCCTGTCCGACGGGTTGGGTCATGTAGACAAAATCAGGCTCCTTTTTCTCGTGTTCAAAGACGTAATCCAAAATAAGGGCAGATTGGCTCATGAGGTACTTTCAGTTCAAAATCTGGAGATGTGCGGCAAAGATGTGCAGCGTCATGCAAAGATCCCAGTGGATGTGGGCATTGTGCTGAGAATTGTGCGGCTGACCAGACGCTAGAGGGCCTATTTGGCTAGGTATTTCCCTGATAGGACTTAGGTCTAGACTTTTATGGTCAAATGCACCCATTGCTTATAAATTGAGCACAATTTCAGGAAATTTAATGTCGCAATTGCTTGTTCGCAAACTGTTGATTGACCTCAGCGCGCCCTTCCCTGCCAGTTGGTGCGGTGGCGATGCCTTCAAATCTGCTTTTTTCAATGCGCTGTCCATGAGTTTTCCGGTGGGCGAGCAGTTCTTCATTGACTCAGTTCGCACCGGTCTTAAAACCCTGCCGGCGTCAGAGCAAGACAAATTCAAAACCGAAGTACAAGGCTTCATTGGGCAAGAGGCCACCCATCGCCGCATTCATGCGTTGTTCAATGACCACTTAGAAACCATGGGGTTTGACAACGTCATTGCAAAAAGGTCAGCGGCGCGTGTGGTTAAAAATGCGTCCATGAACATCCGCATGCACGTGGGCGCCACGGCAGCCACCGAACACTTCACCGCAATTTTTGCTGAATGGATGCTGCGCCATCCTGAAGTGTTCGATGGTACCGAGGAACGTCTCAAAACCATGTGGCTTTGGCACAGCGCCGAAGAGTCCGAGCACCGCAGCACTGCATTTGACATCTACAAAGCGCTGGGTGGCAGCGAAGAATGGCGCATCAAACTGTTCCACTTCATCACGCTCCAATTTTTGTCCGATGTGATGCTGCAAACGGTTCGCAATCTGTGGCACGACCGTCAATTGTTCAAGCTAAGCACCTGGAAAAGCGGCTACCAATTCCTTTTGTCTAAAGACGGATTGTTCCGTGGCAACGTGGCGCAATGGCGTGAATACAAGTCACCCAGCTTCCACCCCAATCAGCAAGACGATCGTTTGTCGCGCGATTGGTTACAACACAACCAAGACCAATTCACAGTGGTCGGTCAAGGCGCATGAGCCTGCAATCAAGCACCGCATGAACAACGTCATGCTTGCCATCTATTTGCCATTGGTCCTTTTGTACTTGGTCTTTTGGCTTTGGTATGGCGGCAATGGTCAGCGAATGTCGCCCCAAGAAATTGAAGAGGCTCTGCACAAATTAAGCAGTACAGACCCTGCTCATGACAATTCGGCCGAAGTAGAAGATGTTCGGCAACTCTTGGCCTCAGACGATGGCAAAGAATTTGTGATGCAAAACCTGGTGCGTTACCGCGCCAAAGCGCTCTACCCTGCAGGCACCCATTTCAGCGATGACCCTCGCGAAGCCGACAAACGCTATGGCAAATCCATCATCGGCGATTTGTTGCGCTATGGTAATTTGGTCATCTTCATTGCCCGAAAATCGGGCGACTTCGTCAAACCCGAAGGGGCTGACGCTTGGCATTACGTGGCCATGGTGCGCTACCGCAGCCGCCGCGACTTTGTACGCTTTGCCATACGTGCCAACCAAGCCGATAAGTTCATGCACAAATGGGCTGCCATTGAAAAAACACATGTGTTTCCAGTCAAACCCCTGATCAGTTTGGTCGCGGTGAGAACTTTGGTTGCACTGTTGCTGTTCACCTTCGGCGTGATTCTCACAAGCATGCTGTAAAGACTGAAGGGTCTGCTTAAAAGCAGTGCAAGCCTTGGTATGCTGAGGCCTTGTTCAACGCTTTTCTGAACGCCAACATGTCACAAGCTGCCTACAGCAACGCCAAACTACCCAAGCCCGAATTCGATCGCTTTTACAAGCACCCCGAACTCACCCAACTGCTTCAAGACTTTGCCAAGGCCAGACCCGATCTGGTGGCGTTGCGAGAGCTCGGCCGCAGCCACGAAGGTCGGCCTATTTGGGTGTTGGTGATCACGCGTAAAAGCACAGGCGCCGACACGGACAAACCCGCCTTTTGGGTGGACGGCAACATCCATGCTGCAGAGCTAACCGCCAGCACCGCTTGTCTGTATTGGTTGCACCAGCTGCTCAGCAAAGATGGCGAAGATGCACAAGTAACGGAATTGCTCAGCACCCGCGTGGTGTATCTGGTGCCGCGTCTGAATCCAGATGGCGCAGAGTTGGCCATGGCCGACAAGCCGCGCCACATTCGATCTTCCACCCGTCCCTACCCATGGGATGAGCCACACGTAGAAGGCTTGACGATTGAAGACATGGATGGCGACGGCCGCATTTTGATGATGCGCATGCCCGATCCACACGGTGGTTGGAAAATCAATCCGGATGAGCCACGCTTGCTCACTCCCCGCTTGCCCGGCGAGTTTGGCGGCCAGTATTACCGCGTCCTGCCAGAAGGCAGTTTGCAGCATTACGACGGTGTCAACATCAAACCCAACCGTGATGTGGAAGGTTTAGATTTAAACCGCAACTTCCCCGCCTTCTGGCGCCAAGAACACGAACAAGTAGGTGCCGGCCCATTTCCCACCAGCGAGCCCGAAGTGCGTGCCATGGTGGAATTCATTGCCAAGCATCCCAACATCGGGGCAGCGGTTAGTTTTCACACGCACTCTGGTGTCATTTTGCGTCCCATGGGCACGCAAAGCGACACCGACATGACGCCTGAAGACTTGTGGATGATCAAGCGCATGTCGGACATCGGCAGCAAGCTCACGGGCTATCCTTCGGTCAGCATTTTTCACGACTTCAAATACCATCCCAAAGAAGTCATTACCGGCACGCAAGATTGGGTTTACGAACACTTAGGTGCTTTGTTTTGGACCGTTGAAATCTGGGCCCCCAACAAAGAAGCTGGCATCACCGATTACGACTGGATTCATTGGTACCGCGACCATCCCCCTGAGGACGACATCAAGTTGCTTAAATGGAGCGACGAGGTGTGCGGCGGCAAGGCGCACGTCGATTGGTATCCCTACCAGCACCCCGAATTGGGTGCGGTGGAATTGGGCGGTTGGGACCGCATGAACTACTGGCGCAATCCACCCGCACATTTGCGCGAGCGCGAAGCAGCAAGGTTTCCAGCTTGGTTGAATCAGATTGCCCTCACCTTGCCCAAGTTGGAGTTGCTGCATGCCAAAGCAGAAAACTTAGGCAAGGGCCAATGGCGCGTTCAGATGGCGGTTGGCAATGCGGGCTATTTGCCCAGTTATGTCACCAAGCGTGCATTGGAACGAAAAACAGCACGCCCCTGCATGTTTGAAATTGATCTGCCTGAAGGGGCAACTTTGCGCATGGGTAAACCACGCATGGAAGGCCCTCAGTTGGAAGGCCATGCCGCAAGCAATTCACTACAAGCGTTTTTGCCCAACAAGACCATTACGGGTGATCGGGCCTTGAGCGAATGGATTGTGGAAGCCCCAGCAGGCACAGTGCTCAACTTAACAGCGCATGCCGCACGGGCAGGCACTGTCCGAACATCCCTCACCTTGAAATAATTTATTTCAAGCCCAGCAAGCGCACGGCGTTGTTTTTCAAAATCCCGGGCATCACCTCGGGTTTGAAACCGGCCACTTCAAAATCCTTCATCCACCGCTCTGGTGTGATGAGGGGGTAATCGCTGCCAAACAAAATGCGGTCTTTCAGCAAGGTGTTGGCGTACTGCACCAGTTGCTTTGGAAAGTACTTGGGGCTCCAGCCCGACAAATCAATCCAGACGTTGGGCTTGTGTGTGGCCACGCTAAGCGCTTCGTCTTGCCAAGGGAAGCTGGGGTGCGCCATCACAATTTGCATGTCTGGAAAATCAATGGCCACGTCGTCTAAGTGCATGGGGTTGCTGTAGGCCAAGCGGAGACCACCGCCGCATCGCATGCCCGAGCCAATGCCACTGTGACCTGTGTGAAAGATGGCGGGCATCTTGTGTTCGTTGATCACCTCGTAAATGGGCCAAGCCATTTTGTCGTAGGGGTGGTAGCCCTGAACTGTGGGGTGAAACTTAAAGCCCTT
Organism: Limnohabitans sp.; assembly: GCA_024642215.1. Lineage (GTDB taxonomy): Bacteria > Pseudomonadota > Gammaproteobacteria > Burkholderiales > Burkholderiaceae_C > Limnohabitans_A. Next base: position 22,866 of record JAHEBO010000015.1, read on the forward strand.
GATGCCCTCTTCTTTGATCAGTCGCTCGGCTTCGCGTGCACCCATCTTGCCCTTGTGCGGATCGATGCTGGCAAAGGCAATCATCATGTCACTGTTGTCGCGTGCAGCTTTGGCAATTTCTTCATTGGGAATGCGGCGGCGGCCCAACTGTGACTCGCTGTCAACGGTGAACATCACCAAACCAATTTTTCGCTCGCGGTAATAGGCCACAGTTTCATCGATGGTGGGACGGCGGTTGCTGCCAAAAAATTTGTCGGCTGCGCGATCGTATTCCTCCCCATAGTTGTCAAACGGATTCCAGCAACTCACCTCTGCGTGGGTGTGAATATCGATGGCAATCAGGTCTTGGTGATTCATAAAAACTTTCAGAAATGCGGGAAAACCCTGTGTTTTTTACTGCCACATGGAAAGACAATATAGTTATTGATAATAACCTTTTTAACAAAACCTTGTGCACTGACAAGGCTGATTTGGACCCTCCATCATGACTCAAAATCTTCATCCTTTGTTGCAACGCGCTCAGACCCATGGCATTCACTTTGAGATGAACGGTGCAGTGGCCATGGTGCGCTTAAGCCGACCCAGCAAACGCAATGCGCTCAATGACGGTTTGATTGAAGCTTTGCGCGATGTGTTTCAAAACTTACCAGAAGAAGTCAAGTCCGCGGTTGTGTATGGCGAAGGCGATCATTTCTGTGCAGGCTTGGATTTGTCTGAACTGAAAGAACGCGATGCGGGACAAGGTGTACACCATTCACGCAGCTGGCACGTGGCTTTGGATGCTGTTCAATTGGGTCGCGTTCCCGTCATTGCAGCGTTGCATGGTGCCGTGGTGGGCGGTGGTTTGGAGTTGGCCAGTGCTTGTCATATTCGCGTGGCAGATGACAGCACCTTCTTCGCCTTACCAGAAGGCACGCGCGGTATTTTTGTGGGCGGTGGCGGCTCTGTTCGCATTCCTAAACTGATTGGCGTGGCGCGTATGACCGACATGATGTTGACCGGCCGTGTTTACAACGCATTAGATGGCGAGCGCATTGGACTGGCTCAGTATCACGTGCCAACGGGCACTGCTTTGGAAAAAGCTGTCGACCTGGCTCAGCGCATTGCCACCAACGCACCTTTGACCAACTACGCCTTGATGCACGCACTGCCGCGCATTGCCGAGCAACCCGCAGACCATGGCTACCTGACTGAAGCACTCATCTCTTCCATTGCACAAGCAGCACCCGAAGCCAAAGCTCGCGTAAAGGCTTTCTTGGAAGGCAAAGCTGCCAAAGTTCAAAAGAGCTAATCAGCTCTTTTGAAAAGCAAAAGTAAATACATCGCCAACCGTTACTGAGAGATCCGTATGAGCGCTCCTAAATTTAGACCCCTGCGTTTTGGCGTGACACGTGTCACATTGAAAGATGGTGTGCCCGGGACGCACTACCTCAAAGCAGATCAAGATTTGCAGGCTTATCCAGATCGCCTGACAGATCGGCTTCAACACTGGGCTCACAACAAACCCGAACAAACGCTATTTGCGCGTCGCGATAAATTGGCCGATGGCAGTTTGGGTGATTGGCGTCATGTGACCTACGCTGAGGCATGGGCCACCGCAAGAAACATTGCGCAGGGTTTGATCAACCGCGGCTTGAATGCAGAACGTCCTGTTGTGATCTTGAGTGAAAACAGTTTGGAACATGCCTTGTTGGCCTTGGGTTGCATGGTGGCAGGCGTGCCTTTTGTACCCACTTCGCCGCCCTACTCTCTGATCAGTCAAGACTACGACAAACTCAAACACGTGCTGCGCACCGTGACGCCAGGCCTGGTATTTGCCAGCGACGCACGTTATGCAAAAGCCATTGCGGCCACAGTTTCCAGCGACATGGAAATTGTGATGAATGAAGGTGGAGTAGAAGGCAAGCAAATCACCACTTTTGAAGCCTTGTGCAACACGACCGCCACATCGCAAGTGGACACAGCCATTGCAGCAACAGGTCCCGATACCATTGTCAAATTCCTGTTCACCAGCGGCTCCACAAAGTTACCCAAAGCTGTGATCAACACGCAGCGTTTGTGGTGCGCCAATCAACAACAAATGGCACAGTCCATGCCCATCTTGGCTGAGGCGCCCTTGGTGTTGGTGGACTGGTTGCCCTGGAACCATACCTTCGGTGGCAACCACAACTTCGGCATGGTGGTGTTTCATGGCGGCACGATGTACATCGACGACGGCAAACCCACGCCGGCCCTCATGCATGAAACATTGCGTAACTTGCGCGAAATTGCACCCACTGTTTACTTCAATGTGCCCACAGGCTTTGAAGCCATTGCCCATGCCATGAAGACCGACGATTTGCTTCGCAAGACTTTGTTGTCACGCGTGCAAATGTTCTTCTACGCTGGCGCTGCTTTGGCACAACCCATTTGGGACAGCTTGTATGAATCGCAAGAGCTAGAAATTGGCGAGCGCATTGTGATGGGTACCGGTCTGGGCATGACCGAGTCTGGCCCCTTCGGTATTTTTGTCACCAACCCCTACGTCAACGCTGGTGACTTGGGCGTGCCAACGCCCGGTTTGGAGCTGAAACTGGTCGACATGGGCGGTAAAACTGAAGTTCGTTACCGCGGCCCCAACATCACGCCTGGCTACTGGCGCAATACCGAAGAAACCAAAGGTGCCTTTGACGATGAAGGCTTCTTCTGCACGGGTGATGCGGTGAAATGGATCGATGAAACCGATGTGCATTTAGGCTTGAAATTTGACGGCCGCATTGCCGAAGATTTCAAATTGGCCACCGGTACATTTGTCAGCGTTGGCCCCTTGCGCGGCAAGATCATTGCAGCGGGTGCCCCATACATTCAAGACGTGGTGCTCACCGGCATCAACTTAAAAGAAGTGGGCGCCATGGTCTTCCCAACGCCCGCTGTACGCGCACTGAGCGGCATGCCGGCAGACGCCCCCTTGGCCGACGTCTTGGGCAGCGCGCTTGTCTTGGCGCAGTTCCAAAAAATCATCGATGAGCTGGCCAAAACGGCCACTGGCAGCGCCAATCGCATTGCACGCATGTGCCTGTTGTCCGAACCACCCACCATCGACAAGGGTGAGATTACCGACAAAGGCTCCATCAACCAACGCTCAGTGTTAACGCACCGCGCTGACACAGTGGCCGCATTGCATGAAGAGCGCTTGCACTTCATCTTGAAGCCCACCGCCTAATTTTGAAATTGTGAAAGAAGCAACATGAGCCAGCCTGGATTTTTCAACGCTTTCGAAGACGTGTGGATGCACGAAGGCGTTCGCACCCCCATGGTCGATTACTGTGGCGCCTTGGGCCACATCTCCCCCACCGACATGGGCATCAAAGCCGCGCGCGAAGCCCTGAAGCGTGCAGACATTCCCGCCAAAGACATTGGCTCTGTGCTCACCGGCAACATGGCCCCTGGCGACTTTGATCAGTTCTTCTTGCCACGCCACATTGGCCTCTATGCCGGTGTGCCTGTTGAAGTCCCTGCACTGATGGCACAACGTATTTGTGGCACTGGATTTGAATTGTTCAGACAAGCTGGCGAACACATTCAATCTGGCGCGGCAGACGCTGCGCTGGTGGTGGGAACTGAGAGCATGACGCGCAACCCCATCGCAGCGTTCGATCACCGCACCGGCTTCAAACTGGGTTCACCTGTGGGTTTCAAAGACTACATGTGGGAAGCCCTGAAAGACCCAGCCGCCGGCATCAACATGATTCAAACGGCCGAAAACTTGGCCAAGAAATACAACATCACACGTGAAGAAGTGGATGCCTTTGCGTCTGAGTCTTTTGCCAAAGCCGTGGCAGCGCAACAGTCTGGTTTCTTGGCAGGCGAAATTGTGCCCGTCATCACAGAGAAGTTTGAACTCGACGGTTACAAGCCTCGCGGCATCAAGTTGCAGGGCAAGGTGACTGAAGTGTCGCAAGACACACACCCACGCATTTCGCCGGCAGACGTCTTGGCTAAATTGCGCTCTGTGTATGAAGGCGGCGTACAAACAGGTGGCAACAGCTCCGCCTTAGTGGACGCTGCGGCTGCATGTGTGGTCACCTCGGGCGCCTATGCCAAAGCCAACGGCAAAAAGCCTTTGGCCCGTGTGGTGGCAGCGGCTGTGGCAGGCGTGCCCCCAGAAATCATGGGCATTGGACCCGCACCAGCCATCCGTTTGTTGTTGGCTCGTACAGGCTTGAAATTGTCTGACATTAGCCGCTTTGAAATCAACGAAGCGCAAGGCGCTCAAACCTTGGCTGTTGGCCGCGAATTGGGCTTAGACCTGAGCTTGCTCAACGTCAATGGCGGTGCCATTGCCTTGGGCCACCCGCTGGCCGCCACAGGTGTTCGACTCACCATCACACTGGCTCGTGAATTGGCGCGCAGTGGCAAACGCTACGGCATTTCAAGCGCTTGTGTGGGCGGTGGCCAAGGCATTGCCTTGCTGATCGAAAACCCCAACACCTGAACCCACTCAATTCAGTCAACATCAATCTATTCAAGAGGACATCATGAACATTCAAGGCATGAGCGCATTGGTCACCGGCGGTGGCTCTGGCTTGGGCGAAGCAACCGCCCGCGAATTGGCCCGTTTAGGTGCCAAGGTGGCCGTACTCGATCTGAACCTCGACAACGCTCAAAAAGTAGCCGCTGACATTGGGGGCATTGCCATTCAGTGCGATGTCACCAACGCAGCCAGCATGGAAAACGCTGTGGCAGAAGCTGCCAAAGCCCAAGGCGGCGCGCGCATCTTGATGCAAATTGCGGGCATCGGTACTGCTAAACGCATTGTGGGCAAAGATGGCAACCCCGCGCCTTTGGAAGACTTTGCCAAAGTGGTCAATGTCAATTTGATTGGCACTTACAACGCAGCACGCGTGTTTGCAGCCGCCTGTGCCAAGCTTGACCCGATGGAAGACGGCGAACGCGGTGCGATGGTGTTCACAGCGTCTGTGGCCGCCTTTGACGGCCAAGTGGGTCAACAAGCGTACAGCGCTTCGAAAGCCGGTGTGGCAGGCATGACGCTGCCGATGGCACGCGATTTAGCGCAACACGGCATTCGTGTTTGCACCATCGCGCCAGGCATCTTTGCAACGCCATTGCTCAAAACATTGCCTGAACCTGTTCAAGCCTCGTTGGCCGCCAGCATCCCCTTCCCCTCACGCCTTGGCAAACCTGAAGAGTTTGCGCAATTGGCCGCACACATTGTGAGCAACGGTCATTTGAACGGCGAAGTCATTCGCTTGGATGGTGCGCTGCGCATGGCGCCGCGTTAATTGCAAGAAAGTTTTTGATGAGCAAAACAGTTGTTTATGAAGTGCAAGTGATGTTCGGTGACTGCGATCCCGCAGGCATCGTCTTTTTCCCTAACTTTTCCAAATGGATGGACGCGTCGTCTCTCAACTTCTTCGTGAAGTGCGGCGTTCAACCGTGGCGCGAGTTGGTCAAAACCACAGGCATCATTGGCACCCCCCTGTTGGAAATCAACACCAAGTTCGGTCGTCCTGCCACCTATGGCGAAACACTCCAAATTCACACCAGTGTGCAAGAGTGGCGCGACAAAACCTTCATCCACAAACACGTGGTGATGCGCGGCGATACGGTGTTGTGCGAAGGCACCGAAGTGCGTGCGTTTTGCATCAAGCACCCTGACGATCCCGATCGCATCAAGGCCATTCCAGTTCCCGCGGACATCAAAGCGCTGTGCAGCTAATGCACAGCATTTGATTTCCATTTTTCTCTCAACGTTTTTCCAACCCACCTCTTAGGAGACAAGAATGAAAATGACTAAAACTCTGCTGGCTTTGGCCATCACCGCTGTCACCAGCACTGCTGCGCTGGCCGACATCAAAATTGGTGTGAGCTTGTCGCTCACAGGCCCAGGCTCAGGCTTGGGTACGCCGATGCAAAAACAAATGCAACTGTTCCCCAAAACAATTGCCGGTGAAAAAGTGACTGTCATTCTTTTGGACGACGCCTCGGATCCAGGCAAGGGCTCCGCCAATGCACGCCGCTTTGTGACAGAAGACAAAGTCGACGTGATCTTCGGCTCATGCCTCACACCCGTTGCTGCGGCCATGACCGACATCGCGTCTGAAGCGGGAACCGTGCAAATTGCTGGCTCACCAGTGGGCGTGCCCCCAGGCAAAGACAAATGGTTGTTCCGCTTGCCCCAATCCAACACAGTGATGGGTCATGCCGTGATCGAGCACATGAAAAAACAAGGCATCAAATCCGTTGGCTTTTTGGGCTACGCTGACGTCTATGGTCAACAATGGCTTGACGCTGTCGGTCCAGAACTTGAAAAGGCTGGCATCAAGATGGTGGGCGTTGAGCGCTTTGCACGTACAGATACCAGCGTCACGCCCCAAGCGCTCAAATTGACTTCCGCCAATCCCGACGCCATCTTGGTGGTGGCGTCAGGCTCAGGTGCTGCCATGCCCCAAATGGGCTTGATCGAACGTGGCTACAAGGGCAAGGTTTACCAAACTCACGCAGCAGCCACACCCGACTTGTCACGCATTGGCGGTAAATCTGTCGAAGGTACTTTCGTCGTTTCCGGTCCTGCCTTGTTGGGCGACCAGTTGGCCGACAGCCATCCTTCCAAAAAGCTGGCCTTGGACTTTGTGCAGAAGTTTGAAAAAGAGTTTGGTCCTAACACTCGCAATCAGTTTGCAGGTCATGCGTATGACTTCCAAGTGGCCATGGAAAAAGCCATTCCTTTGGCATTGAAGAAAGCCAAACCTGGTACACCAGAGTTCCGTGCTGCCATTCGCGACAGTTTGGAAACCATGGGCCGCACTGTGTTTTCACACGGCGTCATGAACTGGACGGCTGCTGACCACTGGGGTTACACCTTGGAAACAGGCGTGATGACCAAAGTGGTTGATGGCAAGTTCAAGGTCGAATAAGACCTTTGACATGCTTGCATAGGTGTGAGCGCCATTTGGGGCGCCACCCTATGCACCTTGTGTTTTTTGTATCGGAAATTTCATGGACTTCTCCATCGCCAGCATCCTCTTGCTAGACGGTGTCACCAACGGCGCCGTCTATGCCCTCCTTGGGTTGGCCACTGTGTTGGTGTTCACGGTCACCCGTGTGATCTTCATCCCGCAAGGCGAATTTGTGGCCTATGGCGCACTCACCTTGGCCATGCTACAAACCGGCAAAACGCCAGGTACAGTTTGGCTGCTGCTGATCCTTGCAGGCGTGGCATCGCTGATGGAGTTGATTGAACGCTGGCGTCACCATGGCAACATGTTGCGTGCTGTGAGCGCTGCATTCAAGACCATGGTGTTTCCGTTGTTGGTGTCGCTTGCAGCCATCTGGGCTGCACCACAAATGTTTCCACTTTGGGCTCAAGCCGTTTTAAGCGTGGCCATTGTGACGGCCTTTGGTCCGCTCGTGTACCGCGTGGCTTACCAGTCACTTGAATCTGCCACACCCCTGGTCTTGCTCATTGTGTCTGTCGGCGTGCACTTTGCCATGACCGGTTTGGGCTTGTTGTTTTTCGGCGCAGAAGGTTTTCGCAACCCCACCTTCTGGGATGAACGTTTTACTTTAGGCCCTGTCGCGTTGACGGGCCAAACTGTCATTATTTTCGTCACCTCATTGGCGCTCATTGTCATGATGTGGCTTTACTTCGAACGCTCGCTGCGAGGCAAAGCGTTGCGCGCTACAGCTGTCAATCGCACGGGTGCGCGCTTGATGGGCATCTCTAGTCACACCTCGGGTCAACTGACCTTTCTGATGGCTGCCCTCATTGGTGCATTGTCAGGTTTGTTGATAGGCCCCACCACCACTGTGTTTTACGACTCGGGCTTTTTGATTGGTCTCAAAGGTTTCGTTGCCGCCGTGATGGGTGGCCTCGCAAGTTATCCCGGCGCTTTGTTAGGCGCCCTGTTTGTAGGCATTGTCGAATCTTTTGGCGCTTTCTGGGCCAGCGCATTCAAGGAAGTGATCGTCTTCACTTTGGTCTTGCCAATTCTCCTCGTGCGCTCTTTGCGCAGTGGCCATTCAGACGAGGAACACTGACATGAACAAACAAAAACTTTTCATCTGGTTGCTGGCAGCGGCCGTCCCTGTGGTGGCGCTTTTGCCGCTTCCCGACTTCTGGATTGCGCAGTTCAACTACATTGGTTTGTATGCGCTGGTCTGTCTGGGGCTGGTCCTGCTCACCGGCGTAGGAGGCTTGACCTCCTTTGGCCAAGCTGCATTTGTGGGCGTTGGCGCATACACCACCGCCTGGCTCACGCTCAATACGGGCATGTCGCCTTGGTTGACTTTGTTTGTGGGCTTAGGGCTCACCGCCATCAGCGCCCTTTTGGTAGGCGCCATCACCCTGCGCATGTCGGGCCACTACCTGCCTTTGGCCACCATCGCTTGGGGCTTGTCGCTGTACTACCTCATGGGCAACCTAGACGCCTTGGGCAAGTACGACGGTTTGTTGGGCCTCAAGAGTTTGTCGATTGGCAATCTCGACATTGGCCAAGGCAGGTTGTTCTTCATCCTGACTTGGGCCATCTTGATTGCAGGCGCTGTTGCTTTGTTGAACCTGCTTGACTCACGCCCCGGCCGCGCCATTCGTTCATTGAAAGGCGGCTCGCAAATGGCTGAAGCCATGGGCATCAGCACCTTCCGTTACAAAGTCACCATCTTTTTGATTGCGGCCTTGTTTGCCTCCGTCGCAGGTTGGTTGCTTGCGCACTTCCAACGTACCGTCAATCCTTCCGCCTTTGGCTTGAAGATGGGCATTGAATACCTGTTCATGGCCGTCATAGGCGGTGTGGGTTATGTCTGGGGCGCCATCGTGGGTGCCGCCCTCATTAAATTGCTCGACGATTACTTGCAAGTGGCCTTGCCTGCATTAATAGGCACCAGTGGCAGCTATGAAGTGATTGTGTTTGGTGTGGCCATGGTCTTGGTCCTCAAATATTTGCCCGATGGCATCTGGTCTTTGGTAGCGCGCAACATGCCACGCCCTCCCCGCAAAATGGATTGGCAAAACGCAGAGCCCTTGAGCGCCCGCAGCAAACCGGTCATGGGCGAGTTGGTCTTGAAGGTCGACAAGATCCGCAAGCAGTTTGGTGGCCTCACCGCAGTGAACGACATTGGCTTTGACATTCATGCTGGGCAAATTGTGGGTTTGATTGGTCCCAACGGTGCTGGCAAGTCCACCACTTTCAACTTGATCACCGGTGTATTGTCTAAAACTTCGGGCCAAGTCACTTACCGCGGCCATGACATTTCTGCATTGCCGTCTCGCGAAATTTCTCGTCAAGGCATGGCACGAACCTTCCAGCACGTGAAAATGATTCCTGACATGACCGTGTTGGAAAACGTTGCATTGGGTGCCTATACCCGCGGCAAATCCGGTGTCATTGCTTCAATGCTTGGCACCAACAAATCTGAAGAACGTCGCTTCATGAAAGAGGCACAACATCAACTGGAGCGCATCGGCATGGGCCAATACTTGCATGAGCAAGCTGGCAACTTGGCCATGGGTCCACAGCGTTTGATGGAAATTGCACGTGCGCTGTGCTGCGATCCTGCGCTGCTGTTATTGGACGAGCCCGCAGCAGGTTTGCGTCACAAAGAAAAACAAGACTTGATCAAAGTCCTTCGCCAATTGCAAAGTGAAGGCATGAGCATCTTGCTGGTGGAACACGACATGGACTTGGTCATGGACGTTTGCGATCATTTGGTGGTCATGGAATTTGGCACCCTGTTAACTCAAGGCACACCGGCAGAAATTCAAGCCAGCCCTGCCGTACGTGCGGCCTATCTGGGAACGGAACACTGACATGACAACACCCATTCTCAAAGTCACCCAACTGCATGCGGGGTATGGCAAAGCCGAAGTGCTTCATGGCATCAACTTAGAGGCAGCCCAAGGCAGCGTCATCACGGTCATTGGCCCCAATGGCGCCGGCAAATCAACGTTTTTGAACAGCCTGATGGGCATCTTGCCTGCGCAAGGTGTCATTGAATTCAACGGTCAATCCATCAACGAATTGACCTTGGAAGAGCGTGTGATGCAGGGCATTTCTTTGGTGCCAGAAAAACGTGAACTCTTCAGCACCATGACGGTAGAAGACAATTTGGTGCTGGGCGGTTATCGCCAAATGCGCCTTGGCAACATGGCATGGCGCAGCCGCATCGACGATGTCTTTGACTTGTTCCCGCGCCTCAAAGAACGTCGCCTCCAAGAAGCTGGCACCTTGTCTGGCGGCGAACGTCAGATGTTGGCCGTGGGTCGATCTCTCATGTCTCGCCCCTCCCTCTTGATGTTGGATGAGCCCAGTTTGGGTTTGGCCCCACTCATTGTGAAAGAGATTTTCTCAATCATTGAAACACTGCGACGCACGGGTGTGTCCATTGTCTTGGTGGAACAAAACGCACGCGCTGCATTGGCAGTGGCCGATCACGGCTATGTGTTGGAAATGGGCGAAGTCAGTTTGCAAGGCAAAGCATCCGATTTGGCCGAAGACCCCCGCGTGATCGACACCTATTTGGGTGCCGCGAAAAAGTAATCGAAAAAAGAAACCAATGAGCGACTACCAACCCCGCATTCAGGACATGCAGTTTGTTCTGTCTCATGTTTTAAATGCCCCACAACAACTGAAAGAATTGTCGATTTTTGAAGATGTCGATGCCGATCTGGTGCAGCAAGTCTTAGACGAAGCGGGCAAGTTTGTGGGCGAAGTGGTGGCCCCACTTAATCGAGACGGCGACGAAATTGGTGCCCAATGGCAAGACGGCAAAGTAACGATGCCACCAGGTTTTCAAACGGCTTACCAAATGTTTTGGCAAGCGGGATGGCCTGCGCTGTCATCAGCATCAGAAGATGGCGGACAAGGACTGCCTTCAGTTCTGGAAATCATGCTCTATGAAATGCTGTCGGCAGCCAATCATGGCTGGACCATGGCCCCCGGTTTGTTGCATGGTGCTTATGAATGCATCAAACATTACGCCAGCTCTTCACTCAAAGAAACTTACCTCAGCAAAGTTGGCACGGGTGAATGGTTGGCCACCATGTGTCTGACCGAACCCCATGCTGGCAGTGACTTGGGGTTGTCGCGCACCAAAGCCACACCTCAAGCAGATGGCCGCTACGCCTTGAATGGTACCAAGATCTTTATCTCTGGTGGCGAACACGACCTGACTGAAAACATTGTCCACTTGGTATTGGCACGCTTGCCAGATGCCCCCCCTGGCCCCAAGGGTTTATCGCTGTTCTTGGTCCCCAAGTTTTATCCCAATGGCGAACGCAGTGCGGTGCATTGCGACCGCATTGAAGAAAAAATGGGCCTGCATGGCAGCCCCACCTGCGTCATGCGTTTTGACGATGCGCTTGCAGAGATCATTGGCGAACCAGGCAAAGGTTTGAACGCCATGTTTGTGATGATGAACGCTGCGCGTTTGCATGTCGCCATGCAAGGCATTGGCCTGCTGGATGCCGCTTGGCAAAAAGCCGACGCCTATGCCAAAGAACGTCGCCAAATGCGAGCGCCAGCTGGCAAGGATGGAAAAGCCAAATCTGCAGCAGAGGCGGATTTCATCATTGAACATCCGGCCATCAAGCGCATTTTGGACACACAACGTGCATGGGTGGATGGCGGACGTGTGTTGGCCTATCAAACAGCCTTGGAATTGGACCGCATCAAACATGCCGACAAAGAGACCGCCGCCAAATCACAACGTTGGTGCGCACTGGTCACTCCCATGATGAAAGCGGCATTCACCCACCAAGCCTTTCATGGCGGCAGCGATTGCTTACAAGTGTTTGGCGGTCATGGCTATGTGCGTGAATGGGGCATTGAACAAATCGTTCGCGATGCACGCGTGGCCATGATTTACGAAGGCACCAACGAAATTCAAGCCATCGATTTATTGGTCCGAAAGATCATGGCCGATGGCGGTCAAAGTTTGAACCAATTGCTGGACGACATGAGGTCTGAAACGCAAACAGAAACAGCCGAAGCCAAACAGCTTCGCACCTTGACGCAAAACATTTTGGCGGCAACCCAACAAGACCCCAGCTTGGGTCATCGGGTTGCCGATGACTACTTGCGCGCCATGGCCTTGGTCATGTTGCAATGGGCTTGGCAACGCATCGACGCCAAACTGAATGAAGACACACCCGAATTGAAAAACCGTTGGCAAGCGCCTTCCAAGGCTTTCCTTCAGTGGATCTTGCCCGAGTTCGCAATGCGCAGTCACATCATCGAGACGCAATGCCAAACAGCGTGAAAAATCCTGTTGCTTCAGTCGGCAAGGTCGACACCAGTTACTTGGAAACTTTGATTGGTTACAACGCTCGCCGTGCAGCTTTGGCAGTGATCAGCCAATTTTTAGAACGCATGGCGGTCTATGACTTAAAGCCGGTCGATTTTTCCGTGATGTCTGTGGTCGTGCATAACCCAGGCGTCACATCGCGACAACTTTGCGCGGCCCTGAACATCTTGCCACCCAACTTGGTGGGCTTGGTGCAATCCTTGGAATCAAGGGGCTTGCTTGAACGCTCACCCCACCCACATGATGGTCGCGCGATGGGACTGCACCCAACGGGCAAGGGGCTAGAACTGATGGCAAAGGCAGAAGCCACCGCCTCCGAGCTAGAAATGAACATTGGCTCTAAACTCACGCCTCACCAAGTGCAAACCTTGGTGACCTTGCTGCAAAAAATCTACCTCTAAGGGCGCCGACGCAAAGGACCCAAGAGGCCAACACATTGGGAGACTCGGTCTTGTCACATTCAAGCTTTCCATCATTGGCAACAACACTGCCCGAAGATGCTGCAAACGCAGTTTTGATTGGACGCATTTGGGTGCCGGGTGAAGGCCCTTACCTTGTCAAAGTCGGCGCCACAGAGACAACCGACTTGTCGGGCTTGGCCCTGACCAGTAGCGACTTGATGGAAATCGACAATGTCGCTGCACGTGTCCCACAACACTCTGGCAAAACATGGTGCACAGAATCTTTGTGGGCCAACACCGACCCACAAAGTCGCAACGATCAACAGGCATGGTTCCTCGCCCCCACTGACTTGCAGGCCATCAAAGCCGCAGGCGTGACATTTGTGGCCAGCATGCTCGAGCGCGTGATTGAAGAACAAGCGCGCGGTGATGCAGCGAAAGCAGAGAGCGTACGCAAAGCTGTGATGGATGTCATGGGAGACAATCTGCGCAACGTTCAACCAGGTTCAGCACAAGCCATCAAACTCAAAGAAGTCTTGGTGGCTCAGGGCGTGTGGTCGCAGTACCTTGAAGTGGGCATTGGCCCCGACGCCGAAATTTTCACCAAATCACAAGCCATGAGCGCCGTAGGTTCTGGTTTTGAGGTGGGTTTGCACCCCGGCAGTTCATGGAACAACCCTGAACCTGAGATTGTGTTGGTCATCAACTCCAAAGGCCAAATTGTGGGCGCCGCCATGGGCAATGATGTCAACCTGCGGGACTTTGAAGGCCGGAGCGCCCTGCTCTTAGGCAAAGCCAAAGACAACAATGCCAGCTGCGCCATCGGCCCGTTCATTCGCCTGTTTGATGGCCAATACACCCTGGACAGCGTTCGAAACACAGACCTCAGCATGTCAGTCCATGGCCCTGAAGGCTTTGTGATGCAAGGCAGCAGTTCGCTGAGCCAAATCAGTCGTGATCCCCAGGACTTGGCCGCTCAAGCCATTGGGCCCTACCACCAGTACCCCGATGGCCTGGTGTTGTTCTTGGGCACCATGTTTGCCCCCACCCAAGACCGCCATGGCCCAGGCCAAGGCTTCACACATGTGGTGGGTGACACCGTGGCCATCACCACGCCGCAATTGGGCACGCTCTTTAACCGCGTGACCACCTCAGACCAAGCACCGGCATGGACTTATGGCATCCGAGCCCTCATGCAAGACTTGGTCAGGCGCTCAATGCTGTAAAGACCGGGTCGCAGCAAGCGCCATCCACTGGCATAATTCAGCCATTGGCCGGTCTCGCACCGGCCTTTCTATGACATTTTTCTAGGACACACCATGATCACCACAGCCACAGGCCTGCAATACGAAGACACCGTGGTCGGCGACGGCGCCGAAGCCACCAAGGGCCAAACGGTTACCGTGCATTACACGGGCTGGCTTTACAAAGACGGCGAACAAGGCGCCAAATTTGACTCCAGCAAAGACCGCCGCGACCCCTTCCAATTCATCTTGGGTGCAGGGATGGTCATTCGGGGTTGGGACGAAGGCGTGGCCGGCATGAAAATTGGTGGTGCCCGCACCCTGATCATTCCCTCTGACCTGGGCTACGGTCCTCGTGGTGCTGGTGGCGTCATTCCCCCCAACGCCACCCTCAAGTTCGACGTCGAACTGCTCGAACTGTCTTGATTTAATTCAAGCCCCTTTGGCCCAATGCCAAAAGGGTCTTGAAATCTCTCAAAACGCCCCCAAGTTTGGGGCGTTGTCATTTATTGCGGATGCATTTCATGTCTGATTCCAGCTCACAAAACCCTACAAATCAAAATACCGGCACACCCAACGTCATGCCAACAGCCGAAGCCTTGGCAGCAGCTGCGGCGGCCATGGGCACAGACACCCAGGCTCAGCAAGCGCCAGTTTCACAAGATCCTTTGGCCGATGCCCAAGCCGAGCTTGAAAACGTCAAAGCCCAAAACGCCACCCTGGCCGACCAATATTTGCGCGCCCAGGCTGATGTCCAAAACGCCCGTCGACGTGCCGACGAAGAAATTTCCAAAGCCCGCAAATTTGCGGTGGAAGGCTTTGCCGACAGCTTGCTGCCCGTCCTGGACAGCTTGGAAGCTGGCTTGGCCATTCAATCGGCCACACCCGAACAAATTCGTGAAGGCGCAGAAGCCACGTTGCGACAACTCAAAAGTGCCTTGGAGCGCAACAAGGTGGTTGAGATCAACCCCACGGCCGGCACCAAGTTTGACCCGCACCACCACCAAGCCATCAGTGTGGTCCCAGCCCAGCAGGACGCCAATACGGTGGTGACTGTCTTGCAAAAAGGCTATCTGATTGCAGACCGCGTGTTACGACCCGCGTTGGTGACGGTCACAGCCCCCAAATAAAACCCTTCAGAAGTAGAAATAGGCCCTTGAAATTGCCTAAACCGCCCCTACTTCTGATTCATTCAAGCATTTTTTAGATTTACCGGAGAAGAACATGGGAAGAATCATTGGCATTGACTTGGGCACCACCAACTCGTGTGTGGCCATCATGGAAGGCAACACCACCAAGGTGATTGAGAACGCCGAAGGCGCGCGCACCACGCCTTCCATCATTGCGTACCAAGAAGACGGCGAAATTTTGGTCGGCGCGTCCGCCAAGCGTCAAGCCGTCACCAACCCCCGCAACACGCTGTATGCCGTGAAGCGTTTGATCGGTCGCAAGTTCTCTGAAAAAGAAGTTCAAAAAGACATCGATCTGATGCCTTACACCATTGCCAAAGCCGACAACGGCGACGCATGGGTGGAAGTGCGTGGCAACAAATTGGCGCCCCCACAGATCAGCGCTGAAGTGTTGCGCAAGATGAAGAAAACCGCCGAAGACTACCTCGGCGAAGAAGTGACAGAAGCCGTCATCACGGTGCCTGCTTACTTCAACGACGCACAACGCCAAGCCACCAAAGATGCGGGCCGCATTGCTGGTTTGGATGTCAAGCGCATCATCAACGAACCGACGGCTGCTGCATTGGCTTTCGGTTTGGACAAGACCGAAAAAGGCGATCGCAAGATTGCTGTATACGATTTGGGTGGCGGTACCTTTGACGTGTCCATCATTGAAATTGCCGACGTCGATGGCGAAAAACAATTCGAAGTGTTGTCCACCAACGGTGACACCTTCTTGGGCGGCGAAGACTTCGACCAACGCATCATTGATTTCATCATCACCGAGTTCAAGAAAGAAAGCGGCGTTGATTTGTCCAAAGACGTGTTGGCCTTGCAGCGCTTGAAAGAAGCCGCTGAAAAAGCCAAGATCGAGTTGTCCAGCTCTGCTGGCACCGACATCAACCTGCCTTACATCACAGCCGATGCTACAGGCCCTAAACACCTCAACATCAAGCTGAGCCGCGCCAAGTTGGAAAGCCTGGTTGAAGAACTGATCGAACGCACCATTGCACCTTGCCGCATGGCCATCAAAGACGCTGGCGTGAGTGTGTCCGACATCGACGACATCATTTTGGTCGGCGGTATGTCCCGCATGCCCAAAGTGCAAGACAAGGTCAAAGAATTCTTTGGCAAAGAGCCCCGCAAAGACGTGAACCCTGATGAAGCCGTGGCCGTAGGCGCCGCCATTCAAGGTCAAGTTTTGTCTGGCGATCGCAAAGACGTGTTGTTGTTGGACGTCACACCTTTGTCCTTGGGCATTGAAACACTGGGCGGTGTGATGACCAAAATGATCACCAAGAACACCACCATTCCCACCAAGTTTGCACAAACCTATTCCACAGCCGACGACAACCAGCCTGCTGTGACCATCAAGGTTTACCAAGGCGAGCGCGAGATGGCCAGCGGCAACAAGTTGCTGGGCGAGTTCAACCTCGAAGGCATTCCACCTGCAGCGCGTGGTACACCGCAAATTGAAGTGTCCTTTGACATCGACGCCAACGGCATCTTGCACGTGGGCGCCAAAGACAAAGGCACTGGCAAAGAAAACAAGATCACCATCAAGGCCAACTCTGGTTTGTCTGAAGCCGAAATTCAACAGATGGTGAAAGACGCCGAGTTGAATGCGGAAGACGACAAGAAGAAACTTGAAATCGTTCAAGCCAAAAATTCAGGCGAAGCCACTGTGCACAGCGTGAAGAAAAGCTTGACCGAGTACGGCGACAAGATTGAAGCCGACGAGAAAACAAAAATCGAAGCGGCTGTGAAGGAATTGGAAGAGGCACTGACTGGCGAAGACAAAGATGCCATCACTGCCAAAACCGAAACCCTCATGACGGTCAGCCAGAAACTGGGTGAGAAAATGTACGCCGACATGCAAGCCAAAGAAGCGGCTGCCGGTGGTGCAGCGGGCGGCCCAGGTGCCGACGCCAAACCTGCAGACGACAACGTGGTTGACGCTGAAGTCAAGGAAGTTAAAAAAGGCTAAGCCTTTCATTCAAGGGCTTTAGCCCAAGCCGCCGCGTCAGCGTATCCCTCCGGAAATCGCTTTCGCGGCGTTCTTGTTCAAACAGTAGCAAAA
>JAHEBO010000019.1:0-9683 GCA_024642215.1 Limnohabitans sp.
TGGCGGCTTCACGGTCTGCAGCACCCGTGTCCAATTTGGCCACAATCTCTTCAACACCCATGCGGCCCGAACCAAACACTTTGCCATTCAAGAAGACCATGGGCACGGCCATGATTTCGCGTTCGGTCACTTCTTGCTGGAAAGCACCGCCTTCAATCACCACGGTCTTGACCTTGGGGTTGAAGATGGCCATCAGCGACAAAGCCTGCACCACGTCTGGGCAGTTGTGGCAGGACAAAGACATGTAGACCTCAAAATTGAAGTCGCCATCCAAGGCTTTGATGGCATCGAGCACGTCTTGCTCAACCTTGGGTGGATGGCCACCCGTCCAGAGCAAGGCCAAGACCAATGAGGTGAACTCGTGACCCAATGGCAAGCCGGCAAAACGCACACCCTGTGTTTCGCCTTCACGCGCCACCACAAAGGATGGTTTGCGAGCGTCGTTGCCGGAGGTGTCCAATGACACTTTGTCTGACAAACTCACAATGGTTTCCAGCAGGCTGCGCATTTCCACGCCAGTCTCACTGGCGTCCAAGGATGCAATCAAGCGGATGGGGCTTCGCAACATGCCCAAGTAGGTTTGCAATTGCGATTTGAGTGTGTCGTCTAACATGTATTTCTCCTAATGCGTTGTCTGTTTCAAGTCGATGCGCTGCCAGACCTACCTTGGCGCGTAGGCCTTTAAGCTGCGACTTAAAGTGGAATGAATGTGGGAACGGGTTGAGGGCAAGGCACACAGCTGCAAAGCAACCAGATGCCCTTCCCACAACGCCCTGTTGCCAGGGCATTGAAGGCTTGGAAATTAGATCTTGCCGACCAAATCCAAAGAAGGTGTCAAAGTCTTAGCGCCTTCTTTCCACTTAGCGGGGCAAACTTGACCGGGGTTAGCAGCTGTGTACTGGGCAGCTGTCAACTTGCGCAGTGTTTCAGACACGTCACGTGCGATTTCATTGGAGTGAACTTCCATGGTCTTGATGATGCCGTCTGGGTTGATCACGAAAGTACCGCGCAAAGCCAGGCCGTCTTCTTCAATGTGCACGCCGAAAGCGCGTGTCAACTTGTGTGTAGGGTCGCCGATCAATGGGAACTTGGCTTTGCCCACGGCAGGTGATGTCTCGTGCCACACTTTGTGTGAGAAATGTGTGTCGGTGGTCACGATGTAAACCTCAGCACCAGCCTTTTGGAAAGCAGCATAGTTTTCAGCAGCATCTTCAATTTCTGTAGGGCAGTTGAAGGTGAAAGCAGCTGGCATGAAAATGAACACGTTCCACTTGCCTTTGAGGCTAGCTTCTGTAACTTCAATGAACTTGCCATTGTGGAAAGCTTGGTTTTTGAATGGCTGAACTTGTGTATTGATGAGTGACATGGTTTTACTTAAGGTTGGTTGAACAAAAAGGGGTAATGAGAAAACTCATTGGGCTCAATGCTAAACGCGAATGACGGCTTGCATGATTGGTAGTTTTTATGACCTCGATAGCTTGAGGGCACATCTGCATCTTCCTGACCCTCAAAAAAACAGCCTTCAAGGGCCGCCAAACCTTCTCCGCCAAAGGGCAAGGGTGCATAATTGACGTTTACGTAACGTCAACTAAACAGGAGTAGAAAATGGACATCCAAGGCAAGGTTTTCATTGTGACCGGCGGCGCATCAGGTCTGGGCGAAGGAACCGCTCGCATGTTGGCGGCCAATGGCGGCAAAGTGGTCATTGCAGACATGCAAGCCGAAAAAGGCGAAGCCATCGCCAAAGAATTGGGTGGCGCATTTGTAAAGTGCGACGTGAGCAACGAGGCCGATGGCCAAGCTGTGGTGGGCAAGGCTGTCGCCATGGGTAAATTGGTGGGCCTGGTGAACTGCGCAGGTATTGCCCCCGCCGAAAAAACAGTGGGCAAAAATGGCGCGCATTCTTTGGCGGTGTTCAGCAAAACCATCACCGTCAATTTGATTGGTAGCTTCAACATGATTCGCTTGGCGGCCGAAGCCATGAGCCAAAACGAACCCGAAGCCACAGGCGAACGTGGCGTGATGATCTCAACAGCTTCCGTTGCAGCTTACGACGGCCAGATTGGCCAAGCCGCTTATTCAGCCTCTAAGGGCGGCGTGGTGGGCATGACTTTACCCATTGCTCGCGATTTGGCACGCAACGGCATTCGCAACATGACCATTGCCCCAGGTATTTTTGGCACGCCCATGATGTTTGGCATGCCCCAAGAAGTGCAGGACGCGCTGGCCGCGTCAGTCCCCTTCCCTAGTCGATTGGGCACGCCCAACGACTATGCCAAATTGGTCAAACACATCTTGGACAATGACATGCTCAATGGCGAAGTGATTCGCTTGGACGGCGCCATTCGACTCGCACCGAAGTAAGTCATACACTCGGCATTCCTCATCATGGAGTGCCCTATGAAGTTTTTAAAGTACGGCAGCAAGCTCAAGCTTGCTGTTGCCGTTTTGGTGGGTGGCTTGAGTGCTTGCGCCATTCAACCCACCGCGTTCAATTACGCAACCCCCGATCAACCCAACGATCCCGTGGGTTACCAAGAAAAACCAGGATGGGCCACCCAAGGCTTTGCAGTCGCTGCGGCAAACCCATTGGCCACAGACGCAGGTTATCAAGTGTTGATGGCGGGTGGCTCTGCTATCGACGCGGCCATTGCCGTTCAAATGGTGCTGACCTTGGTTGAGCCGCAATCTAGCGGCATTGGCGGCGGTGCTTTTGTGTTGCATCACGATGGCAAAAAAGTCGAAGCCTATGATGGCCGCGAAGCGGCCCCTTCTGCAGCTACAGACAAACTTTTCTTAGATGCACAAGGCAAGCCCTTGCCCTTCATTGACGGTGTTGTGAGTGGCTTGTCGGTTGGCGTACCGGGCACTTTGAGCGTGCTTGAAATGGCCCACAAAGAACATGGCAAATTGCCTTGGGCCACGCTGATGCAACCCGCCATTCAGTTGGCGGAGCAAGGTTTCAAACTCAGTCCTCATTTGCACAGAGGTTTGCAGGCCGAGGCTTACTTGATGAAAGATCCTGTTGCCGCCAGTTATTTCTACGATGCTCAAGGTAAGCCACACCCCGTGGGTTATGTTTTGAAAAACCCAGAACTGGCCGCCATCTTTCGTGACATTGCCGTTCGAGGCTCACAAGCCCTGAAGCAAGGCCCCGTGGCCGAGGCTTTGGTGCAAAAAGTCCGGCAGCACCCGACACGTCCGGGCAGCATGACGCTACAAGATTTGGCCAATTACAAAGCTAAAAAACGCGAGCCCTTGTGCTTTGATCACGCAGTTCAAACCACGGGTAAAAATTTCCAACTGTGCGGCTTTCCACCGCCCAGTTCAGGCACGCTGGCCATTGGTCAAATGCTAGGCATTTTGAACAACACATCCGCCGGCAAGATGCCGTTGGAACAAGGACTGCCCTCCTCTGATTGGCTGCACTTCTACACAGAAGCCGCACGATTGGCATTTGCCGACCGTGGTCAATTTGTAGGCGACCCCGACTTTGTTCAAGCGCCTGGCGGCGATTGGAAAACCATGCTGCATCCGACTTACTTGAAGCAACGCAGCAGCCTCATTGGCAGCCAAAGCATGAAGGTGGCGCAACCTGGCAATCCTGCAGGCACCAAGACAGCTTATGCCCCTATGCCTTCTCAAGAAGAATACGGCACCAGTCACATCAGCGTGATTGACAGGGACGGCAACGCCGTCGCCATGACCACCACCATTGAAGCGGTGTTTGGCTCTAGGCTGATGGTCAATTCAGGACAAGGTCGCCATGGTGGCTTCTTGCTCAACAACGAACTGACCGACTTTAGTTTTGCCCCCACCGATGCAAAAGGTCTGCCCATTGCCAATCGGGTGGAAGGCGGCAAGCGCCCTCGCTCTTCCATGTCGCCCACCCTGGTGTTTGAAAAGGACTCTGGCAAATTGAAAATGACGGGTGGCAGCCCAGGTGGTGCCGTCATCATTCACTACACCGGCAAATTGTTGATTGGCACTTTGCAATGGGGCTTGAACACGCAGCAAACCATTAACTTGCCCAACTTCAGTTCACTGAACGGACCCACCATCTTGGAAGAAAAACGCTTTCCAGAAAGTACGGTCAAGGCTTTGCAAGGCAAAGGACATGATGTGCGCGAAACACCTTTGCCCAGTGGTCTTCAAGCGATTGAAGTGACCCCCACAGGCTTCTTTGGTGGTGCGGATCCTAGGCGCGAAGGCGTTGTGATGGGCCCCAAGCCCTAGACCCTGTTAGCAAGCGCTCAAGAAAAAAAGAGTCCACCCGCAAGGGTTGGACTCTTTTTTCACAAGTGAGTGGCGTAGGTTAAATCAATACGCTTGACCCAATTGACCCAAAATAGCTGGGTTTTCCAAGGTGCTGATGTCTTGGGTAATTTCTTCGCCTTTGGCCAAACTGCGCAGCAAGCGGCGCATGATTTTGCCGGAACGGGTCTTGGGCAAGTTCTCGCCAAAGCGAATGTCTTTGGGCTTGGCAATGGGGCCAATTTCTTTGGCGATGTGATCGCGCAATTGTTTGGCAATGGCCTTGCCTTCGTCGCCGCTTGGCAATGCACGCTTGAGCACCACGAAGGCACAAATGGCTTCGCCGGTGGTATCGTCTGGACGGCCCACCACAGCAGCTTCGGCCACCAGCTCGGTGCAGCTGACCAAGGCCGATTCAATTTCCATGGTGCCCATGCGGTGACCCGACACGTTCAACACGTCGTCAATGCGGCCCGTGATGGTGAAGTAACCGGTTTCGGCATCGCGAATGGCACCGTCGCCGGCCAAGTAGTACTTGCCTTTGAAGTCGTCGGGGTAGTAACTCTTGATGAAACGATCAGGGTCACCCCAGATGGTGCGAATCATGGAAGGCCAGGGGCGCTTGACCACCAAAATACCGCCTTGGCCATTGGGCATGTCTTTGCCGGTTTCGTCCACGATGGCAGCTTGAATGCCAGGGAAAGGCAAGGTGCAAGAGCCGGGCACCATGGGTGTCACACCAGGCAAGGGGGTGATCATGTGGCCACCGGTTTCGGTTTGCCAGAAGGTGTCGACAATGGGGCAACGGCCGCCGCCCACGTGTTGGTGGTACCACTCCCACGCCGCTGGGTTGATGGGCTCGCCCACTGAGCCCAGCAAGCGCAAGCTGCTCAGGTTGTAGCTCTTTGGATGCACCGCATCGTTGGCTTCTGCGGCTTTGATCAAAGAACGAATGGCGGTAGGAGCCGTGTAGAAAATGGAGACCTTGTGGTCTTGAATCATTTTCCAGAAACGGCCTGCGTCTGGGTAAGTCGGCACACCTTCAAACACAATTTCGGTGCCGCCCAAGGCCAAGGGGCCATAGGTGATGTAGGTGTGACCTGTGACCCAACCAATGTCGGCGGTACACCAGAACACGTCGTCTTGTTTCAAGTCGAAGGTCCACTTGGTGGTGAGCGCCGCGTGCAACAAGTAGCCACCGGTCGAGTGTTGAACACCTTTGGGTTTGCCAGTCGATCCCGATGTGTAAAGCAAGAACAAAGGATGTTCTGCGCTCACCCACTCTGGCTCGCACGTGGTGGCTTGCTTGGCGACCAAGTCGTGCATCCAGGTGTCGCGGCCAGCAGTCATGGCCACATCGGCGCCGCTGCGCTTCACCACCAACACGTTTTTGATGCTGTCGCAACCACCCAAAGCCAGCGCTTCGTCCACAATGGATTTGAGGGGCAGCTGCTTGCCACCGCGAATTTGGTGGTCGGCAGTAATGACGGCTTTGGCGCCGGTATCTTCAATGCGATCGCGCAAGGACTGTGCAGAGAAACCACCAAACACGACAGAGTGTGTGGCACCAATGCGCGCGCAAGCTTGCATGGCGGCCACGCCATCGATGGACATAGAAATGTAGATGACGACGCGGTCGCCCTTTTGAATGCCGATGGACTTCAGGCCATTGGCAATTTGACAAGTTTTGGCCAGCAATTCGCTGTATGTGATGCGCGTGACTTCGCCGCCATCGGCTTCAAAGATCAAGGCTGTTTTGTTGCCCAGGCCTTTTTCAATGTTGCGGTCCAAACAGTTGTAAGAGGCGTTCAGCGTACCGTCTTCAAACCATTTGAAGAAAGGGGCTTTGGATTCGTCCAAGACCTTGGTAAAAGGTGTTTTCCAAGAGATGAATTCCTTGGCCAACCGACCCCAGTAGCCCTCGTAATCGGTCTCGGCTTCTTTGCACAGTGCGTCATAGGCGGGCATGCCTGCAATGTTTGCGTTTTTGACGAAGTCAGCACTGGGCTGGTAAACGGTGGCGCTCATTCTGGGTCTCCTAGGGGAACTTGTTCGAAATATTACCCATGAATGTCGGTCTTGGCTCTTACATACCCCTGACTGACACATTTCTTTCAAAGCACGCATTCCCAAGCACACCATGAAGCGGCAAGGCCCTTTAAAATCCGTGATTACCCTCAATGAGCAAGCTTATGGCCGAAAAACCCAAACTCAATTCTGCAGCCGTTCCCCTGCGACCCTTGCCCAAGCTGATCTTTGCCAGCCGATGGTTGCAGTTACCGCTGTACCTCGGTTTGATAGCGGCGCAGGCCGTTTACGCCTTTCACTTCTGGGTGGAATTGGTCCACTTGCTCGAAGCCGCATTTGGCAGCCAAACGGCATTGGATGCCCTCATCTCCAGCATTGGGTACAAAGCCGATGCGCCTGTCACGCATTTGAATGAAACAGTCATCATGCTGGTGGTCTTGGCCCTCATTGACGTGGTCATGATTTCCAACCTGCTCATCATGGTGATTGTGGGAGGCTATGAGACTTTTGTCTCCCGCATGAATTTGGAAGGTCACCCCGACCAACCCGAATGGCTGGACCACGTCAACGCCTCTGTCTTGAAAGTGAAGTTGGGCACGGCCATCATTGGCATCAGTTCCATTCATTTGCTCAAAACTTTCATCAATGCGGCCAACTACAGCGAAAAAGTATTGATGTGGCAAACCATCATTCACATCACGTTCTTGCTCAGTGCCATCGCCATCGCTTACACCGACAAATTGATGTCGCATCACAACAGATCTGATGCGCACTGACCCCTTTCAAATTGACCTCGAGAAAGACTGACATGACAACTCTGATCAAACAAGAAGACCTGATTGAATCCGTTGCAGCTGCTCTGCAATACATCAGCTATTACCACCCAGCTGATTTCATCTCACATTTGGCCAGCGCCTATCACCGCGAGCAAAGCCCCGCAGCCAAAGACGCCATTGCGCAAATTTTGACCAACAGCAAAATGAGCGCCATTGGACACCGCCCTATTTGTCAAGACACGGGCATCGTCAATGTGTTCTTGAAAATCGGCATGGACATCAAGTTCGAGAACTTCACGGGAGGACTTGATGACGCCATCAACGAAGGCGTGCGCCGCGGTTACAACTACGCAGACAATATGTTGCGCGCCTCGGTGGTGTCCGATCCCGAATTTGCGCGCAAAAACACGCAAGACAACGCGCCTGCTGTGATCTTCACGCAAATCGTGCCGGGCAATAAACTGGACATTACGGTGGCGGCCAAAGGCGGCGGCAGCGAGAATAAATCCAAGATGGTCATGCTCAACCCCAGCGACAGCGTGATCGATTGGGTCCTGAAAACAGTGCCTACCATGGGCGCGGGCTGGTGCCCCCCTGGCATGCTGGGCATTGGCATTGGCGGCACGGCCGAAAAAGCCGTGCTCATGGCCAAAGAAAGTTTGATGGACGACTTGGACATGTACCAATTGCTTGAAAAATCAAGCAAGGGCGGCCAACTCACGCAAGTTGAAAACATGCGTTTAGAGATATATGAAAAGGTCAATGCTTTGGGCATTGGCGCACAAGGTTTGGGCGGCCTCACCACCGTGCTCGACATCAAGATTAAGATGTACCCTACCCACGCTGCCAGCAAGCCAGTGGCCATGATTCCCAATTGCGCGGCAACACGTCATGCACACTTTGTGATGGACGGCTCTGGCCCTGTTTATTTGGATGTGCCATCCCTCGATTTGTGGCCAGATGTTAACTGGACGCCCGACACAGAAAAGAGCAAGCGCGTTGACCTGAACGCACTCACGCCAGCCGAGGTGGCCAGCTGGAAACCCGGTCAAACCTTGCTGCTCAACGGCAAAATGTTGACAGGCCGCGATGCTGCACACAAGCGCATTCAAGACATGCTGGCCAAGGGCGAGAAGTTGCCGGTCGACTTCACCAACCGCGTGATTTACTACGTTGGCCCCGTTGATCCCATCAAGGGCGAAGCTGTGGGTCCAGCAGGCCCCACGACCGCCACACGCATGGACAAGTTCACCGAGATGATGCTGGCCCAAACAGGTCTCATTGCCATGGTGGGCAAGGCCGAGCGTGGCCCCGTTGCCATTGAAGCCATTCAGAAGCACAAGTCTGCTTATTTGATGGCCGTGGGTGGTGCTGCTTACTTGGTGTCAAAAGCCATCAAACAATCCAAGGTGGTGGGCTTTGCCGATCTAGGCATGGAAGCCATTTACGAATTCGATGTGGTCGACATGCCCGTCACAGTGGCGGTGGACTCTGGTGGCACCAGCGCACACATCACAGGTCCTGCTGAATGGCAAAAACGCATTGCCACGGGCGAGTTCAAAGGCATCAAAGTTGCCAGCAACTGAACCAGACACTTCAGGCTTCATTGGCGTTTTTGACAGCGGCATTGGTGGCCTGAGTGTGTTGCAAGCCTTGCGTGCAGAAATGCCGCAAGAAAGGTTTGTCTATTGGGCAGACAGTGGGTACGCAGCTTATGGCGAACGAAGCGATGCATTCGTCATCGAACGCTGTCACTTCATCACACAACAGTTGTTGGCGCAAGGTCATGTGAAAGCCATTGTGGTTGCATGCAATACCGCCACTGCCGTTGCCATTGAAGATCTGCGGGCAAGTTACCCGCATCTGCCCTTTATTGGTGTGGAGCCAGCGCTCAAACCTGCCCTTGCACAAACTCAAACTTTGCGCGTCGGTGTCATGGGTACCCATGGCACGCTGCGTAGCCTTCGCTTTGAGAAACTTCGCCAATCGGTGCTAGCAGATGCGTCACCCAAGACCTGTGAATTTGTTGTGCAAGCCTGCAAAGGCTTGGCACTGGCCATTGAGCAGCAAACGGAAAAAACATTGAGCGACACACAAGCTTTGGAAGATTTGTGTGCACACCATGTTCAATCGATGGGCCACTTTGGCCTGGCACCTGGTCAGATTGACACGCTTGTTTTGGGCTGCACACACTATGTCTTTGTGCAAGACGTCTTGCGCAAACTGGTAGGGCCAGCGGTCAACATCTTGTCGACGGGTGAAGCGGTGGCCAAGCAAACGCAACGTTTAATTTCTGAGTTTTCGTTGACCAAACCAAACACCAACGCGCAGGGTGATGTTCAACTTTGGACAACGGGTTCATTGCAAGCGCTACAAGCAGCGGCCACGCGCTGGCTCAATGTATCGGCTGAACATTGTCATTTGGTGACGCCAACAGGCAGCAACGACGTGCCCATCGGCGGTTCAGACTGATGCCCACAAACGCTCACCGCCAGCGTCCAGGTGCGTGAGGTACACACGAAGTTCAAACTCCGATTGCGCGTAATCGGGCGCCATGTGATGGCACAGTTTGTAAAAAGCTTTGTCGTGCTCGCGCACCTTCAAATGCGCCAGCTCATGCACCGC
>JAHEBO010000019.1:9783-39020 GCA_024642215.1 Limnohabitans sp.
GCCAGGATGCAGGTGATACTCCAGCCGAACAAGGTCAAAGACAGGGCCAACTTATGCCCCATTCGGTCTTGGGCATACCCAAACACCAAGGCCCCAACAAACGCAGCCATGTTGAGCACAAATATCAGCACCATGGTTTCTTGCGCTTGAAAACCAATCACTTGTTCGGCATAGATGGCGGCAAGGGTAATGGCCACAGCGACACCGCCTTGGTAAGCGACTGCGCAAGCCATCAATTGCATGAAGTCTTTGTAATCTTTGGCTTCTTCAAATGTTTGACGCAATTGTTGCCACTGATTGCGGGCACGGGCGCTGCGCAATTGCGGCTGGGCACGCTCTTTCATCAATCCAAATGTGAGTGCGGCCGATAAGGCATAAATGACCGCTGTGACCCACATCGTGACAGGTACAAATTGCGCAGCCGACTGACCCTGTCCTTGAGCCCACAAGACATACGCCAAACAAATGCCAAGGGTGAGCATGCCGCCCAAATAGCCCCATGCCCAGCCCCATGCGCTGATTCGCCCCATGGCCTCAGGCTTGGCCAATTCAGGTAAAAAGGCAGCGGTTAAAGACTCACCGTAAGAGTAGAAGGTGTTGGAGATGACGATGCAAACCACCGCCAAGGCGACTTGCCCAGGGCCGACCCAAGACAAAGCGGCGGTGCTGATGACGCAAGCCGCAGTGACCAGCATGAGGATTTTTTTCTTTGCCGCATGGCGATCGGCCCACTCGCCCATGGCAGGCATGGTGATCATGACAATGGCGTAGGACAAACTCAAAGCACTGGTCCAAGCCAGCGTAGCCCACTCCGCATTGTTGGCGACGGCCCCCACAAAATAAGCGGCAAACACAGCGGTGATGACCACCGTGGTGTAACCCGAGTTGGCAAAGTCGTACATGGCCCAGCCAAAGACCTCTCTGCGTTTGACACCCGGATTCAGCATGGCAATGCGCCCGACGCTTGGTTGCAGCAGGGCTCAGTGCAAATGGCGCGGTCTGCGTCCACCGCCGTGGCCCCCTGTTGGACCCCCGTTGTTGCCTCTGGGCGGTTTGCCCAACTCGAGCGAGCTGACCAAATTGTCAAAGCGTTGTGAAAACAATTTGTCGATTTCGTGCACCACGCCACCCAGTTCAGCGCCATCAAAATGTCGCTCCATGAGCCCCACCACGTCTTGCACCAGCAAGTCGCGTTGGGCTTGCATGATGGCAGCGGGATCGGGGCCGACAAACAAAATGACAAAGTCGTCACGCGACTCGGTGCCACGAGCTTCTTCTTCGTCGTCAAATTCGGTGTCGTAAAAGGTAACCTCGAGCTGCGCACCGGCAGCCGAGACTTCATTGATGTTCATGCACAAATCGTCGAGGACTTGTCGAAAATCGTCGTCGCCCCGAACCGTCCAGCAAAGCTGTAATTTGTGCTCAGTGGCGTCAAAACGAATGCCAGGCTCTTCTTCATAGAGGCTTTGAGCGCCATCGGTGAGAGAGCGGCCTCCGGCATATTTCCACAGAGGCTTGATGGCTTCTTGAAGGGCTTTGAAGTCCACGTCATCTCGCAACAAGACTTCACCATGAACATGAATTTCAAAAGGTGCGTTGTAGGATGTCATGGCGGTTTGCTTTGTCAGTGGTGCCCCGGGCCGGAATCGAACCGGCACGCCCGTTATTCACGAAAGCGGCGGATTTTAAGTCCGATGTGTCTACCAATTTCACCACCGGGGCTAAAGCTCTATTGTGCCTTCAAGTTGAGCTTTTTGACATTAAAAAGCCCTCTGATGAGGGCTTTAATTGAAACCTCGAACTGAATGTGAGGTCTCAAAGAGAAGCGATGATTAACCGCCTTTTTTGGCGCGCTTGCCTGGGTTCTTTTTGCTGCGTGTTGCAACACCGCGCTCCAAGCTGACGCGCTGACCACGGCCGCTGGTGGGCAATGTGACGCCTGGCAAAGGTGTCAAAGGAGGTGTGAATTTACGGTCTGCTTCGGTAACGATCTTATTGCCCATCTATGGCTCCAGGAAAAAAAGTTCAAGCCGATATTAAGCCACAGATTCGGGGCCTCTCTGACGACAAAGCCAAAATTAGCCCTCAATCGGCCAGCCCTTCCCTGGCTTCGCTGAGGGATTTCAAGCTTCTGACCCTCGAAAGGGTGATCACAATGGCTTGAAGGGTGAAGCCGGCCACCACCATGCACAAGCTGGTGAGGTCTGAGCCCATTTCACCCACAAAACCGCCCAGCAAAGCACCTAAAGGCCGAGCCCCCGTGCCAGCCACAATGTTGATGGCCGTGACACGGCCCATCATGACATTGGGCGTCACACTCTGGCGCAAGGTGGTGGAGGTGATGGTCCAAATGATGGGACCAAAGCCAAACAGGAAATAAGCAAAACCAGCCAAGGCCACCGATGGCAGCCAATGCGTCGTCGCCATCACGCAGGCAGCCACGACCGAGAAAAAAGGACCGAGCAAAATGGCTTTGCCAAAAGGCATCAGGGACACAACGCGAGAGGCCATCAAGGAGCCTGCGATCATGCCCACGCCGTAGCATGCCATGGTCAGACCTACTTCGCTTGATCCCATGCCGAGCGTGCGAATGGCATAGGGCACATAGATGGCCTGCAAAATAAACCAGGAAATGTTCCAAGCCACTGACGTGAACAAAATGGGTCTCAACAACTGGCTAGACCATACAAATTGCGCCCCGTCCTTCAGTTCTAACCAAGGATGTCGATCTGGCGCAGCTTGTCGAAGGGGTTCTTGAACTTGCCGCAAAAATCCAACAGCAGCCAGCGACAGCATCAAAGACAGAACAAACGATGTGGAGGCCCCCATCCAAGCGATCAATGCCCCTGCCAATGCGGGCCCACCCGCAAAAGCCATGCTGCGCGCCAACTCCAGGCGGCCATTGGCTTGGGCCAAATGTTGACTGGCCACCAACGCGGGCACCAAAGATGGCGCACTGACACTGAAACCCACCGTGCCGACCGCTGCCAAAAAGCCAACACAAGCCAACAGAGGAACGCTGATTTGATCGAGCACCATGGCGCCAATCAGCACCATCAAAGCACACACACGCAGCAACTCCGAGGTCAACATGAGTTTCTTGCGCGACATGCGATCGGCCAGCAAACCCAAGGGAATAGAGAGCAACAAAAATGGCAGCGATTGCACTGCGGCAATGACACCAATTTCGCCAGGGCCTGCTTTGAGCATCAGCACCGCCACGATGGGCACCGCCGCCAGCGTCAGCTGCTCGGCCGACTGCGCCATCAAATTGGAGAATGCCAGCTTGTGAAAAGCTGGCGGCAAGGTGTTTGTCGTGGCAGTCATCAGCGCATGGCCGACTTGGCTTTGTCGGGTGAGCCTTCTAGACCAGCCAGCAAGGCTGTGTTGTTGCCGCCAATGACCATTTCAAACTTGTTGTCAACGTAGGTGTAGTCGTAATAACCCATGCGCGCCAACGGCTTGATTTTGAGAATGTCCAGCATGCCTTTGCCGTCGATCACCTCATCGTCAATGTGAATGGCCACAACGCGGCCAAAAACAACATCGGCGGTGCCAAAAGGAGGCTCTCCTGGAAAGCGCAAGGTGTTGAGGTAGACGCATTCAAACTGAATGGGTGAACCCGCAACACGCATGGGCTTGACTTTGCGTGAGGGCAATTTTTGCAGACCCGCGTGCGCAAACTCGTCGACACCATGCGGCAATTCCTCGGCGGTTAAATTGACAGCATTGCGCAAATCGTAGGTGGCCATGTTCCAGACAAACTCACCCGTGTCCTCAGCGTTGCGCACAGAGTCTTTGCGCTGACCCGTGGTGGTTTGGTTGGCAGAAAACATCACAATGGGCGGGTTGAAGGTGACGTTTTGAAACTGGCTGTAGGGCGCCAAGTTGTGCCGCCCTTCTCTGTCAACCGTGGAAATCCAGCCAATTGGGCGTGGAATGACGCAGGACTTGAAGGGGTCATAGGGTAAGCCATGAGGTGTAACGCCAGGTTCGTAGTACATGCTAAAAAATGTAAGTCAATGAAATCTGCACCTTAAAGGTCACAGTCTGATATCTTCAGGCTTGATTTTGCCTTTTAATTCGAATTCCGTCATGAGCCTTCAATCCGTTCGCGAATTTCTCCAACAGCACCAACTCAATCTCCCGATCATCGAACTGGATGTCAGCACGGCCACTGTGGCGCTGGCCGCCGAAGCCCACGGCGTCGAACCTGGACGCATTGCCAAAACACTTTCTTTCAGACTCAATGACAATCAGGTGGTTTTGGTCGTGGCCAAAGGCGATGCCCGCATCGACAATAAAAAATTCAAAGTTACTTTTGGCAAGGGCAAGATGTTGGGACTTGAAGAAGTGGTTGAATTGACAGGTCATCCTGTAGGGGGCGTTTGCCCCTTTGGCTTGGCCTCCCCTCTGCCCGTTTATTTGGACGTCTCGCTGAAGATGTACGACGAGGTCATACCTGCTGCCGGTTCTGTCAACAGCGCTGTTCGCATCAGCCCTGAATTAATGCGCAGCATCACCAACGGCCAATGGGTCGACGTGTGCCAAAACCCCCTTTAAGCGCCAGCTCTATTTTCATTCCAAATTAACAGGAGACACCATGGAAGCACAAGAAACCGCAGAACTGATCGAACAGTCAAGCCACGGCGACAAGTCGCAAAATCGATCGGCGCTGACCATTTCCATCTTGGCCATGGTCTTGGCCATTGCAAGTTTGGGCGGCTCCAATGCCATGAAAGAGGCCACACAAGAAAACATCTTGGCAGCCAATGTTTACGCTTTTTACCAAGCCAAAAACATTCGCCAAACCACTTACAAATTGGCCGCCACCGATATGGAATTGCAATTGGCCAAAGAGCCCAATATGAACGCCAACGCCAAGGCGATGTTCGAAAAGAAAATCGAAGATTACAAAAAAACTGCCGAGCGGTATGAATCCGAGCCGGAAACCAAAGAAGGCAAAAAAGAGCTCATGTTGCGTGCCAAAGAACATGAAGCTGCACGGGATCACGCCATGCGCCAAGACCCTTGGTTTGACTATGCAGAAGGCATGTTGCAAATTGCCATTGTGTTGCTCTCGGTTTCTATTGTGGCATCCGTACCTGCGCTGTATTGGGCCGGCAGCATTTTGGGCGCATTGGGTTTTATCAGCACCGTCAACGGCTACTTTTTGCTTTTCTAACCCTGACAATAAGGCCCGGCACCATGCACTCCGCACTTCATTCGGCCATTGAATTCATTCAGTCCTGTGAAACACCTTGGTCACGTGACACGTCACCACCTTGGGGCATTCATGATGCCGACCCACCGCCCTACAACCGCTTGTATGGGCCAGTGCACGAGAGAGGACCCGTGTCTGGTGTGATTTTTCACAAACACAAACAATTGGCCGCTTGGGGAGAACCTCACACATCGGACCTCACTTTCAGCGTGGCCAAAACCTATTTGGCCTTGTTGGCGGGTGTCGCTTTTGACCAAGGACTGCTCACTGATGTGCATGAGCCCGTCATCGTCAAATGCCCAGGCATTGGCTTTGAAGGTGAACGTTTGTCGCGCATCACCTGGCATCACCTGTTGCAACAAACCAGTGAATGGGAAGGCACCTGCCTGGGAATTCCCGAGCAAGTAGACCGCTACCGTTGGCTGGCATATCAAACCGGCGTAGCCGATGGTCAAAAAGGCGATGCCAGGCCGCTGGGTCAACCTGGCTCGCGTTTTGAGTACAACGACGTCCGCATCAACCAGTTGTCTTTGGCGCTCTTGCATTTGTTCAAGCGGCCTTTGCCGGAGGTCTTTGAAGAATGCATTCGAAAGCCTGTCGGCTGCAGGGATGCCTTTCAGTGGCAAGGCTACGAACAGGGCTGGACACTTGTTCAGGGCCAGAGAATGATGTCTGTGCCTGGCGGCAGTCATTGGGGCGGCGGCGTGTCCATTTCAGCCATGGACCAAGCTCAAATTGGGTTGATGCTGATGGGCAACGGCCATTACAAAGGGCAGCAAGTGTTGTCCAGCCAATGGCTACACATGATGCAACAAGCTTGCGATGTTGCGCCCTATTACGGCTACCTCATTTGGCTCAACCACGAAGGTCGTTTGTTCAAGGACGCGCCCCACACTTCGTGGTTCGCCATTGGCGCAGGTTCGTCCATCACTTGGGTTGATCCAAAACTTGAATGGGTCTGCGTGATGCGCTGGATTGATTCTGCAAAGACAAACGACTGCATCGCCAAGCTGATGCAGTCGTTGTCGATTTAAGAAACCGAAAGGCAGAGCGCCTTCCGGTTTTGATCATTTGGCAAACAAACTTGCAGGGTTTGCAAAGGCTTTGAATTCGACGGCATTGCCACAAGGGTCCAAGAAGAACATGGTGGCCTGCTCGCCCACTTGGCCCTTGAAGCGAATATGCGGTTCAATGACAAACTTGGTACCCGCTTTTTGGAGTTTGTCGGCCAGTGCTTCCCACTGTCCCATTTCCATCACAAGACCAAAGTGACGCACGGGCACATTGTGTCCATCCACTGCGCTGGTGTTGTGATGACCGGCTTCGTTGGGCGACAAGTGCGCCACAATTTGATGGCCATAAAAATTGAAGTCAACCCACTCATCACTCGAACGACCTTCTGGGCAACCTAACAAGTCGCCATAAAAAGAACGTGCAGTGGCCAAAGATGTAACGGGAAAGGCAAGGTGAAAGGGTTGCATGATGTTCCGAAGTGGCTCCATAAAAATGACATTCTGCCTCAAGCTGTTAGAAGCGGGTCAGCAGAAGCTTGAAGAATTTTCACAGGCTTAGGTTTTCAAAGTTCTCTGAAACAAAGCCAAGGTGCGACGCCAGGACAGGTCGGCTGCGACTTGCTGAAACCTGGGGGTAGAGTTGTTGTGAAAGCCATGTTGTGTGCCTTCATATTGAAAAGCCTGAAAGACCGCTGCTTGGGCCTTCAAACTAGCTTCGTAGGCTGGCCAGCTGGCATTGATGCGCGGATCCGTGTCTGCAAAATGCAAAACCAACTCTGCTTTGATTTTTCGCACCTTTTCTGCGGACGGCGCAATACCGTAATAAGGCGCGCCCGCTTGAACGCCATCCCCTAGCGCTGCGGCAATTTCACTGGTCATGCCGCCGCCCCAGCAAAATCCCGTGACACCCAGTTTGCCATTGGACAATCCGTGATTTTGAAGAAACACGGCGCTGTTGAGCATGTCGGTTTGAAGCTGCGCAGGGTTCAATTTGTCTTGCAGTAATTTGCCCTCTTCATCGTTGCCCGGATAGCCGCCCACGGGATAAAGGCCATCGGGTGCCAATGCTAAAAAGCCAGCAGCAGCCAAGCGCCTTGCCACATCTTCAATGTAAGGGTTCAAGCCGCGGTTTTCATGAATGACCAAGACGGCTGGAAATTTGACGGGTGTGGGTGACGTTGGCTGGACCAAATAACCACGCATTTCACCAGAGGTGCCTCCAGGCGAGGCATATTTCACATAGTTGGCCTTGATGCGCGAATCTGTGAACGAAATGGTTTGTGCTTTGGCATATCGCGGAAACAAAGCCTGCGCCATGGCCATTCCACCCACCGCAAGGGCACTGGCTTTGGCCAAAAATTCACGACGGTCCATGGCCCCATGGCAGTACTCATCATAGAGGGCATAAATGCGGGGATCAATTTCAAGGGGGGTGCTTGTGTTCATGGCCAGACTTTCTTGACACCTACATGTTAATTGAAGCGTCAAGAACTTGCTGATCGCGACTTGGGCGCCCAGCACAGAACAGTTTTTACTTATGATGTGACACCTCGCATCAATCCACCCACCATGGCGACATCTCCCTCTTTTCTTGGTCAAGTCAATTGTTGGAATTGCAAGCACTTTGCCACCAGCTGGGATCCCAAAATGCCCTACAGTTGCAAACTTTTGGGATTCAAATCCCAAATTTTGCCCAGCATTCAAGTGCTGAATTCCGATGGAAGGCCTTGCCTTGGATTTGATGCAAAGCCAAAGTCAAACCCCAGTCGGGGTCTGTAAATAAAGTCAACCAGACTGATTCATGAGCACTTCCACACAGAATCCAAGCGGCGATTCACCGCACTTTGTTGTCTTGGGCGCAGGCTCAATTGGTGGGTATATCGGCGGGTGCTTGCTGGCCACCGGCACCCGGGTCACCCTTCTTGGACGGGCTAAAGCACGCGACACAGCTCAGGCGCATGGTTACACCCTCACAGACTTGCATCAAAGACAAGTTTTGATTCCAGCGGCCAACATCCGATTTTCCATTGATCCCGAAGTATTGCAATTGGCAGATGTGGTGTTGGTCACCGTCAAAAGTCGCGACACACCAGAAGCGGCAGCACTGCTGAAGTTGCACGCAAAACCTCACACAACAGTGATCAGTTTTCAAAATGGCATTGGCAATTCAGAACAGCTTGCAAACTTACTGCCTCATTTGAATGTCATCGCAGGCATGGTGCCTTTCAATGTTGTGACCTTGCCCAGGGGGCATTTGCATTGCGGCACAGAAGGACAGCTTTGCGCCGAAAACAATTCAGCATTGGGGCCATTGCGGCCCATTTTTGAACATGCAGGTTTGCCTCTTCAGTCCTACGACAACTTTCAACAAGTGCAGTGGGGGAAATTAATTTTAAATTTGAACAATGCCGTCAATGCGCTGTCCGACCTGCCGCTCAAACAAGAGTTATCACAGCACGCCTATCGAAAATGTTTGGCACTGCTGATCGACGAAACCTTGCGCGTCTTGAAGAAAGCGAACATCAAGCCTGCCAAAATTTCGAAAGTCTCACCTTTCTTGTTGCCTGCCATTTTGAGGTTGCCCAATTTCATCTTCAAAAGACTGGCCGGCAGCATGCTCAAAATTGACGAACAAGCCAGATCGTCCATGTGGGAAGACTTGCAACTCGGCCGCACCACAGAAGTGAATGAACTCAATGGTGCTGTCGTCAAACTGGCCAATTCGTGTGGCGCTCAGGCGCCATTGAATGCACGCATGGTTGAATTCATTCAAGAAGCTGAGCAGGGACAGCGAAGCGGTATGACCGGCGAGGACCTTCTGCAAGCACTGCGCTAAGTCTTTTCTATCGACCAATTGACCTGCGTCAAGTCATGCGCTGACAAAAAACAGCCCTCACCTTGTGACGCCGTATGATGAAAATCATGATGCCTTCACTCAACTTTCTTCGCCTACTCGGTCAAGCAAAAACACTCAAAACCCTTGCCCTTGGGAGTGTGCTCTTGTTTGCAGGGGTCATCAGCTTGCGATGGTGGCTCGGCCCAGTGGTTCAAGTGGACACCATTGAGCAACGTGACTTTGTTCAAACAGTAGTGGCAAGCGGCCACGTTGAAAGCCCCCACCGCGTTGAACTAGGCACACAACTCACAGGCACCGTCAAACGCGTGCCCGTGGCCGAAGGACAAGCGGTTCAAAAAGATCAACTCTTGATTGAACTAGAAAATTCAGAACTGTTGGCCACATTGAAACAAACAGAACTGAGCGTCGTCCAAGCTGAGGCCAAAATTCGGCAATTGAAAGAAGTTCAAACACCCATGCTAGAACAGGCTTACAAACAAGCCCTCGCAACACAAAGCACTTCACAAAATGCCCTTCTCCGTGCACAAGAATTGTTTGCAAAAGGATTTACAGGACAAGCCGCACTGGATGAAGCCCATCGCATGGCAGTGGTCACGCATTCGCAAGTCATCAGCCTCAAAGAACAAGTGGCCAGCCTGCAGCCTGGGGGCAGTGAGGCATGGGCAGCACAAACCAATTTGTCACAAACGCAGGCCAGCGTCGAACTGGCCAAAGCACGACTTCGATACGCTCAGGTTCGCGCGCCTTTGTCGGGCACGCTTATTTCACGCAATGTTGAACCCGGCGATGTGGTGCAACCTGGCAAAGTCTTGATGGTCTTGTCACCTGCAGGCGCCACCGAACTCGTGGTGCAAATTGACGAGAAACATTTGAGCCAACTGAAGGTGGGGCAAGTTGCACAGGTGTCTGCGGATGCCTATAGCGCACAACAATTTACTGCCGCCGTGTCCTTCATCAATCCGGGGGTGGATTCACTGCGCGGGTCGGTCACGGTCAAACTCCAAGTACCAGACGCCCCTGTCTATTTGCAACAAGACATGACGGTCTCACTCAACATTGAAACAGCCCGCCGCCATCAGGTGGTGTTGGTTGCAACCGATGCCTTGCATGCTCTCGACAAATCTCCTTGGGTCATGGTGGTAAGGGATGGCAAAACACGGAAACAGGCCGTTCAAATTGGTTTGCGGGGCGCAGGCTGGAGTGAAGTCCTCCATGGCCTGGCTCCTGGCGACAAGGTCATTCACGATGCGCTCTTGACACAAGAGAATGCACGCGTTCGCGTCAAGTGAACAGAACAGCATGACGAACTTGAATCAAGCAAAGCCGTCAACAACATCGGCCATTGCAAGATGGATGCCTTTTGAATGGTTGGTCGCCCTGCGATTTCTGCGTGAAGGCCGTGTGCAAACCCTCTTCATCATCGGCGGTGTGGCTATCGGCGTGGGTGTGATTGTGTTCATGTCTGCCCTGCTCAGTGGTCTTCAAGCCAATTTCGTCAAACGTGTCTTAACAGGCCAGGCACACATTCAGTTGTTACCTCCTAAAGAGGTGTCTCGGTTAATCCCTTTAAGCGAGCCTCACGGGGTCCGAGACGACATCGTGCAGGCCCCATTGCAGCGCGCCAAAAGCATTGATCAGTGGCAAAGTTTGGCCACACAAATCCAAGACATGCCACAAGTGGCGGTGGTCTCCCCTGCTGTCACAGGCTCTGCGTTGGTGGTTCGCGGCGCCGCCAGTCGCGCCATCAGCGTCCTGGGGGTCAACCCAGACTTGTATTTCAAAATCGTGCCCATGGCAGACAAGATGGTCCATGGCAACGCGCGCATCACCATCAACGACATCTTGATTGGCACCGAACTGGCCACCGATTTAGGTTTGGGCATCGGCGACAAACTTCGCGTCACTGCGGCCAATGGCAATGCCAATACATTTTTGGTCAGTGGCATCTTTGATTTAGGCAATAAAGCGGCCAATGCACGGACCACCATGATGCCCCTTCGCGCGGCGCAATCTTTGCTGGGTATGGTGGGCGGGGTGACTTCCTTGGATGTCACGGTACACGATGTTTATGCCGCTGAATGGGTGGCCAAAAACATCACCGCTCAAACAGGCATTCAAGCGGACAGCTGGATCAAAACCAACGAGCAATTTTTTACAGCAGTTAATGCGCAGACGACCGCCAATACCGCCATTCGGATGTTCGTAGGGCTTTCTGTTGCCTTTGGCATTGCAAGTGTCTTGGTTGTGTCGGTGGTTCAAAAATCGCGTGAGATCGGCATCCTGAGGGCCATGGGCATTACGCGAGGTCAAATTCTTCGGATTTTTTTGCTGCAAGGCGGCCTGCTTGGCTTTGGTGGTGCCGTGGTCGGCTGCACCATGGGTTGGATGGGCTTGTTGATATGGCAACAAGCCGAAAGAAATCCAGATGGTTCGGTGATGTTTGCGATGGCCATTGAACCTGTTTTATTTTTGTCGGCCCTGTTGTTGGCCAGTGTCACAGGGCTTCTTGCTTCATTTGCACCAGCCCTGCGCGCGGCACGCCTCGACCCTGTGGTGGCCATCCGTGGATAAAACGAACTACGCCGGCCCCGTGGTCGAGCTTACCCAAGTGTGCAAATCGTTCAATGTTGGCAAACCCAATGAAATTGAAATTTTGCACAACATCCATTTGCAGTTGGACCGAGGTGAATTTTGTGCCGTGATGGGACCTTCAGGATCAGGCAAGAGCACCTTGTTGAACATCATCGGATTACTAGACCGCCCTACCCAAGGCCTGCTAACCCTCAACGGTGAAGAAACCACACAACTGGATGACCATGCGCTGACACGTCTTCGTGGCCATGCCATTGGCTTTGTGTTTCAGCACCATCACCTGCTGAGCGCATTTACGGCGCTTGAAAACGTCATGATGCCCATGATGGGCTCGCATGGGCGCAGCACACCCGACATCACTGAACGCGCCATGAGTTTGTTGGACAGCGTAGACCTCCTGCCCATGCAGCACCAGCCTTCTGGCAGCATGTCGGGCGGTCAGCAACAACGTGTGGCTGTTGCACGCGCATTGGCCATGAGCCCGGCATTGCTGCTAGCAGACGAGCCAACAGGCAATTTAGACACGAAGAGCGCAGATGCTGTATTTGATTTGCTCAGGCGAGTCAGCCGAGAACAAGGGACATCCGTTTTATTTGTGACGCACAACCCTGAATTGGCTGAGCGTTGCGACAAAACCATTCAAGTGGTTGATGGGCGTGTACTGGCCGCTTGATCAAAGAAAAAAGCCGTTACTGCGAGCAGTAACGGCTTTTAGTTTGGAGGCGCGGGCCGGAGTCGAACCGACCTACACGGATTTGCAATCCGGTGCATAACCGCTTTGCTACCGCGCCAATTTTTTCCGACAAAAAAGGGAAGCTGTTGCTTCCCTAATTTGCTGAAAGACGTTGGTTCATCTTTCAATGTTTGGAGCGGGATAAGAGGCTCGAACTCTCGACCTATACCTTGGCAAGGTATCGCTCTACCAACTGAGCTAATCCCGCATTTGCAATCAACTCAGCATTGTATGCCGTTTTGCTTGCGATGGATGAATTGTAGCGCAATTTTTGGGATTTTTAAAAGTCCCCCAAAAAAATCTATCAATGTTTAACGGCACCCTCTTTGGCCGCCACTTTGGCATCTGCTGCAACGGGCGCAGACACAGCCACAGCCTCCTCTTCTGGCAAGGCTTGGGGCATTTTTTCCAGGGCCACTTCCAGCACCTTGTCGATCCATTTCACAGGGACAATTTCAAGACCATTTTTGACATTCTCAGGAATGTCTTGCAAGTCTTTGACGTTGTCTTCTGGAATCAAAACCGTCTTGATGCCGCCGCGCAAAGCAGCCAACAGCTTTTCTTTCAAACCACCAATGGCCGTCACTTCGCCGCGCAAAGTAATCTCGCCCGTCATGGCCACATCGGCTCGCACAGGAATACCTGTCATGGCAGACACCATGGCCGTGGTCATGGCCGCGCCAGCACTGGGACCGTCTTTGGGTGTTGCGCCATCGGGCACGTGAATGTGCAAATCTTTTTTCTCAAAGACATCGTCTTTGATGCCCAACATGCGCGCACGGCTTCGCACCACGGTACGGGCCGCCTCAACGGACTCTTTCATCACATCGCCCAAAGAACCGGTACGGGTAATGACACCCTTACCTGGCATGAGCGCTGCCTCAATGGTGAGCAAATCGCCGCCCACTTCGGTCCAAGCCAAACCGACCACTTGGCCCACTTGGTTGGCCGCTTCTGCGCGGCCATAGGTGTACTTTTGAACGCCCAAGAAATCGTTCAGGTTGTCGGGCGTGACCAGCACCGGTGCCGTCATTTGTTTGAGTAACAAACTCTTAACCACCTTGCGGCAAATTTTGGAAAGCTCGCGCTCGAGAGACCGCACGCCGGCTTCACGGGTGTAATAACGAACGACATCGCGTACAGCGGCATCGCTGACGCTCAGCTCTTCATTCTTCACACCATTGTTTTTCATTTGTTTGGGCAACAAATACTTAATGGCAATGCTGGTTTTTTCGTCTTCTGTGTAGCCAGACAAACGGATCACTTCCATGCGGTCAAGCAGCGCAGAAGGAATGTTCATTGAGTTTGAAGTGGCCACAAACATGACGTCGCTCAAATCAAAGTCGACTTCGACATAGTGATCGCCAAAGGTGTGGTTTTGTTCGGGGTCCAAGACCTCGAGCAAGGCGCTGGAAGGGTCACCGCGGAAGTCGGTACCTAGCTTGTCAATTTCGTCCAGCAAGAACAAAGGATTGCGTGTGCCTACCTTGTTCAGGCTTTGCAACACTTTGCCAGGCATGGCGCCAATGTAGGTTCTGCGGTGACCGCGAATTTCGGCTTCGTCGCGCATGCCACCCAAGGCCATGCGAACATACTTGCGGCCCGTGGCTTTGGCAATGGATTGACCCAAAGATGTTTTACCCACACCAGGGGGGCCGACCAAACAAAGAATGGGCGCTTTGACCTTGTCGACACGCTGCTGCACCGCAAGGTATTCCATGATGCGGTCTTTGACTTTTTCAAGACCATAGTGGTCTTCGTTCAACACCACTTCAGCATTGCCCAGGTCGTGTTTGATTTTGGTCTTCTTGCTCCAAGGCAAACCCGTTAGCACTTCGATGTAGTTGCGCACCACGGAAGCTTCGGCCGACATGGGAGACATGAGTTTGAGTTTCTTCAACTCAGCATCGGCCTTTTTGCGCGCTTCCGCGGGCATTTTGGCGGCTTTGATCTTCTTTTCGATCTCTTCGATGTCGGCGCCCTCTTCGCCTTCACCGAGTTCTTTTTGAATGGCTTTAACTTGCTCGTTCAAATAGAAATCGCGCTGATTCTTTTCCATCTGGCGCTTCACGCGGCCACGGATTTTTTTATCCACGTTGAGGATGTCGACTTCGCGCTCGAGTTGCGTGAAGAGGTTTTCCAAACGATCGCGGATGCTGGCCAAGTCGAGCACCACTTGTTTGTTTTCCAACTTGAGTGGCAAGTGCGCGGCGATGGTATCGGCCAAACGACCGGGTTCATCGATGCTAGAGATCGATGTCAAAATTTCTGGCGGAATCTTTTTGTTCAGTTTGACGTACTGGTCAAACTGCTGCATGACAGCACGGCGCAGTGCTTCAATTTCGCTGCTTTGCTCGGCCTTTTCAACAGAGGCTTCAACAGGCATGACCGTGGCCACGAAATGCGCTTCACCGTCGGCAATAGATTGCACTTTGGCGCGCTGCTGACCTTCCACCAAGACCTTGACAGTGCCATCGGGCAGCTTGAGCATTTGCAGGATGGTGGACACGCAACCCACTTCAAACATGTCGGTGGCTTCAGGCTCATCTTTGGCTGCTGTTTTTTGCGCCACCAACATGATGCGGCGGTCGGTGAGCATGGCGCTTTCGAGCGCCTTGATGCTTTTGGGACGGCCCACAAAAAGTGGAATGACCATGTGCGGAAAGACCACGACATCGCGCAAAGGCAACATCGGCAGGTCGAGCAATTCGGCGGGGAGTGGTGTATGTCCAGACATGAGATTCCCTAAGTTATTGGGGATAGATGGCCCCTGAATTTCCAATTTCAAGCCCAAGCGATGTAGGGGTATTCATTGGATTTCAGGGGGTGGGCTGGAAAAAATTCAAGCTTGTTTGGCCGACTCTCGGTAGACCAACAAAGGAACATGGTTTTCTTCGATGGTGGACGCGTCCACCACCACTTTTTCGACATTGCTGGCATTGGGCAATTCGAACATGGTGTCGATGAGGGCTTGCTCCAAAATAGAGCGCAAACCGCGCGCACCCGTTTTGCGGATGAGTGCTTTTTTGGCAATGGCGTGTAAGGCTTCTGGGCGAATCTCGAGTTCGACACCTTCCATGTTCAGCAGTTGGCCAAACTGTTTGACCAACGCATTTTTGGGTTCGGTCAAAATTTGAACCAAGGCTTCTTCTGTCAGTTCGGCCAAGGTGGCCACAACAGGCATACGGCCCACGAGTTCGGGAATGAGGCCGAATTTGATCAGATCTTCTGGTTCCACTTCAGTGAACACTTCAGTCAAGGAGCGTTGCTTTTTGCTTTTCACCACAGCACCAAAACCAATGCCTGAAGCTTCGGTACGGTTTTCAATGACCTTTTCCAAGCCAGCAAACGCACCACCACAGATGAACAAAATGTTGGTGGTGTCAATTTGCAAGAAGTCTTGATTGGGGTGCTTGCGTCCGCCTTGTGGAGGCACGCTGGCCATGGTACCTTCGATCAACTTCAGCAAGGCTTGCTGAACGCCCTCACCCGACACGTCGCGTGTGATGGAAGGGTTGTCAGACTTGCGTGTGATCTTGTCGATCTCGTCGATGTACACAATGCCACGCTGTGCACGCTCTACATCGTAGTTGCAGCTTTGTAGCAACTTGGACACGATGTTCTCTACGTCTTCGCCCACATAACCCGCTTCGGTCAAGGTGGTGGCATCGGCCATGACAAATGGCACATCAAGCATGCGAGCCAGCGTTTGGGCCAACAATGTTTTGCCAGAGCCTGTAGGTCCAATCAGCAAGATGTTGCTCTTTGCCAATTCGACGTCTTCTTTTTTGGCGCCTTCTTTGTGCTTCAAACGCTTGTAGTGGTTGTACACCGCCACGGCCAATGTTCGTTTGGCTTTTTCTTGACCAATGACATAGTTGTCCAAATTGGTTTTGATGTCCAACGGCGTGGGCAAACCATTTTTGGTGTCTTTGGAGATTTCGGTGCCAGGCAATTCATCACGGATGATGTCATTGCACAAGTCGATGCACTCATCACAAATGAAGACGGAAGGTCCTGCGATGAGCTTCTTCACTTCGTGCTGGCTTTTGCCGCAGAAGGAGCAATACAAATTCTTTTCGGTGACTGAGCCTTTTTTATCGGCCATAAACGACGCCCTGTGGTTCTATTTTCCCAATGATAACGAAAGAAAAACGGCGCTCTCCCATAAAGGGGGCGCCGTCTTCAAAAAACAGGGAGGAAATGGGAATTTCCACCCTGGTGTGTTGCGTCTCAGGGACGTTTTGAGATAACTTGGTCGATCAGACCGTATTCTTTGGCCTCATCGGCCGACAAATAGTAGTCGCGCTCGGTGTCCAATTGGATCTTTTCGAGGGGTTGACCCGTGTTTTCGGCCAAGATGCGGTTCAATTGTTCACGGGTTTTGAGGATTTCACGGGCGTGAATCTCAATTTCGGTGGCTTGACCCCGCGTACCGCCCAAAGGCTGGTGAATCATGACCTTGGAATTGGGCAAGGAGAAACGCTTGCCTTTAGCGCCAGCGGACAACAAAAACGCGCCCATGCTGGCGGCCATGCCAGTACACAAAGTGGAAACATCAGGTTTGATGAAGTTCATGGTGTCGTAGATGGCCATGCCAGCACTGACGGAACCGCCTGGTGAGTTGATGTAAAACGAAATGTCCTTCTCAGGATTTTCGCTCTCCAAAAACAACAACTGGGCCACCACAGAATTGGCGGTGTAGTCGTTGACCTCACCCACCAAGAAAATCACACGCTCTTTGAGCAAGCGGGAGTAAATGTCATAGGCGCGTTCGCCGCGACCTGACGTTT
Source organism: Limnohabitans sp. (assembly GCA_024642215.1). GTDB lineage: Bacteria > Pseudomonadota > Gammaproteobacteria > Burkholderiales > Burkholderiaceae_C > Limnohabitans_A. Next base: position 26,996 of record JAHEBO010000019.1, read on the forward strand.
CGATCACCATGGGCACATTGCCCAAAGCTTGAATGTCGAGTGAGTTCATGGTGTTTCCAAACTGCAAAGTAGTTGAAGCGATTAAGCTTGTTGGCCCATCAATTCGTCAAACGTAATGGCTTTTTCAGTCACTTTGGCTTTGGACAAAATGAAGTCGGAGACATTGGTTTCAATGACCACAGCCTCAATTTCGGCCATGCGCTGATTGTCGCCATAGTACCAACGCACCACGTCTTCGGGACGCTCGTAGCTAGAAGCCAGTTCTTCAATGTGGGCTTTGATTTGAGCTTCTGTGGCGTTCAAGGTGTTGGCCTTGACCAACTCGGCCACCACCAAGCCCAAACGCACACGGCTTTCGGCTTGGGGACGGAAGATGTCGTCAGGAATAGGTGCTTTGTCGGCGTCTTTGATACCGCGTTGCTTGAGGTCGGCACGTGCGCCGTCTTTCAAACGCTCAATTTCGTTTTGCACCACAGACTGGGGCAAGTCGAGCTCGGCTTTTTCAACCAGCGCATTCATGGCGGCTTGTTTGTTACGACCTTGCAAGCGGAATTTCACTTCGCGTTCGAGGTTTTTGCGAATGTCAGTGCGCAGGCCATCAACGGAAGCGTCTGCAATGCCCAAAGACTTGGCCAAGGCTTCGTTCACTTCGGGCAAGTGGGCTGCTTCGATTTTCTTCACAGTGACCAAGAAGTCGGCTGTTTTGCCAGCCACATCTTGACCGTGGTAGTCGGCAGGGAATGCCAATGGGAAAGTTTTGCTTTCGCCATTTTTCATGCCACGCACAGCTTCTTCGAATTCTTTCAACATTTGGCCTTCGCCAACCAAGAATTGGAAGTCGGCAGCTTTGCCACCTGAGAACACTTCGCCGTCAATTTTGCCTTCGAAGTCAACCGTGACGCGGTCGCCGTCGACAGCCGCTTCGGCAGCAGGACGCTGTGAGAAAGTGCGACGCTGTTTGCGCAAGATGTCGACCGTTTTGTCGATGGCTTCGTCGGTTACTTCGGCGCTGAGTTTTTCAACGGTGGCGGCACTCAAGTCGCCCAATTTAACTTCGGGGTACACCTCGAAAATGGCTTCAAAGGCCAATTCGCCTTCGGGTGCGCCTTCTTTTTCGGAGATGCGGGGCTGGCCAGCAACGCGCACTTTGGCTTCGTTGGCGGCAATGGCAAAGGCTTCGCCCACTTTGTCGTTCATCACTTCATATTGGACTGAGTAACCGTAGCGTTGTGCCACCACATTCATGGGCACTTTGCCTGGACGGAAACCGTCCATCTTGACGGTGCGTGCCAATTTTTTCAAACGGGCATCGACTTCAGATTGGATTGCAGTCACAGGCAGTGACAAGGTAATTTTGCGTTCCAATTTTTCCAATGTTTCTACAGTAACTGCCATGGTCTTCTCTTTTAGTAAGTGGTGCGCGGGGCGGGACTCGAACCCGCACAGTATTGCTACCGTCAGGACCTAAACCTGGTGCGTCTACCAATTTCGCCACCCGCGCGGGTCCCATCGATATGGGTTGAATCGGTCAACCTTCTATTTTAACCATGGAAGTGGGGACTTCTAGGTTGAAGTCCCCAACTCGAGGCGTGCTTTAGGCCGATTTGGGCGGGGGCGATACTTTGAACCAAGCCGCGTACATGGCTGGCAAAGCCAACAGGGTCAGGGCTGTGGCCACAATCAGCCCCCCCATGATGGCAACGGCCATGGGACCCCAAAAGACACTGCGGGACAATGGAATCATGGCCAAAACAGCCGCGGCTGCGGTCAGCACAATGGGGCGTAAACGCCTCACGGCAGACTCCACAATGGCCTCCCAAGCAGGAACACCTGCTGCGCGGTCTTGCTCAATTTGATCGATCAAAATGACCGAATTGCGCTGAATCATGCCCATCAGGGCAATCACGCCCAACAAAGCCACAAAGCCAAAGGGTCGGTCAAGGACCAACAAAGCACCTGCCACGCCAGCCATGCCCAAGGGTCCGGTGAGGAACACCAACAAGGCGCGGCTGAAACTTTGCAGTTGCAACATCAGCAGTGTGAATGTGACAAACAGCATGAGTGGCATGCCCGCGGCAATTGAGGCAGAGCCTTTAGAGCTTTCCTCCACGGCGCCAGCCACTTCAATGCGGTAGTCGCCAAAACCTGCTGTGTGCCACGCAGCTTCTAATTTTTTGAGCTCGGGCAGCAACTGATTGGTGACCGTGGCACCTTGAATGCCTTCAATCAAGTCGGCATTGACCGTGATGGCGTAGTTGCGGCCTTCGCGCCACATCACGCCGGGTTCCCAATTGAACACAGGTTTGGCGATTTGCATCAAGGGAATGGATTTGCCCGATGCGGTGGGCACATAAGCGCCCGCCAAATCGGTGATGGCATCGCGTTCAGACTGCGGCTGGCGCAGCACGATGTCGATCAATTTGTCGCCATCGCGATACTGACCCACGGTAGAACCTGAGGCCATGGTGCGTGAAGCTTGCGCAATGGACTGGCTGGTCACGCCCAAAGCGCGTGCTTTGGCCTGATCAACTTCCAAACGAATGACCTTGATCGACTCATTCCAGTTGTCGTTCACGCCGCGCGTGTTGGTGTTGGCGCGCATGGCCGCTTTCACCTCATCGGCCTTCAAACGCAGGGCCAATGGATCGACACCCACCACACGGAATTGAACCGGATAAGGCACAGGCGGTCCATTGGGCAACAATTTGACACGGCCGCGCGCCTCTGGAAATTCAGTGGCCAACAAAGCTGGCAACTTGATGCGCAAAGATTCACGGACTTTCAAATCTTTGGGAAGAACAATCAACTGCGACACATTGGACTGCGGAAACACCTGGTCCAAAGGCAAGTAAAAACGCGGCACGCCAGAACCGACCCATGTACTGACCGAGGTCACGCCCTCTTCAGCCATCAATCGCTTTTCAATGCGCTTGGCCACTTCATCACTGGCGGCAAAGCTTGAGCCTTCGGGCAACCAAATGTCCACCATGATTTCGGGGCGGCTGGAATCTGGGAAGAACTGCTGCTGCACTTTGCCCATGCCCACAATGCCCAGTGCAAACAAGGCCAAGGTGATGGCAATGGTTTTCCATTTATTGAAAACACACCAAGTGACAGCACGTCTGAAGCTTTTGTAAAAAGGTGTGTCAAACATTTCATGAATGACAGCTTCTTCTGAAGCGGCCACATGCGGGGGCACCTTCAACAACAACGTGCCTAGATAAGGCACAAAGTAAACAGAGGCCACCCAACTGATCAACAAGGCAATGACCGTGACCGCAAAGATGGCGAAGGTGTACTCACCCGTCATGGACTTGGCCAAACCGATGGGCAAAAAGCCCGCTGCGGTGATGAGCGTACCCGTCAGCATGGGCATGGCGGTGAGTTCGTAAGCAAAGGTGGCTGAACGCACTTTGTCGTAACCCTCTTCCATTTTGCGAACCATCATTTCAACCGCAATGATGGCATCGTCCACCAACAAGCCCAAGGCGATGATGAGCGAGCCCAGAGAAATTTTGTGCAGGCCAATGTTGAAGTAATCCATGGCCAAGAACGTGACCGCTAACACTAAGGGTATGGTGATGCCCACCACCAAACCAGGTCGAATGTCTAAGGTCCAACGGCGCCACAAAGGGTGAATGCCCGGACGCTTGTGCAAGCCCAGGGACAAGAAGCTCACCGCCAACACAATGGCCACAGCCTCCACCAGAGTTTGCAAGAACTCGTTGACTGATTTGGAAACAGCCTTGGGTTGGTCTTGAACTTGAATCAGTTTGACACCGGCAGGCAAATTGACCTCAATGTCTTGCGCCGTGACTTTGAGTGCTTTGCCCAATTGAATGATGTCACCACCTTTGGCCATGGACACGCCAAGGCCAACGACCTGTTCGCCGTTGTGACGCACTTTGACGGATGGCGGATCGATGTAGTCTTGTTTGACGGTGCCCAAATCAGACAGCTTGATTTGCTGTCCAGAAGCGCCGCGAATGGGCATCTGTCTTAAAGCATCGAGGTTGTTGAACTGACCATTGACGCGCAATTGAATGGCATCTTTGGGCAAGCTCAAAGTACCCGCAGATTCCACTGCATTTTGCTGTCCCAGCTGCGCAATGACGGCGCCCATGTCGAGTCCCATGGCTGCCAATTTCTTTTGTGAAATTTCGACAAAGACCTTTTCGTCTTGCACCCCAAAGAGTTCGACTTTGGCAACATCTTGCACGCGCAGAATTTTTTGACGCACATCGTCCGCAAATTTCTTCACTTCAGCCGGTGTGAAGCCATCCGCTTGCAGCGCGTAAATCACCCCATACACATCGCCGAAATCATCAACAAAAAATGGGCCAACCACACCGGAGGGCAAGCTGCCGCGCATGTCGCCAATTTTCTTTCGAACCGTGTACCAAACATTGGCTACATCAGCCGGTTTGGAATAGTCTTTGATTTGAAAAATAATTTGCGCTTCGCCTGGCTTGGAGTAGCTGCGAATCTTGTCGGCAAAGGGTACCTCTTGAAGCGTACGCTCCAATTTATCAGTCACTTGTTCGGCCACTTGCTGTGCGGTCGCACCCGGCCAATAGGCCCGAACCACCATCACGCGAAACGTGAAGGGCGGATCTTCGTCTTGACCTAAATTGAAGAAAGCAAAGACGCCCAAGAGCATCAAGACCAACATCAAATAACGAGTGAGCGCGGGATGGTCCAGCGCCCATTTGGACAGGTTAAAACCTGCTTTGGGTTCGGTACGCATGGTTTATTTGCTCACGGGTGGCGTGGTGGCTTCAGGTTTGTAAACCGTGACCTTTTGACCAGGTGACAAGACATGGACACCGGCACTCACAATTTGTTGACCTGGCTTTAAGCCAGACGCAATGACCACCTCGTTGCCATCGGCTGTGGCCACTTGGACCATTTGCGAAGTGACGGTGCTGGAGGCTGCATCGAACACCCAAACAGCGCTTTGCTGACCTTCTTGTCTCAATGCACTGGTAGGCACTTTGATCACATTGGGTTGGCTGCCTGCCAGATGCGGCGCATGCACATTCAAGGTGATGCCCAAGGGCAATGCTTCAGATTTTTCCAAGCCCAACTTCACAGTAAAAGTGCGGGTGACAGGATCGGCGCTGGCACCAATTTCACGAACCTGACCTTGGACCGTCTGATTGCCACTGCTCAAGCTTGCTGTCATTTTTTGACCCAGCTTCAAACGACCCACCACGTGCTCAGGCACTGCAAAAACCGCATCGCGGGGACCGTCTTGGGCAAAACGCACCACGGGCTGGCCAGCTGAGACCACTTGACCAGGTTCGGCCTCAACGCCAGTGATGACGCCGGATGTGGCGGCCATCAACTTGGCATAGCCAGCTTGGTTGCTTTGTGATTGGGCTTGGGCCAGCGCTTGGTCCAAGCTTGCTTGCGCTGCCTTGAGTGTGGCGGAGCGACGTTCCAATTCGGCGGCGCTGATGAAGTTTTGCGCCAGTAAAGCTTCGTAGCGTTTGTAGTCTGCTGCAGCCAAATCGCGCTGTGAACGAGCACCGATCACTTGCGCTTGGGCAGCTTGTGCTGCCAATGCATAGTCTTGAACATCCACTTCGGCCAACACTTGTCCAGCTTGCACGCGTTGGCCAGCCTCTGCCTGTCTGACCAAAATTTTGCCACCCACGCGAAATGCCAAACGGCTTTCAACACGGGCTTTGACTTCTGCAGCGTACTCGCCTTGGACATTCAAATCAGAGGCGCCCACTGTGATCAGCTTGACGGATCGGATGGGCTCGGCTGTTTCTTTTTTACCGGAACATGCACCCAGAGCCAGTAAAACGCTCAGCACACCCATGGACAACATGAGTCGCCCCACAGGGATTGTTGTCTTCAATGTCGCTGGCCGTCGATGGCATGAAAAAAGGTGGGGCATGGTAATCCAAATTAATGACTGACTGGTTAGTAATCTAGGGTAATCCATGAGGCTTGTCAAGCGAAAATGCAGGCATCCATGGCCGATCTAGCAACTCCAAGCTCCAAAGTTCAAGCACTCCCTGTGACCCACCCCGAAAATTTCCCGGTGGCGTCTTGGTTGTGTCCGCCCGCCCTTCGCCCAAGCATTGCAGCGATTTATGCATTTGCGCGCGCAGCCGATGACATTGCAGACGAAGGCGAAAAAAATGCAGCGGACAGATTGGCCATGCTCCAGGTCTTTCGGCTCGCGTTACACAACACGACTTCTGCCAAGGACATACATCCCGAGATTTTCATGCCACTGCAACAGGTGATTGCCGACAAGGCTTTGCCAGTGGGCTTGCTTGACGATTTGTTGAAAGCCTTTGAACAAGATGTGACCGCTACCGCGCAAGGCCGTGGCTATCCCGACATGCCTGCCTTACTGCAGTATTGCGAACTATCAGCCAATCCAGTCGGGCGATTACTTTTGCATTTGTACGGTGTAAGTGATCATCTATCACTCGTGCAAAGTGATGCCATTTGCAGCGCTCTACAACTGATCAATTTTTGGCAGGACTTGAGCGAAGACATACCACGAGGTCGGTATTACTTGCCGCAAGACCAGGCCGCCAAACTACCAAGCGCAGAGTTGATTGAATCACTTTGCCAACATGCGCGTGACCTGATGATGACTGGCGCCCCCCTGGTGCACACAGTTCCAGGTCGCGCTGGGTGGGAACTTCGTTTGGTGGTGCAAGGTGGCTTGCGCATCATAGAAAAAGTCCGCAATTTAGGCCCCCAAGCCATGCACATTCGGCCGCACTTGCGCCCTTGGGATATTGCATTGATGTTTTGGCGCAGCCTCTGGATGTAGGCCAGACAGTGGGAGAATCGCACACCATGACACCCCAAGAGTACGTTCAACAAAAGGCCGCCAGCTCTGGCAGCAGTTTCTACTACGCCTTCCTGTTTTTACCCACCGAGCGACGCGCCGCCATAACAGCCTTCTACGCTTTTTGCAGAGAAGTCGACGATGTGGTCGACGAAATCTCCGATCCCAGCGTGGCGCAAAGCACCTTGGCATGGTGGCAAAAAGAAGTGGCTCAAGCTTTTTCTGGCCATGCAACTCACCCTGTCATGCAGGCCCTCATGCCCCATGTGAAGGCGTATGGCATTGAATCACAGCATTTGTTGTCTGTGATCGATGGCTGTCAAATGGACCTGACCCAAACACGTTACTTGGATTACCCGGGTTTGCAACGCTACTGCCACTTGGTGGCTGGCGTGGTGGGCGAAGTGGCTGCCAAAATTTTTGGCCAAACAGATCCTGCAACAACACAATACGCGCACACCTTGGGCTTGGCATTTCAATTGACCAACATTTTGCGAGACGTTGGCGAAGATGCTCTTCGCGGGCGTATTTATTTGCCCATCGATGAGTTGAAGCAGTTTGATGTCAAAGCGCAAGATTTGATGCAGCGCCAATATTCAGAACGCTTCACAGCCCTCATGAAATTTCAAGCCGCACGCGCGCACAGTTTGTACGATGAGGCCTTTGCCTTGCTGCCTGCTGCAGACAAGCGAGCGCAAAAGCCAGGACTCATGATGGCCAGCATCTACAGAACTTTGCTGCGTGAGATTGAGGCAGACAACTTTCAAGTGCTGCACCAACGCATTTCATTGACGCCGTTGCGAAAACTTTGGCTTGCATGGAAAGTGCAAGCGCTGGGACGGTTTTGACCCAAGCCCGCAAGATTGCCGTCATAGGCGCCGGCTGGGCAGGCTTGGCAGCAGCCATCACGGCACTTGGGCGTGGCCATGACGTGACTTTGTTTGAAGCCAGTCGACACTGGGGGGGGCGTGCACGATCCCTGCCATCTTCAATGGCCGGTCAACCTGCGTTGGACAATGGCCAACACATTCTGATTGGCGCCTACCTTGAAACCTTGAAGCTCATGCGCACTGTGGGCGTGGATGTCGATCGTGCGTTGTGGCGCATGCCGCTTAACCTGAAAGATGTGAACAGCCACGGCCTTTGCTTGCCCCCTGCACCTTTTCCCTTCAATCTTTTGTGGGGCATTGTGAAAACCAAAGGCTGGCAAGCCGCAGACAAATGGTCACTGCTGAAAACAGCGTGGGCCTGGCAGCGCATGCAATTTGAATGCGACGATTCATTCACGGTGCGCGATCTATGTCATGGTTTGTCACCTCAAATTTGGTGCGACTTGATCGAGCCCTTGTGTGTATCGGCCTTGAACACACCTGCACATTTGGCCAGTGGTGCTGTATTTTTGCGGGTCTTGAAAGATGCGATTTTTGGCCCCCCAGGCAGTTCCGATGTGTTGTTGCCCAGACAAGATTTAGGTGAAGTCTTTCCGAATGCCGCCATTCGATGGTTGGAAAGCAAGGGCGCCATTTGCAAACTGGGCACAAGGGTTGAAACGATTGCGTTGAGCGATTCGGATGATGCACGCTGGCAAATTTTCCAAGATCGATTTGAGCACGTCGTGGTGGCAACACCTGCCTGGGATGCCGCGCCTTTGATTGCGCCCTTCAACCCCGAGTGGTCTCACGCAGCCGCAGCGCTTGTGCATGAAGCCATTGCCACCGTCTATGTTCAAGCGCCAACCGATTTCAAATTGCCACAGCCTATGCTGACCCTGGCATCCAGCACCGAGGCCCCGGCACAATTTGTATTTGATCGCGGTCAAATGATGGCGCAGCAAAATACGTCAGGTTTGTTGGCGTTTGTGGTCAGTGCCGCAATTGACAACAGACAAGACTTAGAACTCAAAGTGATGCAACAAGCCAAAGCATTGCTCCAAACTTTGAATGTGCAAGCGCATCGCCTTGATGCACTTCAACAGGTGCAAACGGTGGTTGAAAAACGCGCGACCTTTGCCTGCACACCCCAACTGCACCGGCCTAGCGCCAACCCCTTTGAGGGCCTGAGTGTGTGCGGCGATTATGTGGCCGGCCCCTACCCTGCCACCTTGGAAGGTGCAGTCATGTCGGGGCTTGAAGCAGGTCGACACGCCGCTGCTTCAAGCACTCGTCAAGTGCCACACCAAGCGACTGAAAGTTAGGCCAACTTGCGTGAAGCCGCAAAACCAGGTCGGCCCACGCAAGCTTCCAACCAAATTTTGACGGTAGGGAATTCCGCCATCAACAACTCGGATGTTTTGGCCCAGACCAAGACACTGGCCACGCACAAGTCGGCGATGGTAAAGCGCTTGCCCGACAAATAATCAGTGCCCGCTGCGGCTTGGGCTTTGAGGTGCGCTTCGAGCACTCGGCAAGGCACGCGCAGGCGTTGCTCAGCCGCATCGGCCAAGTCGGGTTTGCGTTGGTCAGCAGGCATGGCCAAGCGATGCATCAACACCGTCAAGGCGTCTTTTTCAACTTCGGTCACGGTCCAGAAACTCCAGCGCAAGGCATCGGCCTCCTCCTGGGCAGTGGCCGGCGTGATGGACTGGCCATCGGCTTGGCCATGAACCTTGGCAATGTAGAGGGCACAGGCCATGCTTTCCCACACCGTGACTTTGCCTTCGGGGCGAATGTCTTCAATAACCGGAATGTGGCCGTTGGGGTTGAGGGCCAAGAACTCAGGCGTGCGCGTTGCACCGCCCTGGTAAGGCACCGACACGTGTTCAAACGTCAGTCCCAATTCAGCAGCGGCCCACAAAGGACGAACTGCGCGTGAGGCACCAATGCCGTAGATTTTCAAAGTCATGTTGTTACTCCAGTGGGTCTTTTAATTGGAAAGGGGCCAAGCATCGCACAGCACTTTCAAGCTTGTCACCGTGAACGGTGCAGGATGCGTTTCGTGCGTCCAGATTTTTTCTTCACGGTTGACCCATACGGCTTGCAGGCCCGCGCGCTGCGAGGCCAACACGTCCAAATGCGGGTCATCGCCGATGTGCAGTACTTCTTCAGGCAAGACGCCCAAGGCTTGCGCGCCAGCATGGAACATTTTGGGATCAGGCTTGCCCACGCCCAAATTGATGGGGTTGAAGGCCGCTTCAAAGTAGGCTTCCAGGCCCACTTTTCGAATGTCAGCATTGCCATTGGACAAGGCAACCATGGGGTACTTGGTTTTTAAAAATTGAAGGGCTGGCAAGGCATCGTCAAAAAATACAACCTTCTGCCTGGCTTCAAAAAACACATCAAATGCGGGCTCTGCCAAGTTGGGATCTTCGCCGGCGCGCTGCAACAGCACGCGAATGGCCTCACGCCGAAGGGCCGACAAATCATTGCCCAAATCGGGCCGCAAGGCGGGCATCTCCTCCCTGATTTGCCTTTGATAGCCAGGAATGGCACACAGCGGCACTGTGAGGGGCGCCTTGTCGGCCAGCCACTGGGCCAGGGTCTCTTCAGCGCGACCGATGGTGGGCCAAACGGGCCACAAGGTGTCGTCTAAATCGAGCGAGATGGCCTTAATTTTTGAAAAGTCGATCATGGTGGGAGAGAATAACGCATGGCATTCCAAAAAGAACCCCCTTTCAAACATGGTCAAGCGGCAAAAACAGCGGTGCTGTATTGCAACCTTGGCACCCCCGCAGAACCCACAGCCCCGGCACTGCGTCAGTACTTGGCCCAGTTTTTAGGTGACGCCCGCGTGGTGGAAATTCCCAAAGCTATTTGGTGGCTGATTTTGCACGGCATCATCTTGCGTGTGCGTCCCGCTAAATCGGCAGCCAAATATGCCAGTATCTGGACGACAGAAGGTTCGCCGCTGCGCGTTTGGACAGACAAACAAGCGCAAGGTTTGGCTGAAAAACTCAAGCAACGAGGCCACGATGTGCTGGTGAAATACGCCATGACGTATGGCCAGCCCAGTGTTGCTTCGCAAATTGACGCGCTTCGCCTTGAAGGCGTCACACGCATCTTGATCCTTCCCGCTTACCCTCAGTACAGTGGCACCACCTCGGCACCCGTTTTTGATGCGGTGTATCGCTGGGGCCTGACCACTCGCAATTTGCCCGAGTTTCGGTTTGTGAACCGATACCACGATGACGCAGGCTACATCCAAGCCTTGGCCACACGCATTCAGAACCACTGGGCGGCGCATGGCAAAGCAGAACAACTGGTGATGAGCTTCCACGGCGTGCCAGAACGCACTTTGCAATTGGGTGACCCCTACCACTGCGAATGCTACAAAACGGGTCGCTTGTTGGCTGAGAAATTAGGTCTCGACAAAACACAATACAAAGTGACCTTCCAATCACGCTTTGGCAAGGCCAAATGGTTGGAGCCCTACACCGAGCCGACTCTCATTGCCATGGCACAGGCCGGCACGCAAAGTGTCGATGTGGTGTGCCCAGGCTTTACAGGTGATTGTTTAGAGACACTGGAAGAAATCAGCATGGAAGCCCGAGAGGCTTTTTTGCATGCAGGCGGCAAAACATTCAACTACATCCCTTGCTTGAACGATGAGCCCACTTGGATGGATGCCTTGGCCAACATCAGCGAGCAACACTTGCAAGGTTGGCCCACATCGGCTCAAGCTGTCAGTGCGCAGGCCGCCGCTTCAGCGAATTCTCGCCAGCTGGCCTTGGCGCTTGGCGCCAAAGACTAAACCATTCCTTCAGGTAATCTGGTGGCTTGGCTTAGGCTTTCAACAAGCCCATGGCCACCAAGTCACGCCGCACTTGAGCCGGCGCATCAAATCGCAAACCGGTCCAGCCATGGGCGTGGGCGGCATCAATGTTGTGCTGCACGTCGTCAATGAAGACCGTCTCTTTGCCCGACACACCAAAGCGCTCATTGGCAGTTTGAAAGATGGGCAGTTGCGGTTTAATTTGTTGAATGCGCGCTGAAAAAATGCCGTCTGAAAAATGACGGAAAAAATCATTCGAACTTTCCAAATGGTCGGCATAGCCCGCGGGCATGTTCGACAAGAAATACAGCGGATGCCCTGCTGCTTTCAAATCGGAAATGATGTCAACGGTGCCCACTTGCGGCACCATGTGCGGTGGAATGCTGGCAATCAACAAATGCATATCGGCTTCGGGAATGCCAACACGTTTTGAAATTTTGGCAGCCAAAGCATCGGGCTCAATGAGGCCCAAATCAAACTGCGCCCAATCGCTCA
>JAHEBO010000051.1 GCA_024642215.1 Limnohabitans sp.
GCACCTTGTGGGGGCAATGCTTCACCACGGGACAAGGTATCCACCAAGGTGAGTGCGCCCAGTTCACGATCGGCCAATGGCAGATCAAAAGGCGTGACGGAATTCAAATCTTGAGACACCAAACCTACATGGGGTTGGTCTTTGTAGAAGAAGGCTGCAATGCGCATGGTGTTGGCTTTGGAAGTGAAATTGAAAACAGACTCTATTGTGCCGTCATCCGCAATTTGTGGGGGTGAGACCAAGTCACCGGCCTACATGTCCCCTTGTGACATAGGTTCATGCAAAAAAGAAAGCGGGGTGTTAGAGTGCGTTGCAAAGGCATTGCACCGGCGCAATGCACCTCAAAAAAGCGCAGGAGACTTCATGAATTTCTTCCATAGGATCCGTCCCAACCACGCAGCTCGACGTCATGTTGTTGGTACTGCCCTCAGCTTGATGGGTGGCCTCTTCTTGCAGATGGGTCTGACGGGCAGCGCCCTTGCCCAAACTGCGCCCTACCCCAACAAATCCATCACCATGATCGTGCCCTTCCCGCCTGGCGGTTTGGCAGACATCGTGGCGCGCCCTGTGGCCGAAGCCATGAGCCGTGAGTTGGGACAACCCGTAGTGATTGAAAACAAAGGTGGCGCAGGCGGCGGCATTGGCATGGGCGTGGCGGCACGCGCCAAGCCCGATGGCTACACCGTGCTGATGGCGCTGTCGTCTTTGACAGTGATCCCCGAAGCCGATGCGTTGCTGGGCCGCAGCCCCATGTTTTTGCTCAACGAATTGCGCCCCATTGCGCGTTACACCGCCGACCCCACGGTGCTGGCAGTTCGAGCTGATGCGCCTTGGAAAACAGTCAAAGAATTCATTGAAGATGCACGCAAACGACCTGGTGCCATCAACTATGGTTCGTCTGGTAACTACGGCACCATGCACGTCCCCATGGAAATCTTGGCGCAAACCGCGGGCGTCAAAATGACCCACATTCCGTTCACTGGCGCAGGTCCTGCCGTGGTGGCCATGTTGGGTGGACAAATCGATGCGGTTTCAACAGGGCCCGCCACCGTGCTGCAACACGTCAAAGCTGGCAAGATCCGCGTGTTGGGCCATTGGGGCAATGGTGCCTTGGCTTCCTTGCCCGATGTGAGCAGCTTGAAAGATTTGGGCTTCAACGCCGAGTACGCGCAGTGGTCTGGATTGTTCATTCCAAGCGGCACCCCCGAACCCATTGCACAACGCATTCGCGCAGCCGCCAAAGTTGCGGCGCAAGATGCCAAAGTGCGCGACGTGATTCAAAACACAGGAAGCCCCGTGGTGTATTTGGACAGTCCCGAATTTGAAAAATACGTTCAAGCCGATGCCAAACGCATGACCGATGTGGTCAAGAAAATTGGCAAAGTGGAATAAGCGCAGAGACAAGCGCAGTTCATCACAACTTAGAAAAAAACGGAGATACACATGACTTCATTCGGCAAATCATCACCCGCTAACCGCTCAGTAGCGGCCACACTGTCCAAGCCTGCAGCCATGCGCCGCAACATGGGCATTGCTTTGGCCAGCTTGTTGCTGGCGGGCACTGGCATCTTCTTGTCACAACAAGCGCATGCCCAAAACTATCCCAATCGTCCCGTCAAAATCGTGGTGCCTTTTGCCACTGGCGGCCCTGCCGACAACTACGCACGTTTCATTGCGCAGCGACTGCAAGAAAGTTTGGGCCAATCTTTTGTCGTGGACAACAAGCCGGGTGCAGGCTCGGTCATTGGCACCGATTTGGCCGCCAAGGCAGCCCCCGATGGCTACACCTTGCTGTTGATGTCCAACACGCAAACCGTCAATGAAACGCTCATTCCCAACAAGCCTTATGCCTTGATGAAAGACTTTGTCGGCGTGGCGCCCATCAATTATTCTGACTTGGTGTTGGTGGTTAACCCCACCAAAGGCATGAACACTTTGGCCGATGTCATTCGTGTGGCCAAAGCCCAACCCGGCAAGTTGAACTACGCATCGTCGGGCCCCGGCACGCCGTATCACATGGCTGGCGAATTGTTCAAGAGCATGGCCAAGATTGACATGGTGCACGTGCCCTACAAAGGCAGCTCTGGCGCGCGCACTGACGTGTTGGGTGGCCAAGTTGACATGATGTTTGATGCCGTCACCACCATGACCGAACAAGTGAAGGCCGGCAAAGTTAAAGCGGTGGGCACCAGTGGCAAAGTTCGCTCCGATGTGTTGCCCGATGTGCCAACTTTGAACGAAGCAGGCGTACCGGGTTATGAAGCCACCATTTGGCTGGGTATCATGGCGCCAAAAGGCACACCTAAAGCCATCGTTGACAAGCTCAACGAGACCGTGTCCAAAATTGCGTCACAAGCCGATGTCAAACAACAATGGGCCAAGCAAGGCGCCGTTCCTTTGGTCATGAACCCTGCCGCATTTGACAAATATTTGCAAGACGACATTGCCAAATGGTCCAACGTGATCAAGTCGGCCAACATCAAACTGGACTAATTCTTTTGTCACGCTTTATTCATTTGCTCAGCGGCGGTGCCGCTCAAGGTTTGGTCAACGCTTTAAAGCCGTCCATTGAAACCGCCACCAACACCATGCTGTCCAACACCTTTGGTGCGGTGGGCCTGATGAAGCAAAAGCTCATCGATGGCGCGCCTTGTGATGTGGTCATTTTGACAGCAGCGCTCATTGAGCAACTCACTGCCTCAGGCCACGTGGTGGCAGGCAGCGCGCGCCATCTTGGCCCCGTGAAAACGGGCGTTGCCGTGAAGCACGGCACGCCTTGGCCAAAAGTAGAAACCGCAGAGCAGCTCAAAGCCGCCATGCTGGCCGCCACAGGCATTTATTTTCCCGACCCCCAATTGGCAACGGCGGGCATTCACTTCATGAAGGTGCTCAATGGCTTGGGCATTGCCGAGACTGTGGCCAGCAAACTGCGCCCCTATCCCAATGGCAACACTGCCATGAATGCCATGGCGGCATGCGATGACCCGCATGTCATAGGTTGTACCCAAGTCACCGAAATCTTGATTACTGAAGGCGTTGATTTGGTGGCCAACTTGCCTCTCGAATTTGAACTGGCCACCATGTACACCGCTGGCGTTCGGTCGACCAGCACGTGCCAAGTAGAGGCGCAGGCCATGATTGATATTTTGACCAGCCCAGAGCAAGCAGCACTGCGCGCAAAGGGCGGCTTCTTACCAGTCGCCTAAGGCACGGCAAAGAACACCAAGCCTCTTCAGGGTTTTAACTCTGAAGCCCTTAAACCAGCGCAGCTTTGGCCAAGTTGTCTGGTGTCATTGGCAGCTGACGCACCCGCACGCCCACCGCATGAAACACCGCATTGGCAATGGCAGCGGTGGCGGGCCCTTGCGTGGCTTCGCCGGCACCCAATGGCGGGTTGAGTGATGTTGCTTTGTGTGAATCACCCGGCATCAAATGCACGTGCACTTCGGGCACTTCACTGAAACGCAAAATGGGATACGCGTCCCAATGGGTGCTGGTGATGTGGTGGGCATCCCAATGCGCTTGCTCTTTCAAAGCCCAGCTGGTCGATTGAATGGCGCCGCCTTCCAATTGAGAAATCGCGCCATCGGCATGAATGATTTCGCCAATGTCGGCCACCACCCACAAACGGCGCACGTTCACTTGATGTGTCACCTCCACTTCGGCCACCACAGCACAGTAAGCGCCTTTGCTTTTGTAGCGCGCATAAGCAATGCCCAAACCCCAGCCTTCTTTTTGTGCCAAGGTTTGACGGCGCTCTAACCAATTGACTTGGTGTGCCAAAGTTTGAACCACCGCCTTGGCGCGAGGATCTTCAAGCTTGCTCAAACGAAATGCCACAGGATCCAAACCTTGATCGTCGGCAATTTCATCCATGAAACTTTCGCAGGCAAACACATTGGCGTGGGCCCCCAAACTTCTCAACGCAGAGGTTCTGAATGGCAAGCCCAACAAACGGTGCGCATTCACCTTCACGTGTTGGCTGCTGTAAGGCGGTATGGCATTGCGCTCTGCACCAGCACCTGCTGCTGCTGCCACGTTGATGGGCTCCAGCACAGGAAACTTTTGCGCTGTTTGCCAACTGTCTTTGAAGGCCGGCGTAGCTGCGCGGCCAGGCCTAGAACTGTGGCCTTGGCTCCAGACGTCATGTTGCCAACTGAGCAACTCAATAGGGTCGCCATCTTTGGCAGCGCGCATGCTTTTTGTTTCAGCGCTGGCTTGCACCGTGGCCTGCAACTTCACGCGCATCGCAGGCGCCAACGGCGATTGCTGCATCTCTTCCTCACGCGTCCATTGCACACGCACGCACTGCCCTGGCACATGTCTGGCCAACCATGCCGCGTCATAGGCCACATCGTCCGCACCGTTGTGGCCGTAACAGCCAGCGCCGCGCACATGCTGCACTTCGATTTGCTGCGCATCGATTCCAAACGCAAGCGCCAAATCTTTGCGCAAAGGGAAAATGCCCTGCGTGTGACTCCACACCTTCAAACCACTGTTGGCCTCAGCAGATTCCCAAACCGCCAGCGCCACACTGGGCCCCATCGACCCATGGTGCAATGCGGGGCGAAAATAAACGGCTTCGTAGACCTTTGCGCCGGTGCTCGCTTCTTGAGGCTGCCCTGCTTCATGAAACACCTGCGAATCCATCGCAGGCGCCACCTCAAACAAATCCACACCGCCCTCGCGGCAATCAGTCAAGGTTTCAACATGCCACGTTAACAAACGCTGCAACTTGCTAGCAGCCTTCTCAGCCAACTCTTCTGTAAGTGCAACAACACCCACCAAACTGCCATCACAAAACGCTTGAACCCCCTCCGGCAACGAAGCCACCGCGCCCGCCCAACTCTCGGTCAGCAGCTCACAGCGCAACCCAGGCCCCCTCACCATCCGCCCATGCAACAAGTTTTTAATTGGGGTCAGATCAACATTAATTCCTAGGTCGTGGAGGAAGACGGGTTGGCCATGAATCAATGCTTTGAGATCGTGGCGGTCATCACGGCCATCGGTCATCGTCAAGGCTGTGGACTTGGCGGGCACCGTGACATCGACGGCCAAATTCGCTTCATTGCGCGCACCCAATTCTGCATAGGAAGCACATGCGTGCGTTTTCAAAAGCTGCGCTGCATGCGCGCACGCTTGGCGAATGGCCAAGCCAGAATCTTGGACGGACAAGCTGCCAGACGTCATGCCCTCGTCGGGGCTGTTTTGTGTGTTGGCTGTCTCAATGTGAACGCTGTCCAAAGGCAGATCCAGTTCATGGGCCGCCATGAGTTTCAATGCATGCAAGATGCCTTGACCCAGTTCGGCTTTGCCTGTGAACACCGTCACAGAGCCATTGGCTTCAAAACGCAGCCACTGCGATAGCAAAGGATTGGTTTTTAAACTCACGGAGGTTTGAAGCAACTGACTCATGCTGAGACCTCAGATGGCGTTACTTTCAAGCCACACTGAAGTGCGGCTTTCTTCACAGCCCTTACGACTCGGTTGTGCGTGCCGCAGCGACAAAGGTGTGGCTCTAATGCGTCACGGATTTGCAGATCAGAAACAGTTTCTTGTGCGCTCATCAGCAGAGCAGTGGCACTGATCAAGAGCCCACTGGTGCAGTACCCACACTGCGCCGCTTGTTCATCAATGAACGCCGCTTGCAGTGCTTTTAAGTAAGGCGTGCTGGGCAATTCAGGGTTTTGTGCTGACTCTAGTGTCACAACGCTGCGTCCCACCAAAGCATCCACAGTCAATTGGCAGCTAGGCTTTGATTGACCATCGATCAAAACATGGCATGCACCACATTGCTCTTGACCGCAGCCGTATCGACTGGCCGTTAAGCCCAATTGATTGCGAATGGTTTGCAGAGCGGTAGTGTCAGCCCCGGATTTGAAGGAAACAACTTGACCGTTGACATTCAACTGATGGGATTGCAACATGGTAACTCTGCTCTATTGGAGAGGTCATATTAAAGGATCCTCAAATACAGCGTGCTGGCACACCAAAGAACTGTTCAATAGTTGCCCACCATAAAAAAACGGGGAGAAGTCACCACCGGCTTTTCCCCGACGTTTCTTCAACTTTTCCCCGACATTTTTGCGTTTTCCCCGACATTTTCCCCGACAAGTTCCCCGACATGAAGCACTTCCAACCTGAAACTCGGTGGACTCGTCGAGACTTTTCGCTTTTGCGCCACAAGATAAGTAAGCTGACATCTAGGCAATGCTTCACCAGGAACTCTGCTCAAGGCGCGATCGCGAAATTCCGCATCGTTGCTAGAGAAATTCCCCTTTCAAATCCCCTCATTTTTCGACACCCCTCTTGAAATCCTCCCAAACACCCTTATCATTAGCACTCGCAGGAGATGAGTGCTAACAACCTCAGCACCCTCCAAAGAACCCTAAAGTATTCAATTTTGAATGCTTTTTGTTTTTAACCTTGTTTCATATTTAGGAGATCCAATGAAACTGCGTCCTCTCGGCGATCGCGTGATCGTCAAACGTGTCGAAAGCGAAACCAAAACTGCCTCTGGCATCGTGATCCCTGATGCAGCCGCTGAAAAGCCTGATCAAGGTGAAGTCTTGGCCGTTGGCCCAGGCAAGCGCAATGACAAAGGCGAAGTGTTGGCCATGAACGTGAAAGTCGGCGACCGCGTGTTGTTCGGCAAATACAGCGGCCAAACCGTCAAGGTTTTGGGCGATGAGCTGTTGGTCATGAAAGAAGAAGACCTCTTCGCAGTGGTGGAATAAATATTTTGCGGGACTGATCGGCCAACGCGCGAAGCGCATGACCGCTCTGTCCTCAACTGATTAATTGAATTTAGGAGCTTAAAAATGGCAGCAAAAGACGTAATTTTCGGCGGCGAAGCCCGCGCACGCATGGTTGAAGGCGTGAACATTTTGGCCAACGCGGTCAAAGTGACTTTGGGCCCTAAGGGTCGCAATGTGGTG
>JAHEBO010000045.1 GCA_024642215.1 Limnohabitans sp.
CTGTGGTGGGTTCATCGAACAAGAACAAGGTGCCCTTCTTCGCCAAAGACTGCTTGCTGGCTGTGGACGATTTGGCAGCACCCGCCAAGAAGCCCGCCAACTTCAAACGCTGTGCCTCGCCGCCCGACAAGGTGGGCACGGGCTGGCCCAGCTTCACGTATTCAAGACCCACATCCACGATGGGTTGCAAGGCGCGAATCACATCGCGGTCTTGTGCAAACAACGCAGCCGCCTCACTCACGGTGAGGCCCAGCACATCGGCCACATTCAAGTGACGTGCACGCAAATCACCAATGGCTTGCCGCTCAATGGTGATCTCCAAAATTTCAGGACGATAACGTTTGCCATCGCAATCGGGGCAACGCAAATACACGTCGCTTAAGAATTGCATTTCTACGTGTTCAAAGCCCGAGCCGCCGCAAGTGGGGCATCGGCCATCGCCGCTGTTGAAGCTGAACTTAGATGCCGTGTAGCCGCGCTGCTTCGACAATGGCGCTACCGCAAAAATTTCGCGCAGTGCATCCCATGCGCCCACATAGCTCACGGGGTTGGAGCGCGCTGTTTTGCCGATGGGTGATTGGTCCACAAACACCACATCGCTTAAATGATCGGCACCCAACAAGCGGTCGTGTGCGCCTGGTGCATCGGTGCTCTTGCCGAAGTGTCGTAAGAGTGCGGGGGCTAAGACGTCTTGAATCAAACTGGATTTGCCAGAGCCACTCACACCGGTCACGCACACCAAACGCTGCAGCGGAAAATCAATCGAAACGTTTTGGAGGTTGTGTTCTTTGGCGCCTTCCAAAATGAGGCGCGGCGTGTTGTCGGTCACCAAACGTTTGAAGCCCATGCCCACTTGTTTTCGGCCGCCTAAGTAGGCGCCGGTGAGGGTGTCGGCGTTTTTGAGATCTTCCGTACTGCCGTCAAACACAATGTGACCGCCCTTTTCGCCAGGGCCTGGGCCCATGTCGATCATGCGATCGGCCGCCATCATCACGGCGGGGTCGTGCTCCACCACCACCAGCGTATTGCCGGCGTCGCGCAGGCGGTGCATGGCTTGCGTGATGCGGTTCATGTCGCGGGGGTGCAGGCCGATGCTGGGCTCGTCCAATACAAACAACGTGTTGACGAGTGAGGTGCCCAATGCGGTCGTGAGGTTGATGCGCTGCACTTCGCCGCCGCTGAGTGTGCGGCTTTGACGGTCCAAGGTGAGATAGCCAATGCCCACATCGCACAAGTACTTCAGGCGATTGGTAATTTCTTCCAGCAAAAGCTTGAGCGCTTGCGCTTCGCCGTCTTGGCTGTTTTCTTCAATGGCCGTGGCCGACATGCGATCGAAAAAGTTGCGCAGTTTGTCGATGGGCATGATCATCAAGTCATGCAAGCTGAGGCCTGGCAAAGCTTCGAGTTGTTCGCGTGTCCACTTCACACCTTTGGGCATGAAACGTTTTTCTTTGGGCAAGGTGGCATCGGCATCTTCTGCGCTGCCGATGCGCCAGAACAGGCTGTCTGTTTTAAGACGTGCACCACCGCAAGCGCCGCATTCGGTGTAACTGCGGTATTTGGACAAGAGCACGCGGATGTGCATCTTGTAGGCTTTGCTTTCGAGGTAGGCAAAGAAGCGGTGCACGCCGTACCACTGCTGATTCCATTTGCCATTCCAGTTGGGCGAGCCTTCGATCACCCACTTTTGTTGCTCTGCGGTGAGCTTGAACCAAGGCGTGTCGCGCGGAATGCCCGCCGCTTCGGCGTGGCGCATGAGGTCGTCTTGCGCTTCTTTCCACGCAGGTGTTTGAATGGTCTTGATGGCGCCAGCTCTGAGCGTGAGCTTGTCATTCGGAATGACCAAGCCCAGATCCACACCAATCACCCGACCAAATCCACGGCAAGTTTCGCAGGCGCCTACCGCCGAGTTGAACGAAAACATCGAAGGCAGCGGCTCGGGGTATCGCAGATCGCTTTCAGGACAGTGCAAGCCGGCGGAAAAACGCCACAAATCCGTTTGATCGCCTTCGGCGATGGCATAAACGTTTAAGCGCCCACCCCGCTTCAGCGCCACCTCAATGGCTTCTACCACCCGCGCCTTCTCGGCATTGCCCAACCTGAACCGGTCGGCCACCACGTCCAGCACTTTGCGCGGCCCGGTAGGCGTCGCAACTTCCCGCTCAGCTTGCACCTTGGTAAATCCACTCGCCGACAGCCACTGCTCAACTTGCTCGGCCGTGGTATTGCCCGGCAACTCAACTGGAAACGTCAACACCAAGCGCGGATCGCCTGCAGCTTCTGCACGCTTGAGCAGCTCTGCGTAAATGGACTCAGGCGTGTCGTGCTTCACAGGCCTCGCTGTGTCTCGGTCATGCAAATGACCCAAGCGCGCGAACAACAACTTCAAATGGTCGTTGAGTTCCGTCATCGTGCCCACTGTGGAGCGCGAACTTCTAACGGGATTGGTTTGGTCAATGGCAATGGCCGGTGGCACCCCTTCCACCTTGTCCACCGCCGGCTTGTCCATGCGGTCTAAAAACTGACGCGCATAAGCGCTGAAAGTCTCCACATAGCGACGCTGCCCCTCGGCATACAGCGTGTCAAACACCAAACTCGACTTACCCGACCCGCTGGGCCCGGTGACCACGGTCAATTCCCCCGTGCGGATGTCCAAATCAATGTTTTTGAGGTTGTGCTGACGAGCACCGCGAATCTTGATAAAACCGTTGGACATAAGGGCAAGCTTTGTAGGTGGAGGCCCAACATTCTAGGCTTGCGAAAAATTTAATGGGGGTCAGATCACAATTAAATTGCTCCGCGTGTGGCTATCTCAAACAAATGGGGTCAGATCAACATTAATTTCCAATTAATGTTGATCTGACCCCATTTGTTTTGGCGACTGGCGCCCTAGTTCAATTACTTGGTAGCAGGTGCGGGTGCGGCGGCAGGCGCAGCGGGTGCAGCAGCAGGTGCTTCGGCGGGTGCAGGTGCGTGGACGGCATCAGCGCCGTGTTTCTCGCCGCCCATGTCAAGGCTGTCGCCGCCTTTAGAGATGACGTACAAAGCCAGGCCGGCGAAGATAGCAAATCCAACAGCAATTTTCCACATAATTTTCTCCAAAAAAATATTGTTAATCAGGTCTAGTCGACCCACTTAAGTGAGGTCAGAGCACTTGTGCAATGGGGGTCCGTTTTAATTGGTATCAGTTTTAAATGGGGTCAGATCAACATTAATTTTGTCAATCGAAGGGCATAAAGGCTAATGGGGGCTGAACGATTTCTGGTACTCCAGTATGAGGAAGCCCCCATTAGCCTTTATGTCCTTTGATTAGAAATTAATGTTGATCTGACCCCAATTAAAAAAGCCCTCCGCGGAGGGAGGGCTTGAATGTAGCACCGGGAAGGTCCCGGAAAGCTTACAAATTAGTCGTTGGCGTAGATGTCCACGTCTTTGGTTTCCTTGATGAACAAGCCACCAATCACCACGGTAGCGCCAGCAATGATGATGGGGTACCAGAGACCGTTGTACATGTCACCTGTCTGAGCCACGATCGCGAAAGCGGTTGTAGGCAACAGACCACCGAACCAACCGTTACCAATGTGGTAAGGCAAGGACATAGAGGTGTAACGAATGCGTGTGGGGAACATCTCTACCAACATGGCAGCAATAGGACCGTACACCATGGTCACCAAAATCACCAAATAAGTGAGGATGGCAATCACTTTGACTTTGTCAAACTTGGCCATGTCGGCTTTAGGTGGATAACCAGCAGCTTTCAAAGCAGCGCCCAAGTTGGCACCCAACAAAGTAGCGCCAGCTGTTTTCTCGTTGCTCAAATCTTTCACAGACTTGTTAGCAGCTTCCAAAGCTTTTGCATCTTGCGGTTGTGCCGCAGTGAGTTCAGCCACTTTGGCTTCGGCCTTGGCCTTGGCTTCAGCGATGTCTTCAGGTGTGTACTTCACCTTCACAACCGTCTCGCCCACCTTGATGGTGGCAGGAGTGCCGGCAGGTGCCACTTCGTTGGTGTAGCTCACAGAAGCGCCAGCCAAACGTTGCTTGGCAACGTCGCAAGAAGAAGTGAATTTCTTCGTGCCTGTAGGATTGAACTGGAATGAGCATTCTGCTGGATCAGCAGACACCACCACTTGTGATTTAGCTTGTGCAGCGGCCAAGTCTGGGTTGGCTGCAGCAGTCAAAGCTTTGAACACTGGGAAGTATGTGACGGCAGCCAACAAGCAGCCTGCCAAGATGATGGGCTTGCGGCCAATCTTGTCAGACAAGGTACCGAACACCAAGAAGAAAGGTGTGCCGATGATCAGAGACACCGCCACCATGATGTTGGCCGTTGCGCCGTCTACTTTCAAAGCTTGTGTCAAGAAGAACAAAGCGTAGAACTGGCCAGAGTACCAAACCACAGCTTGACCAGCGGTGAGGCCGACCAATGCCAAGATCACAATCTTCAAGTTTTTCCACTCACCGAAAGATTCGGTCAGAGGTGCTTTAGACGTTTTGCCTTCTGCTTTCATTTTGGCGAAAGCAGGTGACTCGTTCATGCTCAAACGGATGTAAACCGACACGGCCAACAGCAGAATAGAAACGATGAACGGAACGCGCCAGCCCCACTCGGCGAAGGCCTCTTCACCCGTGTAAGAACGCACGCCCAAAATCACCATCAAAGACAAGAACAAGCCCAATGTGGCTGTGGTCTGAATCCATGAAGTGTAAGCACCGCGTTTGCCCATGGGTGCGTGCTCGGCAACGTAAGTTGCAGCACCACCGTACTCACCACCCAATGCCAAACCTTGCAACAAGCGCAGGCAGATCAGGATAACTGGAGCGGCCACGCCAATGCTGGCGTAGTTGGGCAAGATACCCACGATGAACGTGGACAAGCCCATGATCAAGATGGTCACCAAGAAGGTGTACTTGCGACCGATCATGTCGCCCAAGCGGCCAAAGAAGATGGCACCGAAAGGACGGACGATGAAACCAGCAGCGAAAGCCAGCAACGCGAAAATGAAAGCAGAACCTTCATCCAAACCGCTGAAGAACTGTTTCGCAATGATTGCGGCGAGTGAACCGTACAAGTAAAAGTCGTACCACTCGAACACGGTGCCCAGGGACGAAGCGAAGATAACCTTCTTCTCTTCGGCCGACATCGGACGTGGGTCTGTTGTAGCCATAGTAGCTGTCTCCAAAAAATAGCCCTCGACACGAAGGCTTGGGCGCATTCTTGGGGGAAGCTCTGACCATCCTCTGACACCAAACCAACGGTGGCTGACAGTTTGAGGTGAAACCCTCTGTTTTAATTTCACATCATGGAATTTGATGACCATCAAAGGGTAACTACTAGGACCTATTTACCAAGCCAAAGCTGAACCAAGTTGCCAACTGACGAGAAGGTCATGCGAAGATTGCCAAATGGAAACACGCCAACTGACTGCAGAAGCATTCGCAAAACGCGTCGCGCGACTGCGTTGGTGCTTGTTGTGTTTGTGGGGCAGCGTCACTTTTTGTGTGGCCTTCTTTGCACGCGATTTGAACTTTGTGATGTTCGATCGGCCTGTTGGATTTTGGATGGCGGCGCAGGGCTCGGTCTTGGTGTTCTTGGCAATTACATGGGTGTACGCACTGCTGGTCAACCACTGGGAAAAGCAAACGCCTTCGCAACAGCTATCAGAACAAGACCTCTAAAGATTCACTTCTTCTCTGGTGCGCGACGAATACCTACTGGCAGTTTAGTCACATCACACCATTCAGCACTTTGAAACCACGTGTCGCCCTCTAAGTAAGCACGCAGCATGGGCAAGGCATCTTGGCCCCAGAACACTTGCCCATCCACCACCATGCTGGGCACACCAAACAAGCCTAGGGCAATCGCGCTCTCGGTTTGCTGCTGCAACATGCGCTTTACATCGTCAGATTGCGGATCTATGGCCGCACCTTGAAGCGAAGCCTGCGACAGCAAATGCGTTTGCAATGTGGCCAAGCGTTCTGAATCTGTGGCTTCCAAACCTTCGCACCAGACGTGTTTGAAAATACTTTCAACCACATAACGATTGGGCTCACCGTTTGCAGAGGTGGCCACCGCCAAACGCAGCAATGCCAAGGGGTTGAACGGGTGTGACGCAGGCATTTTCAAAACAGTGCCCTGTTGCTTGGCCAGCCACATCACTTGTCGATAGGTCCAATCGCGCTTGCCTGGCATTTCTGCAGGACCCAATTGACCGTGGTGCTTGAGCAAAGCGCCAAACAACACGGGGTGGTAGTGCACGCGGTGGCTGATGCCTTCGAGTGTTTTGGGCAAAGTCTGAAAGGCCAACCAGGCATAAGGCGAAATGAAATCAAAATAGAAATGAATTTCTTTCATGAAGCCAAACCTCGCAATTTGTCTGCACAGCGCACTTGAATTTGCTGCCACACATCGCGCTGTTGGGCACCAGGCATTTGGCCCCATGCGGCAATCTCATCGAGACTGCGCAAACAACCCTCACACAGGCCCGTTTGAGGATGAATGACGCAAATTGACACGCAAGGCGACGGCACATGGACCGAGTCTGAATTCAAGACTTGGTCTGCGCGGGTTTGCAATCTGGACAACTGGCTCATGGTGCCGAGGATATCGCTTTGTGCAAAACCCTGCTTAGCCCATTCGCTTGTTCAAAACGGCCGTGGCCACACGCGAGCCCGATTTGCGCTGCAAGAAATCACTGATGAACGCGCCGGCATCGACCAACTTGTCGAGGTCAATGCCCGTGTCGATGCCCATGCCGTGCAACATGTAGACCACATCTTCGGTGGCCACATTGCCGGTAGCGCCTTTGGCATAAGGACAACCGCCCAAGCCAGCCACCGAGGTGTCAAACTGCCAGACACCTAGCTCCAAACTGGCCAAGGTGTTGGAGAGTGCTTGGCCATACGTGTCATGAAAATGACCCGACACATCGTTCACATCGTAATGCTGGAGTGTGGCCTCCATGGCCGCTTTCACTTTAAGGGGCGTGCCCACACCAATGGTGTCGGCCACGCCCACATGTTGCACACCAATGCTTTTCATCAACTGCGCCAAACGACCGACCTGAGACGGTGCAACATCGCCTTCGTAAGGACAACCCACCACGCAAGACATGGCACCGCGGACATAGATGCCGGCTGCACGTGCAGCCTCCACCACCGGCGCAAAGCGTTGAATGCTTTCTTCAATGCTGCAGTTGATGTTCTTTTGACTGAAGGCTTCGCTGGCGGCCGCAAACACCACGATCTCATCGGGCTTGCTGTGGACCGCGGCTTGATAACCCTGCATGTTGGGCGTGAGCACTGAATAGCGCACACCTGCTTGACGTTGAATGCCGGCCATCACTTCGGCGTTGTCGGCCATTTGCGGCACCCACTTGGGACTGACGAAGCTGGTGACTTCAATTTCTTTCAGGCCTGCAGCCTGCAAGCGGTGGACCAATTCAATTTTGACGGCCGCTGGCACTGCTTGCTTTTCGTTTTGCAAACCATCGCGGGGGCCTACATCGACCAACTTAACGCGTGAAGGAAGTGTCATAGATGTTCTCTGTTCAATAGCCACGTACTTTGTCGACGCGGCCTTCAATGGCTTGACCTGCATACACCGCTTTGATCTTGCCAGCAATTTGCGCAATGCTTTCTTCGCGCAGCGTGCGCGCCGAGGTGTGAGGGGTAACCGTGATTTGAGGATGCGTCCAGAAAGCGTGGCCTTGCGGCAAGGGCTCTTCGCGAAACACATCCAAGGTGGCGCCGGCCATGTGACCTGCAGCCAATGCATCCAACAAATCTTGCTCGACCAAATGGCGGCCACGCGCCACATTGATGAGGTACGCGCCTTTTTGCAATTGCATCAAGTGCTCACGGTTCAAAATGTTTTCTGTATCGGGTGTGAGGGGCAACAAATTGACCAGCACGCGCGTGGCTTTTAAAAATTCAGGCAACTGCGCAGCACCGGAAAAGCTTTTAACGCCTTCAATGTGCTTGTGCGATCGGCTCCACACATTCACTGGAAACTCAAAGGCCTGCAAAGTTTTGGCCACATGACTGCCCAACACACCCGCGCCCAAAATGCCCACAGAAAAATCTGCACGCAGCGTAGGTTTGCGATAAGACCAACGCTGCGCCTGCGCGTCTTTGTCGTAATGGTCAAACTCGCGGAAGTAGCGAATGACGGCATGACACACGTATTCGGCCATTTGCACCGACATGCCCGCATCGTTCAAGCGCACGATGTTGAGGCTGGCAGGCATCTTGAGTTTCAACAAGGCATCGACACCGGCGCCAATGTTGAACAAGTTTTGCAACTGCGTTTGTTCATCCAAGAAACTTTGCGGGGGTGACCACACCACGGCATGGTCGGCCAACTTGGGGGCTTCACCCGGCTGAGCCGCTTGCCACTCCCAAATGTCAACGCCAGGCAAGGCCTGGCGAAAACCTTCTAGCCACGGCTCTGCTTTGGTGTTGGTGCAGCAAAAAACAATTTTCATGGCAAGCGTTGAGGTAATTGGAAAGCTTGAGTTTACGCAAGCTTGAGCAACTCTGCGCCCTCGGCAATTTGATCGCCTGGGGCGTACAACAGTTCTTTGACCTCGCCGTCTTTGGGCGCTGCAATGGTGTGCTCCATTTTCATGGCCTCCATCACGGCCAAAGTTTGACCGGCTTTCACTTTGTCGCCCACCTTGACCGCAAAGGACACCACCTTGCCCGGCATGGGCGCGGTTAAGCCACCCTTTTCATCTTGCGCGCCTTCCACATGGGCCAAAGGGTGGATGAGGCGAATGCGGGTGGCGCCATGCGCAGTGAACACATGCGCCAACTCCGCCGGCAGACCGAGCTTGCCCGCTTGCAACACCACCTGGCTGGTGACGCGCTGGCCTTGCCATGTGACGTTCAATGCATTTGTCGCTTGATGGCCAGAAGACTTGCCAAGCGCAAAAGAAAACTCATCGTGTGCACCTTTGGCGCCAGGGCCTGCCGCATCACCCCAAGTCAACTGCATCTGGCCATCGTGGCCATACAGCAACCAAGCCGTGTGGGTTTCGCCGGCAAACTCCAAGGGGAAGCGACGGCTGGTTTCGGCATGGCTTTGCCACGCGTCACTTTTGCTAAACGGATCATGGCCTTGCTTTGCCTGTTCTTGATGCAAGGTGTGCGCCACCACGGCAGCGGCCGCCACATTCATGCCCACGCGTTCTTGGTTGAACAACACCTGTGCTTCGCGCGGAATGAGGGCGGTGTCCAAACGCGCTTCGGCAAAGGAAGGGCTGTGCACCACGTGACGTAAAAATTGCACATTACTGGCCAGGCCTACCACTTGCGTTTGCGCCAAAGCTTGATCGAGCAGCGCCAAGGCTTGCTCGCGGGTGTCGCCATGCACAATGAGTTTGGCCACCATGGAGTCGTAATACGGGCTGATGGTGTCGCCTTGGCGCACGCCATCGTCAAAGCGAACGGTGCCGCGTTCAAAGGCCGTGTGCGATGGCTTTTTGTAAACCTGCAAATGGCCTGTGGCGGGCAAGAAATTGTTGTCTGGATTCTCAGCGCAGATGCGCGCCTCAATGGCATGGCCTGTGAGTTTGATTTGGTCTTGCTGAAGGGGCAATGGCTCGCCACTGGCCACACGCAACTGCCACTCCACCAAATCCAAACCGGTCACGGCTTCGGTCACAGGGTGTTCCACTTGCAAGCGCGTGTTCATCTCCATGAAGAAGAAGTTCATGTCGACTTGGCCTGTGGCTTGGTTGTCGCGTTGCTCGACGATGAATTCAACGGTGCCTGCGCCCACATAGTTCACAGCACGTGCAGCGGCCACAGCGGCTTCGCCCATCTGCTTGCGCAGCGCTTCGGTCATGCCGGGTGCAGGCGCTTCTTCCAGCACTTTTTGGTGGCGACGCTGCACAGAACAATCGCGTTCCATCAGGTAAACACAGTGGCCCTGCGTGTCGCCAAACACTTGGATTTCGATGTGGCGAGGGCGTTGTACATATTTTTCAATCAGCACCGCTTGATCGCCAAAGCTGTTTTGTGCTTCGCGCTGGCAAGAGGCCAAGGCCGCGGCAAAGTCTTCTGACTTTTCAACGGCGCGCATGCCTTTGCCGCCACCGCCGGCGCTGGCTTTGATCAATACGGGGTAGCCAATGCGATCGGCTTCACGCTGAAGCAACTCTGGGTTTTGGTCGGCACCGTGGTAGCCCGGCACCAATGGCACACCGGCTTTTTCCATCAGTTGCTTGGACTCTGCTTTCAAGCCCATGGCTTGGATGGCCGACGCAGGGGGGCCAATGAACACAAGACCTGCTTTGGCGCATGCGTTTGCAAAGGCTTCGTTCTCGCTCAAGAAACCGTATCCAGGGTGAATGGCTTGGGCGCCCGTGGCCTTGGCCGCTTCAAGGATGGCTTCCCAACGCAAGTAGCTGTCTTTGGGTGCAGAGCCGCCCACATGAATGGCCTCGTCACATGCCGCCACGTGTTTGGAATTTGCGTCTGCATCGGAATACACCGCCACCGTTTGAATGCCCATGCGTTTGGCTGTGGCGGCCACACGGCATGCAATTTCGCCGCGATTGGCAATGAGGATTTTTTTGAACATGATCAGCCTGTTTTTTAATTCGTTGTCGTCCACTGCGCTGGGCGTTTTTGCAAGAAAGACTGCAGCCCTTCTTTGCCTTCATCGCTTGCACGGATATCGGCAATGCGTCTAGCGGTTTCTGCGCGCAGTGCTTCGTCAATGGCTTGGTTGCTCACGTCTTGCACCAAGCGTTTGCAGGCGCGCAAAGCTTGCGGACCATTGCCGCACAAAGTGCTGACGATCTCGGCCACTTTGGCATCCAAGGTCTCGGTCGTGCACAACTCATGCACCATGCCCATGGCATGGGCTTGCGCCGCAGAAAATCTTTCGGCCGTCACCATGTAGCGCTTGGCTGCTTGCGCACCCATGGCACGCACCACATACGGACTGATGGTGCCTGGCAACAAACCCAAGCGTGCTTCCGACAAACAGAAGGTGACGTTGTCGGCGGCAATCAGCACATCGCACACCGACGCCAAGCCCATGCCGCCTGCGTAGCAGTCGCCTTGCAAGCGGCCCACGATGGGCACCGGGCATTGGTCCAAGGTCCACAGCATGTCGGCCAGTTTTTGGGCGTCGGCTCGGTTTTCTTCCCAGCTGTAGCCCGACATGGCGCGCATCCAATTGAGGTCGGCGCCTGCGCAAAAGGCCTTGCCATGCGCACCCAACACGATGGCGCGCAAGTCATTGTCTTTGGACAAGGTTTGAAATGCTTCCGTGAGTTCTGCGATGACGTTATCGTTGAAGGCATTGCGCACATCGGGTCGGTTCAGCCACACCTCGGCCACCCATTTGGAGGGGCGGCGGATGTCCAGTGTTTTTTCAGCAGCGCTCATTGGCCAACTTTCTGTTGTTCTTTGACGTTTAGTGATGTTCAGTAGCGCTTGGCCACTTCGTCGAGCATCACTTCGGTGGCACCACCGCCAATGCCCAAAATGCGCGCATCGCGCCACAAGCGTTCAATGGCGGTTTCTCGGATGTAACCCATGCCACCGTGGAACTGCTGGCAGGTTTGCACCACTTCGTTGACCAGTTCGCCGGTGAGGGCTTTGAGCATGGACACTTCTTGCACAATGTCTTTGTCTTGTGTGACGCTCCACGCGCAGTGGTACATGAACTGTCTGGCCGCTCGGGTTTTGGCATCCAGCATGGCCAAGCGTTGACGAATCACTTGCTTGTCCCACAAGGTGCCGCCAAACGCGGGGCGTTGGCGCACGTAGTCCAAAGTGAGTTCCAACGCGCGCGTGCAGTGACCGATGGCCATGGCGGCTAACGCAATGCGCTCGGTCTGGAAATTTTTCATGACCGAATAAAAACCTTTGTTCTCTTCGCCTAACAAGTGATGGTCTGGAATGCGTACGTTGTCGAGTACCAACTCGGCGGTGTCTGAAGACAACCAACCGGTCTTCTTCAAAGCACGGCCCACACTGAAACCGGGTGTGCCTTTTTCTACGATGAACATCGACATGGCGTGTCGCGCATCACCCGTTTTGGCGGCGATGAAATACAAATCGGCATGCACGCCGTTGGTGATGAACATCTTGGTGCCGTTGAGTACCCAATGGTCACCATCGCGTTTGGCCGTGGTGCGAATACCTGCCACGTCAGAGCCTGCGCCAGGTTCGGACACACCCACTGCCGTGATGCACTCGCCCGCCGTAATGCGCGGCATGTACTTGGCTTTTTGCGCCGCCGTGCCTGCGTGGTGCAAGTGGGGGCTGGCCATGTCGGTGTGAACCAACACGGTAATGATGAAGCCGGCAAACGTAGATTGAGACAAGGCTTCGGCAAACACCAAGTTGGCCATGGCGTCGGCACCGCCGCCGCCCAGCTCGGGGTCGTACATCAAGCCTAGCAAGCCTGCGTCACCCATCTTGCGCAATACTTCGCGCGGCACCTTGCCGTCGTCCTCCCAAGCTTGCGCAAAAGGCTCGACTTCGCGCGCAATGAACTTGGCTACTTGGTCGCGCAGCAGGGTGTGCTCGGGGGTTGTGTAAATGTTGTCAAAGGTGTAGGTCATGTTGATCGCTCCAAAACATCACATGCGGAAAATGCCGAACTTCGTGTCTTCAATGGGCGCGTTCAAGGACGCCGACAAACCAAGCGCCAGCACACGGCGTGTGTCGGCCGGATCGATCACGCCGTCGTCCCACAAACGCGCGCTGGCGTAATACGGATGCGACTGATGGCCAAACTGGTCCAAGATGGGTTGCTTGAAAGCGGCTTCTTCTTCGGCGCTCCAAGCACCACCACGCGCTTCAATGCCATCGCGCTTGACGGTGGCCAACACGCCAGCGGCTTGCTCGCCGCCCATCACGCAAATGCGCGCATTGGGCCACATCCACAAGAAACGCGGACTGAACGCACGGCCACACATGCCGTAGTTGCCAGCACCAAAGCTGCCACCAATGATGATTGTGAACTTGGGCACCTTGGCAGTGGCCACCGCTGTGACCATCTTGGCGCCATTGCGGGCAATGCCTTCGCTTTCGTATTTGCGGCCCACCATGAAGCCCGTGATGTTTTGCAAAAAGACCAAGGGCACTTTGCGTTGGCAGCACAGCTCAATGAAGTGCGCACCTTTGAGTGCCGACTCTGAAAACAAAATACCGTTGTTGGCAATGATTCCCACCGGCATGCCTTCAATGTGCGCAAAGCCGCACACCAAGGTGGGGCCAAAGCGCGCTTTGAATTCGGCAAACTCGCTGCCGTCCACAATGCGCGCAATGATTTCGCGCACATCGTAGGGCTTGCGACTGTCGGCCGGAATGACGCCGTAAATTTCTTTGCTGTCGAATAAAGGCGCCATCGGTTCGCGCAATTGCACGTCGATGTTTTTCTTTCTATTGAGTGACCTCACGGCTTGGCGGGCCAAGGCCAAAGCATGCGCGTCGTTTTGCGCCAAGTGATCGGCCACGCCTGAGAGGCGCGTGTGCACATCGCCACCGCCCAGGTCTTCTGCACTGACCACTTCGCCCGTGGCCGCCTTCACCAATGGCGGGCCACCCAAAAAGATAGTGCCTTGGTTTTTAACGATGATGGTTTCGTCGCTCATGGCGGGCACATACGCACCACCTGCGGTACAGCTGCCCATGACCACCGCAATTTGCGGAATGCCCAAGGCGCTCATGTTGGCTTGGTTGAAGAAGATGCGGCCAAAGTGCTCACGGTCTGGGAACACATCGTCTTGGTTGGGCAAGTTGGCGCCGCCAGAGTCGACCAGGTAAATGCAAGGCAAGTTGTTTTGCTGCGCCACTTCTTGTGCGCGCAAATGCTTCTTGACCGTCATGGGATAGTAGGTGCCGCCCTTCA
Source organism: Limnohabitans sp. (assembly GCA_024642215.1). Lineage (GTDB taxonomy): Bacteria > Pseudomonadota > Gammaproteobacteria > Burkholderiales > Burkholderiaceae_C > Limnohabitans_A. Next base: position 13,877 of record JAHEBO010000045.1, read on the forward strand.
CGGTGGCGTCGTTGCACACAATCATGCAGTCCACGCCATTGACGCGACCAATGCCGGCAATCATGCCGGCGCAAGGCGCATCTTCAATGCCTTCTTTGTTGATGTACATGGCGTGTGCCGCCAACGGTGCAAGCTCTAGAAAGGGCGTGCCAGGGTCAAGCAGCATTTGCACGCGTTCACGGGGTGGCAGCTTGCCACGGGCGACGTGTTTGGCGCGGGCTTTTTCGCCACCGCCGGCCGCGGACTTTTTCAATTGCAAGCGCAGGTCATCGACGGCTGCCTGCAAGGCTGCAGCATTGGCCAAGAAATCCGCTGAGCGGGTGTTGAGCTGGGTTTGAAGCACCGACATGTTTGAAATCTCCTGATGCGCAAGGATAGACCCAGGCTGCTTGGAAGGGGAAACTCAGAGGTTGCAAATTGCGCCAAAAATGACGCAGAATAGGTCATGCGTCTAAACCCCGTCAAAAGCCGCCCTGTTGCGGCCACCCCGATGGCCTTTGTTCAAGCTATTTTGCGCGCCTATGCCGCCCAAAATAAAAGCCCAGCCAAGGCGCTTGAATTTGCACAAATTACGCCACCACAGGTCAAAAAAACCAACACACACATCACCGCCCTGCAAATGGAGCGCATCTCCAGCTTTGCCATGCACGAGCTCAATGACGAGGCCCTGGGCTGCCTCTGCCGCCAATTGCCATGGGGCACTTACGGCATGCTGGTGCGCGCCTCCCTGACCTCGCCCACACTGGGCGTGGCGCTAAAGCGTTGGTGCCGGCATCACGGCCTGGTGACCGACGACATTGAACTCTCGGTTGAAGAAATGGATGGCAAAGCGCACATTCGCTTAAGAGAACTCAAGGACATGGGTGCACAACGCGAATTTGGCGTGCTGTCCATTCTTCGAAATTTGTATGGCGTGGCCTGCTGGCTGATTGACTCCCGCGTCACCCTCGAACAAGTTCACTTTGCCTTTGAGGCACCCGCACACCAAGCGGTGTATCCCTTGATGTTTCAAGGGCCCGTGCAATTTGGTCCTGCGTCAGAACATACAGAAGCGCGGCCGGTGTCTGAGTTGGTCATGAATGCCAGCTACTTAGAACTGCCGCTGCGCCGAGATGAAGCCGCCTTGCAGCGCATGCTCGACACGGCACTCACCCTCACGGTGCTGCAATACCGCAAAGACCGCCTGCTGCTCACCCAAGTCAAGCAAGCTTTGGCCATGCACCCGCAAGACACGCACAGCGCAGAAGACTTGGCGCCGCTGCTGAATTTATCGCCGCGCAGTTTGCACAGGCAACTCAAAGAGGAAGGCACCAGCCTGCAAGTCCTGAAAGATGAAGTGCGACGCGAGCGCGCCATCGAGCTGCTTCAAAGAACCCGCAAGCCTGTAAAGCAAGTGGCCGAGAGCGCGGGCTTTCAAAATGAAAAAAGCTTTATCCGCGCGTTCAAACAATGGACAGGTCAAACACCTGCCGCTTTTCGGGATGCGCGCCACAGCTCGGGCAAAGCGCCCATGTGAGGGAACAATTGAGAAGCACCCGCATCTAGCAGCACAGGTGCCAGCGCTTCGTCGGTACAAAGCGCCCAGACCGTGGCGCCTGCCGCCACACCCGCTTCAATGCCTGCGGTGCTGTCTTCAATCACCAAGCAATGCTTCGGATCGCATTCCAAATGAGCCGCTGCCGCCAAGTAAACATCAGGGGCTGGTTTGGTTCTCGCCATTTCATGGCCGCTGAAAATACGGCCTTCAAAATGCGGCATCAAGTCCACATGCGTCAATTGCATTTCAACTTTGAATCGGTCTGCGCCTGATGCACAGGCAATGGCGCCTTGCGTCAACTCATACGCTGCAGCCACCGCATCGTGCGCACCCGGCATCACTTGCAGACCGGCTTGCAGCGCATCGTTGCGACGCATTCGGAACGCGTGCAACCATTCCTCGGTCAGCGGCAAACCTGTTCGGGATTCAATTTCTGCCTTGTGATCTTTGACAGCTTTGCCGACGAAGTAACGAAAGCATTCTTCGGGCGACATCACCCAGCCCCGCTCTTCCAGCATGTCACGCAAGACGGCGTTGGTGATGGGTTCGCTGTCGACCAGCACGCCATCGCAATCAAAGAGTACGGCTTGAAAATTCATGCGCCGATGTTAACCGCTTCAAACGATTTCAGACGGCTTCGATGTAACGCCACTGCCCCTCTTCGCACACAAAACGACTGCGCTCGTGCAAACGGTGCGCTTTGCCAGCCACCCGCACCCGAGCGACAAACTCAACTTCGGCGGTGGCTTGACCGTCTTGCACCCCCGTCTCTACAAAGTCTTTGATTTCAAGACCGAGCCATTTGGCACCGTCATCAAAGTCCAAGCCTTCGGGTCGGTGTGCCGCCTGCCATGTGTGCTGGAGGTAGGCCTGGTTTTCCAACACAAAGGCGGTATAGCGAGAGCGCATCAAGTGCAGCGCATCAGACGGCAACTCGCCTTGCTCAATGAAACGGCCGCAGCAATCTGCATAGGCCACCTCTGCGCCCTTGCGCTTCAAGGCAGTGGGTGCGCCGCCGCAGGGGCACACTTTGGGCGCAGGCAAGGTCAAGCCAACGCCCTTTGAATGATGATTTTTTGCACGTCGCTGGTGCCTTCGTAAATTTGGCACACACGCACATCGCGGTAAATTCGTTCAACAGGAAAATCGCTGACCACGCCATAACCACCCAAAGTTTGAATGGCGGCACTGCAGATTTTTTCTGCTGCTTCGCTGGCAAACAACTTGGCCATGGCGGCTTCTTTCAAACAAGGCAAGCCTGCATCGCGCAATGTCGCAGCGTGCCACATCAGTTGACGTGCAGCCTCCAGTTGCGTGGCGCATTCTGCCAAACGGAAACCCACAGCTTGATGGTTGAAGATGGCGGTGCCAAAACTTTCGCGTTGCTTGGCGTACTCAATGGCCACCTCTAACGCACTGCGTGCCATGCCAATGCTTTGTGCCGCAATGCCAATGCGGCCGCCTTCCAGGGCAGACAAGGCAATCTTGTAACCTTCACCTTCTTGGCCAATCAAATTTTCGGCAGGCACTTCGCAGTTTTCAAAGTTGATTTGCGCGGTGTCACTGGAATGCTGACCCAGCTTGTCTTCCAAGCGCGCCACCTGATAACCGGGCGTGGCCGTGGGCACAATGAAAGCGCTCATGCCTTTTTTGCCGGCGCCTTTGTCGGTCACGGCAATCACGATGGCCACGTCGCCATGCTTGCCGCTGGTGATGAACTGTTTCACACCATTGATCACATAGGCATCGCCTTTGCGCGTGGCCGTGGTGCGCAAAGCCGATGCATCCGAGCCCACGTGAGGTTCCGTTAAACAAAATGCACCAAGCAGTTCACCTTGCGCCAAACGTGTCAGCCACTTTTGCTTTTGCGCATCGTTGCCGTAGCGCATGAGAATGGCGTTGACGGGGCAGTTGGTGACGCTGATAGTGGTGCTGACGCCACCATCACCGGCGGCTATTTCTTCCAGCACCAAGGCCAGCGTGAGGTAATCCAAATTGGCGCCCCCCAAGGACTCGGGCACACAGATGCCATAAGCACCTAAGGCCGCCAAGCCTTTGTGCGCTTCTTTGGGAAACTCGTGGGTCTTGTCCCACGTGGCGGCGTGGGGCCACAGTTGTTCTTTGGCAAATGCGCGCACTGCGTCGCGAATCATTTCTTGGTCGGGGGTCAACAGCATGTTGTTCTTTCAGAGGTGTTTGCCTACCAAGGCAACGTGGTTCCGTCGTAATTCAAAAACTGGCCTTGCACGGCAGCACGTTGCTTGGCGCCGCTGGCTGCTTCAAGCGTGGCACGCATTTGCGTCACACTGTCTTGTACGGTAAGAGGGGCAGCGTCACCGCCCATGTCGGTTTGCACCCAGCCCGGGCTCAGCGCCAACCAAGTGACATTGGGAAAATCAGAAGGTGCTGTGCGCACCACCATGTTGAGGGCGGCTTTGCTCACCTTGTACAAAGCAGCCCGGCCGCTGTCGGTCAACGCAAGGCTGGCCATGCGGCTGCTGACAAAGGCAAAGGTGCCATCGGCCTCAGCCACCCAAGGGGCCACTTGCGGCAAAGCCTGCATAGCGCCCAGCACATTGGCGTGCATGACGTCATCGAACACTTGTTGCGTGGGCGGTGTTTGCGGCGAGGCGCGGTCCATCACACCCGCCACATACAAAGCCAAATCAATTTTTTCGCCGTCCAAGCGCCAAGACAGGCCGCTCACACTGGCAGGCTTGGCCACATCAAGCTTGAAAGTTTCTGCGCCCACAGCTTGCAGCTTGGCACACCCTTCGTCGTCGCGCGCTGTGGCCAGCACGCGCCAGCCATCGGCCACATATTGGCGTGCAAACTCAAAGCCAATGCCGCGCGAGGCGCCCAAGATCAAAACAGTTTTCATCAAAGGGCTCCTTGCTGAACTTGCGCTTAAACCAATTCCAACGCCACAGCAGTGCCTTCACCGCCACCAATGCACAGTGTGGCCAAACCTTTTTTCAGGCCACGTGCTTTGAGTGCGTGAATGAGCGTCACCATGATGCGCGCACCGGACGCGCCAATGGGATGACCCAAAGCGCACGCACCGCCGTTCACATTCACCTTCTCGTGCGGCACATTGAGTTCTTTCATGAGGGCCATGGGCACCACAGCAAACGCTTCGTTCACTTCCCACAAGTCCACATCGCCAACGGTCCAACCCGCTTTGGCCAAGGCTTTTTGCGTGGCACCCACTGGGGCTGTGGCAAACCATTCAGGTTCTTGTGCGTGGGTGGCGTGGCTCACAATGCGCGCCAAGGGTTTGCAACCCAACTTATCGGCCGTGCTTTGACGCATCATGACCAAGGCTGCAGCGCCATCGTTGATCGAGGAGCTGGATGCAGCTGTGATGGTGCCGTCTTTTTTGAACGCAGGCTTCAAGCTGGTGACTTTGTCTAACTTCACTTTGCCAGGACCTTCGTCCACAGATACCGTGGTTTCACCCGCACGTGTTTTGAAAGTCACAGGTGTGATTTCTGCTTGAAAAGCACCAGAGGCTGTGGCCGCTTTGGCGCGCTCAACGCTGGCAATGGCAAATGCGTCTTGCTCTGCACGCGTGAAGCTGTACTTGGCAGCACAGTCTTCACCAAAGGTGCCCATAGAACGACCTGCTTCGTATGCGTCTTCCAAACCATCGAGCATCATGTGATCGTAAATTTTGTCGTGACCCATGCGATATCCCCCACGGCCCTTGAGCATCAAGTAAGGTGCGTTGGTCATGCTTTCCATGCCGCCTGCCACCAACACATCGTGTGAGCCCGCCAGCAACATGTCGTGCGCAAACATGGCGGCGCGCATGCCAGAGCCACACATCTTGGACATCGTGACGGCGCCTGCACTCTTGGGCAGACCACCTTTAAAGCCCGCCTGACGCGCAGGCGCTTGGCCTTGGCCTGCCATCAGGCAATTGCCAAACAAGACTTCCGTGACCAACTCTGCGCTGAACTTGGAACCCGCTGCTGCGCGCTCCACGGCAGCCTTGATGGCTGCACCGCCCAAGTCGTGTGCAGCGAGCGACGCGAAGTCGCCTTGAAAACTGCCCATCGGTGTGCGCGCTGCGCTAACAATGACGACGGGGTCATGTGAAGTGGTCATGTGAAGTACTCCAGTTAGATTGAAATTTTTGAAAACAAGTTACACACCGCGTGGGTAACGTTTGAAGGCGCGTCGAAACACATCGACCACCTCGTGCGATCCGGTCATGGTGACGTCCATGTCTTTAACCAGGCCATCGTTCAAACCATAGACCCAGCCATGGACGGCAATTTTTTGGCCACGGCCCCAAGCGTCTTGCATGACGTTGGACAAAGCCACGTTGCCCACTTGCTCAATGACGTTCATCTCGCACATGGCGTCTTCGAGTTGCTGTTGTGGCAAATGGTTCAATCGTTGGCGATGGCGCAAACGTACATCTTGCACATGGCGCAGCCAGTTGTCGGCCAAGCCAATGCGGGTGCCACGTGTAGCAGCCAGCACACCGCCGCAGCCGTAATGACCCACTACCATGATGTGCTCCACTTTGAGCGCATCCACAGCGTATTGAATGACCGACAAGGCATTCAAGTCGGAGTGCACCACCACATTGGCCACGTTGCGATGCACAAACACTTCACCGGGCTCGAGGCCTGTGATTTGGTTGGCGGGCACGCGGCTATCGGAACAGCCGATCCATAAATATTTAGGCGACTGTTGTTGCGCCAAATGGTTGAAGAAACCGGGCTGCTCGCGCTCCATGCGCTCGGCCCATACCCGGTTGTTGTCAAAGAGATGAGAAAGGTGTTTGGAGGTCATGCTTGCATTGTCTCAACGTTTCAAAACTTTGACACGCGCCTTAGCAAGTTTCCGCAAACAATTCACGGCCAATCAGCATGCGGCGAATTTCGCTGGTGCCGGCGCCAATCTCATAGAGCTTGGCATCGCGCCACAAGCGGCCCAAGGGGTATTCGTTGATGTAGCCATTGCCACCAAAAATTTGCACGCCTTCGCCGGCCATCCAGGTGGCTTTTTCGGCGCACCACAAAATGACACTTGCGCAGTCTTTGCGCACTTGTCGCACGTGGTCGGTGCCCAGCATGTCGAGGTTTTTGCCTACGGTGTAGCAAAACGCACGGCCGGCTTGCAACACGGTGTACATGTCGGCCACTTTGCCTTGAATGAGTTGAAACTCACCGATGCTTTGGCCAAACTGCTTGCGATCGTGTATGTAGGGAACCACGTTGTCCATCACCGATTGCATGATGCCCAATGGCCCTGCGGCCAACACAGCACGCTCGTAATCCAAACCACTCATCAAAACTTTGGCACCCATGTTGAGGCCGCCCAAAATATTCTCTTCTGGCACTTCCACGTTTTGAAACACCAGCTCACCCGTGTGGCTACCGCGCATGCCCAGCTTGTCGAGCTTCTGCGCAACCGAGAAGCCCTTCATGCTTTTCTCGATCAAGAAGGCGGTGACGCCGCGTGCGCCCATCTCGGGTTCGGTTTTGGCATACACCACCAAGGTGTCGGCATCAGGGCCGTTGGTGATCCACATCTTGTTGCCATTGAGCACGTAGTAGCCGCCCTTGTCTTCGGCTTTGAGCTTCATGCTGATGACGTCTGAACCAGCACCTGGCTCGCTCATGGCCAAGGCCCCCACGTGCTCGCCACTGATCAGCTTAGGCAAGTATTTTTGCTTTTGCGCCTCGGTGCCGTTGCGCTTGATTTGATTGACACACAAATTGCTGTGCGCACCATACGACAAGCCCACACTGGCCGACGCGCGAGAAATTTCTTCCATGGCAATCATGTGCGCCAAGTAACCCATGTTGGCGCCGCCGTAGGCTTCGGGCACCGTAATGCCCAAGACGCCCACGTCGCCCATTTTGCGCCACAGGTCCATGGGGAATTGATCAGACCGATCAATTTCGGCGGCACGTGGCGCAATTTCGGCTTGTGCAAAATCGCGGACTGCATCGCGCAAAGCGTCAATGTCTTCGCCCAATTGAAAGTTAAGACCTGGCATGTTCATGTTGTTGACTCCACACTGAATTTGAAAATTTGGAAAGCTGGTTGAGAATGACGCTCAATAGGTTTGCGGCACCGGCACCAAGGTTTGCTGCATCACGGCACACATGGATTTTTTGCCTTGTGCATCGATGTGAAAAACTTCCGCCGTGGTCACGATGATGCGTTTACCGCCTTTGACCACCTTGCCCACTGCGCGCAGTTCACCCTCTTGGTGACCACTTAAAAAATTGATTTTGTATTCCACCGTGACCACCTCCATGCCTTCAGGCGCCACTGTCAGGCCGGCATAGCCGCCTGCAATGTCGGCCAATGCGCCCATGGCTCCGCCATGAAAACCACCTTGCTGTTGCGTCACTTTCTCGCCATAGGGCAAGGCAATCTCGACTTCACCCGGTTCAGCGCGCAACAGCGTGGCGTCCAAGTGTTTCATCATGCCTTGCCGTGCAAAACTGGCAGCAATGCGCTTTGCAACGGGTGTAGAGAAGTCTGGCGTGCTCATGCGACTGACTTTTTCTGAGCCGCCTTATCGGCCCGCGCCAGCAAGGTGCGCGCATCTTTTTCATGCGTCTTCACCTCTTCCAGCGTGGCATGCAAGTCGGCCAACTGCGATTCCAGTTGCTGCCGGTGCTCGGCCAGCACCACCAAAAACTTTTTCAATTGAGGACCTGTGTCGCGCGGGCTGTCGTACATGTCAATCAACTCTTTGGCCTCGGTGAGTGACAAGCCCAGACGTTTGGCGCGCAAGGTGAGTTTGAGACGTGTTCGGTCGCGCGAGGAATACACCCGGTTGCGGCCGCCTGGGCCAGAACGTTCGGGTTCCAACAAGCCCATGTCTTCATAAAAGCGAATGGCGCGCGTGGTCAGGTCAAATTCTTTGGCCAGGTCGCTGATTGAAAATTGTGTTGCCATGCTGCTTACTTTCCTGCTTGCGCACAGGCGACAGACGGGGTCGTCTGGTGCGACTTACAATGCCTCAACTGTAATTGACGTTAACGTAAACGTCAATCTATCGTCGGGATTTTTCCCCAACTCAGAATTGCCATGATCCAAACTGCCTCCCCACGCGCGCAAGTGAACCCCGCCGACCTGATGGCAGGCGAAAAGGCCTTGCGTTTTCCGCTAGACACCACCTTGCCCGAGTTGGGCCAAGTCTTGGAAGTGGCTCCGGGTATTGGGTGGCTCCGCATGGCCCTGCCCTTTGCACTGGACCACATCAATTTGTGGCTTTTGGCCGATTCAGAAGAAACACCGACGGGTGTGCGACAAGGTTGGACCGTGGTGGATTGCGGCGTGACCAATCCGGGCACGCAAGCGGCCTGGCGCCAAGTGATGGCCGGCGCTATGAAAGGTTTGCCCATTTTGCGCGTGGTGGTGACGCACATGCACCCCGACCACATGGGCATGGCGCATTGGTTGTGCGCAGAATTTAACGCGCCCTTGTGGATGAGCGCCACGGAATACCAGGCAGCGCTGTTGGCATCCACAGGCGCCTCGAACTTTGGCGGTCAGAGCACGCAAAAGTTTTTTGCCGACCATGGCTGGAACGACCCGGCCGACCAGCAGCAAATCAAAGACCGCGTCTCTTATTACGCCAAGATGGTGCCCACGGTACCGGAGGCCTATCACCGCTTGATGCACGATCGCGAACTGCGCATTGGCGGCCGTACGTGGCGCTGCATCAGCGGCTGGGGCCACTCGCCCGAACACATGGCACTTTATTGCGATCAAGCCAAGGTGTTGATCAGTGGTGACATGGTGCTGCCCAAAATCTCCACCAACGTGAGCGTGTATGCACAAGAACCCGAGGCCAACTCACTGGCCTTGTTCATGCAATCGCTGCATCACTTCGACCCACTGCCTGCCGACACCTTGGTGTTGCCATCCCACGGCCGCCCCTTTGTAGGCTTGCACACACGCACGGCCCAATTGCTGAAGCACCACGAAGATCGCTTAGACGAGGTCTTAGAAGCCTGCAGCGCGCAAGCGGGCAGCGCACACGACATGCTCAAGGTCATTTTCAAAAGGCCCTTGGACTTTCACCAAACCACGTTTGCCATTGGCGAGTCTGTGGCGCATTTGCACGCGCTGTGGTTTGACGGAAAAATGTCACGCGAAAAAGATGCGCAGGGCGTTTGGCGGTTTAAAACACTGCGCTAAGTGCGTCAGCCGGGCCCTACCCCCAGTTGGCCAGGTTCTCTTTTTGCAGCGCTTTGCGCCGCTCCACATGGTCGGGCAAGATCTCAGCCACCACCTTCCAAAATGCGGGGCTGTGGTTCATCTCGCGCAGATGCGCCAACTCATGCACCACCACATAATCGATGGCTTCTGGCTTGAGGTGAATCAGGCGCCAATTGAGTCGTATGGCGCCATCGATGCGCGCACTGCCCCATCGCGAACCTGCGTTCGACAAACTCAGCTTGCACCATTTCACCCCCATAAGCGGCGCAAAGAAATTCAAACGAGCTTCAAACAAGGTGCGCCCTTCGCGCATCAGCCAGGCCTGAACAGCATCGCGGATTTGCGAAGCTTCTGCCGTCACGGGCAATGCCAGCTTGAGTTCGGAACCTTGATTGAAATCACTGTGATGCAATTCACTGCGCCCCACTTCCGGACTCAGTCGCAAGCGAATGGCTGCACCCAGATAATCCAAACTGGCTCCATCTGCCCACTCAATTTGTCGGATGTTTTTTTGCCGCTCTTGCACTTCGGCCCATTTGCGTAGCACCCATTCACCGCGCTCTTGCAGGCCCAGCTCAACTTCTTTCAAGGTGACCCATTTGGGCGCGCGAACCTCCAAGCCATCGGGCCCCACCACAAAGCCAATCGACTTTCTGCGGACGCGCTGAAACAAATAGCTCACACGCATGCCCGCAAGAACTGTTTCTCGATTGGCATGAGGATGGGTCAAGGACCCTGTAGAGTCATGGACTGGCCTGTGTGCAGCAGGGTCTTCAGTTCGAGCGATCGTGGACACATGCGCAACCGGATGTTCACGAGGAAATCTCGGGGGTATCGCCGAACTTCTTTGGGATGTTGGCGGCACCTCGGCCGAAGGCGATGGGCTTAAAAAATCAAGAACAAGTTGCAGCGGGTTGCGCATCGGTGTTCTTTGCCCAATCTTTATGCGGCAGGTGCTGCTGACTCGGAATCAGTCAGAGGATAGGCCTCTGGGTCCAAGCGTCGCATCTCAGATTCAATCCAGTTTTCAACTTCTTGCATCAACTCTTCAGGCTGACGACCGACGCTAGAGATAGGCTTTCCAATGGAGATGTCCACAATGCCAGGCTTCTTGATGAAGGCCTTGGTCGGCCAGCATTTGGCGGACGTGACGGCGATTGGAACCACAGGCACACCCGCTTCGATGGCCAAACGTGTGCCGCCGGTTTTGTAGACACCTTTTTGGCCGCGAGGAATTCGCGTACCTTCTGGAAACATAATGACCCAGACGCCTTGCTCCATCAAACGTTTGCCTTGCGTGACCACCTTTTGAAAGGCTTGTGCGCGTTGACTGCGATCGATGTGAATCATGTCCATGCGGCCCATGGCCCAGCCAAAAAACGGCACGCTGAGCAATTCTTTTTTGAACACGTAAGCCAGGGGGTGCGGCATGATGGCTGGCATCAAAAACGTCTCCCATGTGGACTGATGCTTGACCAACAAGATGACCGGGTCTTTTTCGCCAAGGGGCAAATTCTCCATGCCGGTGATTCGATTTTGAATGCCCAAAATGTAAGTGCCACTGTTGATGGCATTGCGCAACCATGCGGCACACCACCAATACAAACGGCTGCTGCTCATGAACATCGACGCCACCACCACAACCAAGGCCCAAGGGATGACAGTGATCGTCATCCAAACCATGTGAAGGAGTGAGCGAATGAAGTTCATAAAACGGGTTCCGAAGATTTTTTCAAGAGGGCATCAACAAAGGCATGGAGGTCTAAGTGCATCTGCGTGCCTGGCGGGAAAGTGGGAGGCAAGCCGCTGCCACGCAAGGTTTCAGAACGTCCCGTCAGAACCAAATGAGGCTTACAACCTGCAGCGTCTGCAGCTTGCATGTCCCGCAGACTGTCGCCCACAAAGGGCACATCTTTGACGTCAATGCCAAACCGATCGGCCACTTGCTCAATCAAGCCAGGCAAAGGCTTTCGGCAAGTACAAGCGTCTTCGGGCGCATGGGGGCAATAAAAAATGGCATCGATGCGACCTCCCACTGCGGCCAATTGTTTCAGCATGCGTTTGTGGATGGCATTAAGAGACGCCACATCCAACAAACCACGGCCAAGGCCGGACTGGTTGGTGGCCAAGACCACGTGGTAACCCGCGTGATTCAACCTGCCCACAGCCTCTAAAGCACCTGGCAAAGCCTGCCACTCTTCTGGCGACTTGATGAACTCATCACTGTCGTGATTGAGGGTGCCATCGCGGTCGAGTATGACGAGTTTCATGGTTTGCCTAAGGGGGTGTGACGCAGCTTATGCCAAGCGAGACAAATCGGCCACACGGTTCATGGCCACATGCAAGCACTTGAGCAAACCTTGACGATTCAAGCGCACGTCCATCTCTTCAGCGTTCACCATGACATCGTCAAAGAATGCATCCACGGGCGAGCGCAAGGCGGCCAATGTTTGCAATGATCCGGTGTAGTCGCCTGCGTTGAACAACGCCTCTGACTCGGGCAGCAAACGTTGCATCACTTCATGCAAAGCCTGCTCGGCAGCTTCTTTCAGCAACGCAGGATTGACGTGCGGATCGACTTCGTCGGCCTTCTTCAAAATGTTGCCAATGCGCTTGTTGGCCGCAGCCAAAGCGGGGCTTTCGGGCAAAGCCGCAAAAGCACGCACAGCCGCCAACAACTTGGGCATTTGGCCCAAGCGTGCAGGATGCAAAGCCAACACCGCGTCGACTTCTTGCGCGCTGTAACCTTGCTCGCGCAATGCGCCAGCCAAACGGTCAAACAAGAACGTGGTGAGGGCCTCAGAAGGATCGGTGATCTTGTCGCCAAACACGGGCACTGACAAAGCCAAGAGCTGACGCCAATCGAGCGCCAAATCTTTTTCCATCAACATGCGAATGACACCCAAGGCGTGACGGCGCAGCGCAAACGGATCTTTGTCGCCACTTGGCAAATTGCCAATGCCAAACATGCCCACCAAGGTTTCGAGTTTGTCGGCCAAGGCCACGACCAAGCCGACGTTGTTGCGCGGCAATTCGTCGCCGGCGAAGCGGGGACGATAGTGGTCTTCAATGGCGTCGGCAATGTCATTGGACAAGCCATCGTGGCGCGCATAGTAGCCACCCATGATGCCTTGCAACTCTGGAAACTCGCCCACCATGTCGGTCAGCAAATCGGTTTTGGCCAACTGTGCGGCGGTGTCTGCAGCTTGCGCCAGCGCGTCGCCACCGAGGGCTTGGCCCAAGGCTTTGGCAATGCCACGCACGCGTGCCATGCGCTCACCTTGAGTGCCCAGTTTGTTGTGATACACCACCTTGTTCAAACCTTCTACGCGCGAGGCCAATGTTTTCTTACGATCTTGATCGAAGAAAAACTTGGCATCGGCCAAACGAGGACGCACCACGCGCTCGTTGCCGCCAATCACAGCGCTGGCGTCTGACGGTGAAATGTTGCTGACCACCAAGAACTGGTGCGTGAGCTTGCCTTCTGCCGTGAGCAACGGGAAGTATTTTTGGTTGGCCTTCATGGTCAGGATCAAACACTCCTGCGGCACTTCCAAAAACTGTTTTTCAAATTCGCAGGTGAGCACATTGGGACGCTCTACCAAGGCGGTCACTTCGTCTAACAGGGCTTCGTCTTCAATGGCTTTGACACCACCTCCCACTTTGGCAGCTGCAGCATCAAGCTGACGCACAATTTCTGCACGGCGCTCAGCAAAGCTGGCAATGACGGCACCATCGCGCGCCAAAGTAGCGGCATAACTGTCAGCGTCTTGAATGACGACAGGCGACACACTGGCTTCAAAGCGATGGCCATGTGTTTGCTGACCGGCTTTCAAGCCCAGTGCTTTGACAGGCACCACGTCTTTGCCGTGCAAAGCCACCAAACCGTGTGCAGGACGCACAAAGTTGACGCTGGTCCAGCCTGGCATGTCGCAATCGGTTTCCAACTGATAGGTCATGACCTTGGGAATAGGCAACTTGGCCAAGCTTTCGTCCAAAGCTTTTTGCAAACCTTGCAACAGGCTCGCACCTTTGGCCACGCTGTCGTAAAACAAAGCGTCGGCTTTGCCATCGGGCGCGCGTTTCAATGAAGCGACCACCGCAGCCGGATTGCTGACGTCTGCACCAAGTGCTTGCAACTTTTTGAGCAAGGCGGGCGTGGCATTGCCGCTGGCATCGAGGCCAACAGTCACTGGCATCAGCTTTTGTTGAATGGCTTTATCGGCGGCTTGTGCGGCCACTTGCGTGACATGCGCGGCCAATCGACGTGGCGAGGCGTAGGCTGTCACCACAGATTGTGCGGCGGTTAAACCGGCGTCGCGCAATTGCTCGAACAACACGTTGGCAAATGATTCGCCCAATTTTTTGAGTGCCTTGGGCGGCAGCTCTTCTACAAACAGTTCAACGAGAAGGTTTTGATGTGTCATTTTGATGTTTACCTTCAGGCTGCTTTTTTGCTCAAAGCATTCAATTGCTCGACCCACTCGCGCGGCGCCATGGGGAAGCCCAAACGCTCGCGGCTTTCAAAATAGCTTTGTGCAACGGCGCGGGCCAAATTGCGAATGCGGCCAATGTAGGCTGCACGCTCAGTGACGCTGATGGCACCACGCGCATCCAGCAAGTTGAATGTGTGTGCGCCTTTAAGCACTTGTTCGTAAGCGGGCAAAGCCAACTGCGCGCCAATCAAATGCTGCGCTTGTTTTTCGTAGGCAGAGAAGGCCGTGAACAAGAACTCGGCGTCTGAATGTTCAAAGTTGTAAGTGGACTGCTCCACCTCGTTTTGGTGATACACATCGCCGTAGCTAAGGGTGTCGGTCCACTTCAAGTTGTAAACATTGTCGACACCTTGCAGGTACATGGCCAAGCGCTCAAGGCCATACGTAATTTCGCCGGTGATGGGTTTGCAATCAATACCGCCCACTTGCTGGAAGTAGGTGAACTGAGTCACTTCCATGCCATTGAGCCAAACTTCCCAACCCAAACCCCATGCACCCAGGGTTGGATTTTCCCAATCGTCTTCGACAAAACGAATGTCGTTCTTTTTGAGATCAAAACCTAAAGCTTCGAGGGAGCCCAAATACAAATCCAAAATATTGGAAGGTGCTGGTTTCAAGACCACTTGGTACTGGTAGTAGTGCTGCAAACGGTTTGGGTTTTCGCCATATCGACCATCTTTAGGGCGACGGCTAGGCTGCACATAGGCCGCCTTCCATGGCTCAGGGCCAATGGCGCGCAAAAAAGTGGCGGTGTGCGAAGTACCCGCACCCACTTCCATGTCATAGGGT
Organism: Limnohabitans sp.; assembly: GCA_024642215.1. Classification (GTDB taxonomy): domain Bacteria; phylum Pseudomonadota; class Gammaproteobacteria; order Burkholderiales; family Burkholderiaceae_C; genus Limnohabitans_A. The sequence continues at coordinate 28,901 of JAHEBO010000045.1, forward strand.
TGCAACAACGCACACCCCTGTGCATCCCAGTAGGACTGCAGTTTCAAAATGATTTGTTGGAAGGTCAACATGGCTGAAAAAAGTTAGGCCCCCGTACGTCGGTGGCAACCCTTGATTTTAAAGCGCCTGAGACCCAGAGCGCCGAAAAAACGCACCCAAAACAAGAACAATTGACCCGCAAAACAACCAAAGCGGCCACAAACCCCATTGCGCAGTCCATTGCGCATAAGGCGTGAGGCCAGTGCGCCCCTCAAACTCGCCCACCAAAGCACCCCGCGTGAACACTGGCAATGAGGCTTTCACTTGGCCATTGGCATCCATCAACGCAGTCAAACCGGTGTTGGTGGCACGTATGACAGGACGTTGAAATTCCAAGGCACGCAATTGTGAGATGGCCACATGTTGCGCGGGTGCGGTGGTGTTGCCAAACCAGGCCAAATTGCTCATGTTCACCAGCACGGTCGGCGCCTGCTCAGCGGTTGCAAAGTATTTCGCCATTTCCTCGCCAAACAAATCTTCGTAGCAAATTTGCGGCAACAAACGCTGCCCTTGCCATGCCAACACACCCGCCGTTGAACGCTGCTGGCCAAAGTCACCTAAGGGGATGTTCATCAGGCGCACAAACCACTGGAAAAACGGTGGCACAAACTCACCGAAAGGCACCAGATGTTGTTTGTCGTAACGGTACTTTAAGTTGTCTTGACCCAGGGCCAACACCGAATTGCTGTAGCCCACATTGGCGCCCCCCATTGGCAAACCGATCAAAGCCAGTTGAGCGGGCATGTGCTGGCCAGGCACCGCGGTTGGCGCTTGGTATTTATTGCTCAGCGTTTGCCAATAGGCGGGCGAGAGTTGCTGCGGCAACACAGGAATGGCCGTTTCGGGGGAGACCACCAAGGTCTCTGTGTTGGACAGCAATTCTTCGCCGTACCAACTGAGCGCCATCTGCACGCCTTGTCCTGGGATGAACTTCTCGTCTTGCGGAATATTGCCTTGCAGCAGGCGAACCTTCATGGTGCCGGCCGACTGCGTAAAGGACTGGGGCCAATGCTGAAGTGCGGCGGGAATCAACCCCGCCAACAGCACGCCAAGCGCCAACAACCACAGCCAGGCACGCGTGCGTCCAGCCATCCATACAGACAGCATCAGCGGCAGTGCCATGGCCAATCCAGCGGCGATGGCGCCCATGCCATACACCCCAACCCAGGGCGCATAGACGGCCAAGCCACTTTGTCCATGCGCATAGCCCGCAGCGCCCCAAGGAAAGCCGGTGAACCATTGGCCTCGGGCCAATTCAGCCAGCGTCCATAAGGCGGCAAACAACACAGCACCCGCCATGGCCAAATTGAATTCAGACTTTCTCAAAAAGCTTTGGGGGTGGGTGGCATACCGGCCTTCTTGATGGCGCGCATTCACAAGCCAACGGCGGTACAACAGCACCCAAAGGCCACCGGCGATGGCAAAGTAGCTGGCCAATGCCGTGGCCAGCAGCACAACAGCCAAACACGCTAGCCATGAAGGCAGTCCGCCGTATTGATGCATCGACACATACAGCCAGCCCCATGTGGAGGTCATGGCGGCTGTGGCAAACAGGCCTGCAATCTTGAAGCCCTTCACCCAAGCATTGGGGCCGCTGCGATGTGGGCGACGCGTGTTGGTGGAGTTTGTGAATTCAGATTCTTGCGAAGCAGCTTGCAAAAGCAAAGCGCCTAAGCAGGCCAAACTGAGGCCTTGCAAAGTGCCAAACGATTGCCCCGAAATGCCCAAGGCATCGCCCAACGCAAAGGCTGGCCATGCCATTGAAAAACCATGCAAAACACCGGCCAACAATGAAGCGCCGAATGCCCACATGTTCATTTCTTATGGCGAGAGGTGGGCGACACCTTGAACCACCGCACTGCGCCCCCGCGCGTGTGCAGAACCACAAAGTCCAAGCCCGACAAGCTGAACTTTTCACCCCGTTGCGGCACATGCCCCATCTCGTGGGCAATCAAGCCGCCGATGGTGTCAAAGTCATGTGTTTCTTCGTCGACCACGTCGGGGTTGAGCTTCACACCAAAGGCTTCTGAAACTCGCTCTAAAGAGGTGTCGCCGCTAACGCGGTAAGTTTGATCGGCCAAGCCAAAGATGTCGCCGGCTTCTTCTTCGATGTCAAATTCGTCTTCGATCTCGCCCACAATTTCTTCGAGCACATCTTCGATGGTGATGAGGCCCGCCGTGCGGCCAAACTCATCAATCACGATGGCCAAATGTTGGCGATTGTCTCTGAATTGCCTGAGCAAATCATTGAGGCCTTTGCTCTCTGGCACAAACACAGCGGGGCGCAGCAGCGCGCGAATGTTGAGCTCGGGCGCACGTTGCAACTTGAGCAAATCTTTGGCCATCAAAATGCCAATGATGTTTTCGCGGTCGTCTTCGTAAACGGGGAATCTGGAGTGGGCGGTGTCAATCACCTGATGCAACAACTCATCAAAAGGTGCATCAATGGAGAGCAGCTCCATGCGCGGTGCGGCCACCATGGCATCGCCAGCCGTCATGTCGGCCATGCGAATCACGCCTTCTAGCATGAACCGACTTTGCGAATTGATGATGTCGTTGTCTTCGGCCTCTGCGAGCGTTTCGATCAACTCGTCTTTGGAGTCGGGACCGGGGTGAATGAATTCAGCCAGCTTTTGCAAGAAAGAGCGTTTGTCTTCTCGCTTTGAATCACGCTTGGATTCGTGTTTCGAATCGTGTTTGTCGTCACGTTCATTCAAACGCGCGGGGTGAGGGTCGGACACAGTCGGGTTGGCAAAAGGCCGTTGTTGCAGAGCCTCTAGGATAGCGGATTAAACGCCAGATTGGTGACGTGATTCACGCACACCTTTTCGGACCTCTTGCAAGGCTTTGAGAAGTTGCAGGAACTGCTTGGCTCTGACCTTGATTTGGAAATCCAAGTCGGCCATGCCTTCTTCAAGCAACTCATGAACCTGGCTGTCCAGATTTGCAGGCGGCAGACTCAAATAGGCATCACTCTCACTGCCATCGCGCTCGACACGTGCACCGGCCTTTCTGGCAATTTTGAGCATGGGGGTGTTTTCACTCAAGGCATGAATGAACAGCAAAGCCACACCTTGGTTGCGGGCGTGCATGACCGCACGCAGGAACAGGCGACCGCCCAAGCCGCGACCGCGCATTTTCAAATCGACCGAGACGCCAAATTCGGCGCATGTCGCCCATTGCGGATCGACGGAAAACGCCAAATGCGCCATGGAAACAATTTCAAGTCGTCGGTTGAAAACGCCATAAATGTCATCTCGCACGAAATCCAGCTTTGACACATAAGCTTCAATTTGCTCATCCGTGGCCGGATAGCCAAATCGCAGGTAGCGATCCTGACTGCCAAGGCTTTTCAAATGCGTTGAAATTTTGGGCCGATGCTTGGGACTCAAAATTCGGATGGGTATCCACAAGGTCCAACGCCGCCAGAGTGTTTGGGTGAGTGCAGAAAATTGCGTCATAAGGGTTTTCCCGTATTTTTGCACATCTTTGCGAATCTGTCGCGCCCCCTTTTCTGAGTGGCATTCAAGGCTTTGTCGCTTAGGGGACGAAATCAGGTTTTCCAGTGTTCTTCGGGGGTAATGCCTCATGGTGAACTGACGGCAGAATGACGACAATGAAGGCATTCCTAGGAGCAGTACATGGACAAGATTTGGCTTAAGAATTACCCCGCCAACGTAAAACACGACATCGATCCCAATGAATATTCATCATTGACCGATTTGCTCACGCGCGCCTTTCAACATCACGGCGACAGCCCTTTCTCGGTTTGCATGGAGCGGTGGATGACCTACCGCGAGCTCGACCAGTTGTCTCAAGCACTTGGCGCCTGGTTTCAGTCGCAAGGCTTGAAACCCGGCGATCGCATTGCGCTGATGCTGCCCAATATTCCTCAATTTGCCGTCACGATGGCGGCCATCTTGCGTGCAGGTTACACATGCGTGAACGTCAATCCGCTTTACACGGCCCGCGAACTGGAACACCAGCTCAAAGACTCTGGCGCAAGCGCCATCGTCATTTTGGAAAACTTTGCCCACACCTTGGCAGAAGTGATTGAGCACACGCAAATCAAGCACACGGTGCTGGCCTCCATGGGCGATTTGCTGGGCCCAGTTTATGGCCGCTGGATCACCTTTGCGGTTCGCCACTTGGCCAAAATGGTGCCGGAATTTGAATTGCCGCTGGGGGACAATCACAAGGTGACCTCTTTCAAGGAGGCCATTGCAGCCGGACGCCATCAAAGCTTCAAGGCTGCGCCCCAAACATTGGATGACATTGCATTTTTACAATACACAGGCGGCACGACGGGCTTGTCCAAAGGTGCAGTTTTAACCCATCGCAACATTGTGGCCGCTATTTTGCAAGCTGAAACCTGGTTTGCGCCAGCGCTTGAGCGATTGCCCGATTTGCGCAAAGTGAACAGCATTGCAGCGCTGCCGCTTTATCACATCTTTGCATTGACTTTGTGCTTCTTGGCCATTCGTCAAGGCTCGCACCTCACCTTGGTGCCCAACCCGCGTGATTTTGCCAAGTTCATTGAAACGCTCAAAAAACGGCCTTTCCACATGCTGCCTGGTGTGAACACCTTGTTCAACGCTTTGCTGCAACACCCCATGTTCAAGTCCGTTGATTTTTCCAACTTGTGTTTGACACAAGCAGGTGGCATGGCGGCCTCCGAAGGCACGGCCCGCGCATGGCAAGCTGCTACGGGCAGTGCCATGATTGAAGGTTGGGGCATGAGTGAGACCTGCGCCATCGGCACCAACAACCCCGTCACACGCACTTCTTTCAGCGGCACCATCGGGCTGCCCTTGCCCAGCATTGAGTTAGCCATCAAGGACGATGAGGGCAAAAGTTTGCCCCAAGGCGAGTCTGGCGAAATTTGCATTCGCGGCCCCAACGTGATGGTGGGCTATTACAAACAAGAAGAAGAAACCCGCAAGGCCTTTACGCCTGATGGCTACATGCGAACAGGTGATGTGGGCATCATGGACGAAGAGGGCTACTTCCGAATTGTCGACCGCAAAAAAGACATGATCATCGTCAGCGGCTTTAACGTATTTCCGTCCGAACTGGAAAATGTCATTTCTCTTTGCCCCGGTGTCGTCGAATGTGCCGCCATTGGCATTCCAGATGCCATGCAAGGTGAAGCGATCAAAGTATTTGTCGTACGAAGTGACAGCATGCTCACTGAAGATGCCGTTGCACGCTATTGCCACGACAACCTCACGGGTTACAAACGTCCTAAGTACATCGAGTTCCGCGACGAACTTCCCAAATCCAATGTGGGCAAAATTCTACGCAGAGAATTGCGCACCAATACCCACTGATCCATTAGCTCTCAAAGTTCAGGCCCTTGCGGCCTGAACTCTCGAAGACTTGAATCGATGCAAGACGTGCTCAACATTCCTGGCCTGAAAGTCTTTGAACGTGGCTGGTTGTCCGCCAACAACATCCTTCTGACCGATGCTGATTCAAGCACACTGATTGACAGTGGTTACGTGATACACCAACAGCAAACGCTGTTGCTGGTACAAAACGCATTGGGATCTCGTCCGCTTGACCGTTTGGTTAACACGCACTTGCACAGTGATCACTGCGGTGGTAATGCTTTGCTACAAAGCAATTATCCAAATTTGATCACCCTCATACCACCTGGTGAGTCACGTGCGGTTGAACAATGGGACACTGAGGCCCTCAGTTATGAGGCCACAGGACAAATGTGTCCGCGCTTTGGGTTTAACGGTTTGCTTTCGGCGGGTCAGTTGTTGCAGATGGCCGGGCTGGAGTGGCAAGTGCTGGCAGCTCCCGGACATGATCCTCATTCTGTGATCATGTTTGAACCTCAGCATCGTGTGTTGATATCTGCCGATGCTTTGTGGGCCAATGGGTTTGGCGTGGTTTTCCCAGAATTAGAGGGTCTTGCTGCTTTTGAGGAGGTCTCTCAAACCTTGGATTTGATTGAATCACTTCAACCTGAGTGGATCATTCCAGGACATGGTGCAGTGATCAAAGGAGTAGATGCGGCACTGTTCAATGCACGTCGAAAACTGGATGGGTTTATACAAAATCCTGCAAAACATGCCAAGTATGGCGCCAAGGTATTACTGAAATACAAGTTGCTTGAATTGAACCAGATTGCAACACTTGCATTCATTGAATGGGCAACACAAGTTCGTTACTTTAAGTTGCTGCATCAAACATACAGTCCAGACATTAGCCTGAATGACTGGGTGATGACGATGCTAAGAGACTTAGAAAAAAGCAAAGCACTTGAGTTTCATGATCAATTGATCGTGAATATTTAAAACGAGACAACGCTGCGTCAACAGTAACTGGCCATTGAGCCAGAAAATGCACAAAAAAAAACGCCCCATATTTCTATGGGGCGTTTCTCGCTATAAGAGCCTGACGATGTCCTACTTTCACACGGGAACCCGCACTATCATCGGCGCTGAATCGTTTCACTGTCCTGTTCGGGA
>JAHEBO010000060.1 GCA_024642215.1 Limnohabitans sp.
CGCTCTCGCGCCACATGCGTGTAGATGGTGGTGGTCGAAATATCAGCATGCCCCAACAGGACCTGAACCGACCTTAAATCGGCGCCGTGGTTGAGCAAATGCGTGGCAAACGCGTGTCGCAAGGTGTGCGGCGACAAAGGCGCGGTGATCCCTGCAATCACAGCGTATTTTTTGATCAAGCTCCAAAACATGATGCGTGACATGGCGGTGCCCGCTTTGGGTCCACTGGCCGTGACGAACAAATCATCGGTTTGCTTGGCGCCCAGCAAAGCACCACGTGCGTTTTGCATGTAGTTAACCAAACTGTCGCGGGCCATGTCGCCAAAAGGCACCAGACGCTCTTTGCTGCCCTTGCCCATGATGCGCAAGATGCCTTCGTTCAAAGAGACATGCAAAGTTTTGAGTTTGACCAACTCTGATACGCGCAGGCCGCTGGCGTACAACAGCTCCAACATGGCTTTGTCGCGCAGACCCAATGCCGTATTGGCATCGGGCGCAGACAACAGTGCATCGACCTGGTCTTCTGACAAGGTTTTAGGTACACGCAAGGCTTGCTTGGCAGCCAACATTCTGAGTGTGGGGTCGACTTGTACGAGCCGTTCGCGCAGCGCCCATCTGTAATAACGCTTGAACACCGTTAAACGGCGATTGGCGGAGGTGGCTTTAGACAGGCTGTGACGCGCTGCAAAATAAGCCTGCAAATGCGACTCTTGCACACGGTCCAAAGGCGTCAGAGAAGTTTGCTGGAGCCAGTCTGCCAGGGCAGACAAATCTCGTCGGTAGGCTGCCAGCGTATTGGCAGACAAACCATCTTCAAGCCAAACCGCATCGACAAAGCGATCGATGGCGGCTTGGCTGTCGGGTGTCATCAATCCAGTTTGAGGTTTTGAGCGTCCACCACTTTTTTGTAGACCTCAAACTCGGCTTTGATTTGCGCCGCAAATTGATCAGGTGTATTGGCAACGATCAAAGAGCCCGTGTCTTCGATGCGCTTGCGAACGGCAGGATCTTCCAAGGCTTTCTTCACACCACCGCTGATTTTGTCGACCACTTCTTTGGGCAAATTCTTGGGGCCCAAGATGCCGTAATAAGCCATGCGGTTGACAGGCTCCAAACCCACCTCTTTGAAGGTTGGCACGTTGGGCAACTGCGCCAAACGTTGGGGTGCGGCTACCACAATGGGAATCAGCTTGCCAGTTTGAATGAAGGGCAAAGCAGAAGGCATGTTGTCAAAAATAATGGGCACTTGGCCTGCCACGGTATCGTTCAAAGCTGGGCCAGCACCGCGGTAGGGAATGTGCGTGATGAACACACCCGCCAAACTCTTCCACAACTCGGTTTGCAGGTGGCCGATGCCGCCTGTGCCAGAGGAAGCGTAGGAATATTTGCCAGGATTTTTCTTGAGCTCGGCCACAAAATCTTTGTAGTTGCGTGCTGGGAAGCTGGGATGGACCGCAATCACATTGGGCGTGGCCGCGATGTTGATGATGGCGGTGAAATCTGTGACGGGGTTGTAGGGATTTTTAGGATTGATGGCGGGGTTGGCGGCCGTGGTAGACACCGTGGCCATGCCCAAGGAGTATCCATCGGGTGCAGCACGTACAGTTTCTGTCGCGCCCACCACACCGCCGCCACCGGCTTTGTTTTCCACAATGACCGATTGGCCCAAGGCTTTACCCAATGGCTCTGAAATGACGCGCGCCACAATGTCCGTGGTGCCGCCAGGTGCAAATGGCACCTGCAATTTGATAACTTTGTTGGGGTAGTTTTGAGCCCATGCCGCACCTGATGCAGCGCCCAATACCACCAAAGCAGCCGCAGCTGCCAAACTTGATCGACGGTCCATATCAACTCCTCAAAATAACTTCTCAGCATCATAAGCAATAACTTGGCAACTTAGAAGGCAGAAACCCCAAAGACTGCCGTTATGCTTAGGGGGTGAATTTTGCCCAACTTCTATTTCCCGACTTTTCCCTCATTCTGTGTGGCTATTTTTTATGCCGGTACACAGGTTTGAACCGCCCCGTTTGGCAACAGGCCGAGTTCTTGGTCTACTACTTTTTGTTCCCAGTCTTGTTGTTTCACTCCATTGTGAAAAGCCCCTTGGACATTCAGGCCACGTCCAATTTTTTGCTGGCTGGCATCAGCATGGGCCTATTGGCCATTGCGCTGTCTTACAGCCTGCCCTACTGGCCCTGGATTGGCAAACACATTGACAGACGCGACCATGCCGCCAGTGCTCAAGCAGGATTTCGCTTCAACTCTTTCATCGCCTTGGCCTTGGTAGAACGTTTGACAGGCCCCGAGGGTCTTTTGCTGATTTCAGTGCTGATCGGATTTTGCGTCCCCATGTTCAATGTCGGTGCCGTTTGGCCCATGGCGCGACATGGCGAGAGTGGTTTCTTGCGTGAGCTCATCCGCAATCCGCTCATTTTGGCGACCACTGGGGGCTTGGCCTTCAACCTTCTGGGCCTTCGTATTCCGGCTTTCATGGACCCTACCTTGTCGCGCATCGGCGCTGCCTCACTGGCCCTGGGCTTGATGTCTGCGGGTGCCGGCATGGAACTCAAGGCTTTGAACCAAGGCAAACTCTTGGGCACCATGGTTCTGACCTTCAAGCACTTGTTCTTGCCCTGCTTGGCTTGGGGTCTGGCACAGTACTTTGACCTCAACCCGCTTCAAACCACGGTGTTGTTGATTTTCTCGGCGCTGCCCACGGCCTCCACGTGTTATGTGTTGGCAGCACGCATGGGCTACAACGGCCCTTATGTGGCGGGTTTGGTCACCCTCTCTACCTTGTTGGGCATGGTCAGTTTGCCCTTCGCCCTGGGCGTTCTGCGCGACCTGCGCTTTTAAGCCGCTTGTTGCAAAGACCAGGTTACTTGCTCTTGCACAACGAGGTCCGGATGGACTAGCCAAGGCTGAAGCGCTTGAACCAAGGCTTGCCTTTGTGCCGCAGACAGCAAGGATGGTTTTGCCAAAGCATTGCCAGCAGCCAAAGCCACATTGCGAATCCAACGTGCATGGCCAATTCGCCTGATGGCACTGCCCTCCGTCATGCGCAAAAAGGTGAGCTCATCCCAAGCCAACAAATCGGCCAATTCGGGTTCGTTCAATGCCGGACGGGCATCAAAGTCTGGCAAGACACTGCGCTTGGCAAACTTGTTCCAGGGGCATGCCCACTGGCAATCGTCACAACCATAGATTCGATTGCCAATGGCAGCCCTGAACTCGACAGGAATAGGTCCCGCATGTTCAATGGTGAGATAGGAGATGCAGCGTCTGGCATCCAGCTGATAAGGCGCCACAATGGCTTGTGTGGGGCAGACATCCATGCAAGCGCGACACGACCCACAATGGTCAGAAACTGGCTCGGTCAAAGGCAACGCCAAATCAACGAACAGTTCGCCAAGAAAGAAGAAGGAGCCTGCGTCTCTTTGCAAGACCAAGGTGTTTTTACCGCGCCAGCCTTGGCCGCTGCGTACCGCCAATTCCGCTTCCATCACAGGGGCTGAATCGGTAAACACGCGGTGACCAAACGGGCCTAAGATGGCCGCCATGCGCGCTTGCAACTTTTGCAATCGGCCGCGCATCACCTTGTGATAGTCGCGCCCCCGAGCATAGACAGACACCACGCCCAGCTGAGCGCGTTCTAGGCTGTGCCATGCTGTCTCGGCCGACAAGCTCTTCACATTGCCTGGTAAGTAATCCATGCGCACCGTGATCACCCTGACCGTGCCTGGCACCAATTCTGCAGGCCGGGCGCGTTTGAGGCCGTGGCTTGCCATATAGTTCATGCTGCCGTGAAAGCCCGCCGCTAGCCAAGCCTCTAATCCCGGCTCAGCTTCGGCCAAATTCACACCCGTCACGCCAATTTGAGAAAATCCAAGTTCCTGCGCTGCCTTTTGCAGCTCAGCCCACAAAGCCGAGGCGTCCACGGGACTGCCCGACAAAGCATTAGAAAGAGATTGATGAGCGGTGTTCACCCAGCGATTGTAGGAACTCCCGAGCCCCATGGCACGGCCCACTGGCTGTGGACGGACGAAACGGCCACCTGCGCTTTTGCGCAAGCCTTGGCGCAACAAACATCCCTGCAAAACGCCTACATCGAACTGGTAGGTGATTTGGGCGCTGGCAAAACCACCTTCGTTCGCCATTTATTGAAGGCGCTGGGCGTGCAAGGGCGCATCAAAAGTCCAACCTATGCGGTGGTCGAACCCCATGAAGGCAGACACCCTGTTAGCCAACAGCCATTGGCCATTTGGCATTTCGATTTTTATCGCTTCAACGATCCACAAGAGTTTGAGGAAGCTGGCTTTCGCGATTTGTTTGCCAGCATGGGATTGAAAATTGCAGAATGGCCCAACCAAGCGCAGGGCATGTTGCCTGCAGCCGATCTTCAATTGACACTGAGCGTAGACGACCACGAAGCACGTCACGTTCAAATTTTGGCAAGCACTTCGCAAGGCCAGCAAATACTTCAAGGCCTGTTGGGTGCATTGCCCACCGCAACGACTGACCATGCACATTCAGCGACGTGATTGGCTTAAGGCTTCCAGTCTGGCATTGTTGCTAGGCTGGGCTGACATCAGCAAAGGCGCCAGCCTGATGGCCGTGCGGGTGTGGCCCGCCAGAGATTACACGCGCGTCACTTTGGAGTCGGACGTTGCCCTCAAGACCAAATACACCTTCGTGCCCTCGCCCCCTCGTTTAGCGATTGACATTGAAGGTTTGGAACTCAACCCCTCCATCAAAGAATGGGTTGGCAAAATTAAACCCGACGACCCCAACATCACGGGTGTGCGTGTGGCGCAAAACAGTCCTGGCGTGGTGCGCATGGTGTTTGATTTGAAGCAAGCCGTTCAGCCGCAAGTCTTTGCGCTCGCCCCTGTCGGCGAATACAAACATCGCTTGGTCTTGGACTTGTACCCCACGGCGCCGGTGGATCCCTTGGAAAGTTGGATTGCCGAACGCACCCAAAGCAATGACGCCCTGGGCGATTTCCTGAACAAACAGGCCAATGCAGGCGCTACAAATGTGCCTAGCACGCAAGCGCCAGTCGCTTCACCCAATGTTCCACCCAACAGTCCACCCGCCAATACGCCCGTTACCGATCTTTTGATCGTGGTGGCCATTGACGCAGGCCACGGCGGTGAAGACCCAGGTGCAGTAGGCCCCAACGGCACCAAAGAAAAAGATGTGGTTTTGCAAATTGCCTTGAAACTGCGTGATCGCATCAATGCCACCACGGTAAAAGGCAGTCCCATGCGCGCCTACCTCACGCGCGATGCCGATTACTTTGTGCCGTTGCATGTGCGCGTGCAAAAAGCGCGCAAAGTACAAGCTGATTTGTTTGTCAGTGTGCATGCCGATGCCTTCTTCACACCCAATGCACAAGGTGCCAGTGTGTTTGCGCTCAGCCATGGTGCAGCCTCCAGCAGTGCTGCGCGTTGGATGGCACAACAAGAAAACAAAGCTGACTTGATTGGCGGCATGAACTTCGGAATCAAAGACTCTCAAGTTCAGCAGGCCATGCTCGACATGAGCACATCCGCGCAAATCAAGGACAGTTTGAATCTGGGCGGCGCCATTTTGCGAGAAATCGGCGGTGTGGGCAGACTGCACAAACCCAAGGTAGAACAAGCTGGCTTTGCTGTGCTGAAAGCACCCGATATTCCCAGTGTATTGGTTGAAACGGCCTTCATCAGCAACCCAGATGAAGAAGCCAAATTGTCGGATGCCCATTACCAAAACAGCATGGCCGATGCTTTGGTCAAAGGTTTGCAGAAATATTTTGAGCGCAACCCGCCCTTGGCGCGCAAACGTTCTACCTGATCAGTTGGCCGGAAAGGCTGTCATTCTGGCGCGCACTTCGTCCCAGTGCGCAGGATCACAGCCGCGGCGCATCACCACCAAACTGGCACTGGCCAAGGCATGCGCCAACACATCTTGAAGGCATCTGTCTGTCGCTTGTGAAGCCCAAGTTTTCACTTTTGGCGCCTGGCCAGGTTCCAGGATATGGGCTGGTGTATGTTGGTCCGCATGATGAAGTGCACAGGCCAACAAACCCGCCAAGAAACTGTCGCCCGCACCCACGGTGTCTAGCACCTTCAAGGGTGCGGCTTCTCGGGCACTGAAAACTTTGATCTGCGCCCCATTGCGAACCAGTAAATGTGCACCCTCGGCACCCAATGTCAGAGCCATCCACTGCGCAGCGCCCAAGTTCATCAAGTGCATGGCTTGCTCCATGGGCGAGTTGCCAGGCAATTGCAAATGGGCCAAATCTTCGTCACTCGCTTTGAGCACATCGGCCAATTGCGCCATCGCCAAAACATGCGCGCGGTATTGCGCCAAGTCGGGCATGACGGAGGGACGCAAATTCACATCGACCACCAACCATCGACCGGCCGCCTTTTGCGCTTGCCACCAGGTCAGGTAATGCGGGGCGTCTGCAGGATCCAAGGCCAAACAACCTGTGCAGACAATTTCCAATTGAGGTTGCGCAGCGCACACGGCATTCATTGACGCAGCATTGATTTGACGATCTGCCACGCCTTCCCGATAAAACGCATAGTCAGGATGTCCGGCCGCATTCAATGTCACCACCGCCAAGGAGGTGGGTTGCGCAACAGGTTGCGGCATGGCCAACTGAACTCCGTCGCGCTGCAGGGCTTGTGCCAGTTGACGCCCAAATCGATCGCTAGACAATGGGTTTTGATAGAGCGTGGGCACATTTTGTCGACCCAAAGCACGAGTCAAATTGAACACGGCTCCGCCCAAGCAAGACTGAAAATGACCATCGGCTTGGGATACCAAATCGATCAAGGCCTCTCCAGCCGTTACCACACGGGGCAACGTATGTTTGGAAGCGAGGGATGTCGGTGGGGCCAAATTCATGACCGAGTTGACGATCGCCGCGCTCGCCATGCACCCCACAAGGCAAAGAAACCGGGTACAAAAATCATGGCCCAGATGATTTGACTCAGGTGCGCTTTGACAAATGCCGTCTCACCAAACAAATAGCCCGCCAAGGTCAGGCCGCAAACCCAAATGAAGCCACCCGCCACGTTGTAAGCGGCAAACCGCGAGGGGCTCATGGCCGCCACACCGGCCACAAAGGGCACAAAGGTGCGAATGAAGGGCATGAACCGCGCCAAGATCACGGTGAGACCGCCGTAGGTTTCGTAAAAGTGGTGCGCCTTGTCAAAGGCTGCGCGATTGAAAAAACGCGAGTTTTCCCACTGAAAGACCTTGGGGCCGAAGTAGCGCCCCCAACGGAAATTCACTTGATCGCCCGCAATGGCGGCCACCACCAGAAGCCCCATGGCCAAAGGCAGGCTTAACAAGCCTGTGCCGCACAAAGTGCCCACCACAAACAAGAGGGAATCACCGGGCAAAAAGGGCATCACCACCAAGCCTGTTTCGACAAACACAATGAGAAACAGCAAGGCATACACCCAAGCACCGTAATTGGCCACAAACGCTTCTAAATAGCGATCGACGTGAAGTACAAAATCCAACAGTTGCAGCAAGGTGTCCATGGCGCAATTATCCCTGTCTTCTAGACTTCCCCAAGCTGGGCAAATCCCAAGGTCTGAAGCACCTACAATTTGAGGATGTCCCAGCCCCAACCCCGCCGAACCATTCGAGAACTCCCCGATGTGCTGATCAGCCAGATCGCGGCGGGCGAAGTCATTGAACGTCCCGCTTCTGTGGTGCGTGAATTGGTGGACAACGCCTTAGATGCTGGGGCACGTCATATTACGCTGCGCCTCTTGGGCGGCGGCATCCGTCTGATCTCGGTAGAAGACGATGGCTGCGGCATACCCGTGGAAGAATTGCCAGTGGCCTTGAAGCGCCACGCCACCAGCAAAATCGTCAGCTTGGAAGATTTGGAGTCTGTGGCCACCATGGGTTTTCGCGGTGAAGCTTTGGCAGCGGTCAATTCAGTTTCGGAAATGAGTCTGCTGTCTCGCACCGAAGGCGCAGCCACGGCCTTTCTATTGGATGGCCAAACCGGTGAAGTGAGGCCTGCAGCTCGTGCTGTTGGCACCACGGTAGAAGTGAAAGAGTTGTTTTTCTCAACGCCTGCACGCCGTCATTTTTTAAAGTCAGAGAACACCGAACTGGCGCATTGCATTGAAGCCGTTCGGCGCCATGCCTTGGTGCGATCAGAAGTGAGCTTTGCCATCTGGCACGAAGGCAAAATTGTGGAGCAGTGGCGCAGCCATCCCGGTGAAGCCGGCTGGAACCAACGCTTGGCCGATGTGCTGGGTGAAGATTTTGTGGCTTCGTCTGTCAACATCGATTTCAGATCGGGACCTGTTCATGTGCGCGGCCGAGCAGGTACGCCCGATGCTGCGCGTGCGCGTGCCGACCAACAATTCGCCTACGTCAATGGCCGTTTTGTGCGCGACAAAGTGATCACACATGGTGCTCGCAGCGCCTACGAAGATGTGCTGCATGGTCAGCGTCAGCCGGTGTACGTGTTGTATTTGCAAATGGACCCCACACGTGTGGACGTCAATGTGCATCCCACCAAGATTGAAGTGCGATTCCGTGACAGCCGTGAAGTGCACCAAGCCATGCGCCATGCCATTGAGCGTGCGCTGGCTGTGCCACGCGCACAATTGTTGGCAAGTGGGGATATCGCCTTGCCGCAAGGATCTTCGGGCACGGACACCGCAGCATCCTTTCTGAGCCCAACGCCCAGCGCACCGCCCTTGCAGAGCACATGGTCGCAGCGTGGCATGGCTTTTGGTGCCGACCGCACCGCAGAAGATCCAGCCAAAGCCATGGCAGATCTCAAAGCACTGTGGGGCAATGCAGATCAAGTCCAAGAACATGCGCCAAGCTTTGCCCAAAGTCCGGCCAATGGCGTTTCAATGCTTTCGCGAAATGAGAATGCCGCGCAAGAATGGCCTCTAGGTCGTGCCATTGCCCAACTCCAAGGCGTCTACATTTTGGCGGAAAACAGCCAAGGCTTGATTGTGGTGGACATGCATGCGGCCCACGAACGCATTGTGTATGAGCGGCTCAAACAACAACTTGACACCACCCAAATCAGCAGTCAGCCGCTGCTGATCCCCGCATCGTTTGCGGCCACGCCGCAAGAAATGAGCACGGCTGAAAACTGCAGCGATGTGTTGCAGCAACTGGGGCTTGAGGTCTCTGCTTTGTCAGCCAAAACTTTGGCAGTGCGTGCGGTGCCCACATCCCTGGCACAGGGCGATGCTGTGGAGCTAGCTCGCAGTGTGTTGGCCGAATTGGCGCAGCACGATGCAGCCACCGTGGTGCAACGTGCACAAAATGAAATTTTGGCCACCATGGCTTGCCATGGTGCGGTGCGCGCCAACCGCAAACTCACCCTGGATGAAATGAACGCATTGCTGCGCCAAATGGAAGCCACCGAGCGCTCAGATCAATGCAACCATGGCCGCCCCACATGGCGCCAAGTTAGCATGCGTGAGTTAGACGCCTTGTTTTTGCGAGGCCGTTGATGTCTAGCAACGCACCCTCCAGTCCACGCAGTCAGGCCATGACGGTACTGCTCTTGGCCTTGTTATTGGGCTTGCAGCCCATCACCACCGATTTGTATTTGCCTGCCCTACCCGCCCTCACCCAAGGCTTTGGTGCCAGCATGGTGCAAGCGCAGCTCACCCTCACAGCTTTGCTTTTGGCCTTTGGCACCTCGCAGTTGGTCTGGGGACCTTTGTCGGACAAATGGGGCCGTCGCCCTGTTTTGTTGGGCGGTATTGCGGTCTATGCCGCATCGGCCATTGCTTGTGCCTTGGCACCTGGCATTGAAACACTGATTGCTGCACGCACCCTGCAAGGCGTGGCCATGGGCGCATGCGTCATGGCTGCTCGTGCAGTGGTTCGCGATTTGTACGAACCCGTGCAAGGCGCCAAGGTGATGTCCCAAGCACTATCGGGTTTGGGCGTGATTGCATGCACCTGTGTGCCTGTCGGCGGCTTTCTAACGGATTTACTTGGATGGCGCTGGGCGCTCAGCAGTTTGGTCTTGTTTGCATTGGCGACAGGTGCTCTGATTTATTTTTATTTCGATGAAAGCTTGCAACAGCGCAACCCAAAGGCCCTGCAAGCCAAAAGCTTGTGGGCGGCTGTCAAACACATTGTTCGAAACCCGACCTTTCAAGCCTATAGCGCATTGTCAACAGCATCCTTTGCTGGACTGTTTACTTTCTTGGCCACCTCCTCTTTTGTGTTCACGCAAAGCATGGGATTGAGCAAAACGGTGTATGGCCTGCTGATGTTTTCAATGTCGCTGTCCTACATCATTGGCACCTTCATTTGCCGCTGGTTGTTGCTGCGCATCAGCGTGCAAACCTGTGTGTTCTGGGCCAGCTTGGTCAGCTTGTTTGCAGGTCTTCTCATGATGCTGGTGGCTTATCTAGGCCCTGGTCAATCTTGGTTTGGCGCTTGGGCTGTGATGTTGCCTGTCAACATCTTTTTATTGGCGCACGGCGTCCACCAACCTTGCGGTCAAAGTGGTTGCATTGCACCCTTCCCAGACATGGCAGGCACAGCATCGGCCTTGAATGGTTTCTCCATGATGTTGGTCGCATTTGGCATGGGCACCTGGATTGGCACGCACATGGCCAACCCACTGTTGGCCATGGCGCAAGGCATCATGCTTGCGGCCACCAGCCTGGCCTTGATTGGCAGTTTGGCAGTGCGCAAAATTCCATTGCCACAAGCGGCTCATGCAGCACAAACTGCAACCGCCAAATGAAGGTCCGCGCTCTTGCCATTGCGGGTCCTACAGCCAGCGGCAAAACTGGCTTGGCCCTGGCCATCGCGGCGCATCTGCAAGCGCGTGGTGGTGCCGAAATCATCAGCGTCGATTCCGCTTTGGTTTACAAGGGCATGGACATCGGCACCGCCAAGCCCACGCGCGAAGAATTGGCGGCTGTACCGCATCACCTGATTGACATTCGAGATCCCCTCACCGCCTACAGTGCCGCCGAATTTGCGCGTGACGCTTTGGCTTGTGTGAACGACATCGCTGGCCGGGGTAAAGTGCCTTTGTTGGTGGGCGGCACCATGCTGTACTTCAAAGCTTTGCTAGAAGGTTTGAACGACATGCCTGCGGCTCATCCTGAAATCAGAGCACAGATTCAAAAAGAAGCAGAAGTGCTTGGCTGGCCTGCTATGCATGCGCAACTCCAAACGCTCGATCCTCTTACGGCGGCGCGACTGGCACCTGCCGACAGCCAACGCATTTCTCGTGCGCTGGAAGTATTTAGACAATCGGGCAAACCTTTGTCGAGCTTTCAACGCAACATTGCCGAAGACAATTCTCCGCAACCCAGCGCTGCCAGCATTGATTTGGCAAACGCGCTGAGTTTTCAAAACGTGCCCATGCTCAGCCTAGAGCCTCTTAATCGCGCATGGTTGCACCATCGCATTGAACAGCGCTTTGACGACATGCTGCTGCATGGATTTTTAGATGAAGTCACAAGCTTGCGCGCCCGTGGCGACTTGCACATCGACCTGCCCGCCATGCGCTGCGTCGGCTATCGCCAAGCATGGGAGGCTCTTGATGGCACGCTGCCTATGGGCGAGCTGCGAGATCGCGGCGTATTTGCCACACGTCAATTGGCCAAAAGACAACTGACTTGGCTAAGAAACATGCCCAAGCGAAATGTGCTGCAGGCCGATGGCCCTGAGGTGTTGTTGGAAGCACTGAAGTGGGCAGATGCGCAATTGAGCTGAAGTGCGCTGAGCTAAGCTGAGCTGATTCAATCCCAATTCGCTTTGCCTCTCAAGGCCTTGGTCTGACCCCGCTTCACTTTGCTTTCCACTCGTTTGACTTGTGAGCTTCTTGTAGGCCGAGTGGCTTTGCGTTTTTTTTGAACCATGGCCGCCAATTCCAGTAAGTCGTGCAATCGCAGCAAAGCAGCCATTCGGTTCATGTCTTGGCTGCGGTGCTCTTGCGATTTGATCACCACCACCCCGCCTTGGGTAATGCGGTGATCGCGCAAATTCAGAAGCCGCTCTTTCAATTCCAGAGACAAACTAGAAGCGCGAATGTCAAAACGCAATTGGATGGCGCTGGCCACTTTGTTCACATTTTGGCCGCCCGGCCCCTGAGAGCGGATGGCCGTGAGTTCGACCTCATCGGCTGGAATGTGAAATATTGTCATGAAAAACCCTGAATATGCAGCTTCTGATGGCCTTGTGCCTTGGGCATTGATTGTGCCTCGCGTAAACTGGGAACCTCAACTACCTCAAGGTGATTCCATGGCCAAAGGTCAACAAAAAACAAACAAAGAGTCCAAAAAACCAAAAAAGGACACCTCTCCTCCTAAAACCATTTCAGTTGACAACGAGCGTCCTGTGCAAAGGATCACAGCCGTCATTCCCCGTGGTAAAAAACCTGTTTGAGATTGAACTGCATCAACGATGAGTGATTCTGCGCAAATTCTTTGGCCTCAAGCAGGCTATGCACAACTGAAGAAAGACGCGCGGGGTCATCTCACCGTCACAGACGATTTTCTAAGAGTTTTACTCCTGCGCCCTGAACTGGCGCCCATTGAAAGCTCATGCAAGCATGAAATTCAAATTCATGAGCGCTTGTTGGAAAACCCGCGTCTTGATTTGCAAGCCGGCGACTTGGCCCTTGTTCAAGACCGCGACGCGGCTGACAACTTGGCCGTTTGGCTGCGTTTTCGCCATCGCATCTTGGCGCAACCCACTTTAGAAGCCAGTTACTGGGCTTTGTTTGAAGGGCAAGGCGTCGATGTGCCGCCAGTGTTGGTCAACCAGATCACCCAAGTCTTGGTACAACACGTACTCGGCGACGATTGCTCCCCCATAGAAGCACGCGCCGCTGAATTGCTGTTCAGAACCCAAAAAATCTCTGTCCTCGACGATGGTTCGGTCATGGCGGCCGACAACGAAACCGTAGAGCGCCATGCATTGGAAAGCGGCTTTGGCAGTGTGGGCGAGTTGCTCAAACAAGGTGGCATTCCCCTTCGCAGTGTGGACTTGGATGTGATTCAGGACAGCAACGAAGACAGCTATTGGGAACGCAGTGAACGCTTTGACATGGTGGCTTGCCTCAATCTGGGCCACCCCCTCATCGACGCATTCTGCCGCGTGCTGGAACGTTGGATTGTGCATTTCACAAGCGCCAGCGTGCGCATTGCCACCGCCCGTGAAATTGAAGATGCCAATTGGGTATGGCATGTGGGTTTAGATGCGCAGGCTAGCAACATGCTGAACGACTTGTACAAGGATCAAAGCATTGACGAAGACCGCCAACGCCGCATGTTGTGTTTGTTTGTCTTGAACTTTGACAATGCCAGCGACATGCTGCAAGACGTGAGCGGCAAACCGGTGTATCTGGCCATGGCCATGGACCCGCAGAATCTTCTCAAAATCAAACCGCAAAACTTGCTCTTGAATTTACCCCTCGCACGAAGGTCTTGAACATGAACGCATCGCAGATCGTCCTGAGTTTGGTCTTGGCGACCATGGTGTTTTCAGTTGCGCTAGAGCTGCGCCTCGAAGACTTCAAGCGTGTTGCGCAAGAACCCAAAGCGGTCATCTGCGGCCTCATTCCTCAATTCATCCTGTTGCCCGTTGGCACTTGGGCTGCAACCCTCGTGCTGGACCTGCCACCCAACATTGAAGCTGCCATGATTTTGGTGGCAGCTTGCCCTGGCGGTAGCTTGAGCAACGTGATCACCCACATGGGCCGCGGCAATACCGCCTTGTCGGTCAGCATCTCGGCTGTTGCCAGCATCATTGCGTTGTTTGCCACGCCATTTAACTTCAGCTGGATGATGGCTGCCAACCCCGAGACAGCCTCTTGGTTGAAAGAGTTGTCCATCGACGCTTCTGGCATTTGGATCAGCTTGTTTTTGCTGCTGGGTGTGCCTCTCACATTGGGTTTGATGGCCTCGCATCGCTTGCCGACTTTGACCGAGCGCATTCGCAAACCGCTTGGCAATTTTTCACTGATTGCGCTGCTTTTGTTCATCGTTGCAGGCCTCATCAAAGAGCGTCAATTGCTCACACTGGGTTTGCTGCCCACTTTGCTGTTGGTCGTTTTGCACAACGCCAGCGGATTGTTCTTTGGCTGGCTCACCAGCGTGGTCATGGGTGTGAGCGAACGCGACCGCCGCGCTGTGATGATTGAAGGCGGCATGCAAAACTCAGGCTTGGCCCTGGGTATCATTGCAGTGCAATTCAACAGTGACTTGGGCATGGTGACATTGGCCAGCCTGTGGGGCATTTGGCACATTGTGAGTGGCATGTCTTTGGCGTATTTTTGGAGAAGAAAAGATGCTCGATTGCTTGCTTAAAAACGGTACCGTGGTGGATGGCACGGGCCAAAAACCTTTCATCGCAGACGTCGGCATTCAAGGTGGGCGCATCACTCACATCGGCCACATTGACGAAGCCGCCAAAGAAACCATTGATGCAACGGGCCTCTGGATCACACCTGGCTTTGTCGATTTGCACACACACTATGACGGTCAAGTGACTTGGGATGAATGCTTCACCCCCAGCATTTACCACGGCGTGACCACCGTCGTCCTGGGCAACTGCGGCGTAGGCTTTGCGCCCAAACGTCCCGGCGCTGAAGACGATTTGGTCAAACTCATGGAAGGTGTGGAAGACATTCCTGGCGCCGCTTTGCATGAAGGCATCGTGTGGAACTGGGAGAGTTTTCCAGAGTACATGAATGCTTTGGCCGCCACGCCTCACAGCCTCGACTTTTTGGTTCAAGTACCGCACGATCCGCTGCGCATGTACGTCATGAAAGAACGCGCTTTGGCCAAGGAAGTGGCCACGCCGCAAGACATTGCTCAAATGCGAGCCTTGCTGCGCGAAGCACTGGAAGCCGGTGCAGCGGGCTTCAGTACGGGTCGCAGTGACAACCACCGCACCTCTGAAGGCAAGGACACGCCTGCGGCCGAGGCCAGTCATGCCGAACTGACAGGCCTGGCACAGGCCTTCCAAGGACTGTCGCACGGCGTGGTGCAAATGGTGAGCGACTACAACCTGATGAAGGGCCCCGCCGAGTTTGATGCTGAATTTGATTTGGTCGAAGCCATTGCAAAAGCCAGTGGCAAATCGCTCTCACTGACTTGGCTGCAACGTGACCCGGGTGGTGAGCAGTATTTGCGCATACAGGAACGCGTGGAACAGGCTGTGGCAAATGGCCTGCCCCTCTTCATGCAAACAGGTGCACGCGGCATTGGCGTGTTGAATGGCTTGGACGCCAGCTTCCATCCCTTCATGGGATTCCCTTCTTACAAGGAAGTGGCCCACCTCCCATTGGCCGAACGTGCTGCTGCCTTGCGCGACCCCGCCAGAAAAGCCCGCATCCTTTCAGAAAAGTCTGAACGACTGGCTGGCGATGGCAGCTCCATTCCGCCATTGGTCGACATCTTGTTGGCCAAGATCGACATGATCAGTGGGCGCATGTTCCCACTCGAAGCCACTTTGAATTACGAACCCTCCGTGATGGAAAGCTTTTTGGTACGCGCCAAACAAAAAGGTGTCACACCTTTGGAAGTGATCTACGATCATTTGAGTGCTGGCGATGGCAACGCTTTGATTTACTTCCCCATCTTCAATTACAACGAAGGCAACCTTGACACTGTGCGCAAGATGCTTAGTCATCCCCGCGCATTGAGCGGCCTCAGTGATGCAGGTGCGCATGTGGGTACTGTGTGCGATGCAAGCTTCACCACGTTCATGCTGACGCATTGGGTTCAAGGACGAGGCAAGGACACTCTGCCCCTCGAGTCCGTGATTGAAATGCTGACCCGTCGCAATGCCAACTACTTAGGGCTCAAAGACCGCGGTGTTTTGGCGGTGGGCATGCGCGCAGACATCAATGCCATTGACCCTCAAAAATTGAGTGTGGGTTTGCCACAGTTGGTTCACGACTTACCGGCAGGCGGCAAACGTTTTCTGCAAAAGGCGCATGGCTATGTGGCCACATGGGTGGCCGGCGAGCAAGTTCAAAGCAACGGCGAAATGACTGCTGCACGACCTGGACACTTGGTGCGCATGTCATGAATCCCGTTTGCTTTGCCGCTTAATCTTTTCGCCAAGCGGGCAGCACCCAGTTGTTCCAAATGGCCAGCATGCGAAACACAATGGTGATCACGGCACAAACCGTCATGCAAAACCAGGGCTCCGCCTCAACCGCAGCCAACACAATGTAAATGACACCACCGGCCACCGAGCACAAAGCGTAAGGCCGGTGGTCTTTGAAAGACACCGGAATTTCGTTGCAGACAATGTCGCGCAACACGCCCCCAAAAATGCCGGTAATGGTGCCCATCAGAACAGCCACAGTAGGCGACATGCCCAGCGCCAAGGACTGAGCCACACCCGATGCGGTAAATAGCCCCAAACCTAGGGTATCGGGCCACTGAATGGTCTTCTCGGTCAGCTCAAAGTGCTTTTGGCGCATGAAAGTGATGGACAAAATGCACAGTGCCAGCACAGCCCACATCACAACTTCGTTTTCCACCCAGAAGAACGGGCGTTGATCAAGCAAAATATCACGCAGCGTGCCGCCACCAAAGGCTGCCAAAAACCCCACAACACAGACACCCACCACATCCATGCGTTTGCGCGCTGCCTCCATAATCCCTGACAATGCAAAGGCCAAGGTGGCCAGCAATTCAATGCTGGGCAACAAGGTGGAGCCCCATGTTTCAAAACTGTTCATGATGGTGATACTTTAATCCAAGTGTCCGATTGTCTGAACAACTCGATCAATCTGTAAAGTAGCCCCATGATTCGCCCTCATCTCCGACTCGCCTCTGTTGAAACCCCCATCATCCCCACCATTGCGGCCTTGGTCAGAAACAACCCGGGCACCATTTCCCTGGGGCAAGGCGTGGTCAATTATGGTCCGCCCGCCGAAGCCATTGCCGCACTACCCAGCATGATGGGTGATGGCAGCCTACACAAATACTTAGGTGTCAGTGGCCACCCCGGTTTGGTCGAAGCCATCCAAGCCAAGTTGGCACAAGAAAACCAAGTCCAATTGGGCACAGATGCCATGCTGATGGTCACAGCTGGCAGCAACATGGCCTTCTTGAATTCGGTCTTGGCTGTGGCCGACCCCGGTGACGAATTCATCTTGCCGATGCCGTTTTATTTCAACCAAGAAATGGCCATTCGCATGTGTGGCTGTGTGCCTGTGCCTGTGCCCACGCATGCCGATTTCAGTCTCAATGTTGAAGCCATGGCTGCGGCCATCACACCCCGCACACGCGCCATCGTGACAGTGTCACCCAACAACCCAACGGGTGCTGTTTATTCAGAAGCCTCTTTGCGCGCCATCAACGCGTTGTGCGCTCAGCACGGTCTCTATCACTTCAGTGATGAGGCTTATGAGTACTTCACCTATGAAGGTGTGAAGCACTTCTCGCCTGCCAGCATTCCAGGTGCGATGAAGCACACCTTGTCTTTTTACTCCATGTCTAAAAACTACGGCATGGCCAGCTGGCGTGTGGGCTACGTGGTGTTTCCATCAGACCTGTTCGATGCCATGAACAAAGTGCAAGACACCAATCTCATTTGTGCACCTATGCCCTCTCAATTGCTGGCATTGCAAGCGTTGCAAAATGGCAAACCTTGGGTCCAGCCCAAAGTGGAAGCCCTGAGCCAAGTGCGTCAAACAGTTTACAAAGCCCTCGAAGGTTTAGGTAACTTGGTGCAGTTTCCCAAAACGCAAGGTGCTTTTTATGTGTTGATGAAAATGCCCGGTTTAGCGCAAGGCACTGAACCCATTGCGTTTAATCGCGCCATGACAGAGAAGTTCAAAGTGGCGTCCATTCCAGGATTCGCGTTTGGTCTCACGCAAGTGCATGAAGCCAACTATCAGCGATTGTCATACGGCGCTTTGGACGCTGCCAGTGTCGCGGAAGGTGTGCAGCGGTATGTTGCAGCTGTGCAAGATTGGTATGGCACACGCAAATAGTTTCATGAAATTGAACGAGCATTGAAGTCACTGAGAAGACCTCTCAACACTTATGATTGCGCCATGACCGACTACACCATCTCTGCTGTTGATGAAGCCATGGCGCTATTGCTCATCGTTGCGCAAAGGCCTGGATTGGGTGTTACAGAGCTAGCCAAGTTGTCCGGCAACACCAAAGCGCGCGCCTTCCGTATTTTGTTCACCCTGGAACAGCGCAACTTTGTAGTTCGAAAAAATCCGGGGCCTTGTTATTTTCTTGACATTCAATCGCTGTACATCGGCGTGGCGGCCCAAGAACAAATTGCACTGGTCCGCACTGCGCGTCAATACCTGTTGGCTCTAGGCCGTGAATGCAATGAAAATGTGCAACTGCGCGTCAGAGATGGTTTGGAATGTGTTTGCATCGACCATTGGCAAAGCACACGGACCACCAAAACACAAAGTGGCGCGGGCAGTCGCCGTAAGTTACATGCAGGGGCATCATGCAAATTGCTGCTGGCTTATGCCCCACCCGAGGTGAAGCACGCCTTGCTCAACTCCGAACTACAGCGCTACAGCAAGAACACCATCACGCAACGCAGCAAAATGACTCAGGAGCTGAGCAAGATCCTCAGCGAAGGTCATGCCATTTCCGACGGTGAAATCACGCCCGATGTACTGGCCATTGCGGTGCCTATTTTCGATGCACAAAACGAAGTGGTGGCCGCACTCAGCTTGGCTGGCCCCAAGCTTCGATTTGACGAGCAGCATGGTCAATACTTGGAAAGACTGCAGCACTATGCGGCACTGATTTCCAGCGCACTGAAAAATTCCGCCTAAGCGGCGATCCATCCTTTTCTACCCCATCCCCAACATCTCGGTCTTCTAGCCAGGCACGGACCTGTCCGCTTAAAACGCGCAGGAGTCAGCCATTGGCAATTGTTTCACTCTTTGAAACATTTCATAAAAACAACATTCGATTTGAATTAGGATTTTTTATAAGGTAAATTACCCATTAACTCAATGAAATTAAAATCAATTCATTGTTTTATCTGTTGAAACAACCAAAGGAAACCCAATGCACTTCCAGCACCCACGCGCATTCAAATCCGCCATTTGCGCCGCAATCGCCCTGTTGACCTTCACGGGTTCCGCCATGGCCGACGAAGACGAAGCACCTGCCACCGGCAACGCCTTGCAAATTTACGGTCGCATTGACGTCAGTCTTGACAAAACACAAGCGCAAGTGAATTCAAATGCCAGTTACGGCAAACCCGGTGCAAGCGTGCAAAAGTTAACCGACAACACTTCACGCCTTGGCTTTCGAGGAACGGAGTCTCTCGGCGCTGGCAATTCAGCCGTTTATGGCTTGGAGATGGGTATCAATGCAGATGACGGCTCTTTGGTCACGCCCAACTTCCGATACGCCTATGTAGGACTGCAAGGTCAATGGGGCACCTTCAACATGGGCCGGACAGACTCTAGCGCGCCAACGGGCTCACCCCTGTACTCTCAATTGGCGCAAAACCTGCGCTGGATCATTCACGATGCTGGCTCCAACGCCATTGGCACACGTATCTTGAACGGCAACAACCGCGTTTCCAATGCCTTTACTTACAAGTCACCCAACGTCGGCGCCTTTAACTTTGCAGGTCGTGTCAACTTCGCAGGTCCTGAAGTGCCCTCCACCACCAATGCCAATTTGAAAGGCGAAGCCGATATCAAGCAGTACCAACTGGCGGCCAACTACGCAGATGGCAAACTCAGTGGCGGCATGGGCTACGCATGGGATGCCAAAACAGGTGGCTTGCAAGTCAATGACTTCAAAAGCAAGGTGCAAGGCGTTGTGTCTTACAACTTGGGATTCATGCGTCCTTACTTTGCCATGGGCAATGAAAAGTTCAACGGCACAGCCACCACCCGTGATACGGTGGAGTTCAAAATTTTGGGCGCAACCGCTTCCGTGGGCTCGCAAGGCCGTGTCACCTTCAACGTCATGGATCGCAGCATTCAAACCGACAAGAACGGTACGCTCAAAAAAGCCCAGGGTGAGTACAGCTACTTCCTGAGCAAACGCAGCACTGTGTATGTCTTCAAAGACAAAGATGTCAGCAACACGAACAAAGCCAATAGCACTGCCAACAGCTATGGCTTTGGTGTCATGCATCAGTTCTAAACTTCCCTCTGCCGCCCCATGCTGACCAAAGTGCATTCATCACCGCCAAACTTCTACGTGCGCGCACCCGATGCGGGTACCGCCAAGTTCCCCGTGGTGGTTGACTCCCCCCACAGCTGGGGCGCATGGCCTGACGATGTTCAAACCATTGCCAGTGCAGAAGATTTGGCCACCAGCTGGGATGCTTTTGTTGATGAACTGTGGCTCACTGCTGTTCAATTCAAAGCGCCCTTGCTGGCTGCCAAATTTCACCGCGCTTACCTCGACGCCAATCGCGCACGCGACGACATCGATCCTTCTTTGTTAGCAGAGACATGGCCCGAGCCACTCCGGCCGACCGACAAAACACAAAAAGGGTTTGGTCTCATTCGCAAACTGATACTGCCTGGCAAACCCATCTATGCAGCGCCCCTTTGCATCAGTGAGGTTCGACAGCGCATTGAAACCTGCTACGACCCCTACCACCAACAATTGGCACAACTGATAGACCGCACGCATCAACAATTTGGCCAATGCTTGCACCTCAATTGCCACTCGATGAAGTCCACTGGCAATGCCATGAACGATGACAACGGCAAGCCAAGACCCGACATCGTCATCAGCGATCACGATGGGCTCACGTCTACTTCGGATGTGACGCAGTACGCGGCGCATATTTTCAGGTCGCTGGGTTACCAAGTGGGCATCAACAACCCCTACAAAGGCGCCGAGCTGATTCGCAAATATGCCAACCCAGCCAAAGGACGCTACAGCTTGCAAATTGAACTCAACCGCGCTGTGTACATGCACGAAGAACGCTTTATCAAGAACGATTCTTTTTCCAAAGTTGCACAAGACCTCCAACGCTTCACCGAACAAATGAGCCTGCATCTGCTTCAGTCTTAACGCACGCCACTTCACAGACCGTCATGACACATTTCAAATCTTTTCTGGCCATTGCTGGCCTGACCTTTTTTTCCCTTGCCCACGCTGGCTATCCAGAAAAAACCGTCAAGATCATCATTCCATTTCCTGCAGGTGCAGCCGCCGACAACGCCATGCGCGTGGTGGGTAAAAAACTCTCCGACATTTGGGGCCAACCTGTTGTGATTGAAAACAAACCAGGTGTTCCTGGCTTGCAAGCTGGCGCCTTCGCACAACCAGACGGCTACACATTGGTCATGGGTGCGGGTTCTAACTTTGTCACAGGTCCTCTGATCAACAGCAAATTACCCTACTCTGCGTCCAAAGATTTCTCGCCCGTTGGCCGAGTGCTCATCAATGTGCCCATCTTGACAGTACACCCTTCACTTCAAGTCAAAACCGTCAAAGACTTGATCGCCTATGCCAAGAAACAACCAGGTACATTGAATTACAGCTCGAGCGGCATTGGCAGCCCCAATCACTTGGCCATGGAAATGTTCCAAGGCATGTCCGACACCAAGTTGGTTCACATCCCCTACAAGGGCGCTTCTCCTTCTGTGAATGAAATGCTGGCAGGTCACGTAGAAGTTGGCATCAATGCTGTACCCAGTGTCATTCAACACATCAAAACGGGGAAGCTAATTCCATTGGCTGTGGCCAGTGCAAAGCGCGATCGCAATTTACCAGACGTACCCACTATTTCAGAAGCAGGTTTGACTGGTTTTGAATATGAGATTTGGTACGCCCTGTTTTTCCAATCCAAAGTTCCTGCCGAAATTACACAGAAGGTCAGCAAAGACTTGCAAAAGGCAGTTTTGGATCCTGAAGTGTCTAAGCAATTACAAATTCAAGGTGCAGAACCTGCGCCCCTTGGCCACACCGAACTGGCAGCCTTCATTGAGCGTGACATTGCTCGGTGGAAGGTCATCATCAAGGATCGAAATATCAAGGCGGAATAGGCTGCTATATGTGCAGTGGGCGATCAGATGCTCAAAATCAACGCCTACTGAAGCCCACCCTTCAGCGCATCAGGCACTGGCAGAGGCATGACCTCAATGCCCTCTTCCAGCAAGTCTTTCGTTTCTTCGATCGAGGCTTGCCCTCGAATATTGCGCTCCTCAGATTCACCGTAGTGCATCTTGCGCGCTTCTTCAGCAAAATTTTGTCCAACATCTTCCGTGTTGGCAATGACGTGCTTGACCATCTTCATCCAAGCTTCTTGCACCATCTCTGCGGCTTCAGGATGAACTTGGGCCAGATTGGAAGCAAGCTCATTGAACGTGGGCTGCGACGGCACACTGGCTGCTGGTGCATCAGCACCAGGCACAAGCCCTTCTTCATGAGAGATTGGCTTGGCAGCACGTGACTCGGCCGCACCCAAATTCAAATGCGGCGCAGACGGCAGTTTGCGCACCTCGGTATTGGCACACAACGGACAAGCCACCATGCCTCTTTCGCGTTGCGATTGGTAATCTTCCTCTGAACCAAACCAGCCTTCAAAGGTGTGCATGCCAGCGCATTGAAGGTTCAAGACTTTCATGCCGCATTCACCCAGTTGAGTTCATGTTGGCCCGACAGAAAATTTTGCAACCAGAACATGCCAGTCAATGTTTTGCCATCGGTGACTTCGCCCTTCAAGCAGGCTTGTTGCAAAGCTTCTGGCGTTTTCGTGATCACTTCCAAGAACTCACCAGGGTCGAGCTGACGCTGTCCTAGGCTGAGGTCTTTGGCAAACCAAATTTCAATGAACTCGGTGGAATAAGAAATGACGGGGTGCATCACACCGGCTCTTGCCCATTGCTTGGCACTGTAACCGGTCTCTTCAAACAGCTCACGTTGCGCGCACTGAAGAGTCGATTCGTTCGGGTCCAATTTGCCCGCGGGAAACTCCAACATCACTTGCTGAACGGGGTATCTGAATTGCCGTTCCATCACCAACTGCAAGGGCTGGCCCGGCAGCTCTAGCAAAGGCACAATCATGACCGCGCCAGGATGAACCACATATTCACGCGTGGCCTGTGTGCCATCAGGCAAGGCCACGGTGTCGAGGAAGGCGTGGAGAAAAGAACCGCTGAAGAGCGCTTGGCCCTTCAGCTTGGTTTCAATCAGATGTGCATCCGACTGATCGGCCATGCTCAGTTGGCCAGCATCTGGGCCACTGAGCGTGCGCACAGTGACATCAAAGCGCCCGGCACAATGCCCAAGACCAAGACGAGCAAACCGTTGATCGACAAGACCACGCGCACGTCGGCGTCTGCTGTGACGGTTGTTGCCGTAACCGCTTCATCAAAGTACATCACTTTGACAACGCGCAAATAGTAGAACGCGCCAATCAAGGACATGGCCACGGCAAACACGGCCAGAGCGATGTCGGCGGTGTGGCCAGAAGCCACCAGTGCTTGCAACACAGACAGCTTGGCATAGAAGCCCACCATCGGAGGAATGCCAGCCAAGGAGAACATGCAGATGGCCATCACGCCTGCGTACAAGGGGCTGCGGTTGTTGAGTCCCGCCAAGTCGGTGATCTCTTCACTTTCAAAGCCTTGACGGGCCAACAGCAAGATAACGCCAAACGAAGCCAAGGTGGTCAGCACATAACCAACCACATAGAACATGGCCGAGCTGTAGGCATTGGCACCCATGGCGGCATTGCCACTGACCACACCCGACATCAAGCCGATGAGCACAAAGCCCATTTGCGCGATGGTGGAGTAAGCCAACATGCGTTTGAGGTTGGTTTGCGCAATGGCGGCCAAGTTACCGACCAACAATGAAGCAATGGCCAACAACGCCAACATTTGTTGCCAATCGATGGCCAAGGGCAGCAGGCCTTCAACCAACATGCGAATGGCAATGGCAAAGGCTGCCAACTTAGGCGCACCGGCAATCATGAGGGTTGCAGCTGTAGGCGCACCTTGGTAAACGTCAGGCACCCACATGTGGAATGGCACCACGCCCAATTTGAAGGCCAAACCAGCCACCACAAAGACCAAACCAAACACCAACACTTGATGCTTCACTTGACCACTGGCGATCACTTTGAACACAGTGGCCAGGTCCAAAGAACCTGTCGCGCCGTACAGCATGGACATGCCATACAACAAGAAACCGGAAGCCATGGCACCCAACACGAAGTACTTCATAGCGGCTTCTGTGGCTTGGGTGTTGTCGCGGCGCAAGGCCACCAGTGCGTAGCTAGAGAGTGTGAGCAGTTCAAGTCCCAAATACAAAACCAAGAAGTTTTGGCCGGAGATCATGACGCTCATGCCCAGCAAGGCAAACACCGACAGGCTGAAAATCTCGCCACCGCGCAACATGTCACGATCGGCCGCATAAGGGCGCGCATAAACCAATGTCACCATGACGGCGATGGTGGCAAAGCACTTGAGCCAATGCCCCATGGGATCAGACACCACCAAACGACCAAAGCCGTAAAGTGTGTGCCCTGCATCCGCGTAAAAAGCGTTGAGCAATGCCACGCCGCCCAAGGACACCAAAGTTAAAACGTAGGTCACAGTGCGCTTAGGGCTTGTGACCAGCAGGTCTACCAGCGCAATCACGCAGGCCATGACCAGCAATACGATCTCTGGATACACCGACGTCCAGCTGCTTGAGTCAATCATGTCAATTCTCTCTATCTTTAAGTTTCAGCGGCGCAATGGCGATCAAGGCAATTTGGAAGCAGCCACATGCTGCAACAAATTGGCCACAGAGACTTCCATCACATCGGTGAAAGGCTTGGGGTACAAGCCCATGTAAAGCACCGCAATGGCCAACAAGGCCATGATGGTGAACTCACGTGCATTGATGTCGGTGAGTTCTTTCACGTGATCGTTGGTGACAGGACCCAGATAGACGCGTTTGAACATCCACAAGGTGTAAGCCGCACCAAAAATCAAGGCAGACGCAGCCAACAGGCCCACCACAAAGTCAAACTTCACGGCACCCAAAATGACCATCCACTCGCCGACAAAGCCAGCTGTACCTGGCAAACCGCAGTTGGCCATGGCGAACAACAAAGCGAAGGCTGCAAACTTGGGCATGGTATTGACCACGCCGCCGTAGCTGGCAATTTCACGTGAGTGCACGCGGTCGTACAACACGCCAATGGACAGGAACATGGCCGCCGACACAAAGCCGTGCGCAATCATTTGCACCAAACCGCCAGACACGCCCAGCGGATTGAAGATGAAGAAGCCCAAGGTGACAAAACCCATGTGCGCCACCGATGAATACGCCACCAGTTTTTTCATGTCTTGTTGCACCATGGCCACCAAGCCGACATAGATCACTGCCACCAAGGACAAGACGATCATGAAGGTGGCCCACTCACGTGCAGCGTCGGGGGCAATGGGCATGGAGAAACGCAAGAAGCCGTAGGCACCGAGTTTCAACATGATGGCCGCCAACACGGCAGAACCACCGGTAGGCGCTTCAACGTGCACGTCGGGCAACCAAGTGTGGACGGGCCACATGGGAACTTTGACAGCAAACGCAGCAAAGAATGCAAAGAACAAGAAGTTTTGTGCCGTAGCCGACAAAGGCAGTTTGTGCCATGTGGCAATGTCAAAGCTGCCGCCAGACTGGGTGTACAAAAAAATCAAGGCGATCAATGTGAGGAGTGAACCCAACAAGGTGTACAAGAAGAACTTGAACGCCGCATAGATCTTGTTAGGACCGCCCCAAATACCAATGATTAAGTACATTGGAATGAGTGTGGCCTCAAAGAACACGTAGAACAGCAAACCGTCTAAGGCTGAAAACACACCAATCATCAAGCCAGACAAGATGAGGAAAGCGGCCATGTACTGGTTCACTTTGCGGGTGATCACTTCCCAACCTGCAATGACCACGATCACGTTGATGAAGGCAGTGAGAATGACGAACCACATTGAAATACCGTCAACACCCAAGTGGTAGTTGACGTTGAAGCGCTCAATCCAAGACGCTTTTTCCACAAACTGCATGGCAGCTGTGTCAAGCTTGAAACTACCGTACAAAGGCAGTGTGATCAAGAAACTGACAATCGATCCAATGAGGGCCAACCAGCGCACTGCGGGGGCTTGTTCATCACGACCCAAAGCCAATAAAACAATACCAAACGCGATAGGCGTCCAGATGGCAAGGCTCAACAAATTCATTTTGATGCTTCCTTATTTGTTGAGCCAGACGAAGTACGTCATGAGCAAGAAAATACCCAAGATCATCACCAAGGCGTAATGGTAGAGGTAGCCCGATTGCAGCTTGCGAGTCCAGTTTGAAACCATGCCCACCAACTTCCAAGAGCCATTGACAAGCAAGCCATCGATCAAGGTGCGATCGCCGACTTTCCACAGTCCATTGCCCAATGCGCGAGCGCCACGGGCCAGAATGTTTTCGTTGATCCAGTCCATGTAGTACTTGTTCTCCAAGAGAACCACCACTGGACGCAGCGCACGACCAATGGCGGCAGGCACGGCGGGGTTGATCAGGTACATGTACCAAGACACCACCACACCAGCCAAAGCCAGCCAGAACGGTGCGGTACTTACAGCATGCAAAGCCATGGCCACAGGACCGTGGAAGGCATCAGCCAATTCATGCATCACGTGGTGCTTGTCTGCATCCACAAAGATGGCGTCTTTGAAGAACTCGCCAAACAGCATGGGGTCGATGGTCATGAAACCAATCACCACAGATGGAATGGCCAGCATGATCAAAGGCACTGTCACCACCCATGGCGACTCGTGCGGACCATGGCTGTCGTGGCCGTGGTCGTCGTGATGGTCATCGTGACCATGATGTGCATCTGGGTTTTGGTCATAGCGCTCTTTGCCATGGAACACCAAGAAGTACATCCGGAATGAATAGAAGGCAGTTACAAACACACCGGCCAGCACTGCAAAGTTGGCAAAGCCAGCGGCAGGCAAATGGCTTTCGGCCACAGCTTCAATGATGCTGTCTTTGGAGTAGAAGCCGGAGAAGAAAGGCGTACCGATCAGCGCCAAAGAACCGAGCAATGAAGTAATCCAGGTAATGGGCATGTACTTGCGCACGCCGCCCATGTAACGGATGTCTTGGTTGTGGTGCATGCCCATGATGACCGAGCCTGCGCCCAAGAACAACAAGGCTTTGAAGAAGGCGTGCGTCATGAGGTGGAACACCGCGACAGAGTAAGCAGAGGCACCCAAAGCAACCGTCATGTAACCCAACTGAGACAAAGTGGAATAAGCCACCACGCGCTTGATGTCGTTTTGAATGATGCCCAAGAAACCCATGAACAAGGCCGTGATGGCACCAATCACCATGATGAAGTTCAGGGCTGTTTCTGACAACTCAAACAAGGGTGACATGCGTGCCACCATGAAAATGCCGGCGGTCACCATGGTCGCTGCGTGAATGAGCGCAGAAATCGGTGTGGGACCTTCCATGGAGTCTGGCAACCACACGTGCAATGGAAACTGGGCAGATTTGCCCATGGCGCCAATGAACAAGCAAATGCAAATGACCGTGACCAGCATCCAAGAGGTGCCAGGCAAAGTGAGTGCACTGAGGTCGGCTGCTTTGGCAAATGCTTCGGTGTAATTCAAAGTGCCCGCAAATGCGGCAATGAGGCCAATGCCCAAGATGAAACCAAAGTCACCCACACGGTTGACCAAGAAGGCTTTCATGTTGGCAAAAATAGCGGTGGGTTTGTTGAACCAAAAACCGATCAGCAAATAAGACACCAAGCCCACAGCTTCCCAACCGAAGAACAGTTGCAGCATGTTGTTGCTCATGACCAGCATCAACATGGAGAAGGTGAACAAAGAGATGTAAGCGAAGAAGCGGTTGTAGCCTTCGTCTTCTTCCATGTAACCGATGGTGTACAAGTGCACCATCAGCGATACGAAGGTGACGACGCACATCATCATGGCGGTGAGGCCATCGACCATGAAGCCCACTTCCATCTTCAGACCGCCCACGGTCATCCAGGTGTAGAGGGTTTCGTTAAAGCGTGCACCGTCCACTGCCACACTCTTCAAGGTAGAAGCAGACAAGATGAAAGCGATCAACACACCCAAAATGGTGAGGGTGTGCGTGAGGCGACGACCGATCCAGTTGCCACCGAATTGCGTACCAAAAATACCGGCCAGTGCCGACCCCACCAGTGGGGCCAATGGCACGGCAAGCAGCGTTGAAGCGTTGAGGGTTTGGCTCATGTTTTTTTAACCTCTTAACCCTTGAGCGAATTGAGCTCGTCCACATTGATGCTGTTCTTGTTGCGGAACAAGAGCACCAAAATGGCCAATCCAATGGCGGACTCGGCTGCTGCCACTGTGAGGATGAAGAACACGAAAACTTGTCCGTGCATGTCACCCAAGAAGTGAGAGAAAGCCACAAAATTCATGTTGACTGCCAAGAGCATCAACTCAATGGCCATCAACAACACGATGAGGTTCTTTCGGTTCAAAAAGATACCGATGACCGACAGGGCAAACAACATGGCGCCCAACGACAAATAGTGTCCAAGTGTCAAAGTCATTATTTGGTCTCCTTGGAAGCATCAGCTTCAGCAGGTGCTTCAGGTGCTTTTGGCGCTTCGCCTACTTTCACCACATCCATCTTGACCACGACCAAACGGTCTTTGGCGCGGACGTGTACTTGCTCAGAAGCGCTGATGGCTTTGCTGTCCTTGCGTTGACGCAACGTGAGGGCAATGGCCGCAATCATGGCCACCAGCAAAATTGAGGCTGCCACTTGGATGGGCATGAGGTACTCTGTGTAAAGCAAGATACCCAGGGCTTTGCTGTTGGACAATTGCGGTGCAACTTGTCCCACAGCCAAAGCCACTTTGGGCGCTTCAGAAGTTCGAAAGCCACTCATTAGAACGGCCGCCATTTCGAGGGCCACCAAGGCGCCCAAGGAGGCTGCCAACGGGAAGTGCTTCCAGAAGCCTTCGCGAAGCGTGTCCAAGTTGATGTCCAGCATCATCACCACAAACAAGAACAGCACCATCACGGCACCCAAGTAGACCAAGACCAAAGTCATGGCCAAGAACTCGGCTTGTAAGAGCAGCCACAAACCAGAGGCTTGCGAGAATGCCAACATCAGGAACAACACAGCATGCACTGGGTTGCGCGCGGTCACCACTCGGAACGATGCAAACATGAGCACCACCGAGAAGAGATAAAAGAAACCAGTTTTGACGTCCATGGGTTGTCGCTTGTTAGTTTTGTAAATTCAGCCGATCAACGGTACTTGGCATCTGCTGCTTTGGCCGCAGCAATGTCTTTTTCGTAGCGATCGCCCACAGCCAAGAGCATCTCTTTGGTGTAGTGCAGGTCGCCGCGCTTCTCGCCGTGATATTCCAAGATGGACGTTTCCACGATGGAGTCGACGGGACAGCTTTCTTCGCAGAAGCCGCAGAAGATGCATTTGGTCAAATCGATGTCGTAGCGTGTGGTGCGGCGTGAGCCGTCGGCGCGGACATCTGATTCAATGGTGATGGCCATGGCGGGGCAAACAGCCTCGCACAATTTGCAAGCGATGCATCGCTCTTCACCATTTTCATAACGGCGCAGTGCATGCAAACCCCTGAAGCGAGGTGACAAAGGTGTCTTCTCTTCGGGAAACTGAAGGGTCACTTTGCGACGAAATGCGTAACGACCTGTTAAGGCCATGCCCTTGACCAACTCAAACAGCATGAAGCTTTTGAGGAAGTCCTTGAGCGAAAAATTGGATACAGCCACTGTAGACATGTCTTAACCCGGTTATTTCCAAATGTTCCAAGGCGAATGCAACCACACGCCCACAATCAACAGCCACACCAAAGTGACTGGAATGAAAATCTTCCAACCCAAACGCATGATCTGGTCATAACGGAAGCGCGGGAATGTGGCTCGAATCCAGATGAACATAGAGACCACGACGAAGGTTTTGATCCCTAACCAAATCCAGCCAGGGATGAGGTTGAAAACGGTGCTGTCAATGGGTGACATCCAGCCACCCAAGAACATGATCACAGCCAAAATGGACACCAACCACATGCTGGCGTACTCAGCCAAGAAGAAGATGGCAAAGCCCATGCCGGAGTACTCGACCATGTGACCGGCCACAATTTCGGCTTCGCCTTCCACCACGTCAAACGGATGACGGTTGGTTTCAGCCACGCCTGAAATCAGGTAGACCATGAAAATGGGGAACAAAGGCAACCAGTTCCAAGACAAGAAGTTCAGGCCCATGTTGGCCATCTCACCTTTGCCTTGACCCAGCACAATTTCTGTGAGGTTCATGCTGCCGGTGACCATGATGACCACCAAGAAACAAAAGCCCATCGCAATTTCGTAGCTGACCATTTGGGCAGACGCGCGCAATGCACCCAAGAAGGCGTACTTGGAATTGGAGGCCCAACCCGCAATGATCACGCCATAAACCTCGATGGAGGTGATGGCCATGACGAGCAGCAAACCTGCATTCAAATTGGTCAGCGCAACTTCGGGGCCAAAAGGAATGGCAACCCATGCGGCCAGTGCCGGCATGATGGCCATGATAGGACCCAAGCGGAACAAACCAGGCGCTACAGCGGAAGGCGTGATGATCTCTTTGGTCAGAAGCTTCAAAGCATCGGCAATCGGTTGCAGCAGACCGAACGGACCCACGCGGTTGGGTCCCATGCGAACTTGCATAAAACCGAGCAACTTGCGCTCCCACAAAGTGAGGTAAGCCACAGCACCCATCAGGGGGGCCAACACCGCCACAATTTTGATCAAGATCCACAAGACGGGCCACACCATGGCAGCCCACCAAGTGGCGGAGATGGCGTTCAAGCCACCGTTGTACAGAGCGTCAATCATGCGTGCACTCCTTCAGCAACAGTTTGTGCGCTTGCCGCCGCATTTCGGGCATCTGCCGTCAATTGCAAAGACGGTGCGCGGCGCACCAAACTGTCCAGTTGATAAATAGATGCCACGCAAGGTGTGTCCACATCACCTGCCATGCGAACCTCAGAACCACAAGCGTTGCTGAGGTTCAGGGGTGTGGCGCTGATTTGTTTCAACACATCTTGTGAAGTTTCAAAGGCCAACTGCGGCAAGCCAAGCATGTTGGCCAAGACGCGCAACACTTTCCAAGCAGGACGGGTTTCAGCCAAAGGCTTCACCACAGCATGGAAACTTTGCAAGCGGCCTTCTGCATTGACAAAACTGCCTGACGTTTCTGTGAACGGTGCGATGGGCAGCAACACGTCTGAGAAAGCCATGTTGGTTTTGAACGGGCTGAGTGTGACCACCATTTGCATGGCCGCCAAAGCAGCAACCGCTTTGGCACCCGCAGCAGAGTCTTCAACCGGCTCTGTGTTGAGCAACAAGGCAGCTTTCAAACCACCGGCCAACATTTGTGCAGCATTCAAGCCACCAGACTGTGGTTGGGCTTTGGCCCACTGGGCACCCACGGTGTTGGCAGCTTCTGTGAGGTAACCGAAAGTGGCGCCTGTTTGTTCGGCAAGCCATTGGGCCAAGCTGAGCAAGCTAGAAGCGTTGGCATGGTGTGCTGCGGCGTTGCCCAGCAAAATGGCTTTGCGTTCACCACCAAGCAATGACGTGGCGATGGCTTTGGCTGCAGGTGTCACTTGGCCAGCAACAGGGGCAGCAACGCCCTTCTCTGCCGCAACGGCCGCGGCCACATTGGCCAAGCTTTGCACCCAGGCACCAGCTTCTTGCACATCGGTGTTTGCAACGGGCATGGCCCATGCATCTGCAGCGTTGAACAAGGTTTTAGAGGTAATGGCATTGACTTGTGCACCATTGCGTTGTGCTTGACGAATGCGCTGTGCAAACAGCGGATGGTCTTTGCGCAAGTTGCTGCCCACCACCAACACGCGTTGGAGTTGCGACAAGCTGGCAATGGACGTACCCAAATAGCGCACACCTTCCGCTTTGCCTAACTCGGCATTGCGCAAACGGTAGTCAATATTGTCGGAACCCAAAGAACGAACCAGGGTGCTGGCCAAATGCAATTCTTCGAGGGTGCTGTGGGGGCTGACCAACGCACCGATGCTGCTGGCACCGTGGTCTTTGCTGATTTGGTTCAAGCCGTTGGCCACATACTCCAAGGCAGTTTGCCAGTCGACTTCTTTCCACTCACCGCCCTGTTTGATCATGGGAGTGCGCAGACGGTCGCCACTGTTCAAGGCCTCGTAGGAAAAACGATCGCGGTCGGCAATCCAGCACTCGTTGACGTCTTCGTTTTCCAAAGGCACCACGCGGAGCACTTCGTTGTTTTTAACTTGGACCACCAAGTTGGCACCCGATGAATCATGCGGTGCAATGGACTTGCGACGTGACAACTCCCAAGTACGGGCGCTGTAACGGAAAGGTTTGCTGGTGAGCGCACCCACTGGGCAAATGTCAATCATGTTGCCTGAGAGTTCAGAGTCAACCGATTGGCCCACAAAGGTTTCAATTTCTGCATGCTCACCACGGTGTGACATGCCCAGCTCCATGACGCCAGCCACTTCTTGACCGAAGCGAACGCAACGTGTGCAGTGAATGCAACGGCTCATCTCTTGCATGCTGATGAGCGGGCCCACATCTTTGTGGAACACCACACGTTTTTCTTCTTCGTAACGTGAAGTGGAGCCACCATAACCCACGGCCAAATCTTGTAACTGGCATTCACCGCCTTGGTCGCAGATGGGGCAATCGAGCGGGTGATTGATCAGCAAGAATTCCATCACAGACTCTTGCGCCTTAATGGCCTTGTCTGATTTGGTGCGAACAATCATGCCTTGCGTGACGGGCGTCGCGCATGCAGGCATTGGCTTGGGTGCTTTTTCCACATCGACCAAGCACATGCGGCAGTTGGCCGCAATGCTCAATTTCTTGTGATAGCAGAAGTGAGGAATGTAAGTGCCGGCCTTTTCAGCGGCATGCATGACCATGCTGCCTTCTAAGACCTCAACTTTTTTACCGTCTAGTTCAATTTCAACCATGGTGATCTGCCGTCTCAAACGTAAGCGGGGACCATGCAGGTCTTGTGCTCAACGTGGTACTCAAATTCGTGGCGGAAATGTTTGATCATTCCGCGCACAGGCATGGCGGCGGCATCACCCAAAGCGCAAATGGTGCGCCCTTGAATGTTGTCTGCCACCGAGTTCAACAGGTCGAGGTCGCTTGCGCGGCCGTGACCATTTTCAATTCGATCGACCATGCGCCACAACCAACCTGTACCTTCGCGGCAAGGTGTGCATTGGCCACATGATTCGTGGGAGTAGAAATAAGACAAACGCTGCAAGGACTTGACCATGCAACGCGTGTCGTCCATCACAATGACAGCGCCAGAACCCAGCATGGAGCCGGCTTTGGCAATGGAGTCATAGTCCATGGTGACGTCCATCATGATGTTGGCAGGCAACACTGGGGCCGAAGAGCCGCCAGGAATCACCGCCTTCAAATTGCGTCCACCCCGCACGCCACCTGCCAACTCCAAGAGTTTGGCAAAAGGTGTGCCCATGGGAATTTCGTAGTTACCAGGACGCTCAACGTCACCACTGACGGAGTAAATTTTGGTGCCACCGTTGTTGGGCTTGCCACATTCCAAATACGCCTGACCGCCATTGCGAATGATCCAAGGAACCGCTGCAAAGGTTTCGGTGTTGTTAATGGTGGTGGGCTTGCCGTACAAACCAAAGCTGGCTGGGAATGGTGGCTTGAAACGAGGCTGGCCTTTTTTGCCTTCCAAGGATTCGAGCAATGCCGTTTCTTCACCGCAGATGTAAGCACCGAAACCATGTGACGCATGCAACTGGAAGTTGAAGTTGCTGCCCATGATCTTGTCGCCCAAGTAGCCTGCAGCGCGGGCTTCTTCTAAAGCCGCTTCAAAGCGTTCGTA
Organism: Limnohabitans sp.; assembly: GCA_024642215.1. Taxonomy (GTDB): domain Bacteria; phylum Pseudomonadota; class Gammaproteobacteria; order Burkholderiales; family Burkholderiaceae_C; genus Limnohabitans_A. The sequence goes on from JAHEBO010000060.1 coordinate 33,894, forward strand.
GGTTTGGAAAATTTCGCCGTGGATGTAGTTGTATCCCACGTTGATGCCCATGGCATACGCAGCGATGGCCATGCCTTCAATCACAATGTGCGGATTGAATTGCATGATGTCGCGGTCTTTGCAAGTGCCTGGCTCACCTTCGTCAGAATTGCAAACCAAGTACTTCTGCCCTGGGAACTGACGGGGCATGAAGCTCCACTTGAGGCCAGTTGGGAAGCCTGCACCACCACGACCGCGCAATGCAGATTCTTTGACCGTGGCAATGACTTGGTCTTGTGTCAGGCCTTCACCACCGTCTTTGCCCAAAATTTTGCGCAAGGCTTGGTAACCACCACGTGCCTCGTAATCTTTCAGACTCCAGTTTTTGCCATTCAAGCCCGCCAAAATTTGAGGGTTGAGGTGACGTTCATGGAATGATGTTTCCAAGCCGGTGGCCGCAAAACGCGACAACAACTGATTCAAATCAGCGCTCATGCTGCGCCTCCAGATTTTTGCAAGGTATCGACCAACTCATCGAGCTTTTCGTTGCTCATGAAGCT
>JAHEBO010000069.1 GCA_024642215.1 Limnohabitans sp.
TGGAAGGTTCCAACGTCAACGCCATGGAAGTGATGGTGAAGTTGATGGACCAAAGCCGTTCATTTGAGATGCAAGTGAACGTGATCAAACAAAACAAAGACGTTGATGAGTCGGGCGGCAGCATGATGCGCGCCTCTTCTTGATCAACTTTTTTATCCAACAACTGAACATTTAAAAGGAGCTCGCCATGGACGCAAGTATGTGGGTCGCCAAAACGGGTCTGGATGCACAACAGACGCGCATGAACGTCATTTCCAATAACTTGGCCAACGTGAACACCACGGGCTTCAAGCGCGATCGCGCTGTGTTTGAAGATTTGCTGTATCAAAACATTCGACAAGCCGGCGGCCAAACAGGCGCCACCACACAAGCACCTACGGGCCTGATGCTGGGGACCGGTGTGCGCGTGGTTGCCACCGAAAAGCAACACGCCCAAGGCAACATGGTCAACACCCAAAACCCTTTGGATGTGGCCATCACGGGTGAAGGCTTCTTCCAAATTTCGCAACCCGATGGCACCATTGCCTACACCCGAGACGGCAACTTCAAGTTGTCCAACTCAGGACAAATCGTTACCGCGTCAGGCGCTTTGTTGCAGCCCGCCATCACCATTCCCACCACTGCCTCCACCGTGACATTTGGTCGCGATGGCACGGTGTCGGTGGAGTTGACGGCGGGTGGCTCGCAAGTGATTGGCCAAATTCAATTGGCCCGCTTTGTCAATCCAAGTGGCTTGGAAGCCAAAGGTCAAAACTTGATGAAGGAAACCCCTGCTTCCGGTGCACCTCAAGTACTGCAACCGGGTACCACAGGTGCCGGTAGCCTGATGCAAGGCACGCTGGAAGCGTCCAACGTGAACGTGGTGGAAGAAATGGTCAACATGATCGAAACCCAGCGCGCTTACGAAATCAACTCCAAGGCCATCTCTGCGGTCGACGGCATGTTGAAGTTCATCAACAACAACCTCTAAGGCGACGCATCATGAGCTTGCTTTCAACTGCTGCCCAATCTTTTTGCCATGCCTACGGCCGCCGTGTCGCTGTGCTGGGCAGTGTGTTGCTGGCCATGTCGCTAACAGCCTGCACCAACGTGTTGCCGCCACAAGCACTGACACATTCACCGCAATTCGAACCTGTGTACCCCGTGCAAAACGCACGCGAAACCATGGCCACGGGTGCCATTTATGTCGGCCGTCAAAGCGACAGCTGGTTTGGCAAAGGCCGCAATTTTCAAGTGGGCGATGTCATTACCGTGTTGCTGAACGAGTCGACGCAAGCGGCTCGCACGCAAAACGGCTCTATCACCCGCGACTCTTCCAACACCTTGGTGCCCACCGGTTTGCAAAACTATGGCGCAGGTTTGGGTGGCTTCATGAAGGGCATCAACCTCACGGGCGGTTCTGTGTCCAACAAAGGCACGGGCGCGGCCGACCAACAGGCCAGCCTGAATGGCTCGGTGGCTGTGGCCGTGGTGGAAGTGATGCCTAACGGCAACTTGGTCTTGCGCGGCGAAAAACAATTGGCATTGACCGAAGGCTCTGAAGTGATTCAAGTGGCCGGCATCATTCGCCCAGATGACGTTGCACCTAACAACACAGTTCAATCACGTCGATTGGCCAACGCACAAATTGCATACCGCGGCACTGGCGACTTGGCCAATGCTACGCGCGCAGGCTGGGGCACCAGTGCCCTGCTAAAACTCTGGCCCTTCTAAACATTGGCTCACCTCAAGATTGAACACGCCATGACAAAACTTTCACTCAAATGGTCAGCGCCTTGGATGGCCTTGACCTTGGTGCTCTCTTTAAGTTGCACCAGCGCATTTGCCGATCGCATCAAAGACCTGACCACCTTGGCCGCCATGCGCTCCAACCAACTGATTGGTTATGGCTTGGTGGTGGGCTTGCAAGGTACAGGCGATGGCGCCGATGTGTCCTTTACCGCGCAAAGCATGAAAACCTTGCTCAACCGTTTGGGTGTGAGCATGGAAGGCCCTTTGTCCGACTTTGAAACCGCCACCAGCTCCGGCAAGCTCGACATCAAAAACGTGGCCGCCGTGATGGTGACCGCCGAACTGCCAGGCTTTGCCAAGCCTGGCCAAAAAATTGACATCAACGTGTCTGCCATCGGCAAGGCCAGCAACTTGCGCGGTGGCACTTTGCTGCTGAGCAGCTTGCGCGGCGTGGATGGCGAAATTTACGCCTTGGCCCAAGGCTCTCTCACAGCCACCGGCATTGATGCCGCTGCTGCTGGCTCCAAGGTCACCATTGGTGTCCCCACTGCAGCTCGTATTCCTTCGGGCGCTACCGTTGAGCGCATTGTTGAAAACCCCTTCGACAAAGCCGACCGCATTGTGTTGAACGTGCGTGAAAGCGATTTCACCACCACCAACGCCATCGTGAACGCCATCAACGGCCGCTTTGGCAATGATGTGGCACGCGCCTTGGACGGTGTGTCCATTACCTTGCAAGCGCCTCAAGATTTAACGCAACGTGTGGCCTTCATGAGCATGATTGAAAACATGGACGTCATGCCAGGCGAGCCCACAGCCCGCGTGGTGGTCAATGCCAAAACAGGTACGGTGGTCATCAGCCGCAATGTGCGCGTGACGGCTGCCGCTGTGACGCATGGCTCTATCAGTGTGTCCATTGCGGCCACCAATGAAGTTTCTCAGCCGGGTCCCTTCAGTCAAGGTCAAACCACGGCCGTTCAAAACGCCGAAGTCAAAGTCAGCGAGACCAACAAGCCCATGTTCATGTTCCAACCCGGTGTGGACTTGCGACAAATTGTGGATGCCGTCAACCAAGTCGGCGCCTCGCCTTCTTCTTTGATTGCCATCTTAGAAGCGCTCAAAAGTTCGGGCAGCTTGCGCGCCGAATTGATCGTGATCTAACGCGCAGTTGCACCGGCAATAGATCGACACCCACACTGGCACAAGATTTGCTGATCAAGATCATTCATTGACTTTGACAGCACTTCAAAAAGCACACCATGGACGCCATCAGCACTCCCACCCCCAACTCTTACCTCGACTTTGACGGTCTAGGTCAGCTGAAGGGACAGGCACGTACCGATGCCAAGGGTGCCATCAAAGAAACAGCGCAGCAGTTTGAAGCCTTGTTCCTGCAGATGATGATGAAGTCCATGCGCGATTCCATTGAGAAGAGCGAGCTGTCTGAGTCGAGCACCATGGACACCTTCCAGGGCATGTTTGACAAAGAAGTGTCTGTGCAGCTGGCCAAAAAGAACAGCATGGGCCTGGCCGACATGCTGGTGAAGAACCTTGAACAACAACAAGCCAACCTTGCCACCACGGCCGACATTTTGAAACTGCGGCAAGATCCTGCCGCTTTCAATGCCGCTGCCAAAGGCATGGCCCTCAATCCCAAGTCCATGGGCATGTCCATGGACAAGCTGAGCGACAAGCCCGGCGGCATGGCTTTGCCCAAAGCGCAAATCTTGCCGTTGAACTTGCCCCCCAGACCTCTTAGCGGGAGCGGCACATGACCGACTTAGTCAGCGTCGCCTCCAATGCGGTTCAGTCGTACCAACGTGCGCTGGGCACCGTGTCCAACAACATTGCCAACGTCTCCACGGACGGTTACTCACGCCAAGAAGTGGTCATGGTGGCCAACCCGGTGGCCAAAGTGGGCACCGTGTATTTGGGCACCGGCGTGACCGTGGACACCGTCAAACGCCAATACGACACCTTCGTTGAATCGAACCTGCGCAACAGCAACAGCGATTTAAGCAGCCAAGAGCCCATGGTCAATTACGCCAACCGCGTGATCGACATCATGGGCAGCACGTCCATGGGCCTGAGTGGCGCCTTGGACCAGTTCTTCAATGCTGCGCGTGACTTGTCTTCTGATCCGGCCTCCACGGTGATGCGCGGCAGCTTCTTGCGTGATTCAGAAAACTTGGCGGCTCGCTTTGGCGAGTTGTCTGGTCAACTGGACCTGGTGCAAAGCGAAACTGACGAAGCCGTGAAGGGCTACGTCAATTCGATGAACACCATCTTCAAGCAGTTGGCCCAAGTGAACACTCAGCTCACCAAGCAAAAGTCGGCCAGCTTGCAACCTGCCGACTTGCTAGACCAGCGCGATGTGCTGCTGAAAGATTTGTCCAGCTACGCGCACATCAAAACATTCTTCGCAGAAAACGGCGCAGTCACGGTGAGCTTAGGCCCATCCCTTTCCCGCGATGTGGTGGTGGACGGCGTGAACTCCTTCATGCTGGGCACCAACTTCAATTCGGCCGCGCCAGAAAAAGTCAGCCTGGTGCTCAACCCCTATGGTGAAGCCACGCCCCTCACAGGTTTGAGTGGCGGCAAGCTGGCCGGCATCATGAGTTTCAGGGAACAAGTACTGGGCAGCAGCCGCAGTTCACTTGACACGCTGGCCAACAACTTTGTCAAAGAAGTCAACGCCATTCACACGGCGGGCATTGATGCCTATGGCAACACCGGCACCGACCTGTTCACCATCGACAAAAGCAGCGTTGGCTCTGCCGGTACCGTCAAAGTTAACTTCAGCGATGCCTTGAAAGTTTCGGCGGCCGCGCAGTTTCGCGTCATTGAAGCGCCCAACAACACAGGTAGCGCAGATGCCAGCCTGTTGTATGTAGGCGACCCCACCACAGGGCCTGCAGACCTTACCAGCACCATTGCCAACAATGCCAGTGCGTCGGCCGCCATCACCGTCAAAGCCACTGCGTCCAAACCTGTGGTGGCCGTTGCCACCATTCAAAATGGTTTGCAAGACATCGGCATCTTCATGGGCGAGGCCGATGCCGGTCAGCAGTTGCAAATTTTTACGCGCGATGGCCGTCAACTGGCGGGCACCGCCATCGACACCGCCCTGCAAGGCATGGTGCTCACCGAAGCCAATGGCTTTGCCACCAACGCCAGCTACAGCGATGCCTATTTGAATTTAAACGGCAGCAACAGCTACAAAGACATTGCCGTTTTTTACGGCGCACGCGCCACAGTGGGAACGCAACTGCAAGCGGACCCTTTGGAAACAGACGTTACCAAACACACCACTGTGGCCGAAACACGTGTGGCGGCCTCGCTTACCAGCGACCGCATACAAACCGGCTTGTCGTCTATTGCCGCAGGCATGTTCACACTCAATGGCGTGACCTTGGGCAGCATTACGCCAGCCAGCGGCACTTTGCAAGCCACCGACATTGCCTTCACCATTTCGACTGCGGGCATTTCTGGCGTAACAGCCACCGCCAAAAACGAAATCAGCATTCCCGTTAGCCAAATCAAATTGGATTTGCCGCTGTCACTCAAAAGCGGCACCTCAGGGGGCTACACCGTCATCAAAGCTGTGCCCACTGGATTGACCAGCGTGCAAGATTTGGTCAATGCCATCAACAGCAAAAGTAGCTCTACCGCTGTGCGCGCCTACATTGGCGACAGCGGCTCTTTGATCTTGACCAACACGGCAGGCAACGAAGGCAAAGACATTGCCATAGACAGCTCGGCCTCACCCAACGCATTGGGCTTGGCGGCTGGCAACTACGGCGGCAAAGTGAACATCACCCGCGCATTGGTTGATGGCACCGACACCCCTGTTGAATTGGGCTTTGCCAAAGGCACGCCTGCCGACTTGGCCAAGATGGGTTTCAAAACTGGCACCTACATTTCTGGCACCCCCAGCGAAGACCTCTTGGTGTTTGTCACGGGCGCCGGCGAGGCCAAAATTTCGGCCAGCTACACGGGCACACCGGTGAGTGCCAAGCAAGCCATGCGCTCGCAGGCACTGCAAGTGCGCTTTGACACAGCCACCCACTTCACCATTGTGGACGTGAGCACCGACACCGTGGTGGCCTCACGCAACTTCGATCCCAACATCCTAGAGCCGGCCTTTAACTACCAAGGCATACAGGTTTCTTTGTCGAGCGCGCCCAAAGCGGGTGACGTGTTCACGATTGACGGCAACAAAGACGGCACCGGCAACAACGAAAACATGTTGCAGCTGATCGACTTGGAATCTGAGCCTGTGATGGGTGGCGGCAAAACCTTTGCGGCGTCGTACATCGATAACGTGAATGACATGGGCAACATTGCCCGCCAAGCCACCATTGCCCAATCGGCATTGCAAGTGGTATACGACCAAGCCGTAACCGCCCGCGACCAAGTGTCTGGCGTGAGCCTAGACGAAGAAGCCGCCGACTTGGTGCGCTACCAACAAGCCTACCAAGCCGCCGCCAAAATTTTGCAAGTGGCCAGCCAGCTGTTTGACAGCGTGCTGCAAGTTCGTTGAAGTGCGTGAAAGCTAAATCCTCATGAAAATTTCAACCCACCTTTTATTTGACCGCGGCTCTGCACAAATGAGCAACGTGCAAACCCAGCTGGCCAAATCGCAAGCGCAATTGGCACAAGGCAAACAAATCATCAACGCCAGCGACGC
>JAHEBO010000030.1 GCA_024642215.1 Limnohabitans sp.
TGAAGTCAAGGAAGTTAAAAAAGGCTAAGCCTTTCATTCAAGGGCTTTAGCCCAAGCCGCCGCGTCAGCGTATCCCTCCGGAAATCGCTTTCGCGGCGTTCTTGTTCAAACAGTAGCAAAAAACGATGGCCAAAAGAGACTTTTACGAAGTATTGGGTGTAGCCAAGAACGCCTCTGAAGAAGAGATCAAAAAGGCGTATCGCAAATTGGCAATGAAGTTTCACCCTGACCGTCATCAGGGCGACGACGCCAAAGAGGCAGAGGGCAAATTCAAAGAGGTCAAAGAGGCCTACGAAATGTTGTCTGACGCGCAAAAACGTGCAGCCTACGACCAATACGGTCACGCCGGTGTCGACCCCAATATGCGCGGTGGCGCAGGCGGCGCGGAAGGCTTTGGCGGTTTTGGCGAAGCCTTTGGCGACATCTTCGGTGACATCTTTGGCCAGCAACGCGGCGGTGGACGTGGTGGCCGTCAAGTGTTCCGTGGTGGTGACCTCAGCTATGCCATGGAAGTCACTTTGGAAGAAGCCGCTGCCGGCAAAGAAGCCCAGATTCGCATACCAGGTTGGGAAGAATGCGATCCCTGTGGTGGTTCCGGCGCCAAGAAAGGCACCAGCGCCAAAACATGCGGCACCTGCCAAGGTTCGGGCACTGTGCAAATGCGCCAAGGCTTTTTCAGTGTGCAGCAAACCTGCCCACACTGCCGTGGCTCAGGCAAAATCATCTCCGACCCCTGCCCTTCGTGCAGTGGCCAAGGCAAACTCAAAAAGCAAAAAACGCTCGAAGTCAAAATCCCTGCGGGCATTGACGACGGCATGCGCATTCGCAGCACCGGCAACGGCGAACCGGGCACCAATGGCGGCCCGCCCGGCGATTTGTACATTGAGATTCGCCTCAAAAAACACGACATCTTCGAGCGCGATGGCGACGACCTGCATTGCTCAGTGCCCATTGGTTTTAGTAAAGCCGCGCTGGGCGGAGAGATCGACGTGCCAACCCTCAGCGGCAAGGCCGCCATTGACATTCCAGAGGGCACGCAAACCGGTAAGCAATTCCGTTTGCGCGGCAAAGGCATCAAGGGCGTGCGCGCCAGCTACCCTGGCGATTTGTACTGTCACATCACGGTCGAGACCCCCGTCAAGCTCACGGAACACCAGCGCAAGCTGCTCAAAGAGTTTGACGAGTCATTGCAAAAAGGTGGCGCCAAGCACATGCCCACAGGTAACAGCTGGACAGACAAGCTCAAAGGCTTATTCGGCGCCTAAGCGTCACGTGTCTTTGTGGTGATCTTCAAGAAGGCGTCCTTTGGGGCGCCTTCTTGCTGGGCAACTTGATTCAAGTCAAGACAAGCCACATCATCAAGTCTAATATAGAGGCATGACCCTCAACATTCGATTTTTAGGCGGTGCCGACACAGTCACCGGTTCCAAGTACTGCGTCGAGCACGACGGCCACAGGCTGTTGGTCGACTGTGGCTTGTTTCAAGGTTACAAACAATTGCGTCTGCGCAATTGGGATGCTTGCCCCGTACCGCCTAAAGATGTCGATGCCGTGATCCTGACGCATGCGCATTTGGACCACAGTGGCTATTTGCCGCTGCTGGCGCGCAATGGTTTTGAAGGCAAAGTTCACAGCACCTCGGGCACGCGCGATCTGTGCGGCATTTTGCTACCCGACAGCGGACACATCCAAGAAGAAGATGCCTACTTTGCCAACCGGCATGGTTTTTCTAAACACGATCCTGCTTTGCCGCTCTACACACAGCAAGACGCGAAATACTGCATGCAGCAGTTTCATGTTGAAAAAATCAACGAATGGTTTCAACCCATCAAGGGCTGGAATGCCAAGTTCAGCACCGCAGGTCATATTTTGGGGGCTGCCAGTTTGTTATTGGAAGTAGCAGGCCGACGCATCCTCTTCTCTGGCGATTTAGGCCGCCCAGACGACAGCTTGATGAACCCGCCCGATGCGCCACCTCAAGCAGACACGGTCCTCATCGAATCCACATACGGCAATCGGAGTCACCCGGAAGAAAACGTCAATGCTGAACTTGGCGCAGCCTTGAAAAAAGTTGCTGCGCGTGGCGGTGTCGCAGTGGTGCCAGTGTTCGCAGTGGGCCGTGCGCAAGCCATTTTGCACAGCATTGCGCAACTCAAAGCAGCAGGCGAAATTCCGCATGGTTTGCCCATTTTTCTAGACAGCCCCATGGCGGTTCACACCACCGCATTGTTCAAACGCCACATGGGTGAACACCGCCTGAGTGCTGAAGAAGTCCAAGCCATGGACCACGTGGCCACCATGATTGAGACCCCCGAGCAGTCCAAAGCGCTGATCAAACGCCACGGACCCATGGTGATCTTGGCAGCCAGTGGCATGGCCACCGGGGGGCGCGTACTCCATCATTTGGCCAACTACGTCGGTGAACATCGGAACATGGTCATCCTGACGGGCTTTCAATCACCTGGTACCCGAGGCGCCACCTTGGCCAGCGGAGCCGCCACGATTCGATTGCATGGCAAAGACTTACCTGTCGCGGCTGAAATTGTGCAACTCAGCTCGGCATCCGCCCATGCCGATGGCAACCAGCTGTTGGCTTGGCTTGAAAAAATGCCCAAGCCACCTTCACAGGTGTATGTGGTTCATGGCGAACTTGAGGCCTCAGACACGTTGAGACAACGCATTGAAAGAGAGCTGAAAATGCGTGCTGTGGTGCCAGAACACGCTTCGATATGGCCCGGTTGAGGGGTCTAAAGCTTTAAACTTGGCGGTATGACAACCCAACGCAGCAGCTTTTTAAAGTCTCCACCCAACGCATGGCACCCAGCTTGGGTTGCTGTGCTAGGCAGCCTCTGGCTTGCCAGCATTGGTAATTTTGCGCTTTGGCAGCAAGTGCACCAATTGCCAGAGGTCTCTGGCTTTCGGGGACTGGCCTTTGCACTCGGCTTTGGCGCCATCATTGCGGCCGCACTCACTGCCCTCCTGAGCATTGTGAATTGGAGAGGCCTGCTCAAACCAGTGCTCACTGTGTTCTTTTTGAGTGCAGCCAGTGGCGCTTACTTCATGGTGAGCTACGGCATCGTGATCGACAGCACCATGATCACCAATGTGCTTCAAACCGACACCAAAGAAGCCTTGGATTTGATGAACTGGCGCATGCTCATCAGCCTTTTGCTGCTGGGCATTCTGCCGTCTTGGGTGCTCTGGAAAACGCCGCTTAAAACGCTGCGTTTAAGCCATCAGGCCTTGAGCAACACATTCACTGCGGTGGCATCGGTTGTGGTCATTGTGGCAGCCTTGTTGGCCGTGTTTCAAGACTTCTCGTCCATCATGCGCAACCACACGCAATTGCGCTACTTGGTTAACCCTTTGAACAGTTTTTACGCCATTGGCATGGTGGCTGCAAAGCCTTTTCAACGCGACAACAAGACATTGCTGCCCATTGGCCAGGATGCCAAAACCACGGCCCTCAAGCCAAGCGACAAGCCACCTTTGCTTTTACTGGTTTTGGGCGAAACAGCGCGCATGGGCAACTTTGGCGTGAACGGTTACGAGCGCAATACCAGCCCCGAGTTGAGCCAAGAGAGCATCATCAGCCTCAAAGGCGTGATGTCTTGCGGCACCAGTACAGCCACATCAGTGCCGTGCATGTTTTCACACATGGGCAAAGAAGATTTTGAAGCAAGAAAGAACAACTATGAAAGCCTGATCGATGTTTTGCACCACGCAGGCTTGGCTGTTTTATGGATCGACAACCAGTCGGGTTGCAAAGGTGTGTGCGAGCGCGTGCCGCAAGTTCTCACCAAAGAACTCAAACACCCCAGTCTTTGTAAAGACGGTGAATGCTTTGACGAAATCATGCTGCAGCAATTGGATGAACGCATCCAAGCCTTGCCAGCAGAGCGTCGTGCCAAAGGTGTGGTGGTGGTCATGCACCAGATGGGTAGCCATGGCCCTGCCTATTACAAACGCGTCCCCGAGAACTTCAAGAAGTTTCAGCCTGAGTGCAAAAGCAATGCGCTTCAAGAATGTACTCGCGAGCAGGTGGTCAACGCGTTTGACAACACCATTCTCTACACGGATCACTTTTTAGGGCAAGCCATTCAATGGCTTAAAAAATCAGAAGGCAATTCCGCTCCCGCCCTTTTGTACGTCTCTGACCATGGTGAGTCTTTGGGTGAAAACAACTTGTACCTGCACGGCTTGCCTTACCGTGTTGCACCCGATTTTCAAAAGCGCGTGCCCTGGATCACCTGGTGGTCGTCTCGCTTTGAGAAGCAATCAGGCTTGTCTCGAACTTGCTTGAAAAACAAAGCGCAAGCGCCACTTACACACGACAACTATTTTCACTCAGTCCTAGGCCTGATGGGTGTTAGCTCAGAGGTGTATCAGGCCAAGTTAGATGTGCATGCGGACTGCCGCAGCAAATCATAAAAATCGGTCAAGCAGCTTGCGTGAGTGACGGTCCATCTGGGACAAGTCCCGAATTAAAAACTGCACACCGTGACCATCGGTGACCAGCAACACACTGCCGGACAAACGCCGAATATCCTCTTCGCCTTTCAGCAGCAAAGTGGTGGGGCCACGGTCGGTTTCGATGTCCCATGTGCTGGGCGTTACAAAACTGCTCACCTCATGCAATTTTAAAATTTGAGGCATGAATTCACGTTGGTTCATGGCCGTCAAAATATTGCAGCGCACTGTTTCCGGCAATTGGTTCAGATGGGGTATCCACAGCAACTCCTTGCCATCGATGTCCACCACCGCAATACCTTCCTCAGGTGCGGCCACCGGAAACGAACGCACGGCCATCACGTGGTCGTTCTGAACGCCATCTGCGCTCACAAAAAACCAACGACCTGATGGGCCTTGGTCAAATTGAATGTTCATCAGAATCTCGTTCATGGCGTCACCGACTCTCTCAAAACAGCACCTTCCGATTCAGCTTGTCTTTGCTGTGCTTCGTACAAACGCCAGTAGGCTCCTTTGGACTCGATCAACGCATCGTGCGTGCCTTCTTCCACAATCAAGCCTTTGTCCATGACCACCAAACGATCGGCTTTGCGCAAAGTAGACAAGCGGTGCGCAATGGCAATGGTGGTCCGACCACGGACCAAATTGTCCAAGGCGTTTTGAATTTCTTTTTCAGTTTCGGTGTCCACGGCCGAAGTGGCTTCGTCCAAGATCAAAATGCGGGGGTTGATCAGCAAGGCCCGCGCAATGGAAATGCGCTGACGCTCGCCACCCGACAAACCTTGACCGCGCTCCCCCACCAAAGAATCGTAAGCTTGTGGCATGCGCAAAATAAATTCATGTGCGTGCGCAGCGCGGGCTGCGGCCACAATTTCTTCACGCGTTGCATCGGGCATACCATAGGCAATGTTGTCTGCAATGGTGCCAAAGAACAAAAAGGGCTCTTGCAAGACCAATCCAATGTGCCTGCGGTAATCGGCCACCTTCAATTGCTTGATGTCGACACCGTCGAGCGCAATGCGGCCTTCTGATAAATCATAAAATCGGCACATTAAATTGACCAAGGTACTCTTACCTGAACCACTGTGCCCCACCAAGCCAATCATCTCGCCGGGTTGGATGTCTAAGTTCAAATGTTTGATGACGGCGCGGTTGCCATATCGGAAGCTGGCATCGGTGAGCGTAATGCGGCCTTCTACTTTGGGCAAAGCCACTGGGTTGACAGGTTCTGGCACGCTGGACACATGGTCCAAAATTTCAAAAATGCGTTTGGCACCTGAAGCTGCTTTTTGTGTGGTCGAGACGATGCGGCTCATGGAATCCAGGCGCGTGTAGAAACGTCCGATGTAAGCCAAAAATGCCGTGAGCACACCCACCGTTATTTGGTCTTTGGACACCAACCAAATGCCAAAGCCCCACACCACCAACAAGCCAATTTCGGTCATCAAGGTCACGGTTGGTGAGAACACTGACCACACACGGTTCAAGCGATCGTTCACCGCCAAGTTGTGTTTGTTGGCATCGATGAAACGCTGCGCTTCACGGTCTTCTTGCGCAAAGGCTTTGACCACTCGAATACCCGGAATGGTGTCGGCCAACACGTTGGTCACTTCAGACCACACGCGGTCAATTTTTTCAAAACCAGTGCGCAGTTTTTCTCGCACCACGTGAATCAGCCATCCGATGAATGGCAGCGGCAACAATGTGACCAAAGCCAGTGTGGGATTGATGGAGAACAAGATGATGGCGGTCATCATGATCATCAATATGTCAGTTGCGAAATCAAGTAAATGCAGTGACAAGAAAACATTGATTCGATCGGTTTCACTGCCAATGCGAGCAATCAAATCGCCGGTGCGACGCCCTCCAAAATACTCAAGTGACAGCTTCAACAAATGTTGATACGTGGTGGTGCGCAAATCGGCGCCAATGCGCTCGGACACCAAGGCCAGAATGTAAGTTTTAACCCACCCCAAACTCCATGCCACCAACGCTGAGCCCAGAAGGCCGAGCAGATACCATGACACGGTCACAGGGTCGATGGGTTTGCCGTTTTGATAGGGAATCAGAACATCGTCCATCAAGGGCATGGTGAGATAAGGCGGCACCAAAGTGGCAGCGGTTGACGCCAGGGTTAAGACAAAACCCAAGAGCAATTGCCATTGATACGGTCTGGCAAATCGCCAGAGCTTGAAAAGTGTCCATGTGGATGGCGGCGCTTGTTCTTTTTCAACACAAACGGGGCATTCATCATCGGCTGCATCGACCACGTTCTGACATACGGGACAAAGCACATGGCGCATGAATTGCTCAACTGCAGCCGGATCCTCATTCAGGGATTTGCCCAGGAAAGTGGCCGTTTGCGCGGCCTGGCGTTGCTGGTTTTCAAAGCGCAACTTCCAGCGCAACACGGCAGCCTCAAGGCCCAAAGTAAACCGCCAAGCTGCCAATCGCTGGCCGCCTAAATGCAAGGCCAGTGTGCCAACCCCGGCGTGATCCAGTACGCGCAGGCTTAAATCGGCGCTAAGCTTCCAGAAATTCCAACTTTTTTGAGCTTCGTTGGTGGAGATGACCCTTTGATCGGTCAAAATAACCAAGATTTTTTTGAAGCTTAATTCATCATTCAAGTCAACCTCTAGCCAGGCTAGGACGTTTTCACCAAGGTGAACTTGAGACAACACGCCCTCCTGCCAGAACAAAGGCAATCCCAGCAAATCAGTGGGAGGATGGGTTTTGGAGTTCATAAGAGTTCAAACAGCAAGAGTCAACATGTGTTGGCGGCAAACAAAAACAGCAAAAGAAGCGGCCAGGACACAGCCCATGCACCTTGTTTATCAGACGATCACTGCCAGTGTTGCAACTGGCCGGTCATTGTATCCCCGGACACGAATCGCTCCGTGCCGTCGCTCAGAATCGTCAGGCCCACGGAAATGAGTTCTAAAGACATCAAATTTTTAAGGATGACCCATCTTAAGGGTCCCAACATCTGGACATACCGTCCCGTGATGGAGGCTTGGATCGATATTGGTGATCTTGAAGATAGCCCTTCCAACACCCTTCCCGGCTTCAATGAACGCCTCCAAGAAATGCTACCTGGGCTTGTGGAGCATCGCTGCAGCGTGGGAGAACGTGGCGGTTTCCTGCAAAGATTGACCGAAGGCACTTGGCCTGGTCATATCATGGAGCACGTCGCGTTGGAACTGCAAAACCGCGCAGGCATGCAAACAGGTTTTGGCAAAGCCCGCGAGGCGGGTCCGCGTGGCATTTACAAGGTGGTCATTCGCACGCGCAATGAAACTGTCAGCCGCGCCGCCCTTCAGGCGGCCCGAGACCTGGTCATGGCGGCCATCGAAAACCGCCCTTACCCAGTCCAACAAGTCATTGCCGACCTCACCCAAATGGTCGACCAATTGTGCATAGGCCCGAGCACTGCCTGCATTGTCGATGCCGCCGCCGAGCGCAACATACCCGCCATCCGCCTCAACGACGGCAATTTGGTTCAACTGGGCTATGGCGCCAGCCAGCGCCGTATTTGGACGGCCGAAACCGACCAAACCAGTGCCATTGCCGAGGGTGTATCCAAAGACAAAGACCTCACCAAAAGCCTGCTGGCCAATTGCGGCGTGCCTGTTCCCGAGGGTCGCAACGTGGCATCACCTGAAGAAGCCTGGGAAGCGGCCCAAGACATTGGCCTGCCCGTTTGCGTCAAGCCCGTCGATGGCAACCATGCCCGCGGCGTTTCCCTAGAACTGCGAACTCAAGCTGAAGTTGAAGCGGCTTACCATTTGGCCGAAGCCGAAGGCAGCGATGTTTTGGTTGAACGGCACATCTTGGGAGATGAGCATCGCCTGTTGGTGGTAGGCGGCAAAGTGGTTGCAGCCAACAAAGGCGAAGTGGCCAGCGTGGTGGGCGATGGCGTCCACACGGTCGAGCAATTGATTGAGATTCAAATCAACTCCGATCCTCGTCGCGGCGAAGAAGAAGATTTCCCCCTTGATACCATCCGACTCAAAGATCACACCACTGCCGTGCTTGAGCTCAAGCGCCAAGGCCTCACGGGTGACAGCGTGCCTGAGCAAGGTCGCAGCGTCATGGTCATGCGAACTGGCAATATGGCCATCGACGTGACCGATTTGGTCCACCCCGACGTGGCCGAGTTGGCTGCCTTGGCAGCCCGCATTGTGGGCTTGGACATTGCCGGCGTCGATTTGGTGGCACAAGACATTTCCAAACCCATGAAAGCGCAAGGCGCGGCCATTGTGGAAGTGAACGCTGGCCCAGGCTTGTTGATGCACTTAAAACCAGCCACCGGATCAGCTCGCCCTGTCGGCCAAGCCATTGCAGCGCATTTGTTTGCGCCCGACTCTGAGCCGCGTATTCCTGTGGTGGGCCTGATTGGTGAAACAAACACCACCGGCACCAGCCACCTCATTGCCTGGTTGCTGCATTTGCAAGGTTTGCAAACAGGCCTGGCCTCCGCCAAAGGTTTGTTCTTGGGCGAACGTTGTTTGCAAAGCCAAAACGGCATGGAATGGGAATCTGCCCAACGCTTGCTCATCAATCGCTCCGTTCAGGCTGCGGTATTTGAAACCACTGCGCGACACTTATTGGCTGAAGGCCTCCCTTATGATCGGTGCCAAGTGGGCGTCATTACCTCCATGCCCAAGGCCGAAGGTCTGCAAGACCTCTACATCCAAAGCGATGCGCAAATGCCCAATGTCATTCGCACTCAAATGGATGTGGTGCTCGACACTGGCATGGCGGTCTTGAATGCCGAAGACCCCGAAGTGGCCAACTTGGCGCAATACTGCGACGGCGAAGTTACCTACTTTGCAAGCTCCGAAGATCACCCCCTCATTGCCCAACACCGCGGCCAAAATGGCCGGGTGGTGTTCTGGCGCAAAAACCATTTGGTTTTGGCACAAGGCGATCAAGAAATTGACGCACTCAATCGCCAATTGCCGGCGATTGACAAGCTGCTTAAAAATCAACATCTCACTTGCGTCGAAGTTTTAGCCGCCTCGGCCACTGCCTGGGCACTGGGCATCAACACTGATTTGATCCGCGCAGGCATCAAGAGTTTTGGTCAAAGCCCTGGGTCTCATTGAGACCCAAGCAGCCCCTTCAATCACCAAGCGACGCGCTTCAAACAGGATATTTGCTTCATGGAAGTTTCAAGAATTCGAGCTTTGCGGGGACCCAACTTATGGAGTCGACAAACCAGCATTGAAGCCATTGTCAGCTGCGTGCCTGAAGAACGAGACATGCTGCCTGGCAACGATTTCGAAAAGAAACTGCGTCGCATCTTTCCAGCAGTCGGTCCTTTAGAAGGCTCACGCCCGGGTCAGCCCGCCAGCATGGCCCACGCCCTCGAAAAAATCACCATCAGCTTGCAAAACCAAGCGGGATGTCCCGTCACCTTTAGCCGCACCACGGCCACTGAGGAAGAAGGCATCTTCCAAGTGGTCGTCCAATACACCGAAGAAGCCGTCGGTCGATTGGCCCTTAACTGGGCCGAAAAACTTTGCCAAGCAGTGCAAACGCAATCGGCCTTCGATCTCAATCAGGCACTCGCTGAGCTGCGCGAGCTAGACGAAGACGTTCGCTTAGGCCCTTCCACTGGCGCCATCGTCGATGCAGCAGTCATCAAAGGCATCCCGTTTCGCCGCCTCACCGAAGGCAGCATGGTGCAGTTTGGTTGGGGTTCTAAACAACGCCGCATTCAAGCTGCAGAAACCGACACCACCAGTGCCATTGCCGAATCAATTGCACAAGACAAAGACCTCACCAAGTCTTTGTTGTTGGCAGCTGGCGTGCCCGTGCCCCTGGGCCGACCCGCAAAGGATTTGGAAGACGCTTGGAGCATTGCACAAAGCATCGGCTTGCCTGTGGTGGTCAAACCGCAAGATGGCAATCAAGGCAAAGGCGTCACAGTCAACATCACTCAACGGGACCTGTTCAATCAGGCTTATGACACCGCTGCCCGCTACGGCGAAGTCTTGGTTGAGAAATTTTTACCTGGCAGTGATTACCGCTTGCTGGTGGTGGGCAACAAACTTGTCGCAGCTGCTCGACGTGAGCCCCCTTTGGTGGTGGGCGATGGCATGCTCACAGTTCGCGAATTGGTTGAAAAAGTCAATGAAGACCCTCGTCGCGGTGATGGCCACTCCACGTCCCTCACCAAAATCAAATTCGATGACATCGCCATTGGTCGTTTGAAGTTGCAAGACCTCGAACCTAACTCCGTGCCAGAAAAAGGACGCCGCGTTATTTTGCGCAACAACGCCAACTTGTCCACGGGTGGCACAGCCACTGACGTCACAGACGATGTGCACGCAGAAGTTGCAGCGCGTGCCGTGTCAGCAGCACAAATGGTGGGCGTAGATATTTGCGGCGTAGATGTGGTGTGCGAATCTGTCTTGAAACCCCTCGAAGAGCAAAACGGGGGCATCGTTGAAGTCAATGCAGCACCTGGCTTGCGCATGCACATCAGTCCCTCATTTGGCAAAGGCCGAAATGTCGGCAAAGCTGTCATCGACCACATGTTTCCCAATGGGGACAATGGCCGCATTCCGGTCATTGCGGTCACAGGTACCAATGGCAAAACCACCACGGTACGCCTCACTGCACACCTTCTCAAGGCCAACCAATTGCGCGTTGGCATGACCAACACCGATGGTGTGTATGTGAATGGTCGTCAAATTGACGACGGTGATTGCAGCGGACCCCGCAGTGCCCGCAATGTCTTGATGCACCCTGATGTCGATGCGGCTGTGTTTGAAACAGCTCGCGGGGGCTTGCTGCGTGAAGGCTTGGCCTTTGACCGTTGCCAAGTTGCCATCGTGACCAACATGGGTTCGGGCGATCATTTAGGCTTGAATTACATCACCACCCTCGAAGACCTCTCGGTCCTCAAGCGCGTGATTGTGCTCAACGTTGCCCCCGATGGCATGGCAGTCCTCAATGCCGCCGACCCCAAAGTGGCCATGATGGCCAACATGTGCCCCGGCGACGTCACTTTCTTTGCACTCGACCCACACCACCCTGTCTTGGCCACACACCGCGCACAAGGCAAGCGTGTGGTCTACACAGAAAATGGTCACATCGTGGCGCAGCAAGGCAAGAAGTTCTTTCGCATTGCATTAACTGAAGTGCCACTGACACGACAAGGTCACATTGGGTTTCAAACTGAAAACGTCATGGCAGCCGTTGCGGCTGCATGGGCTGTCAATGTCCCATGGGAAATCATTGCGCAAGGCTTGTCCACCTTCATCAGCGACATTCAAGGTGTGCCCGGCCGTTTCAATGTGTTTGATTACAAAGGTGCCACTGTGATTGCCGATTACGGCCACAACCCCGATGCCATTCAAGCCTTGGTTCACGCCGTAGACAACATGCCCGCCAACAAGCGTTCGGTGGTCATCAGTGGTGCTGGCGATCGCCGCGATCAAGACATTCGCGATCAAACGCAAATTTTAGGAACGGCCTTTGACGAAGTCATCTTGTACCAGGACGCTTGTCAACGCGGACGCAGCGATGGTGAAGTGATTCAACTCTTGCGTGAAGGCCTCAACGGTGCCACACGCACCACACATGTACAAGACATACAAGGCGAATTCAATGCCATTGATGCAGCCTTGGCACGTTTGTCTTCTGGTGATTTGTGCCTGATCCTCATCGACCAAGTTGAAGCAGCGCTTGCCTACATCCAAGGCAAGGTCAGCGAAAGCCAAGCAAGCTTGGCTAGCTGAGCGTCATGACTGCCGTGCAGGTGGCCACAAAAGTGGCTGCCCACTGCAGAAAAAGTCGCCAGCTGGGCAACTGACTTTCAAGCTTCGCGTGCAAATACTGCCCCAACAACAGAGACAAAACAAATGAGGCCAGCATGCCAATTGCATTGGCAGGCACACTTTCTGACCCGTTGTTAAACACCACCGCACTGACCAGCAAACTCACCCCAAAGTGAACAAGGAAGATGGCATAAGACGCATTGGACAAAGCCTGAATCCACCTGGCCTTAAGCCATGGCAGCGGTTTGCAATCTGAGGCTTCATACAACGCGAGCAGTACCGCAATCGCAAATGCCACTGCCAATCTGACTCTGGGTTGGTACAGCCACGCAGCAACACCCAACAACAAAATTAAAATGGCCAAGCTTTGATGCTTGATGCTCAAGCCGGTCCATCGCCATGATCCCACCCAAAGACCTAATCCGTAAGAGCAGAAAAAATAAGTCCCCCAAATCTCACCCAAGGGATTGAGGTTCCAAACAAAGAGGGAGAGCAGTGTCAAAGTCAGCCACATGCCCAGTGCTTTTCGGATGACCGTTCCTTGGCCGCTTGCGGACTGCCAACGATGCGCAACGGCCCCACAAATCAAGGCCAAAGCAAACAACTGAAAATCAATGGCCACATACCAAACACCTGCAGAAAAGGCTTCCAGATAAAGTACATCTTGTAACAGCAAAATGTGCGCAAGAACTTGCACGGGTGTGGGTGAGTCAGACAGAGATGAATGTTCGAAATACGGGCGAACCATTGCAGTCACGGCCACAGTGAAACACAAGGCGGCCAACAACGGAATGACCAAGCGCTGGTAGCGAGCGACCAAGCGAGAGAAAAAATGGAAGTCGGCTTGCTCTAAGCCGCGAATCCAGGATTTCGCATTCAAGTAGCCGCCTACCACCAAGAAAACTTGAACGGCGAGCAATCCGTGGTCAAACAAAAAACCAATCAGGCCAGGTGCCCATTCAAAAATGACATCTGACATCGGACCATACAGGGACAAGTGATGCCAGATGATTAACACGCAGGCAAATGCCTTGAAGAGGTCAATGACCTCCGAACGCTCAGACTTCACGTCAGACCTGAAGAAAATTAGAGTGCCAAACGCGCACGCGCAGCAGCGTATTCTTGCTTCAGTTTGGCGACACGCTCTGCCGTGCTGACGACCGCGTTGATAGCGCCGATGCCTTGACCACAGCCCCAAATGTCTTTCCAAGCCTTCTTGGCATCACCGCCAAAGTTCATGGCCGAAGGGTCAGACACTGGCAAGTTGGCCGGATCTAATCCGGCCGCTTTGATCGAAGGTGCCAAGTAGTTGCCGTGCACACCTGTGAACAAATTGCTGTAGACGATGTCGTCAGAGTTGCAATCCACAATGGCTTGTTTGTAATCTTCTGCTGCACGTGCTTCGTGTGTGGCAATGAAGGCCGACCCAATGTAGGCAAAGTCTGCGCCCATGGCTTGTGCCGCCAGAATGGCATCACCGCTGGCAATAGAGCCAGACAATGCCACAGGGCCTTGGAACCATTGGCGAATTTCTTGAATCAATGCAAACGGGCTTTTCTCACCAGCGTGGCCACCGGCACCCGCGGCCACTGCAATCAAACCATCCGCACCTTTTTCGATGGCCTTGTGAGCAAACTTGTTGTTGATGATGTCGTGCAAAACCACACCACCATAGCTGTGCGCCGCTTGATTAATGTCTTCACGCGCACCCAGAGATGTAATGATGATGGGCACTTTGTATTTCACACACAGCGCCATGTCATGCTCTAAGCGGTCATTGCTTTTGTGAACGATTTGATTGATGGCAAAGGGTGCAGCAGGCTTATCTGGATTGGCTTTGTTGTATGCAGCAAGTGTTTCTGTGATTTCGATCAACCACTCTTCCAGCTGTTCGGCTGGCCGCGCATTCAAAGCCGGCATAGAGCCCACAATACCTGCTTTGCATTGCTCAATGACCAGTTTGGGGTTGCTGATAATGAACAAAGGTGAGGCAATCACCGGAAAAGGCAAATTGGCCAGAGCGGCAGGTAATTTAGACATGTTGTCTCCAGTTATTGTTTGAATACGCTTAAAGAAGCCGTGATTTTAGAAAGCTTCTAGTGGCAACTCTGTCACGCACTTTGCACCATCCACAATGCTGTCACGCATGCCTGGGGCACGGCTGAGCAAATGATCAGCATAGAAACGTGCGGTGGTCACCTTGGCAGCCATGAAAGCTTTGTCATTGCCTTGGGCACTTTGCCCTAAGGCCACCAACAAGGCGCGGCCCATTTGCCAGCCCGCCATCAAATTGCCCGTCAACATCAAGTACGGCACGCTGCCGGCAAAGACGTCATTGGGGTTGGCTTTGGTATTGCCGGCCACAAAGTTGACAACGTCCAAAAACGCCAAACGAGCGGCTTTCAAACGACGCCCCACCGCTTGAGCGTCTGCATTGCCGTTGGCCAACAATTCATTTTCTGTTTGCTCAACTTGACCTGCCAAAGCATTGGCAGTTTGTCCACCATCGCGCGCCGTTTTACGGCCCACCAAGTCATTGGCTTGAATTGCAGTTGTGCCTTCGTAGATGGTCAAAATTTTGGCATCTCGGTAGTACTGCGCAGCACCCGTTTCTTCAATGAAACCCATGCCGCCGTGCACTTGCACGCCCAGTGAGGTCACTTCCAAACTCATCTCCGTACTGTAGCCTTTAACGAGGGGCACCATGAATTCGTAGAACAGCGCATTTTGTTTGCGCACTTCTGCATCGGTGTGATGATGAGCCGCGTCGTACGCAGCAGCGGCCACTGTGGCCAATGCGCGGCAACCCTCTGTGCTGGCACGCATGGTCATGAGCATGCGCTTGACGTCAGGGTGATGAATGATGGGAGCGGAAGTGTTCATGCTGCCATCGACAGGACGACTTTGCACGCGGTCTTTGGCGTATTGCACCGCCTTTTGATAGGCACGTTCGGCAATGGCAATGCCCTGGACGCCCACCGCATAACGCGCAGCGTTCATCATGATGAACATGTACTCAAGGCCACGGTTTTCTTCGCCCACCAGGTAGCCTATGGCACCGCCATTGTCGCCATACTGCAGCACGGCAGTCGGGCTGGCCTTGATGCCCATTTTGTGTTCGATGCTGACACAGTGAACATCGTTGCGATCACCCAAGCTGCCATCGGCTTTCACCATGAACTTGGGCACCACAAACAAGCTAATGCCCTTCACGCCTTCGGGTGCACCTTGCACACGGGCCAACACCAAGTGCACGATGTTGTCGGCCATATCGTGTTCACCGTAGGTGATATAGATTTTGGTTCCGAACACTTTGTAGGTGCCATCAGGCAAGGGTTCTGCACGTGTGCGAACCAGGGCGAGATCAGAACCCGCTTGAGGTTCTGTCAAATTCATCGTGCCCGTCCACTCACCTGAGATCAATTTTTCAAGATAGATGTTTTTCAAATCGTCAGAGCCCGCTGTCAACAGTGCTTCAATGGCGCCATCGGTGAGCAAGGGGCACAAGGCAAAACTCATGTTGGCAGAGTTGAGCATTTCACCGCATGCCGCACCAATGGTTTTGGGCAAACCTTGACCGCCAAAGTCCGTGGGGTGCTGCAGCCCTTGCCAGCCGCCCTCTCCGTATTGTTTGAACGCTTCTTTGAAACCAGGCGTGGTTTTCACTGCACCATTGGCAAATGCGGATGGGTTTTGGTCGCCTTCCCAGTTCAAAGGTGCAATCACATCTTGATTCAACTTGGCGCATTCTTCCAGCACGGCTTGTGCTGTTTCTAAGCCAGCGTCTTCAAAGCCTGGCATTTGAGCGACTTGGTCTATGCGGGCCAAGTGCTCGATGTTGAAAAGCATGTCTTTGAGGGGGGCAACGTAACTCATCTCATTCTCCGAATAAAAGAAAGGCACCTCAACGGATGCCTTTCAAACGCACATATCAAAACATTCACTTCACAAAGCGCTGACCAATTCAGGCACAGCCGCAAAAAGATCAGCTTCTAAACCGTAATCGGCCACACTGAAGATGGGTGCTTCTGGGTCTTTGTTGATGGCAACGATCACCTTGCTGTCCTTCATGCCGGCCAAGTGCTGAATGGCGCCGGAGATACCGCAAGCCACATACAACTGAGGGGCAACAATCTTTCCGGTTTGACCTACTTGCCAATCATTGGGCGCATAGCCTGCGTCAACAGCAGCACGGCTAGCACCCATGGCTGCACCCAGCTTGTCAGCCAAAGGTGTCATCACCTCGGCAAATTTCTCAGCACTGCCCAAAGCACGGCCACCAGACACAATGATCTTGGCTGCAGTCAATTCAGGACGGTCGTTCTTGGCAATTTCACTGCCTTTGAAGGCGCTCTTGCCGCTGTCGGCCGTTGCCGCTGCTGCTTCAACGCTGGCAGAACCACCAGTGGCTGCTGCTGCATCAAAGCCAGTGGTGCGAACGGTCAACACTTTGACAGTGTCTTTGCTTTGCACGGTGGCGATGGCGTTACCTGCATAGATGGGACGCTCGAAAGTGTCAGCAGACACCACCAAGGTGACGTCGCTCAATTGGGCCACATCCAACTTGGCTGCTACGCGAGGCGCCACGTTTTTGCCGCCTGCAGTGGCAGGGAACAAAATGTGTGTGTAGTTGCCAGCAATGGCCAGCACTTGAGCGGCCACGTTCTCGGCCAAGCCATGGGCCAGACCTTCGGCATCAGCGTGAATCACTTTGGAAACGCCGGCAATTTGGGCAGCAGCTTGCGCGGCTGCACCGGCGTTGTGACCGGCCACCAAAACGTGCACATCACCACCACAAGCCACAGCGGCTGTGACGGTGTTCAAAGTTGCACCCTTGATGGATGCGTTGTCGTGTTCTGCAATAACCAATGAAGCCATAAAATTTCCTTAATCAGTTGAGGACAGAGCAAATTTGCTTTGCAAATCTTGGTCTGTCCCGCAAATTTATTAGATTACCTTCGAAACATTCTTGAGTTTGTCAACCAATGTCGCCACATCGGGCACCTTGATACCAGCAGAGCGCTTGGGTGGCTCGGAGACTTTGAGGGTTGTGATGCGCGGTGCAACGTCCACACCCAAGTCTTCTGGCTTGAAGGTGTCGAGTTGTTTTTTCTTGGCCTTCATGATGTTGGGCAAGGTCACATAACGTGGCTCGTTCAGACGCAAGTCGGTGGTGATCACAGCAGGCATGCTCAAGGACAAAACTTCCAAGCCGCCATCCACTTCGCGTGTCACTTGCGCTTTGCCGTCAACTACTTCCACTTTGGACGCAAAAGTAGCTTGCGGCAAGTCCGCCAAGGCCGCCAACATTTGACCGGTTTGGTTGCAATCGTCGTCAATGGCTTGTTTGCCCAGGATGATCAAACCAGGTTGTTCTTTGTCGACCAAGGCTTTCAACAATTTGGCAACGGCCAAAGGTTGCAATTCCAAGTCGGCGGGCGTTTCGACCAAGATACCGCGATCGGCACCAATGGCCATGGCAGTACGCAAAGTTTCTTGGCACTGTGTCACGCCGCATGACACTGCGATCACTTCTGTGGCAATGCCCTTCTCTTTCAGGCGCACAGCTTCTTCAACCGCAATCTCGTCAAAGGGGTTCATGCTCATTTTGACGTTGGCGATGTCCACGCCTGTGCCGTCTGATTTGACGCGCACTTTCACGTTGTAGTCGACAACCCGCTTCACGGGAACAAGAATTTTCATTGCCAAATCTCCAAGATAAAAACAGGCTCGCAAACGCCTTTTGTTTGATTGACGTTAACGTAAACGTCAATTGTGCCTCAATTCATGATTTTCTCAAGGTCTGAAGCGTAAAAAAGCACGATCGTGCGAATTTTATATCAAGCCATGCGGCGTGCGTTAACCGAAAACCTCGGGAATTCACCGACCAATCGGTTGGTGAATTGGCGTTACCATGATCATCGCAGGGTTTTAACCCTATGCTTTCTTGCACAACCCAAGCCTGCTTGGCGTGCATCCCTTTTAATGAACGGAGTCCCTCCATGAAAAAGTCGCTTTTATCCGTTGCCGCCTTGGTTTTGACTGCTTGGACTGTTCAAGCGCAAGCTGAAACGGTTTTAACAGTCTCCAGCTGGTTGCCCCCCACGCACACAGCCTCGATGGCACAAAAAGAATGGTGTGACCTGCTCGAAAACAACACCAAAGGCCGCATCAAGTGCAATATCTTGCCCCGTGGCGTGACCCCAGCACCAGGCACATACGATGCTGTGAAAAACGGTTTGGCCGACTTGTCATACACCGTGCACGGCTACACACCCGGACGCTTTGTTCACACACAAATGACTGAACTGCCTTTCTTGGGCAACAGTGCAGAAACCATTTCTGTGGCCTTGAGCCGTGTGACTGGCAAGTACCCTGAGTTCGCAGCAGAACACCAAGGCGTCAAGGTGATCTCATTGTTCTCACACGGCCCCGGCATTGTGTTCAACGTGAAGCGCCCCATTACCAAAGTTGAAGATCTGACAGGGCTCAAGTTCCGCGTCGGCGGCGGCATGGTGAATGAGATGTCCAAAGCGCTCAATATGAACGTCACTCTCAAACCAGCACCTGACTCTTATGAGTTGTTGTCATCCGGGGTGATGGACGGTACTTTGTTCCCTGCTGAATCGACCGAGTCATTCAAAATCGACAAGATCATCAAGCACGCGACAACCTTCCCTGGTGGCATGTACAACACCAGCTTTGTGTTCATGATGAACCAAGCCAAATACGACAAGCTGTCGGCTGAAGACAAAAAAGCCGTTGACGAGATCTCGGGCGAAACTGCTGCGCGCATCTTTGGCCGCGGCTGGGACAAAGTGGACCGTCGCGCATTTGCCCTCATGCAAGTCAACAACGTTCAGGTCACAAAAGCTGACGCCAAGTTTGTGGCAGACGTCAAAGCCAAAACTCAACCCCTGGAACAAAACTGGGTGGCCGCCTCCAAGGCCAAAGGCTTGAAAGATCCCGCCAAAGTATTGGCTGAGTTCCGCGCTGAAATCGCCAAACTCGAAAAATGATGGCTGCCTAACGCCTCACCGCGTTTGTCATTCAACTGAAAGCGGTACCTGTCAAAATTGAGAGGTACCGTTTTTTTATGTCGCATTGGAATATTCGTGAACAAATTTCTCGACAAGCTTTGCAGCCTGATCTCTGGGCTTGCACTTTTTGCCATCATGGTTTTAACCTTCTTTGATGTCACTGGCAGAAAACTCCTTGACCACTCGATTGCTGGTTCCTTAGAACTGACTGAGCTTTTCATGGTGGTGGTTATTTTTGGCGCCCTGCCCTTGGTTTCGCGCAAAGGTGAGCATGTCGTGTTCGACTCGCTCGATGGCTTTTGGCCCAAAGGTTTTGTGAAATTTCAAAAATCACTGGTCAACTTTTTATGCAGCATTGCGCTGTTGGCACTTGGTTGGCTGATGATTTCAACAGGCATCGACTTTGCGTCCTTTGGTGAAACCACAGCCCAACTCAAAATTTCAAAAGCGCCTTTCATCATGGGCATGGGCTTCATGTGCGCGCTGGCAGGCATTGTTCATTTGATTCTGGTCTTCCACCCCCTCAGTGAAGACGAAGAATCTGAAGGAGGTGTTCTGTGACCGAAGCACTCATTGGCTTCATTGCCATTTTTGGATTGGCGCTCTTGCGCATGCCCTTGGCCTTTTCCATGGGTTTGGTGGGTGTGGTCGGCATTGGTCTCACAAGAGGTTGGATGCCAGCCCTTGCCAGTACGGCCCAAGTGGTGCAAGAAACTGGTTTTGCCTACACCCTGTCCGTCATTCCCTTGTTCATTTTGATGGGCAACTTTGTGGCGCGTGCGGGTTTGGCTCATGAGTTATTCCACGCCGCCTATACCTTCATTGGCCACCGTCGTGGCGGTTTGGCGCATGCCACCATTGCTGCTTGCGCAGGCTTTGGGGCCATTTGCGGCTCTTCCATTGCCACGGCAGCCACCATGAGCAAAGTGGCTTACCCCTCCATGAAAAAGTTGGGTTACAGCGATGCTTTGTCCACTGGTGTCATTGCGTCTGGTGGCACCTTGGGCATCATGATTCCACCTTCTACCATCATGGTGATTTATGGGATCGTGACCGAAACACACATCGGCAAATTGTTTGCAGCAGGCGTGATACCTGGCATCTTGACTGCTATATTGCTGATGCTGGCCGTTGTTTTAATGACCATGCGCGATCCTGAGCACGCACCTCCCGGCGAAAAATTCACCTGGTCACAGCGCATGGAAGCTTTGCGCGGTATTTGGGGCGTTTTGCTGCTGGTCTTTGTGGTGTTAGGTGGCATTTACGGCGGTATTTTTACCGCCACGGAAGGTGCAGGCATGGGAGCCGCAGGTGCCTTCTTGTTTGCATGGGCTCGCAAGGCACTGACATGGGACACCCTCATCAGCATCTTGGTTGAATCGGCTCGCACAACAGGCATGCTGTTCACTTTGCTGATTGCCGCCACAATCTTTGCCAACTTTGTGAACTTCACCACCATGCCGGGTGACCTGAAAGAGTGGATCACGCATTTGGGTCTCTCGCCCATCATGGTGGTAGGCGCCATGATGGTGATCTACATCATCCTGGGTACGGTGATGGAAGAGTTGACCATGGTCTTGTTGACCATTCCGCTCTTCTTCCCCATTGTGGTTCAGTTGGGTTTTGACCCCGTGTGGTTTGGTGTCTTGATCGTGATGGTGATTCAGATCGGACTCATCTCACCACCAGTGGGCATGAACTTGTTTGTACTCAACACCCTGCTGCCCAAAGTAGGTCTGGGCACCATCTTCCGCGGTTGCTGGCCCTTTGTGGCCATGCAAGTTGTCACCTTGGCCATCTTGCTGTTCTTCCCATCTCTCAGCTTGTATCTGCCCTCTTTGATGACTTCGTAAATCATCGCATCAGACACACCCCTTTGATTTGAAAGATCACGCCATGTTGGACCCTCAAGCTCAAGCCCTGATGCAACTCATGATTGACAAGGGGGTCCCACCGGTGAACACGCTCACCCCCTTAGAGGCGAGAGCGTCTTACAGGTCTAGGCGCACGTTCACCCAGCCCGATGCCCCTGAGGTGTTCAAAGTCGAAGACAAGGTGGTATCGCACAATGGCGTGAATGTGCCAGTTCGGGTCTATCACCCGCATGCCGCACAAACTCAAAATGCATTGCCAGGTTTGGTCTACATCCACGGCGGTGGCTGGACCATTGGCGACCTCGACACACACGATGTGCTGTGCCGAAGCTTGTGCCTTCAAGCCAACATCGTGGTCGTCTCCGTCGATTACCGCATGGGACCAGAGCACAAATTTCCTGCGGCTTATGACGATACGATTGCAGCCTTTAATTGGACGGTAAGCCACGCAAGCACGCTGGGCATAGCCCCCGCTCGCATCGCCATTGGCGGCGACAGTGCAGGTGGCAACTTGTCGGCTGCGGCCTGCATTGGACTGCGCGATCAAACTGGCCTGTCGGTGCAGCCCGCCTTTCAATTGCTGATCTATCCGGCCACCATCATGTGGCCCGACACGGCGTCATATCACGCCAACGGCAAAGGCTACATGCTGACCCAAGACTCGATTGCGTACTACACAGAAAACTATTTGCGCAACCGTGATGATGCCAAAGACTGGCGAGCCTCTCCTCAGTTGGCGGCCAGTCATGAAGGATTACCGCCAGCGTTCGTGATGACAGCGGGCTTTGACCCTTTGCGCGATGAAGGCTTGATGTACGCCGATGCTTTGTCAAAAGCCGGCGTGCCATCTCAATACATTTGCTTTGAGCGTCAAATTCACGGCTTCATCACCATGGGCCGTGTGATGCAAGAGGCCAACACGGCTGTGAGCTTGTGCGCACAGGTGTTAAAAACACAGTTGCACCACAACGCAAATTAATTCAAGCGAATTCAAGCTCAACTGGACACAACACGCGTGTGAACCACACGCTGTGGGTAGGGAATTTCAATGCCGTTGTCATTCAGCAATTGCAAAATGCTGACATTGATTTCAGACTTCAGCGTGAGCAAGCCCGATTGCTGCTCATCCACCCAATAATGTGCACCAAACTCTAGGCCATCGGCACCAAATGCCGACAAAGTCACAAAGGGCGCGGGTTCTTTGAGGACTCGCGGCTGCAACACACAGGCTTGCGTTAGCAAGCCCATCACCAAGTTCACATCGCTGCCATAGGCCACCATCACCGAAGTGCTTTGCAGCACACGCGAATCGGCCAAAGACAAATTTTCTACACGGCTGTTGATGAGCATCTCATTGGGCACGATGGACTCACGTCCTGTTGGTGCACGAATGACGGTGTAGCGTGCCTTGATGTCGGTCACACGGCCCTCAAAGCCATCCACCTTGACGCTGTCGCCAATGCGCATGCTGCGCTCTGCCAAGATCACAAAACCGCTCACGTAGTTGGCGGCCAACTTTTGCAAACCAAAGCCAATGCCTACACCCACAGCTCCGCCCAACACAGACAGGGCTGTGAGGTCAATGCCCACTGCAGACAAGGACACCATCAGGCCCACAAACATCAACAAGGACGTGACCGCATTGCTCACAGCCTTGCGCAAAGACAACTCGCTGCCGGAAGATGTTTTAAGCAAGCGCGACTCAATCGCCGACGACATCCACAAAGAAAGCAACATCACCAAACCCGCCGTCAGACCGCCCTCAATGAGCGTTCGGACTGACAAATGCGATGCCCCCACTTTCCAATGAATTTGGTCAAGTTCGTCTAGGACCAACGGCAGCAGGCCCGTCAACCACAGCACCACAGCACCCCATGCCAGCCAAGACAAACTGCGCTCAACAGGTCGAACCCAAGCTGCTTGTTTGAAGGCAACTTGCAAAACTTTCACGCCAAGTCGAATCACCGTCAGTGAAATACAAACTGGCAATAAAAAATCGAGCAACCACAATGGATGGGATTTGACCCAAACCGTGCGAACAGCAAACACAAAACCCAGCAGCAAGCTTGGAAACAGCACCCCATCCACTAGCTTGCGACCCAACAGGACCGACAACTCCCATTGCGGTGTTGACGTTCTCAATGCCCACACCAAGGACCAAGCCAAGCCGATGCAAGCTGCAAACAGCATGCCCTCTTGCAAGGCTTCAAAGGCGTTCAATCGGCTCCACCACAACAGGGGATCGTTCATCATCAAGGGTGCTTGGGACACTGTGCAAACTTTCTGAAATCAAACATCGGCCAAAACGCGAATGTGCGCTTCGACACTGCGCGACAAGGCGCTGAGGTTGTAGCCGCCCTCAAGGCAACTGACAATGCGGCCTTTGGCGTATTGGGTCGCAACATCTTTGATGCGCTGCGTGATCCACACGTAGTCTTGTTCGACCAAGCCCAACTGCCCCATGTCGTCTTCACGGTGCGCGTCAAATCCAGCGCTGATGAAAATAAGTTCTGGCTTGTGCGCCTCCAACCGGGGTATCCAAATCATGTCGATCAACTCGCGAATGTCCATGCCCTTGGTATAGGCCGGCACAGGCAAATTCACCAAGTTGGCATCGCTTTTCAGTGCGCCCCCTTCAGGGTAGAACGGGTGCTGGTAAAAGCTGACCATGAGAATGCGTTCGTCGCCCGCCACAATGTCTTCAGTGCCGTTACCATGGTGTACATCAAAATCGACAATGGCCACGCGCTTCAAACCGTGCCGCTCGAGGGCATATTTGGCGGCAATGGCCACGTTGTTGAAAAAACAAAATCCCATGGCTTTGTCACGGCAGGCATGGTGCCCTGGCGGACGGATGGCGCAAAAAGCATTTTCCATTTCACCGGCCAACACCGCATCCGTGGCTTCTAAAGCAGCACCGGCCGAGCGCAATGCGGCTTTCCATGTGTGCGCATTGATGGATGTGTCAGGGTCGAGGGCACTGTGCGTGGGCCCTCCCGCTTGCATGTCCTCAATAAGGGCATCACTTAAACCGCGCAGAGAAGCCACATACATGCGGCCATGAGCCAACTCAATGTCGGCCAAGGAGGCCGGTGCAGCCTCCTTTCGGGTCAGGGCATGGTCTAAACCCGTTATCAGCAATCGGTCTTCAATGGCATCGAGTCGTTGCGGACATTCAGGATGCCCCTCGCCCATTTCATGAAGCCGACAATCCGAGTGTGTGAAATAGCCTGTAGCGCCCATGGATCACTTTGCAAAAGTTGGGGTCGAATACCCTAGGTTTCCAGCTTATCACGACACCCCGCCCCAATTCAAAGGCTAAACTCAAGGGATGCGCATTTTGTCGACCTTTTTAGCCCTTCTGCTCTTGTGTTTTTCATTGGGCGTGCACGCCGCTGACGGCAAGAAAAAGAGCAAATCCAAAACAGCCAAAGCCAGCACCGCAAGCCCTGCAACAGGACCGTCCTACGCCAAACGCAAGGACGTGAACGAGTGGGCTGAGCAAGTGGCGCAAGCCAACCAACTCGACGTCAAATGGGTCAAAGCACAATTGGCACAGGCACATCTGATTCCCAGCATTTCCAAGTTGATTTTGCCCCCCACCCAAAGCAGCAAGAAAAACTGGAGTGCATACCAAGCTCGCTTCATTGAACCCAAACGAATTCAGGCAGGTGTGCAGTTTTGGAAAGAAAACCAGAGCACCTTGGATCGCGCAGAACAGACCTTTGGGGTTCCGCCTTGGCTGGTTGTGGGCATCATCGGTGTTGAAACTTTTTATGGCCAACACACAGGCAATTTTCGGACTTTGGATGCCCTGAGTACATTGACCTTTGACTTTCCCAAAGAACACCCGCGTGCCACAGAACGTCAGGCGTTTTTCTCCAAAGAACTGGCGCAGTTTTTAATGCTTGCGCACAAAGAAAAGGTCAAACCCAGCAGCATCAAGGGCAGTTATGCAGGTGCTTTGGGCTTGCCTCAATTCATGCCTTCCAGCTGGGCTAAGTTCGCCGTTGATTTTGATGGCGACCAACACATCGATTTGTTCGCCAACAAGGCGGATGTCATTGGCTCGGTGGCCAACTACTTCAAGGCATTCCAATGGCAAAGCGGCATGCCTACCCACTACCCCGTGGCTTTCAATCGGGAACTGCTGGACATGGACGCACTGATGGCGCCCGACATTTTGCCAAGCTTCAGCATCGCCAACTTTACGGCCAAAGGCGCTGTCATCGAAGGCGAAGCTCTTGCACACAAAGGCCCACTGGCTTTGATTGAATTGCTGAATGGCGATGACACGCCCAGCTATGTGGCTGGCACCGAAAATTTCTACGCCATCACGCGCTACAACTGGAGCAGTTATTACGCGATGGCTGTGATTGAGTTGGGGCAAGCCGTGGAAAACAAGATCAAAGCCAAACCTTGAGCGGATGCACCATGAATCCTCTCAACCCCAAAAAATTAAACCTGACAAAGTGGACAGCCGTCAAACCTGTCGCAAAACAAAAACACTTCCTGGTCAGCAAAGTCATCCAACCTGATTTGCCCAACGCGCCAATTGAATTTGTAGAAATAGAGTCTGTTTTCTCTAAAGCAACTCAGATCATTCCATGGCGGGAATTACAAAACGATGAGGCATGGCGGCAAGGTTGGGTCTGACCCTAAGGATGCAGCATGCAGGTCAGACATGATCCAATGAAATGAGGTTGCACCATTGCAATCTGCTGTCCGCTTCATAATCTGCTATCAACCAAGCCCTCGACGAGTTGTCAGCCATGTCATTCAAAAATTTGCACAACACATTGATGGAAGCCTGGTCCAAAGCCGCAAAGGGCTGATCAAGACAAGTGATCGTTGAACCGCTGGCCAACAATGCCAGCAAACCAACTTTGCGACGGCTGCCTGTCGAAAGCATGTCTAGGCGCTTGTCCAAATGCTGCGTCATGCCTAGCGCCTCACACAAATCAAGGCACAAAGCTTCATGCCAGCGAGGACAAGGATTGCGCAAGTGCGCCCATACTTCCAAGGGTGTTTGTAAGTTGTACTCGGGTAATTTGAGGTCAAGGCAGAAGGCATCCGCAAGGGAATCTGACAACTGTCGCAGCAAACGGGTTTTACCGCTTCCTTCATCGCCAGTCACTGCATTCAAGCCGGCGGCAATGCGCAGGCCCTCGAACTCGGCAACGACATGGGCTGATGTGTTCAGTAAGTTTTGAACGGGCATGTTGCCATGTTACCAAGCCTGCAGGATAGAACTCGGCTTCTGAAAGATTTTCAGCCCACCTGTGGCATCAAAAACTCGCGACTGATTCTGCCGCCCAACACATTGACGCGCTCCAAGAACTGCGTCAGATAGGCATGCAGGCCCGTGGCCAAAATTTCATCAATTCGGCCATAAGCCAAATCTGCACGCAATTTACCCGCATGTCGCAAAGTTTCGCTTTGCATGTTGCCTGTCACTGCTTCTAAATTGTTGACCACCTCGTTCAAACTGGCGTGCAAAGAACGCGGCATGTCGGGTCGCAAAATCAGTAATTCCGCAACACGGTCTGGGCGAATCACATCGCGGTAAACCTTGCGGTAAATTTCAAAGCCACTGACGCTGCGCAAGATGGCGCTCCAGTGATAGAAGTCAAACTCTTGCGAGCCATCCAAAGCCACTTCAGGCACCATGCCTTGCGCTTGCATTTGAGACGTCAACGCAGGCGACATGATGGGTGACACAGGCAACGCGCCAAATCGATCGTTTTGTGCCGCATGAAACTTCACATCGACCAAACGCGCGGTGTTGTCGGCACGCTCCAAGAAAGTACCTAGGCGCATAAAGTGCAAGGACTCGTCCATCAACATGGTGCCTACAGTTACGCCGCGTGACAGATGTGATCTGAACTTGACCCATTCAAAAAATTTGCCTGGATCTGCATCAAACTCACCCGAGCGAATCATGCGATTGACTTCCAACCAGGTTTGATTTTGGGTTTCCCAAACTTCGGTGGTGAGGGCACCGCGAACAGCACGTGCGTTTTCTCGTGCAGCACGCAAGCAAGAAATGATGGAGGAAGGATTATTGGGGTCCATCACCATGAACTGCATCACATGGTGCGGCGTCACCTCCCCATGTAACTGGGTGTAGGCAGGCAGCAATTCACTGATGGACAGCAAGCCTTCCCAGCCCGATTGCACAGTGGCACTGGACTGTGGCAACAAGGAGGTTTCATAGCTCACATTCAACATGCGTGCGGTGTTTTCGGCGCGCTCTGTGTAGCGCGACATCCAAAACAAGTGATCTGCGGTACGGCTTAGCATGAGTCGTCTTTCAAATTCTTAAAGTGTGTGCAATGGCTGGCGATGGTTTAGATCAAGCCTGCAAGATCCAGGTGTCTTTGGTACCACCGCCCTGCGACGAATTGACCACCAAGGAGCCTTCTTTCAAAGCCACACGGGTTAAGCCACCCGGTACCATTTGCACGGTGCGACCGCTGAGCACAAAGGGTCGCAAATCAATGTGCCGTGGGGCCACGCCACTTTCGACGTACGTGGGGCAACTCGACAAACTCAAGGTCGGTTGTGCAATGTAGCCAGAAGGATTGGCCAACAAAGCTGCGCGGAAGTTTTCAATTTCGGCTTTGGTCGATGCCGGCCCCACCAACATGCCGTACCCCCCTGCCCCGTGCACCTCCTTGACCACCAAGTCTTTCAAATTGGCCAAGGTATAAGCCAAGTCGTCGGGCTTGCGGCACATGAAGGTCGGCACGTTGTTCAAAATGGGTTTTTCGCCCAAATAGAACTCGATCATTTGCGGCACGTAGGGGTAGATCGATTTGTCGTCAGCCACGCCTGTGCCAACGGCATTGCAAATGGCCACGTTGCCCGCCCGGTAAGCATCCATCAAACCTGCACAACCCAAGGTCGAGGTAGGCCTGAAAACTTGAGGGTCCAAGAAGTCGTCGTCAACGCGGCGGTAAATGACATCCACTTTTTTAGGACCCCGAGTGGTGCGCATGTACACAAACTGATCTTTGACAAACAAGTCTTGACCTTCCACCAACTCCACACCCATTTGTTGCGCTAGGAATGCGTGCTCAAAATAAGCGCTGTTGTACATGCCGGGCGTGAGCACCACCACAGTGGGCTCTGCAGAAGAAACCGGGCTGGAGGCCCGCAAAGTTTCTAGCAACAAGTCGGGGTAATGCGCCACAGGCGCCACCCGGTGACGACTGAACAATTCGGGGAACAAACGCATCATCATCTTGCGGTCTTCGAGCATGTAGCTCACGCCGCTGGGAACGCGCAAATTGTCTTCGAGCACATAGTACTCGCCCTCACCTTGTGCATTGGGCGCTCGCACAATGTCAATGCCGCTGATGTGTGAGTAAATTTGGTGCGGCACATCGACGCCCACCATCTCGGGGCGGAACTGCGCATTGTTCAGAATTTGATCGGCAGGAATGATGCCCGCTTTGATGATTTCTTGATCGTGGTAAACATCATGAATGAAGCGATTCAGGGCGGTGACGCGTTGCACCAAGCCCTTTTCCATGCTTTGCCACTCATGGGCTGGAATGATGCGGGGAATCAGGTCAAACGGAATGAGGCGCTCTGTGCCAGAGCCACTCTCGTCTTTGTCACCATACACGGCAAACGTAATGCCCACCCGCCGAAAAATCATTTCGGCTTCTTCTCGCCGTGCCAGCATCGAGCTGTCGGTCTGCCCTGCTAACCACTCCGCATAAGCTTTGTAATGGGCTCTGACAGGACTGCCCGGCTGGGTGGCCGACGCCTGAATGTACATTTCATCAAATTGCTGCATCTGACTTCACTCCTGTTTCTTGAAAAGCAAGATGCATACCCGCACCCCTGCACCCAAACCCTAGTCTTCTGGCGCCTTGAAATGCCAGTAGCGTCGCCTGACATCACGCTCACAGTCTAGCCGTTGCGGCCACTGGCTTTGCCAATAGGCTGCGCCGCAGACCGTTGACTGGGCCAGGGGCACCCCCAATTGGGCATACCGCGAGACTACTTGTGGCGCCGGATGGCCATATCGATTGCGATAGCCCGCTTGGACCAGGGCCCATTGCGGCTTCAGCGTTTGCACAAAGTCAAAGGTCGACGATGTTTGGCTGCCATGGTGTGGCACCAACAAAAAGTCGACAGGAAGAAGCCCATTTGCGTGCAACAAGGCCAACTCCTGCGGCGCCTCAATATCGCCTACCAGCAAAGCACTGCCGCCCTGTGCATCATGCCCTTGCGGCGAATGATTGCCTTGACTTGCGTCAACTCTCAAGACACAACTGAGCCCATTCGACGTTTTGGCTTGCTTGTAATCGTCAGGGGTTGGGTGCAACACTTCAAATCGAACGCCATCCCATGTCCATTGCTGTCCCGCAGCGCATCGATGCACATCGCGCATTTGTAACAGAGGGTGCCCGTCCTCCAACGAAGCCCACAAATCAGCATGCAGATGCGCCGCCAAGACTGATGTTGCACCGCCTGTGTGATCGCTGTCGCGGTGGCTCAACATCAAACGGTCTAACACAACACCCATGCGCGCCATGAAGGGCACCAGGACCCGCTGACCGGCGTCAGCATTCTCATCCCATGCCGGTCCTGTGTCGTACAACAAGCTATGGTGTGCCGTTCTGAGCAAAACCGCGTTGCCTTGACCAATGTCGAGTGCCCACACATCAAACTGGCCCCATGCCGGCTTGGGCGCTTGCCACAAGCAAACAGGCACCAGCCACAACACCCCCCAACAGCGAACAGCCCAAGGCCACGCCTGGAAACAAGTCAATCCACCCAACACAGCCAGCAGTGTCAGCGCCAAGGGTGCTTGCGCGAAGTGCCATACCCCTGCAGGCCATTCGGCAAGCCATACCAACAAACCCATCAAAGGTTGAAATGACGCCGCTGCCACTTGCCACAGGGGATGCCACACCAAGCCAGCCAGAGCCAAGGGCGTGACACACAAGGTCACCCACGGAATGGCGACCAAATTGGCCAACAAACCTGACAAAGACAGCTGGCCAAAAAACAAAATGGACAAGGGCGCCAAAGCCACGGTCACCACCCATTGTTCGCGAGCCAATGATTTCAAGTGCGCCAGCAGGGATGTGACCATCATGATGCGAAATGATGCAAATCGATCTTTGCGCACCAATTCAGTGTCTAGATCAGCCAAATTGGTGCGCACATGGACCGGCCGAGGTTCTGAAAGAATCAGCGCCCCCACCGCGACAAAGCTCAACCAAAAACTGGCTTGCAACAAAGCCCATGGATCCCAGAAAGCCACTCCCCACAAGGCCCATCCCCAGACCCAATACCAAGGCCATCGCAAACCTAGCCCTCGCAGCAAGCTCATCACCCACAACATCAGGATGGTGCGCTGTGCTGGCAGGCCCCACCCACAAAAAATGGCATACCCACTGGCGATCATCACGCCCCCGATGGATGCCACAAGGGGCGCTGGAATGCGCAGGCAAAGCCAGGTTCCGCGACTTGCAGACCAACGCCAGATTCGTGCAATCAGCACAGACGCAAGCCATGCCAGCATGGTGATGTGCAAGCCTGAGATACTCATCAAATGCGCAACGCCGGTATTTCTAAAGGTCTGCCAATCGGCAGGGGCAATGGCCGCTTGATCTCCCATCACCAAGGCAGCGATCAAGCCCGCAGACGCGTGTGGTCCAAACGAACTTGTGCGCAATGTTGACGCTATTTGAGCCCGGACGTGATGGCGAAGTTGAGCCACCGGGTAGCGCCATGAGCTGCTGAGCTTGCGTGGCGGCAGCTGACTTTTACCAGCGCGAATGCTGCCAGTGGCCATGATCCCCTGCTCCCATAAGCGCAACTCTTCGTCAAAGCCCCCTGGATTGAGACTGCCATGCGGCAATTTGAGCCGAACCTGAAACTGCCATTGATCGCCAGGGGCAAGGCTTTGCCACAGCGGCAAGTCCATGCTGGTGGGAGCCTCCCACTCGGACCATGTGAGTTCAAGCCATTCAGGCACTTTGACCTCTGCATTGGAGCCTACTGTGTAGGCACGCAGTGCCCTGCCCTGAAACTTCACACCGTGGTTGCCATCGTGCGGCAGTGACGCCACTTCCACCACCATGCGCAAGTCTTGCCCCTCCAGGAGAGGGTCTAGGGCATCCTGCATTTGATACCAACATCGAAGGTTGACAAAAGACATTGAAAGCAATGCGATGGCGCTGCAAACCGCCAGTCGAAATAAGACCGTGCGCACGGCTTGCCAAGTACGAAGCCACCCTGAACGGGCAAGCCAATGGGCCATTGCAAGCAAACCCACAGCAACAGCGGCGCCCCCCAAACTTGATGACAAACGCCACACGTTGGCCTGCTGCAATTGCAAGACCGTTCCTAAGAGCCAGGCCCCCACCCACCAGGGCACCCACTGCCAAACGTGCCCCATGTTTGCTCCTTTTCGCCTGGCCAAGCATGGCGCGGCTTTTGCTAGTTTAGACAGCCCGAGCTGCTATTTCGATGCAGCCGCTGTTGCGCTTACTTGCATTTATGTCCATACACGTCGCACTGCACCACGTTACGCACTACCGTTACGACCGCCCCGTTCAATTGGGCCCGCAAGTCATTCGCCTGCGACCCGCTCCGCACAGCCGAAGCCACATCCTGTCTTACAGCCTAAAGGTTGAACCCACAGAGCACTTCATCAACTGGCAACAAGACCCTTTCTCCAATTACCAAGCACGCCTGGTCTTTCCGAAAAAAACCACCGAATTCAAAGTGACCGTCGATTTGGTCACCGAAATGGCCGTCTTCAATCCCTTCGACTTTTTCTTGGAACCCAGTGCCGAGCATGTGCCCTTGACATATGCACCCGCTTTGAAAGAGGAACTCAACAGCTATTTGGAAAAGCTGCCACGCACCCCGCTGTTTAAAAAATACCTGTGCTCGCTGGACAGACGTCGCCAAAGAACCATCGACTTTTTGGTGCAAATCAACCAACGGGTCTACACCGACATCGGCTACCTCATTCGCATGGCACCAGGTGTGCAAACTCCCGATGAAACCTTGCGACTCAAGAGTGGTTCATGCCGTGATTCCGCGTGGCTGCTGGTGCAACTCATGCGCCACATGGGCTTGGCCGCACGCTTTGTGTCAGGTTACTTGATTCAACTCACACCCGACGTGAAATCGCTCGATGGCCCCAGCGGTACAGAAGTTGACTTCACAGATTTGCATGCGTGGTGCGAAGTGTATTTACCGGGTGCAGGCTGGGTCGGCTTAGACCCCACTTCAGGTTTGTTGGCTGGGGAAGGCCATATTCCTTTGGCATGTACACCACAGCCTTCTGGCGCGGCGCCCATCGAAGGTTTGATGGATGAAGCCGAGGTTGAATTCAGCCACGAAATGGCCGTCACGCGCATTTACGAATCACCCCGCGTCACAAAGCCTTACTCCGAAGAACAATGGTCAGACGTGCTGGCACTGGGTGAACAAGTCGACGAACAGTTGATCGCGGGCGATGTGCGCCTGACGATGGGCGGCGAGCCCACCTTTGTGGCCACAGAAAATCGTGATGCTGCAGAATGGAACACTGATGCCTTGGGACCGACCAAACGCGGCTTGGCCACAGAATTGGTCCACAAACTGCGTCAGCAATATGGCCAAGGTGGGTTTCTGCATTTTGGCCAAGGCAAGTGGTATCCGGGCGAACAACTGCCGCGTTGGGCGCTCAGCATTTATTGGCGTGCAGATGGTCAGCCATGCTGGCAAGATCCCACACTGTTTGCAGATGAGCGTGAAGCGCATCATTACACGCCGCAAGACGCCAAGCGATTCTTAACAGGCCTGGCCACTGAACTGGGCGTCTCGACTGGTCACATCACACCCGG
>JAHEBO010000077.1 GCA_024642215.1 Limnohabitans sp.
AAAGCACTTTCAAGCAGTCTTTGCGTGATGGCGGCATTCAAAGCGATACGCCCACCGTGGACGCGCAAGTCACGGCCTCGTTGTTGGTCGCTTTCATGATGGGTCGCATGCAACGCTTTGCACGCTCAGGCTTTAAGCGCTTGCCGTCAGAGAATTTGCAGGCCTCTTTGGCGCGCGTTCTTTGAGTAGAAGGTTCTAGGCGGTCTCACAAGTAGTGGTTGACTATTTTTTAAAATGCACTAAATAATGTGCTTTTTAAAGTGCTAATTCAATGTCCGTCACCCAAGCCATTTATGCCCGCAATACAGTCAGCATGACTGATCTTCGGCGCAATCCCTCTGAGGTCATCGAGGTGGCCAATTTGGCGCCGGTGGCTGTGTTGAATCACAACAAACCTGCCGCTTATTTAATTTCAGCTGCAGCGTATGAGGAGATCTTGGCGCAACTCGAAGACGCGGCCCTGACAAAGATTGTCAAAGCACGCCAGCGTGGTAGATCGGTCAAGGTCAACATTGACGACCTATAGTCTTGAGTTTCACGAGCTGGCACTCAAGGAATGGAAAAAATTAAATGGCTCAATCAAGGTGCAGTTTAAAAATGCCTTGTCGAAACGGCTTATAACACCCCATGTGCCTTCTGCAAAACTTCGCGGCGATTTACAAAACACCTACAAGATCAAATTGCGTGATGTAGGTTATCGCTTAGTCTATGAAGTCATCGACCAACAATTGGTTGTCATGGTCATTGCCGTTGGCAAGCGAGACCACAATGAGGCCTATCAGAGCGCTGTCAAACGACACAACTGAGTTGGCAGCTGAGTTCACAACTGCTTGGTTCACCAACTCCACAAAGTGCCGTCGTGTTGTAGGCGGTTCACTGGCAAATAGGCGCGCTGATACGGATACTTGGCCGCCAGTTTTTCATCAATGTCCACGCCGTGGCCAGGTGACTCGCCGCAATACAGCATGCCCTTCTCAAAGCGCCAATCGTGCGGAAACACCGACAGCATTTCTTCGCTGTGGGCCATGTGTTCTTGAATGCCAAAGTTGGGCACCCACGTGTCAAAGTGCAAAGCAGCGCCCATGCAAACGGGCGACATGTCGGTGGCGCCATGGCAGCCGGTGCGCACTTGGTACAAGCTGGCCAAGTTGGCAATGACGCGCAAATGCGTGATGCCGCCCGCGTGCGTGACGGTGGTGCGGATGTAGTCGATCAGTTGCTGCTCGATCAAATCTTTGCAATCCCACACTGTGTTGAAAATTTCGCCCACCGCCAACGGCGTGGTGGTGTGGTGGCGAATGAGCTTGAAGGCTTCTTGGTTCTCGGCGGGTGTGGGGTCTTCTAGCCAGAACAAGTGGAAGGGCTCCAGTTCTTTGCCCAAGCGGCCCGCCTCAATGGGTGTGAGGCGGTGATGGGCGTCGTGCAACAAATGCGTGTCGGGTCCTACGGCTTCGCGCACAGCTTGGAACAAGCCAGGCGTGTGTTGCAAATACTTCTCTGTGCTCCAGTCGTGTTCGCCCGGCAAGGGGCCGTCTGCAGGTTCGTACTTTTTGCCATGGCCACTCACACCATAGACTTTGTTGAGGCCAGGGATGCCACTTTGCGCACGAATGGCCATGTAGCCCATTTCTTTGTGGCGCAAGACTTCGTCCACGGTCTCTGCCGTGTCGCGGCCAGTGGCGTGGGCATACGACATGATGGCTGTGCGGCTTCTTCCGCCCAGCAATTGGTACAGCGGTTGCCCTGCAATTTTGGCTTTGATGTCCCACAAGGCCGTGTCTACGGCGGCAATGGCGGTCATGGTGACAGGACCTCTGCGCCAGTAGGCGCCCTTGTAAAGGTACTGCCAGATGTCTTCAATTTGTTGTGGATCGCGGCCGATTAAACAGGGAATCACGTGCTCTTCTAAGTAGCTCACGACCGACAATTCGCGGCCGTTGAGTGTGGCATCGCCAATGCCCGTGAGGCCTTCATCGGTTTCAATTTTGAGCGTGACGAAATTGCGGCCAGGGCAGCAAACGATGACGCGGGCGGCAGTGATTTTCATAAAAGGTCTGTGGGGAAATGTTGAGGCTTAGGCGGCTAAGGTGATGGCAAATTTCACCGTAGCATCCACGCCTTGATGAATCACTTGATCGTGCCAATAGGCCACGCGTTCAGCCCAATGCGCGTTCTGAGGCAAGTCAGAGCCCCACAAGTCTTGCCTAGACAGCAAAGCGCTCAAGCTGCCCGCTGCATCTGCCACTTGGTTTTTGCCGATGGTCAACAAGCTCTCTGCTTGCGGATCGTTCAAGGTGAAGGCATGTCCTTGTTCATCCACAGCCAGCGTGTAGCGCAAGAAAATAGCCGCGGCCAAGGCATGGTGTTCAAACGATTGGCCCTTTGCCATTTGCCCAAGGATAGAAGGT
This sequence comes from Limnohabitans sp., assembly GCA_024642215.1. Lineage (GTDB taxonomy): Bacteria > Pseudomonadota > Gammaproteobacteria > Burkholderiales > Burkholderiaceae_C > Limnohabitans_A. The sequence goes on from JAHEBO010000077.1 coordinate 2,409, forward strand.
GGCCAGCGCTGCGGTATTTTTTGTGAACTGTCGGTGGCAATTTGATGCACGCTGTGCTTCAAATAGGGGTTGCCAAATCGTTGGATGAGGGCGTCGCGGTAGTCGGCCCAGTCGGCGCGGCTTAAGTGCGGCGCCACTTCGTGGCTCATCAAACGATCAACAAACTCACGGATGTGGTCTGCACCAATGCACGTTGCAATGTAGGGACGGCCCGTGATGGCGCCCATTAAGGCCATGGCCGAGTGGCTGCCGTTCAGCATGCGAAGTTTCGCTTCCTCGTAGCTGTGCACTTGCGACGTAACGCGCACACCGCACTTGGTCAGCAAAGCTGCATCGGCGGGGTCGACAAACTTGTCTTCAATCACCCATTCCCAAAATGTCTCGGTGCTGAGCGCACAGTCGTCTTTCAAGCCCAACGTGTCTTTGGCCGCAGCGGCCACTTCCTCCGTGGCGGCAGGCACGATGCGATCGACCATGCTGCAAGGAAAGGCGCAATGCGCGTCCATCCATTGCATCAACGCGGCATCTTGCGGTGCGGCTGTGGCGTGAATCAGGGCTTGAAGTTTGTGGCCGTTGCCTTGCAGGTTGTCGCACGAGGCAATGGTGAGACCGGGCAACGCAGCGGCATGGCGCAAGCGCAAGCCGTCGATCAGCAATTGCGCAAGGGCCGGCGTGTAGCCTTTTTCTGTCACGGTGAGGGTGATCCAGCGGGTGCTTTTGGCTGCAATGGCGTTCAATACGTTTGGTCGTTCGGTTGTCGCCACACTGGTTTGCCAGAGTGCACCCGGCACTTGCCATTCGATGCCCGTGGCGCCGGCAATGCGCACCGCATACAAGCCATCTTGGGCGCGCAGTTTGTTGACCAAGCCAGGTTGGGTCATGCCGACACCATGGATGCCCCAACGCGCATCGCCCTCGCGCAGCAGCTGGTCAAACACCATGGCTTGGTGCGCGCGGTGAAATGCGCCCAAGCCCAAATGCACAACCCCTGCTTCTGCCGGGCAAGGTGCATCGCTTGGCGTTTTAACGGACGCGGGAATGTGCGCAATCGTGGCGCGAGAGAGTTGAAGTTCAGACATGTCGATTTTTCAGTTTGGCTTCGGAGGCTTGAATTTCTGACCATGTGGCGTCGTCAATCCAAATGCCGTTTTGCGTGCGGTCAGCGCGTGCTGTGCGCTCGGGTTCACCGGCCAACATCACACCTTCGGTGCCTGGTGCATCGGGACTTTGACGCAACCAATCTTCAAAGGCCAAAGCTTCTTTTTCAAAACTGTCTTGCGTGCCTAGGCGCACAGGATCGATGATCATGGTGAGCATGCCATTGAGCACGGCGCGTTTGTCATCGGCTTCGCGGTGCCAAGTGCCACCCCCTGTGAGCGCACCGCCTAACAATTCACAGGCCATGGCCATGCCAAAGCCTTTGTGGTCGCCAAAAGTCATGAGAGCGCCAAACAAACCATTCGATTGCGGCACCACCACCACACCGGGGTTGTTGGTGGGATGGCCTTTTTCATCGATCAAATAACCCTCGGGCACTTGTTCGCCTTTGTTGTGCGCCACGCGCATTTTGCCTTGGGCCACACGGCTGGTGGCAAAGTCGAGCACGAAGGGTTTTCGCTTGCCCATCGGTACGCCAATGCAGCAAGGGTTGGTGCCAAAGCGACCATCACCTCCGCCAAAGGGTGCCACCACAGGGCGAGACAAGACATTGACAAAATGCACGGATACCAAGCCTTGCGCCACCGCCATTTCGGCAAAGTGACCAATGCGGCCCAAGTGGTGTGAGCGACTGAGCGCCACCGTGCACACACCGAATTGCTTGGCGCGCTCGATGCCCATCTGCATGGCTTGCACGCCTGTGATTTGGCCGTAACCGCGCTGACCATCCAGGTTCAGCAAGGGACCTGTATCAAGCACCACTTTGACGCCGGTGTTGGGACTCAGGCCGCCCTCTAAAACGGCATCGACATAGCGCGGCACCATGCCCACGCCATGGGAGTCGTGGCCACTCAAATTGGCCATGACCAAGTTGCCTGCCACCTGCTCGGCCTCGGCGGCTTCGCTGCCGGTCATTCGAATGATGCCGGCAATTTGTTGTTGCAGTTGTGCGGCTGGAATGCATTGACTCATAAAAACTTTCTATCCGTGAGGCGCCACACACATGGCATGGCAACAGAAGTGGCTTACATCACTGCGCCCACTTGCCATGGCACAAATTCGTTTTGACCATAACCGTGTTTTTCACTCTTGGTCGGTTCGCCAGAAGCAGCTTTGAGGATCATTTCGAAAATGCGATGTCCCATGTCGGCAATGCTGACGCCGCCGTCCACAATTTCGCCGCAGTTGAGGTCCATGTCCTCTTCTTGTTTTTTCCACAAGGCTGAGTTGGTCGAAAACTTCAAGCTGGGTGATGGGGCGCAACCATAAGCACTGCCGCGGCCGGTGGTGAAACAAATGAGGTTGGCGCCGCCTGCCACTTGGCCTGTCGCGCTGACGGGGTCGTAGCCGGGCGTGTCCATGTAGACAAAGCCATGCGTGTTGACGGGTTCTGCATATTCATAAACCGCCTGCAGGTTGCTGGTGCCGCCTTTGGCCACCGCGCCCAGCGATTTTTCTAAGATGGTGGTGAGACCGCCTGCTTTGTTGCCAGGCGAAGGGTTGTTGTTCATCTCGCCGCCGTTGATCTCGGTGTATTTTTCCCACCAGTGGATGCGGTCAATGAGTTTTTGTGCCACTTCTGGCTTGACAGCGCGGCGCGTGAGCAAGTGTTCGGCGCCATAAATTTCGGGGGTTTCACTGAGGATGGCCGTACCCCCGTGTTGAACCAACAAGTCGACAGCAGCACCCAGTGCTGGGTTGGCGCTGATGCCTGAATAGCCATCGGAACCACCGCATTGCAGACCGACTGTGATGTGTTCTGCACTGCAAGGCTCGCGCTTGACTTGGTTGGCGCGGGGCAACATTTCTTCAATGAGTGCAATGCCTTTTTCAACCGTCAGGCGTGTGCCGCCCGTATCTTGAATGTTGAACACCTTGAGGGTGTCGCCTTCACGCAAACTGCTGTGAGCCAGCCAGGTGTTGAGTTGGTTGGTTTCGCAACCCAAGCCCACCACCACCACACCCCAGAAGTTGGCATGCGTGGCATAGCCAGCTAAGGTGCGCTCTAGCAGCTTCATGCCCAAACCTTCGGTGTCCATGCCGCAGCCTGTACCGTGCGTTAAAGCGACAACGCCGTCGACGTTGGGAAAGTTAGCCAGCGCGGCAGGGTTGTTGCGTTTGGAAAAATGATCGGCAATGGCGCGCGCAGCCGTGGCGGAACAGTTGACGCTAGACAACACACCAATGTAGTTGCGTGTGGCGACGCGGCCATCGCTGCGCTTGATGCCCATAAAGGTGGCCTGCTTGCGTGGCGCTTCGGGCTTCACGTCTTGGCCAATGGCGTAGTCGCGCTCAAAGTTGCCTTTTTCTGGCCCCATGTTGAGGTTGTGCGTGTGCACATGCTCGCCAGGTTCAATGGCCGTGCTGGCAAAGCCAATGATTTGGTTGTAACGGC
>JAHEBO010000050.1 GCA_024642215.1 Limnohabitans sp.
ATACCCATCCTAGAGCTTGCAGAAAAAGATTTGGATTTGATGTTTGACATCAACCTCAAAGGCGCTTTCTACATCTGCCAAAGTGTTTTGAAAGTATTTGTTGAAAACAAATCAGGGACCATCGTGAATGTCGCTTCTTCTGCAGCACAGAGAGGCGGTGGTCTGGTGGGTGGTTCACATTACGCAGCATCTAAAGGTGGCATGCTCAGTTTGACGAAGAGCATTGCGCGGGAGTTTGCTGCGCTCGGCATTAGGGCCAATTCAATATGCCCAGCCATGATTGAAACGCCCATGTTGGACGGCTTGTCAGAAGAGCGCTTGAAAGGCATTGTGGACGCCATTCCCTTGAAGCGCGTTGGTACAACCCGCGAAATGGCAGGGGCTTGTTTGTTCTTGTCGTCAGAGCTGTCGGGCTTTGTGACTGGCTCTAACATTGATGTGAATGGTGGGACGCATATTCATTGAGCCAGTACGTTCCAAAATTGCTTCCACACCTGTGCGGAACGCTTTTAAGCTATTGATTTGTACATCGTTTACAGTTTGTACCGGTCACTTTGTTAGTACCTTTCTTTTAGTTACAAAAGTAGATGTAGTCGTCAAGACTTCAAACAAACGCACTAGAATGCAATCACAATCCCTTCGCAGTGTCATTTAGTTGGCTCGGGCTTAGGGCGAAAAGGCCATCGAAAGATGGCCTTTTTACTTTCTAGGCGCACAAATTGTCACCAACAATCATTTATGTAGACGGCTACAACCTCTATTATTCAAGGCTCAAGGGGACGCCTTATAAATGGTTAGATTTAGGGACTTTGTTTCGCGACCAAATTCTCAAACCTCAAGACCCCAGTGCAAACGTCATTTGCATCAAGTACTTCACTTCACCTGTCAGAGCTTCCTACGCACGGCATGGTGAAGCATCAGCACACGCGCAGACGCAATATCACCGTGCCTTAAAAGCGACTCATGGAGAGTTGGTTCAAATCATTCAGGGATTTCACATTTTTGGCACAACCAACGTGCCTTCTTATGTTGATGGTGAAGAGCCTAACAAACAGAACCTCACACCGGTCTGGATGATCGAGGAGAAACAAACCGACGTGAACTTGGCATTACAAGTTTATAGAGATGCAATACGTGGGGAATGCAATCAGCAAGTTATTTGTTCAAACGACAGCGATCTGGAGCCAGCGTTGCATTTGGTCCGATTGGATGCGCCCAATGTACGACTAGGCCTTGTCGTACCTCTTCGCGAAAACGGGTTAACAGACGGTGCTGTTTCAAACAAGCGATTGACTAACAAAGTAGATTGGGTTCGGCAGCATATTTTGGATATTGAACTTGGACTTTCGCAGTTGCCTAAAAGTGTCAATACAAAGAAGAAACCTGCTCAAAAACCAGTTCATTGGGAATCTCTTCGGATGGGTTCAAGTCCTGGTGGGCCTACCAATTAGAAAGCCACTGATTTTTGAAGTCAGTGGCTTTTTTGATGCTCACGATTGCATCGGCATTGATAACGTGCTAAATTTGGTTGCATCTGTATAACTAAACACGCCGGTATAACCATTTGAGAGTCATTTTAGACACATCAGTTTTGGTCGCTGCAGCAAGGTCGCGTAACGGGGCCAGCTTTTATTTGCTCTCAATGCTGCCAAGCACTCAGTTCGAAATCGCACTGTCAGTGGCCTTGTATACAGAGTGGCAATCCGTGTTGACCCGGGCTGAGCATTTGCCACCTGGTGCCAGTGCGGAAAATGCACATGGTCTTTTACGGTACTTGGCTTCGATTGCGCACTTACAAGACGTGTACTTTTTGTGGCGTCCATTTTTGCGTGATCCAGATGACGATATGGTTTTGGAGTGTGCTGTGGCTTCTGGTAGCCAGTACATCATTACGCACAACACAAAAGACTTTAAGCGCGCGCCGGAACTTAAGGTGAATGCCATCACGCCAGCAGAATTTTTGACTTTGCTCAGGAGTAAATCATGACCGCATTGACTGTACGACTTCCAAATTCCGTCCACCAAAAAGTAAGGGAGCTAGCGGAGCGAGACGAAATTTCGGTGAATCAATTCATTGCCGCTGCCGTGTCTGAGAAGATGGCCTCAGTGATGACTCTTGACTATCTCAAACAGGAAGCTGCTAAAGGTAATCGCAGTGACTTTGATCGTTTTTTAAATTTGGTGCCAAACGAACCACCTGCGGCTGGTGATGAAATGCCCAATCACTGATTTGAAACGCTTTTGAGCCTTTGGTCCCAGGTTCAAGTCCTGGTGGGCCCACCACATTTAAAGCGACTCATGCGAGTCGCTTTTTTCTTGTCTCCTTCTTTAAATCTCTCACTCTGAGCATCTTTGACTCGTATGCATGCGTGTCGTCACTGCACAGGGTTTATCCGAGCGTAGTTCAATTGCATTACGAACATAATGCATTACATGAGTAACGTCATCATCCGGGAAACGCGTCATCAAATTAGAAGCGCAGAAACAAGAACCAGATTGTTGAATGCGGCTGAAGAAATTCTTCTGTCTAAAGGACATGGTCAATTGTCGATCCATGAAGTGGCACGCGTTGCTCATATGACCACAGGCGCTGTCCAGCATCACTTCGGTTCTAAAGCCGCTTTAATGTTGGATGTAGTGGCGCATTTGGTTACAAAGCTCAGCGATGGCAGCGATTTTTGGCCGCCAGCAAGTTGGACTAAAACCAAACGCGCAAATCACTTTGTAGACAAGGCGTGGCAGCAGTTGTACAGCCAACCTCGATTTACGGTGGCATGGGCTGCCTATCTTGCAGTTCGTGATGACGCCCTGTTGACTGAGCACATCAAAGCAAGGCGAGCTGAGCTAGGGCAAACATTGCTAGGCAAAATGAGCGAAAGCTTTCCGGAGTTGGCGACACAAGCTCAGGGAGTAGAGCGTATGCAATTCATTTTGTCGTCATTGCGCGGGCTAGGTCTACTCACACCCTTCACAGATGAAAGCACGATACAGCCTCAACTGCGTGTGCTGTCTGATACTTTGAAATTTTTCCTCAAAACTACGGAGACGAATCAATGAAATTACCCGCTATCAAAATTGCAGCACTTGCAGTCTTAGTACAAACTTTTGGTGCGATGGCACAGACGCCTCTGCAAGTCATTGCACAGCAGCCACCCGGCAGTGGTTCTGACATGATGACCAGGGCATGGGCAGAATGTGTATCGAGACAAGTTGCACAGCCTATGGTTGTTGTCAACAAACCTGGCGCGAACGGTATCCTGGCCATCAATCAGCTCAAAGGTTTACCTGCAGATGGCGCCAATGTGATGACCATTGGCATGTCGCAGATGACCATTACCCCCTTTGTGCACCGCCAACTCCCCTATGATCCACTCAAAGATTTTGACGGTATTGCAGTGATCGGTACTTCGCCCTTGGTGCTTGTAGTCCCCAGTGGCTCTGGCATTCAGCGTTTGTCGGATTTGGGAAAAATTGCCGCCACTCAAAATGGTGGACTCAATTTTGGCTCCCCCGGCAAAGGTAGTCCTGCACACTTGCTAACGACGGCCCTTGCGGAGTCGATGAAATGGCCCGCCACTCATATTCCTTTTGTGGGCGAAGCCGCTGGTCTCACTGCTTTGATGGGTAGCCAAATTCAAACGATGACCCTTGTAATCGGCACGGCGGCGGCGCAAGTGAAAGCTGGCAAGTTAGTGCCATTGGCTGTGTTTTCTTCAGAGCGCTCAAGCCTCATGCCAGATGTCCCTACCATTGCAGAAGCAGGGGGCCCTGCAGTGCTCGCTCGCCCTGCTTGGATTGCAGTCGTGGCTAAAAAAGGGACACCTTCCGAAACCATTCAAAAGCTGAATGTGGCCTCTAACAAGTGCCGTACTGACAGTGCCTACAGCACAAGAATGACGGGAATGAATGTCAGTTTGATCGATAGTAAACCCACAGATGTCTTGGCGTTTGCAGAACGGGACATTGCTGTGTGGAAGCCCTTGATCGACAAGCTGGGACTTGCGACTGAATGAGTGATCTAGATCAACCATCAGACTTGGTTGCGCAAACTGCCGTTGCTTTGCGTGACCTGATTGCAAGCAGAGATATTTCGCCTGTTGAATTGCTCGATGCATGCTTGGCGCGTATCGATCAATTGAATCCATCGGTCAATGCAATTTGCGCAAGAGACGACGTTAGAGCGAAGGCCGCAGCTTTAGAGGCAGAAAAAAAAGTGCGAAGTGGAGACGCGCTGGCACCACTGCACGGTCTGCCACTGGGGGTCAAAGACTTGCAAGATACCGCAGGTCTCTTGACCACCTATGGCAATGTTCGCTTACGCGGTAATGTGCCTAAAGTAGATAACGCGTTGGTTTCAAGGTTGAAACAGGCTGGCGCCATCGTGACCGCCAAAACAAATGTGCCTGACATGGGAGCAGGTGGCAACACACGTAATCCTGTTTGGGGTGCCACAGGCAATCCTTTCAATACAAAGCTCAATGCAGGTGGATCATCGGGTGGATCGGCCGCAGCATTGGCCACAGACATGTTGCCTCTCTGTACTGGCTCAGATACAGGCGGTTCATTGCGCTTGCCCGCTGCGTTGTGTGGTGTTGTAGGACTTCGACCATCGCCTGGCATGATTGCAAACGATGCTCGCAGTCTTGGTTGGTCTGCTATCTCTGTTCTTGGACCGATGGGCCGCAATGTAGAAGACACTGCGCTGATGATGTCTGCCAGCGTGGGTTGTCATCCTATGGACCCACTTGGTATTCCCGTTGCAGCCAGTGACTTTTGGCCATTGGCAGAGCTGGATCTATCTGACCTCCGCATTGGCGTGACAGCCGATTTTGGTGCTTGTGCAATAGATCCCCTGATTCGAAGCACTTTCAATCAAAGAATCAAAGCCTTGTCGTCGCAGGTTAAAAGTTGCCAATGGTTAGATTGGGATTTGTCCGAGGGCCATCATTGTTTTGACGTGATTCGCGCCGAAAGTTTTTTAGCAGGATTTGCAGAAGTCAATCGAACGCATCCAGAATCGCTTGGCCCTAACGTGCGAGCCAACCTGGCCATTGCTGAAAAATTTGGCTTGGCCGATCGAGCGCAAGCTCACCTGACACAGACACAATTATTTAAACAGTTTCAAACAAGTTTTGAAGACTTTGATTTGATTGTGGCGCCAGTGACGCCGCTATCGCCCTTTCCTTGGAAGTTGCCGTACGCCCAGGAGATAGATGGCGTACCGCAACGAAATTACTACGAGTGGCTAAGTTTGACTTACTTGGTCACATTGAGTACGTGCCCAGCACTTTCCTTGCCTATGGGGTTGGACGAAACGGGCATGCCATTTGGACTCCAACTCATTGCGCCTTTGCGCCAAGATGCGCGCCTGTTGTCTATGGCCAAAGCCATGGAGCGTTGGTGGACTTTGCAGGAGGGCAGTAGCAGACCTTTGCCTGACTTGCAGGCATTAAGTCAACCTACCGCCGACTTAAAAGAACTTGTCACACATCCACCAGTGTTCGATGGCATCAGTGATATCTTTGAGATGCGCCCTGCCGTTTAAGTGTTCTTGTTTGCTATGCTTTGCGACTGTTTAAAACATCAAAGTGCAATCGATGAACATCAATGCAGATTTCACACAAAGGGTTGTGATCAATCACTACGACTTACCTTGGATCGCCAGCCCCGAATCTGGTGTGGAAAGACGCATGCTGGAACGTCAAGGCAACGAAGTGGCCAAAGCGACGTCCATCGTTCGGTATCAGCCAGGGTCCAAGTTTCAAATGCACACCCATGACATGGGTGAGGAGATCCTGGTGCTGGAAGGCGTCTTCTGCGATGAGACGGGCCATTACCCTGCAGGTTCTTACATCATGAATCCACCAGGTTCTGCGCACGCGCCCTACAGCGTGACTGGCTGCACGCTCTTCGTCAAGTTGCGACACCTCGGACCCGATCAAGTGGAACGAGAAGTCTTGGACACCTCAAAAGCAGATTGGTACCAAGGCATGGTGCCAGGCCTTACCGTGATGCCACTCATGCGACAGGGCAGTGGGTCCACTTTGGTTCGATGGGCGCCTGAAACGTATTTCAACCCTCACAGACACTTCGGTGGCGAAGAAATCTTTGTGGTCGATGGCGTGTTTGAAGATGAGCACGGTCGCTATCCTGCAGGCTCATGGATTCGAAGCCCCCACATGAGCCTGCACAAACCTTTCAGCAAGGAAGGTTGTACTATTTTTGTTAAAACCGGTCATCTACTCAGCTAGATAACACGCCAAATTCAACTGCTCCACAAAGGAAAATAATGTTCAGTCACGTGATGGTCGGTGCCAATGACCTTGAGGCATCTCGAAAGTTTTATGACGCGGTTCTGGGTACGCTAGGCATTGGGCCTGGGGTGATCAACAACAACTCTCGTTACTTTTACAGAACACCCAAGGGCTCGTTCTCCATTACCAAACCCCTCGATGGTCAGCCTGCAACACCTGCCAATGGTGGAACAATTGGATTTCTTGCCGAGACGCTTGCGCAGGTCCATGCATTTCATGCCGCAGGTGTGGCCAATGGCGGCACGCATTGCGAACAGCCGCCAGGCCCCAGAGAGGGTTCATTTGGTACTTTGAACCTGTGCTATTTGCGCGATCCAACAGGCAACAAAATTTGCGCTTTGCATCGTCCAGCTAACCCAACTGCATAAATGAATCGCTAAGATCCACGCGGCTTTAACGCTGTCGTGGATCCAATGCATCCCTCAGGCCATCGCCAAACAAATTGAACGACAACACCAACAAGAAGATGGACAAGCCTGGCCAAATGGCCATCCAAGGTGCCTGCTCTATAAAGTTCTTGGCGGTGTTGAGCATGCTGCCCCAGCTGGGCGCTGGCGGCTGTTGACCCAAGCCCAAAAACGACAAACTGGCTTCTGCAATGACTGCGGCAGCAATGGCCAGAGTTGACTGAACCAACAAGGGGGGCAAGATGTTGGGCAGAATGTGCACGATGGCAATTCGCCAGGGTGGGTTGCCGACCGAGCGGGCGGCTTCTACAAAGTCTTCAACCTTGATTTGCAAAACCTGACCACGTGTCAGGCGCACAAAAATAGGAGCGGCCGAAATGCCAATGGCCACCATGGCATTGGTGAGGCTTGGGCCTAAAAATGCAGCCAACGCAATGGCCAAGATTAAAAAGGGGCATGCCAAGAATGCATCGGTAATGCGGGAGATAACAGTGTCAACCCAACCGCCTAAAAAGCCAGCCAGCAAACCAATCGGCACGCCAATCAGCAAGGAAATGCTGACAGAAATGACCCCAGCCATGAGGGATGCTTGTGTGCCCCATATGACGCGCGATAAAACGTCGCGGCCAATTTCATCGGTGCCAAACCAGTGCGCGGCACTGGGTGCTTTGCGAATGGCGCCCCAACTGGTGGCAATGGGGTCTTGAGGAGAAATATACGGGGCAAATACGGCCATCAAGATGAAGCCAATGACCACCACCAAACCGATCAAAGCGCTAGGCCTTCTGCGCAGGCGCAGCCAGGCGGCGTAACTCAAACTTTGACTCATCGACGTAACCTCGGATTGACCCAGAAATAAGCCATGTCGGCCATTAAATTAAGGGTGATGTAGGTGGTGGCTGTAAACAGCACAACACCTTGCACCACGGCGTAATCGCGATTGAAAACAGCATCCAAAATGAGTTTTCCAAAACCGGGGATGGTAAAAACCTGCTCCGTGAGTACTGCGCCCGACAGCAAGGTGCCCAGCTCCAGCGCACCCAATGTAATGATGGGGGTCAAGGCGTTGCGCAGGGCGTGTTTCAAAATCACGGTGCGCTCATTTAGACCTTTGGCGCGAGCAGTACGCACGTAGTCCGATTGCATCACTTGCAGCATGGCGCTACGCGTATGGCGCATCAGGACTGCTGCAATGGCATTGCCCAACACGAAGGCCGGCATGGCCATGCTGGCCAAGTTACCCAGCAGGTCTTCTGAAGGGCTGACAAAGCCAGAAGCAGGCAACCAACCCAGATGCACTGAGAACAGCATGATCATCAAAATGCCCAACCAAAAGTTGGGTGTTGACAGCCCCCACAGCGCAAACACATTGGCCGCGTAATCCCAAAATTTTCCGCGGCCCACTGCAGAGGCGATGCCTGCTGGAATGCCAATGATGAGGGCGACACACATGGCCAGCAATGCAAGTTCGGCTGTGACGGGCAGCTTTTGCAAAATCAAGGTCAAAACGGGCGACTGAGTGCGAACAGATTCGCCAAAGTCACCTTGCACGACGCCCGCAAGCCAGTACCCATAGCGCACAGGCAAGGGTTCATCTAAATGCAACTTGGCTGTGAGGTAGGCCACCACGTTGGGGTCTTGCTCTTCACCGGCCAAAATTTTGGCCGGATCACCGGGCAGCAGTTGCTGCAAGCCGAAGATGAGCATGGACACCAACAAGAGCGTTGGCAGAACCGCCAGTAAGCGTTTGACCAAGTAATTTGTCATGGTGCCAATTTGAGACCAGTAACGCGCAAGAGACCATCCGGAATATTGCGAACGCCAGCCAATTTACCGTTGTAAGCCCAGAGCCAATTGCGGTGGTACAAATAAATCACAGGACGCTCTTTGAGAACTTGTGCAGAGATTTGTTCCATGATTTTTTTGCGTTTAACGGGGTCGCGCTCAGCACGTGATTGGTTCAGCAGTGCGTCTGTTTCGGCGCTGCAATAACCTGCGTAGTTCAGAGGCTGTTTGCAACCGTGGAAGCTGTACATGTTGCCATCAGGATCGGGGCGACCACTCCAAGACAAGACGTAGGCTTCAAAGTCACCTTTGTCTGCCATGTTCAAAGATGTTGCAAATTCAGCTGTTTGAATCTTCACATCAAAACCTGCTTCACGGGCCATGGCTTGGATGACCACAGCCAAACGCTGTGCATCAGAAGCCGTGGTGGTGACCAAGGTAAAGCTGGGTTTTTCAACGCCTGCCGCCTTGAGCAAAGCCTTGGCTTTTTCAATGTCTCGCTTGGGCATGGGTACATTCTTGGCGTAGAAGGGGTTGTTGGGTGCAACCCATTGATTGCCTATCAAAGCTTCGTTGTCCATCACCACTTGTGCCAAACCTTGACGGTCGAGTGACAGCTCAAAGGCTTCACGCACGCGAGCATCACGGCCCAAAGGATTTTTCTTGGCTTGATCGCTCTTGCCAACGTTGATGGTGATGCCTTGGTAGCCAATTTCTGTGATGCGAGAGACTTTGTATTTTTTGTCTTTCATCACACCTTCCACATCGTTGGATGCCATGCGCTCAATGAAATCAAGTTGTCCAGATTTTAGGTTGGCCAATCGAACGGTGGCATCTGGAATAGGGGTGTAGATGACCTTGTCGAAATGAACGGCTTCTTTGTTCCAGTAGTTGGGAAATTTTTCCAACACGATGCGGTCTTGTGCCACGCGCTCAGCAAATTTGAAAGGTCCAGAGCAAACAGGATGGCTGCCAAATTTGTCGCCTGCAGATGTTGCAGCTTTAGGTGACACCATCATGCCGGCACGGTCAGTGAGCTGCGCTAACAAAGGTGCAAACGGCGCACTCAAATTCAAGCGCACCGTAGACGGGTCAATTACGTCGATGCTGGTGACTGGGGCCAACTCGCCGCGGCGGTTGGAACCTGCCAAGTTTTTGTGACGCTCAAGGTTGAACTTGACAGCAGCTGCATCAAACTTCTCGCCATCGTGAAACGTCACGCCTTGGCGAAGTTTCAGGGTGAGGGCTTTGCTGTCGGCAGACCATTCGTAGCTGGAGGCCAGCTGGGGCAGGATGTTGAGTTTCTCGTCAATGTCAAACAACTTGTCGCACAGGGCTGAAAAAACAATGCGACCTACAAAGCTACGCGCCAGTGTGGGGTCAAGCACATCAGGATCTTCTGCCAAACCTACGCGCAAAGTTTGCGCGCTGGCCAAACCTTGGCTCAAGGCCATGAAGGCCGTGAGTGAGGCAAGTAACAACTTGCGGGTACTGAATTTCATGGGTACTCTCCTATTGCAGTGAATGAAGGTGTTTGTAAAAACGCGGATTGCAGTAATTTCAAATGCTGGGCATCTGAGTCATTTTGTGGTCGATGAGTGACCTTGCCTACAGCTGGCAAGTCTTTCCAAAAATGGCATGCAATGACATGTGTGCCATGCAGCTGTGGTGTGGGCACTGTTTCTTTGCAGTCATCCGTTGCATGCGGGCAGCGGGTATGAAAGTGGCAACCCGAAGGTGGATTCAAAGGGCTCGGCACATCGCCGCCCAGCACAGTGCGCTGAATTTTGATGCCCGGATTGGGCCTTGGTATGGCACTCAGTAAAGCTTGCGTGTAGGGGTGTTGGGGCGTTTCGAACAGTTGGTGTTTGTCTGCCAATTCCACCACGCGGCCCAGGTACATCACGGCCACGCGATCGGCAATGTGCTTGACCACCGCCAAATCGTGCGCAATGAAAAGGTATGACAAATTAAAACGACGTTGCAAATCTTGCAGCAAGTTCACAACTTGTGCTTGCACGGAAACGTCGAGTGCAGATACGGCCTCATCGCACACAATGAGTTTGGGTTCTACTGCCAAGGCACGGGCAATGCCAATGCGTTGTCGTTGTCCACCAGAAAATTCATGAGGATAGCGCTGTGCATACTCGGGCGCCAGGCCCACCAGTTGTAGCAATTCTTCGACCCGCTCACGATGCCGTCCCATGTGCAGGTTGTGCAGTTTGAGAGGCTCACTCAAGCATTGATACACCGTCATGCGCGGATTCAAGGAAGAGAACGGGTCTTGAAAAATGATTTGCATGGCCCTGCGTTGCGAGCGCAATTGGTCACTCGAGAGCTTTGCCAAATCTTGACCGTCAAACATCACTTGACCTTGCGTGGGTTCAATCAATCGAAGTGCCAGACGTCCCAAAGTGGACTTGCCGCATCCCGACTCTCCCACAATGCCCAGTGTTTCACCTGCGCGCAAGCTCAGGCTGACGCCATCTACCGCGCGCACTGTGTCGTGCTTGCGTCCAAACAGGCTAGGGTTTACCGGGAAATGCTTCACAAGTCCCTGAATTTGAAGCAAGGGTGTGTCAGTGGTTTGCATGGGGCATCAATTTTTCTGCATGAAGCGGCGCACGCAAACACGCGCTCCAATGGCCGGGTGTGATTTCGGTGAGTTGCGGTGTTTGCAGCTTGCAGTCGTCTTGGGCAAACGGACAACGCTGAGCAAACGCGCAGCCAGCGGGTCTGTTCAAGGGGTTGGGCACTTGTCCTTCAATGGAGGCCAGTCGCTCTTGAACTTCGTCAAGTTGCGGAATGGAGCCCAGTAAGCCCACGGTGTAGGGGTGTTGCGGCTTGTCAAACAGCGCCTGAACGGGGGCTTGTTCGACCACTTGCCCTGCATACATCACCACAACTTGATCTGCCACTTCAGCGACCACGCCGAGATCGTGGGTGATCAAAATGATGGCTGTGTGGGTCTCGTCTTGAAGCGCACGCATCAATTCTAGAATTTGTGCTTGAATGGTCACATCCAATGCCGTGGTGGGCTCGTCTGCAATCAACAATTTAGGATTACACGACAAGGCCATGGCGATCATGACCCTTTGCCGCATGCCACCTGATAATTGGTGCGGGTAATCGTTCATGCGCTTTTCTGGTGCGGGAATACGCACTTTTTCAAGCATCTGCAGTGCACGCTCACTGGCCTGGGTGCGGCTCAGTGGCAAGTGACGCATGAGTCCCTCAATGATCTGCTCGCCAACTGTGAAAGCTGGATTGAGCGAGGTCATGGGTTCTTGGAAAATCATGGCCATGCGGTTGCCGCGCAAGTTTTGCAATTCGGCTTGGGACGCGCCCACCAATTCTTGGCCTTCAAATTGAATAGATCCGCTGCGAATGGTGCCTGCAGGTTTGGCCAGCAAGCCCATGATGGACAGGGACGTGACGCTTTTTCCGCATCCAGACTCACCCACAATGGCCAAAGTTTGTCCTGCCGCCACGCCAAAACTCACGCCATTGACGGCAGTTAATTCACCTGCATCGGTATCGAAGCTGGTGACCAAATTCCGCACTTGCAAAATGTTCGACATGTGTCCTTGACTCAATACTTAAGGTGTTGGGGGAAGTGGCGTTGGCGTATTTTTAAGCGCTGCATGAAACTGTTCAATGCGCGCTTCAATCAGGTTTCGATCTGTCAAGCCAGCAGGGCTGTGGCGCCCAGGCAAGCAAGTTAAGAACGGCTGAAAACGCTCTAAGCTTTTGTCATACAAGCGCTGCAACTCGAGCAGCGGCTCTTCGTGATCGTCTACCCGAATGTCAAGTTGCAGGTAATCTTCATCGGCATGAATACGCAGCGCCGCAGACTGTTTGCCGCGCTTGTCCCCGCCGGCACGTTCACCGGCTTGCATGCCCAAAATGAGTCGTTGGGCCAAAGGCAGCCCCTCGGCGGCCATGAATGCTTTGGCGGTTTCTTCTAATACTTGAGGCCCTGCCAGCATGTTGCCTGCAATGCTGAAATTCTCGCCGGCCAAGTGGCCGCACCAATCGATGCAGGACTGGCCTGTGTGGGCCACAGGTGCACCTTGGGCGGGAAGCAAGTGAACTTGCCTTTGGTCGCGACCTTCGTCGGTGGCCAACAGGTCTTGCATGACTTGAGCTGTAGAGGTTCCTTTTTGCATGCCCTGCAAACCGAGCGGTCCCAGCAAGGGGTTCATGAGCGCTTGGGTTGAAACAGCGCCTACGCCACGTTGGGTATGGACACACAAAGCGCCAACAGCAAAAAATCGCGAAGCGATGGCCACACCGAATGTGCCATCAGGGGCTCGAGCCAGCAAAGACCAGGTCATTGTTTCAAGTTCTAAGTTGGTGCATTATTTAAACTACAGCCAACATTAAAGCAAAAATAATGCCCAGAGTGCGAGAATAATTCTCACCGATGACGTTTTTAGACCGACGAGCAGATGGGTTCGATTTCGATCGGTGTGGGTCTGACTTTTTTGGGGTGTATTGCGCTTTTAAATGAGCTTTTCCAATGCAACTAAATCTGGCGTTACCCCAATCCCCGGTGTCTCATCCAATTCGATTGATCCATTTGCAACATTTGCAAATGGTGGCGCAAGCAAACTCCTCAGCGCATTGTCATTCGCATCCACCTCCAACATGCCATCGCCTCCTGCCGCAGCCAGCACATGCGCAGACGCCATCAACCCAATGCCTGCGCCGAGGTAGTGTGGGCAAAAGCGTGTGCCGCTTTCTCGAATTTTTTGGATGACGGGCCAGCAACCCGATATGCCGCCCCATTTGGCAAAGTCAGGTTGCAGAACTCCAAAGGTTTTCATATCAATGGCTTTTTCAAAACTGGCCTGACCCATCAGGTTTTCACCTGCGGCCAGTGGCGTGTTTGTCGCCTTGTGAAGTTGCAACCATTGCGAGGCTATGCTGTCAGTGCGCAGAGGTTCTTCAAGCCACGCCAGGTTGAATGATTCGAGTTGTGGCAGCATGTTCAGGGCGTGGTCCACGCGCCACGCTTGGTTCACATCGGCCATCACTGAAGCTTGGTCTCCCAGCCAATTGCGCAGGCTGTTGATGTTTTCAATATCTTGCTTGTCATCAAAACCAATTTTGAGTTTGAAGGCGCGATAACCTTCTGCGTGCTTTCTCTTAACCATATCCAAGGGGCCATCTGGGTTGATGCCACTGGCGTACACAGGCACGCTAGTCTGGGTGCCACCCAACAATCTGAACAGTGGCAAGTTTGCGCGTCTTGCACACAGATCCCAAAGTGCGAGATCAACGCCAGAGATGACCTGTGCCAGAGGTCCAGGCTCTCCGGTTTGCAGCGCCAAAATTTCTGTCTTTTGAGTGGCTAAAAGATAGGCTTGTGCTGGATCTTCAAAATCTTTGTGCAGCAGCAATGGCGCAATAACCGTCTCTAGCAATCTGACGCGGTGCTCTGCACCACAGGCCGGAAAGTTGCACCAGATTTCACCCCAGCCGACATGGCCCTCTGCACTTTCGGCTCTGACAAACACTGCAGGCCGATCGCGCATGATGCCAAACGAGGTTCTAACCGGTACGGGGCTAGGGCAGCGAAACACAAAGGCTTGCAGGCTGATGAGGTGCAAATTCAGTGGGCTGGAAACTGTTGTGGCAGTGGGCAAAGGTGAGAGTTTCATGGCAAGTAGTCTAAAGGTATGGCATATAATACCTTTAATGAAAAATTCAGCCTCGTCCTTTGGTTTTGACTACATCATCGTTGGTGCGGGGTCTGCGGGTTGTGTCTTGGCCAACCGCCTCAGTGTCAATTCCAATTGCCGTGTGTTGTTGATCGAAGCAGGCGGGCCTTCTCAGGGATTTTGGTTGCGTTTGCCAGTGGGGTACTTCCGAACCATCAATGACAAACGTTTCTCGTGGCAATTTCCTGTGCGTTCGCAGCAAGAGACAGCTTTCCGTTCTATGACATGGCCGCGCGGCAAGGTTTTGGGCGGCTCCAGTGCCATCAATGGCTTGTTGTACATCCGCGGCCAGCGAGCAGACTATGACGATTGGGCGGCACAGGGTGCCAGTGGCTGGTCCTACAACGAGGTATTGCCATTCTTCAAGCGCTCCGAATGTTATGAAGGTGGCGCGAGCGAATTTCATGGCGCGGAAGGTGAATTGGGCGTCTCTAATTTGCGCAACGACCATCCTTACTGTGAAGCTTGGTTAAAGGCGGCACAACAAGCTGGGCATCCGCTCACCGACGATTTCAATGGCGCGCATGCCGATGGCATGGGACGCTATCAATTGACGCTCAAAGGGCATTGGCGTTGTGATGCAGCCACGGCATTTTTAAAGCCCATCAGCCACAGGCCCAATCTCAGCATCGTCACGCATGCACACGTCACCAAGGTGGTCATTGAAAAGGGTCGCGCAGTGGGTGTTGAGTGGTTCAAAGATGGCCAACTTCAAAGCGCGCACGCAGATGCAGAGGTTGTGTTGTCTGCTGGCGCACTTCAATCGCCGCAACTGCTGCAGTTGTCGGGCGTGGGACATGCCGACATGTTGCGGCAGTTTGGTATTCGGGTCATGGCCAATGCCGTGGAAGTGGGTGAGAACCTGCAAGACCATTACCAAGCGCGTGTCATTGTGAAGTTGCGCCAAAAGCGTTCCCTTAACGACGACATACGCAACCCTTTGCGACTGGCTCAAATGGGGGCTCAGTGGCTGTTTCAAAAGCGCGGACCTTTAACGGTTGGTGCCGGGCAAGTGGGCGGGCTGGCTTGTACCGAATACGCCGAGGGTGGCCGTGCCGATGTGCTGTTCAATGTCATGCCTTTGTCTGTCGACAAACCCGGCGACGCTTTGCATCGGTTCTCAGGCTTTTCAGCTTCGGCCACGCAGTGCCGGCCGCTGTCGCGTGGCAATGTGCAGTTGAGCTCGGCAGATCCCATGGCTGCGCCCAGAATTGTGGCCAACTATTTGCAACACCCGCAAGATGCCAAGGTGCTGGTGGCTGGTTTGAAGCAGCTCAGAGATATTTTTGCACAGCCTGCCTTCAAAGACTTGCTAACAGGTGAAGAGCATTTTCCGGGCAACCTGGTTCTGACCGATCAAGCGCTCGAGCAGTTTGCGCGGGAGAAAGGCGGTACGGTGTACCACCCCGTGGGCACTTGTCGCATGGGTGAAGATGACACAGCTGTGGTCGATTCCCGCCTTCGCGTGCGAGGGGTAGAAGGCTTGAGGGTGATCGATGCATCTGTGATGCCTCGCATGGTGTCCACCAACACCAATGCCGCCGCCATCATGATTGGCGAAAAGGGGGCCACCATGATGCTACAGGATGCTGTTTAAACTACACACTTGAGGTGCACGGTGTGCGCCAAAGTTTCTCTTTATTATGAGGTGAAAGATCCATGTCCAACTACCCCCACGTTCAGCTTTACATCGACGGCCACTGGCGCGAGGGCGCTGCAGAACGCACATTGCCTGTACTCAATCCCGCCACAGGTGAAGTGATGGGGGAGCTAGCTTGCGCCGAAACATCAGACCTTGAAGAAGTGGCAGAAGCCGCCAATCGCGGCTTTGATGTGTGGCGGAAAATCAGTGCCTTTGACCGTTACAAAATGATGCGCAAAGCCGCGCAGTTGTTGCGTGATCGTGTTGAAACTGTGGCCCAGCTCATGACCTTGGAGCAAGGCAAACCTTTGGCCGAGGCACGCATGGAAGTGATGGCCGGTGCCGACACCATTGATTGGTTTGCCGAAGAAGGACGCCGCGCTTATGGTCGCGTCATTCCTGCGCGCCAAATGGACGTGTACCAATTGGTTATCAAGGAGCCCGTGGGTCCCGTTGCTGCGTTCACACCTTGGAACTTCCCCATCAATCAAATTGTGCGCAAGCTGTCGGCTGCATTGGCCGCAGGGTGCTCCATCATTGTCAAGGCTCCAGAAGAAACACCAGCATCGCCTGCAGAGTTGATCCGTGTCTTCATTGATGCGGGTGTGCCTGCAGGGGTGGTGAACTTGGTCTACGGTGACCCAGCGCACATTTCGAATTACCTCATTGCGCATCCTGCCATTCGTAAAATATCTTTCACGGGTTCAACGCCTGTGGGCAAGCAATTGGCCGCTATGGCGGGCCAACACATGAAGCGCATGACCATGGAATTGGGTGGTCATGCACCCGTGATCGTCTTCAACGATGCTGACATTGCATTAGCTGCCAAGACCATGGCGGCCAGCAAGTTTCGCAATGCGGGCCAAGTATGTGTGTCGCCCACGCGGTTCTTGGTGCAGGAGGGCGCCTTCAATGAGTTTGTCGATCAGTTTGTGATGCATGCTGAAAAGCTCAAGGTGGGCAATGGCATGGAAGCTGGCATCAACATGGGACCTTTGGCCAATCCACGTCGTGTGACGGCCATGAAAAATTTGGTGGCCGATGCCGCACAGCAAAATGCCAAACTCAAAACAGGTGGTAAGCCCTTGGGCACTGCAGGTCATTTTTGGGCCCCAACGGTTTTGACTGAATTGCCATTGTCTGCCCGCGCCATGACAGAAGAGCCTTTTGGTCCCATGGCCTTGATCAACCCGTTCAAAACTTTTGACGATGCAGTGACAGAAGCCAATCGATTGCCTTTTGGCTTGGCAGCTTACGCATGGACGCGGTCGGCCAGAACGGCGCAGCAAATTGCGGCCGCCGTGCAAACCGGCATGATCACCATTAACCACTTAGGTCTGGGCATGCCCGAAACACCCTTTGGTGGTGTGAAAGATTCGGGCTATGGCTCAGAGGGTGGCTCTGAAGCTTTGGAGGCTTACCTCAATCCTAAGTTTGTGTCTCAGGCTGGTTTGTCCGACAGCTTGTCGGGCTGAACCGATTCGACATAGGGAAACCTGGCGCGGGCCTTCACACTGGTGGGGCCAGCGGTACCCGAGCCGCGAATGAAACGCTGGGTTTCATCTACAAAGGGCTGGTAAGCCCAGTTCGGTGTCTTGCTAGAGCCGTTGGCCACTTCGGCTAAAAACAAGCGCTCCTTTTGACTGGCCAAAATGCGTGCATGCATGGTGGCAGGATCCCAATCTTCTACCAAGCGTGCATGCAATCGCTGCTGCGTGCTAGCGTAATCAGCGTTGCCTGCCAAGTTTTGCAACTCATCGGGGTCTGCTTCTAAGTTGAACAGCATGGGTGGCAGGCCATGCGTAAAGATGTACTTCCATGGGCCGTCGCGAAGCATGCGCGAAGCAGCGCTGACGCCTTCCGAACTGTATTCAGAAATTACGCATCGATTGAGACCTGCTTCTTCGCCTGTGAGCAACGGTACCAGACTGTTGCCATGCAATGGGCCTACGGGCTCTGGTGCTTGGTTGTTGTAGGCCAAGTCCATGAAGGTGGGGAGCAGGTCGACCAAAGAGACGTGTGCTGACACCCGTGCCGGTGTAAAGCGTTTAGGCATAGACACAATCATGGGCACGCGCACAGAAGACTCATAGAAGCTTTGTTTGAACCACATGCCACGCTCGCCGAGCATTTCGCCGTGGTCACCACAAAACACCACCACGGTGTTGTCGTCGAGCCCAGTTTCTTTCAAAACTTCTAAAATTCTGCCAATCTTTTCGTCAACATAACTCACCATGCCGTAGTAAGCATGGCGGGCATTCAGAACCTGTTCGTCGGTCACGCTGTAAATGTCTTGCGCATGGGCCACATACAGCCACTGGCTGTGCTCGTCGAGTTCTTCAAAGGGAATAGGAGGAATGCGCGGTGCATCAATGTCTTCGCGTTGATACAGATCCCAATGCTTTTGAGGCGCCACAAATGGCGGATGTGGGTGGGTGTAAGACACAGTGAGAAAGAAGGGCTTGTCTTGCGGCGCACGTGCCAAGTCGTACAAACACTGTGCGCCCTTGTATTCCACTTCGTCGTCGTAATCGATTTGCATGCTGCGCACGCAAGGGCCGGCTTCTAAAACAGGGCGCATGCTGACTCCTGTTGGGCGATAGGCAGGTCCTTTCAGCCAATCGGGTGTCCATGCAAAATCGGCAGGATAAATGTCGGTGGTGAGGCGTTCATCAAAGCCGTGCAATTGGTCGGGGCCAATGAAGTGCATCTTGCCGCACAGGATGGTGCGATAGCCTGCATGCCGCAGGTAATGAGCCATGGTGGGCATGGCCGCTGGAAATTCAGATGCGTTGTCATAAGCAGCAATGGAATGGGGTAATCTGCCAGATAGCATTGAAAAACGCGACGGTGCACAAATGGGGAAGTTGCAATATGCGCTGTCAAACACCACGCCGTTTTGTGCCAATTGGCTGAGGTGCGGCGTTTTAACCACAGGGTGGCCATGAAAGGGCAGCGTTGGCACGGCCAATTGGTCAGCCATGATCAACAAGATGTTGGGTTGGGTGTGTTTCATGAATCTGCTGCGAATTAATCTGGTGTGATGTTGGCCGATTTGACAACTTGGGACCATTGCACCAAATCTTGTTTGAAGTAAGCGTCAAAGTTATCGGCTTTGCCTGGCTTGGCGCTGTTCATGCCGGCGTTTGCCAGGATTTGGTTGAACTCTTCTTGTGCCAGAACCTTGTTGGTTTCTGCAACCCACTTGTCAATCACTGCAGCAGGCGTACCTTTGGGGGCAAACAAGCCCAACCATTGATCGGCTTCAAATTTTTCAACGCCTGCTTCAGCCATGGTGGGAACATTGGGTAGACCCTGCATGCGCTGTGCGCTGGTGACAGCCAGCGCTCTAACTTTGCCTGCTTTAATTTGAGGCAGTGCCACAGCAGCATTGGAAAAATGGTAATCAATGCGACCTGCAATTTGATCGGTCATCGCGGCTGGCGCGCCCGTGTAGGGAATGTGCAAAATAAACAGGTTCTGACGCGACTTGAACAACTCACCTGTTAAGTGTGCTGGCGAGCCCACACCTGCAGAGGCGTAGCTCAACTTGCCAGGATTGGCACGTGCCACTTTGACGAGTTCTTGTACTGTCGTGATGTTGCTGTTTTGATTGACCACCAAAATGGAGGGTGCATAAGCCACAACTGCTACACGCTCGAGGTCTTTGACGGCATCAAATGGCATCTTGTTGCGCAGTGCTGTACTCATGGTCAACGCGCTGGATGTAAACAACATGGTGTAGCCATCGGCTGCCGCTTTGCTGGCCTGGTCGGCGCCCACATTGCCGCCTGCCCCTAATTTGTTGTCAATGACGATGGGCTGCCCCATGGCGGTTTGCAGTCGATTGCCAAGCTGCCTGGCAGCCACATCCACCAAGCCACCAGCAGGCCAAGGCACAATGACTCGGATGGGCTTGTTGGGATAGTTTTGGGCTTGTGCTGAAATGGCACCGCACATCAGTAATCCGATGAAGACATTGCCCCATAGCGTTAAGCGGCGGGTAAAGCCAAGTTTTGTTTTTGTCATGCGTGCCGTTTCGAGTGGGTCAACAAGGTGACCGATAGATTTAAAGGGTGAGTGCCATTTCAAATTGGATGAAATCACCTCGGTAAGTGATTTGTCCCAAATACAACACAGTGCCATCAGGCGACAAGCACACGCGGCGCACTTCTGCAACAGGGGCGCCTACGGCGATGTTCAGCAAGCGAGCAACTTCAAGGTCGGCTGTGGAAATTCGCAGTGTTTGACGGGCTGATTCAATTTTGACTTCTGGCAGGTCCATGAGAACCGGGACCACCGTTTCTTTTCGGAAACGTTTGGGTGCCAATCTGAATGCGCGCTGATCAATGTAGATGGAGGCAATGCAGTAGGGTTGATCATCACGCGAGTGCACTCGCCGCATGAAGTGATACGCCGGTGCTGCTTTGCCATCAAGCGGCACCAGCGGAGGCTGTACGCCCGCTTCTTCAATCAAGGTGAGGTGGGGCTTGTCGTTTCGATAGGCTTCCGCCAAACCCTGTAGCGACGTCTCCAGTGTGAGTGATCGTTCTGGTTGCACTTGGTCTGTGACGAAAGTGCCGCGGCCCCTCTGAGGTAGCAGAAGACCTTCGCGCGTCAAAATTTCAATGGCCTGCCGCACAGTGACACGCGCGACTTGGAATTCTTCGACCAGTGCGTCAAGGGAAGGGACTTTTTCGCCCGGGGTCCACACGCCACGAAGAATGCGTTGACGCAGTAAATCGGCCAACTGTGAATACAAGGGCACAGGGCTGTCAGCAAAAATGGGATGCGCATTGGTTTGCATTTTTAAAATCCGATAGTTCTATCTATGGTACCATTAGTTTTGAATAAACAGATCAATTAGGAGACAGCATGACAAAAATCAAACCATTCCCCAGTGCCATTGCCTTGGCGGTTGCAGTCTTGGCCGTATCAGCTCAAGCCCAGCAACAGCCAGGCTTAGAAGTGTATGGCTTGGTAGGTGCCAGTTACACCTCTAAGAATAATCAAGGTGTTACCAATGCCTCCCTGAAAGAGCTCAGCACCAATGCCATGAGCGTTTCGTATCTGGGTTTTCGCGGCCGTGAAGACATGGGTGGCGGCTTGAATGCCGTGTTTCGTTTGGAATCCAGCTTGGCGCCCGACAATGGAAGCATCGGCAAGCCAGTCGCGTATTTCGATCGTCAGGCTTTTGTCGGTGTCACCAGCAATCAGTGGGGCGCCATTACACTAGGCCGCCAGTTTCATGCACTCACAGATCGTTCCATTCGAAGCCTTGATGTTTACAACTTAGCACCCGCTAACGCACATTTGGTCCCCATTGCTTTGTATGGCGTTAACCGTTTTGCCAGCAACGACAACCGCGTGAACAATTCCATCAAATACCGCATGGACAACCCTACAGGACTCCAGGCAGGTGCAAGTTATGGCATGGGTGAAGCTGCAGGCAGCACCACCAAAGGGTCTAGTTATTCATACGATGCTGCGTATGTGAGTTCAAATTACCAAGTGGGCTTGGGTAAGATCAGTTTCAATGGCGTCAACCCTTTGGGAGCCACAGGCGTATTGCCAAAACATGAAGTGTCGGCACTGGGCGGCTCAATGACATTCGGCGCATTCACACCGTATGTGGCGGTGTACAGCTCAACGCTCGACAGTGCCACCACAGCAGGCTTGAAATCACAAAGCAATAAAGTCAATTCAGCTGGCTTGGCATGGAAGGCCAGTGCCACTGTGTTGGTGCGAGCTTCATACGCAACCGACAAAGGCACCGATTTGAACAACGTTGCAGGCCGCAATGGTCAGAAAAATACCACTGTGATGTCGGCTGAATATGCCTTGTCAAAACGCACATCCCTCAATGCCATTGTGGCTAAAAATATCTTGAGTGGTGGCTACCTGCTCGAGCCACTGTACGCAGCTGCTCTGGGTAAGAACCCAGCGGCCACATCGGTGCAGTTTTATGGGTTTGGTGTCAACCACGCCTTCTAATCTGTTTGAAGTCTCGTGCCTTGCACTCGGTTGTTGCGGGTCAGGGCACATCTAATTCTCATGTGCTCTTCATGAATGCAAGGCTGCTATGAATCCCATTGCTTTTGCCGTACCCGTCTTCTTTGTGCTCATTTTGTTGGAGCTTTGGGTGGCTCATTCAAGGGGTGTCAGTGTTTACCGTCTAAAAGACAGCCTCACCTCCATCAACGTGGGCATCATGAGTGAGTTTTCCAAAGCCATTGGCGGCCTGATCAGTTTGGTGATGTACACACTCATCACTGATCGATTTGGTGCTTTTACATGGGACGTAAGCAACCCCATGACATGGGTCAGTGCCTTGCTGTTGTACGATTTTTGTTATTACTGGGTGCATCGCACAGGGCACGAAATCAACATTCTGTGGGCCTCGCATGTGGTTCACCACAGCAGCGAAGAGTTCAATCTGTCTACAGCACTCAGGCAATCTTCAACGGGCTTTTTGTTCCGTTGGATTTTTTACATCCCATTGGCCTTGCTGGGTTATCCCATCAAAGTGTTTGTGGTGGTCGGTCTGATTGATTTTGTGTACCAGTATTGGGTACACACCCAATTGATTGGCAAGTTGGGCTGGCTAGAGTATGTGGTGGTCACACCCTCTAATCACCGTGTACACCACGGTCAAAATGACTACTGCATCGACAAAAACTATGGCGGTGTATTTTCAATCTGGGATCGAATGTTTGGCACCTACGCAGATGAACGTGACGATGAAGCGCCGGTGTATGGCATTCGAAAGCCCATCGAAAGTTGGAATCCTCTGTGGGCCAATCTGCATCATTTTGTGCAAATTTGGCAACAAGTTACATCGGCAGAAAATTGGCGCCATCGCTTGATGTACATCTTTGCCAAACCCTCTTGGACACCCGCAAAAGAGGATGCAACAGAGGTTTTTAACGCTCAACACTTCAGCCGATTTGACACGCCTGCATCGACGGGCTTGCTCCGTTTTGCATTTGTGGGAACGTTCGTTGGCGCGACCTTGTTGATGGTGTATTTTTACCTTCAATCACGCTTGCCGCAGCCATTGCGCATTGCTTACTGTGTGGTGATGGTGTTGGCCATTGCCAGCATTGGCTGGCGCATGACACAAGCACGCTCTTATGGCCTGATGCATGCAAAGCGGGGCAGTGAGCATGCTTAACAGTCTGGCGCTTACCGACGCTGTGCTTTGCTTGGTTGCCGCCGGGTTGGCGGCCAGGGCTAGCTACGGTGCAGGATATCGCATGGCCTTTACGTTGTTGGCCGTCCCAGCACTGTTGGGCTTTTTGCGTTTCTCGGGCATCTATCCCCTTGAAACCTGGCATCCATTGTTTACCCTGCTGAGTGCCAGTGCCGCTTTGCCTTTGTTGGCCGTTTGTGTCGTGAAACCTCAATCACTGGTGGCCACTCGCAAGCAATTTGCCATCATTTTTTTGGGTGTCACCATGTTGCTGGGTTTGCTCATTTCGGGACTTGGTAAGTTTCGAATTTATGACCAAGCCGTAGGTGTTTTGAGCATGCTGGCCATATTGTTTGCATTGGTGAAGCGCAAAGAGCACACACGCGCACTTGGCGCAGCCTTGATGTTGCTGGGTTCGGTGCTGTTTGTGACGAAAGTCAGTGTCCCCCCTTGGCTGATGCCAGGAGATTGGCTGCACATCGGCATGGCCGCTGGGCTGTTATTGCTCGCTTCCGGTGCAATGACGCAAGCAGATGCTGCTGCTGAGCCCATCGTGGCTTAGTGCGACAGATCTCTGCAGTTTTATGTGGCGACTTTGAAGTTTGCCATCACCCGTTGCTTTAAATAGTCCCCTGCGCTGATGGGTGGGTACTTTTTTTGCGGTCCTTGAATGATGGCATCGCGATTGGCTTGTGCAAAAAATGCAATGCTGTACCGATCGCCCATGTGTTCGCCTGCTTGAGGATTGCGCACGCGGTGAAAATTGGATGGCAGCACGTCATCGCTCCAGCGCATCAGCATGTCGCCAATATTGCAGGTGATCACTTCTTCGTTGGGCGGCACAGGCGACCATGCTTGTTCTGCCATTTCTTTACCGGGACACACCTCTAGTCCACCTTGATGCGGGCGCTGAAACAGCAGCGTGAGGCAGTCAAAGTCGGTGTGTGCACCGCCGCGCCACAAGCCCATGTTGGTCAATTGTTCTTGGGTGAGTTGGTAGTAATGCAGAAGTCGCAAAGTGCTTTGATAGTCTGGCAGTTTGGGGTCGTGGGCTTTGGTGAAAAAGTCATTGTCAAATCCCAGCTTCATGGCAAAGCACGACAACACCTTGGTGGCAATAGCCCAGCACATGCCTTCAAATTCAACCATCTCTTGTTTGAAGTTGGGCAACTCTGCTTCGGTGGGCCACAAGTGGGTCATGCGGGGCAGCGTGATTTGATAGCTTTCCTTTTGATCGGGTGTGCCCACAGAAGGGCGAATTTGCGCCATGTTTTCCCAGCCAACGTTGTCAGCTTTGCTGTGCGGGTATTGGGCTTTGACTTCGTTGGGTAGGCCAAAGAATTTTTCGGACATGGCAAAGGCCTGTCGGACGCGGGCAATGTCGATGCCGTGGTTGACCAGCTGAAAAAAGCCGACATCGATAGAGGCATGCCAGAGTTGGTCGGCAATTTCGGCTTTGCGATGTTCGAAATCGCTGAGGTCAATTTGCCGAATTTCACGGGTGGTGTTGAGCGTACCCAATGCGCCCATGCGGGACTCTTTGACCATTTCGGTCATGGCGGAAGCAGACATGAAAATCTCCTGAATGTGGTTGAACACTTCAAGAGCAATTTCCGAACTGCACGCCTAATGGGGCAGGTGAACGCTTCTACTCTTAGGCGTAGATTAGCAGAATTTCCGCCAACTTGATCGGCTGTTTATGGTGCCTTCACTCAATATCAGTCATTTAGGTTGCAAAAAGTGGCGCACTTGTAGATCTCTACCATTTAATGGGCTTACCTCGAACCCATTGCCACCAGCCAATCATTCGCCAGTATGCATCGCGTTGTCTATAACCAATGGGCTCAATAAGGCCAACCAAACCCAGCCGAAGAATTTGATGGAGGGATTGAAAGCTGTTGATGTAATGATCATTGGTGGCTATGGCATACCAGGAGTAGAAACCACTCAGGGCATAGATAAGTAAGGCATAGATGATGAAGGAGGGGTATGACAGCAAACCGGCCAATGCGCATGTCCAAAGTGATATCAATCCCAGAAGCTCTACAACAGGTGCAAAGGCTTCGATGAACACAATGTGTGGGAAGGAGAACCAACCAATCAAAGGACTCTTTTGGTTGAACATCAGTTGTTTGTGCCAGCTAAGGCTCTGCAATGCGCCCCACATCCAGCGGATGCGTTGGCGTTTTAAGTCGTTCCTGGTTTTGGGGACACGTGTCCAGCAAATGACATCGGGTATGGTCCAAATTTTGTAGGGGATATCATTCTTCAAGTGGTATTCATGCAAGGTCAGAATGATTTCTAAGTCTTCGCAGGAGGCTTCAGTCTTGTACCCACCAATTTTCATCAGGGCTGATTTTTCAAAGACGGTGAGTGCACCGCCAATGATGAGCAAACCATCCAAATAAGACCAGCCAGTTCGCCACGCTGTAAAAGAGCGCAGGTATTCAATGATCTGGACGCCTACAAATACAGATTGCGGTGCTTTCTTTCTTTGAACCTCGCCATGCCGCACCACAATTTCATTGCTGGGCGCAATGGCGCCACCCAATGCAATGAGGGTGGGCTCATTGATGAACTTGATGATCAGCTTTCTGAGGGCGTCGGGCGTGATGATGGAATCGCTGTCGATGCAACACACATATTGCCCTTGGCTGTATTGAATGCCCATGTTCAGGCTGTCTGCTTTTCCCGTGTGAGGTTTGTGAATGACACGAAGTTGCGGGTAAGTGCTTGATTGATACAAACCTACCGGTTTTGTCTGGCTGAGGGGTTGGCAATCAGGTAGATCGATGGGTTGAAGCGCAAAGTGTTGCTTGAGATGTGTGAGAGTCTGAACGTCTGAGCCATCGTCAACGACCAGAATTTCACAACATGGGTAGTCTGTAGAAAGTGACGCATGCACACTTTGCACAATGCCTTCCAGTTCATTGAAAACAGGAATCAAGATGCTGACTTTGGGGGCCTTGAATTTTTCAAATGGTACTTTTTCTTGTGTGATGGTGCGGTAGCTTAAATGGTGCATGTGCTTTCTAAGCAGCGCCGTGACCACGATGTAGCTGAGCAACGCCAACAACAAATGGGCATGAAAAAAATATTCCATGCCGCGTACGATAGACGAGATGATTGTGGTGTAGTCCATCTTTAGGCTTCCAGATATGCCGCGAGAGGGGCGGGAATGCCTGCTGGGTGGCCTTCACGAAGTGCTTGGGTCAATTGTGGCGTTGGTATTTCTGCAATGGCAGCCAGCGCTTGTGTTGTCGAAAGTACACCCAATTGATAAGACTCAAGAATGGTTGGCAAGGCGTTCACTTCTTTTAAGCGTGCCAACGCAATGCATGCATAAGGCGCAACACCTTTTGTTTTTGCAAATTTTTCAGCTTCTGGTGCGAAATTTTCAAAGCCAGAAAGGCCAATGGCCTCAAGTGCGATGCAGCGCTCTAGCAAACCTTCTTCATAGAGGCAATGGGGAATGCAGTGCACCATATGGGTTTGTTTGGCAATCTCGGTATAAAGGCTGCGCTGGTCTGGTGGCGTTTTTTCTAGCAAACGCATCCAGCCGTTGGCAACGTCCTTTTTTTCTGCATCAATCAATTGATTGATTTGAGCAAGCGTGAAAGAAAAGTCTGATTGCGCCGTGCTTTCTGACTTGGATTGATGAATTGCATCGTTCAATAAGCTGACAATTCGATGTTCAATGCGCACACTGTGAAGCCGTCGCCGATGTTTCAGCACAATGCTTGCCATCATGTAAAAAATGCCGGCAACCAACAAGCTTGTCAGCGTGAGGGCGTAAACGAGAAGAGGGTCAGAAAGCCACATGAGTTCCAAAATGACGCCTTATGAATTTATATAAATCATAAGCGTTGAATTGCTTCATTGAGATCGAATGATCCCGACTAGAATGAAACATGATCTTTGTCAAACACGTTCCCGTTTGGGTTTTCTTCATTCTGGCCGCTCTGCTGTGGTTGGGACTCTCTGCTCGCAAAAATCGTTGGGTGCGATGGCGGGTTCCCATCATCGTTCCCATCGCCATGACCTTCATGGCTGTGTCCTCGCTGGTCACCCAATACTTGGCCACAGACGCATTAATGCCTGCTGTGTTGGCATGGCTGGGGGTTTGTGGGCTGACTGCACGGCAACTTTCGCGTCGACCACTGCCTGAGGCTGTTCTTTACATCGCCGAGTCGGGCAAGTTTCATTTGCCTGGTAGCTATGTTCCTTTGGCCATGTATTTAGGCATCTTTGCATTCAAATTCATGGTGGGATTTATGACCGGCATGCACATGCCAATCGTGAATGACTTGCTCTTTGTTTTAGGCATCAGCGCCATTTATGGTTTGTTCTCTGGCGTCTTTTTGTCTAGCGCTTGGCGTTTGGCGATGCTGCGCAGACAATCGCTCAAATTGGAATAGCGCTACTGTTCTTCACTTCTTCCATCACGGCATAAGTGCGCGTTTCTCGAACGCCTGGCAACTGCCAAAGTACGCTGCCCGCAAAATCACGGTAACTGTTCATGTCGGCGGTGCGGGTTTTGAGCAGGTAATCAAAACCACCGGCCACCATGTGGCACTCCATGATTTCATCGCGCACTTGAACGGCCGCTTTGAATTGTTCGAACACATTCGGGGTGGTGCGATCCAGTAGCACCTCTACAAACACCAACATGCCCGCCCCAAGCTTGATGGGATTGAGCCTCGCTTCATAGCCCAAGATGAAACCTTCTTTGGTGAGGCGTTGTACGCGAGACAGCACCGCTGTGGGTGACAAGGACACAGCCTCGGCCAACTTGAGGTTGCTGATGCGGCCATCCTTTTGCATGACGTCAAGAATACGCCTGTCAATGCGGTCAATGTCTGGGATATGAGCGTTCATGGTAAATATTATCCAGTAATTAATCAAAAATATAGATAAAAATTCTGCTTTGAATGGGGATCATAGCGATCTGTGGGGTTGGCATGGTGCCGGCGCCATGGAGAACCCTATGAGCCGAAACACCCTCTTACGACAAGCTATTTCTAGCGCCACCCGTTTGCCTGAACCTGATGCCCTTGGGTCCTTACTCAATCTAGCGCGCTTAAGCCCGATGGCCGCAGCCAAAACCGACGCATTGGCCAGAGCGTTGATTCAAGGCATGCGTGAAGGGCCAAGTCCGACAGGACGTGCGGGACATGTGCAGAGTTTGATGCAGGAATATGCACTGTCTAGTGAAGAAGGTGTGGCGCTGATGTGCTTGGCCGAGGCCTTGCTGCGCATCCCCGATGCCGCCACACGCGATGCGCTGATACGCGACAAGATCAGTGGTGGCAATTGGCATCAACACACAGGGCAGAGCGGATCATTGTTTGTGAACGCCGCGTCTTGGGGCTTGGTGTTGACGGGAAAATTGGTGGGCACTCACAACGAAGGGCAACTGTTGAGTGCGCTAACACGCTTGATTGGGAAGCAGGGTGAGCCCTTGATTCGACATGGCATGCAATTGGCCATGCAGATGCTGGGTGAACAGTTTGTGACGGGCGAAACCATTCAAGATGCCCTAGCACGATCGCGCAATATGGAAGCTCAAGGCTTCCGTTATTCCTACGACATGCTGGGTGAGGCGGCCTTAACTGAATCCGACGCGCAGCGTTATTTACGATCTTACCAAGATGCCATTCATGCCATTGGCATGGCAGCTCATGGCAAAGGCGTTGACCAAGGGGCTGGTATTTCCATCAAGTTGTCGGCATTGCATCCGCGCTACAGCCGCTCGCAACATAAACGCGTTATGACGGAGTTGTTGCCCCGCGTTTTGCAATTGGCACAGCTGGCCATGCACTACAACATTGGCTTGAACATTGATGCAGAAGAGTGCGATCGATTGGAAATTTCTTTAGACCTGCTCGAAGCCTTGTGTTTTGCACCAGAGCTGTCGGGATGGCATGGCGTTGGTTTTGTGATTCAGGCCTATCAAAAGCGTTGCCCCTATGTGGTGGATTTCTTGGTCGATTTGGCCAAGCGCTCAGGTCATCGTTTGATGATTCGATTGGTCAAAGGCGCCTATTGGGACACCGAAATTAAACGTGCACAACTAGAGGGACAAGCTGACTATCCTGTGCTGACGCGCAAGCATCACACCGATGTGTCTTACTTGGCTTGTGCGCGCAAGTTACTGGCTGCAACTGATGTGGTGTATCCGCAATTTGCCACTCACAATGCACAAACTGTGGCCAGCATTGTGAGTGTGGCAGAAGAGATCTGTGGTGCCTATGAAGCTGGGCAATACGAATTTCAATGTTTGCACGGCATGGGCGAGCCTTTGTATTTTCAAGTGGTGGGTGCGCACAAGCTCAACAGGCCCTGTCGCATTTATGCCCCAGTGGGAACGCACGAAACCTTGTTGGCCTATTTGGTGCGACGCCTTTTAGAAAATGGCGCCAACAGCTCTTTTGTGAATCGCATGGCCGACGCCCATGTGTCTTTGGATGATTTGGTACAAGACCCAGTGTTGCTAACTGAATTGGAGGCAGAGCAGAACGCTTTGGTGGTGGGGCAATTGCACCCACAAATACCCTTGCCTCGTGATTTGTATGGAAAGTTGCGCAGCAATTCGAAGGGTTGGGATTTGAGCGATGAATCTACCTTGAAGTTGATTCAAGCGTACATGGCGCAAGAAGCAAATCCCATGGCTGTTCGGCCGCTTATTGAGGGTGAACGAGAAGGCGGTGAATATTGTGAGCTTGTGAACCCTGCGGATCATTCTCAAGTGCTAGGCCAACTGCAATATGCCAGTTCTCAAGATATTGAAACGGCCTTAATGGCTGCTGATGCATTTGCAATCGAATGGGCTCAAACATCCTGTTCAATTCGTGCGCAATTGCTAGAAAAGTCGGCTGATTTGCTAGAAGCTGAAGCTTTGCAATGCATGCGATTGCTGGTCATTGAGGCTGGTAAAACATGGTCCCATGCCGTGGGTGAAGTTCGAGAAGCGGTCGATTTTTTGCGTTACTACGCAGCCCAAGTGCGACGAGATTTCAACAACGAGACACATCAGGCGCTGGGTCCTATGGTGTGCATCAGTCCTTGGAATTTTCCTTTGGCCATTTTTGTGGGGCAGGTATCTGCTGCCTTGGCAGCTGGCAACCCAGTGCTGGCAAAGCCTGCAGAGCAGACCTCGGGGGTTGCCGCATTGGCTGTTGAGTTGATGTGGCAAGCGGGTATCCCCAAAGCAGCCCTGCAGCTCTTACCAGGCTTGGGTAAAACTGTGGGCGATGCTTTGGTCAAAGATGTGCGGGTACAGGGTGTTTTGTTTACGGGGTCTACAGAAACCGCCAAAGTTTTGCAAGTGAACCTGTCCAAGCGATTGAATCGTTACGGGCAAGTCGTGCCTTTGATTGCCGAAACGGGTGGTCAAAACTGCATGGTGGTGGACTCTTCTGCCTTGTTGGAGCAAGTGGTCGTGGATGCAGTGGCCTCCGCTTTTGAAGCCGCTGGACAGCGTTGTTCTGCGCTTCGAATTTTGTGTGTGCAAGAAGAAGTGGCCGATCGCGCTTTAGAAATGCTCAAAGGTGCCATG
>JAHEBO010000052.1:0-26086 GCA_024642215.1 Limnohabitans sp.
GGTCTAAGTGAGCCCAACCCTTTTCAGTTTGTGAAAACGCCAGTGCAGGAATACCAAACAAGTACCCTTCCATGGCAGCGCCTACGGTGCCAGAGTAAAGGGTGTCGTCGCCCATGTTGGCGCCGTTGTTGATGCCAGAGACCACCAAGTCGGGGCGATAGCCCAACAAGCCCGTGAGTGCAATGTGCACGCAATCGGCTGGCGTGCCATTGACATAGCGAAAACCGTTTTCGCCTTGTCTCACATACAAAGGCGAATGCAAGGTGAGTGCATTGGACTTGGCGCTGTTGTTGTGTTCGGGGGCGACCACTTCCACATCGGCCACTTGCTTGAGGGCATG
This sequence comes from Limnohabitans sp., assembly GCA_024642215.1. Classification (GTDB taxonomy): domain Bacteria; phylum Pseudomonadota; class Gammaproteobacteria; order Burkholderiales; family Burkholderiaceae_C; genus Limnohabitans_A. The sequence goes on from JAHEBO010000052.1 coordinate 341, forward strand.
ATAAAGCGCCACGATGCCTTCAGCGCGGTAACCGTCGTCGTTGGAAATGAGAATTTTCATGGGCAGGTCCTAAGCCTCAATTGTAGGTCGCTACCGAGACATCCCGAAGCTCACTTTGGCCTTTATATTCAAGACATTGTGTGAATTTTGAGGAGAATTTCTGTGCACGCTTGGCTCTGTGAAAACCCCGTTGGTGTTGAGGCTTTAACCTGGAAAGAGTTGCCCACGCCCATCCCCCAAGCCGGACAAGTGTTGATCCGCATTGAAGCCGCCAGTCTGAACTTCCCAGACCTGCTCATTGTCCAAAACAAATACCAAATGAAACCCGACCTGCCATTCGTGCCGGGTTCTGAATACGCAGGTGTCATTGAAGCCGTGGGCGAAGGCGTCACGCACCTCAAGGTGGGCCAATCGGTGGCCTGCTTGTCGGGTACGGGCGGCTTTGGTACTCATACGCTGGCACCGGCCAAATTGTGCATGCCCTTGCCACCCGGCTTTCCTGCCGTGGATGCTGCGGCGTTCATCATGATCTATGCCACGTCCCACCATGCCTTGATCGATCGTGCCGCCCTCAAAGCAGGCGAAACAGTTTTGGTGCTGGGCGCTGCAGGCGGCGTGGGCACAGCCGCCATTCAAATTGCAAAAGCAGCGGGAGCGCGTGTCATTGCCGCCGCTTCTACAGACGAAAAATGCGCCCTCTGCAAATCCTTGGGCGCAGACGAAACCATCAACTACACCACGCAAAACATGCGTGAAGTATTGAAAGCCCTCACCGAAGGCAAAGGCCCCGATGTCATTTATGACCCCGTTGGTGGCGACTTTGCAGAACCTGCTTTCCGCTCAATCGCTTGGCGTGGGCGTTACTTGGTGGTGGGCTTTGCTGCCGGCCCCATCCCTGCCCTGCCCTTTAACTTGGCCTTGCTCAAAGGCGCGTCCATTGTGGGCGTGTTCTGGGGTGACTTTGCACGCCGCGAACCCCAAGCCAATGCCGCCATGATGGCCGAGTTGGCACAGTGGTATGCCCAGGGCAAAGTCAAACCTGTCATAGACCGTACCATGCCCATGAGCGACCTCAAAGCCGCTTACGCACACATGGGTTCACGCGGCGTGATGGGCAAATTGGTGATGGTCAACTGACCCCCACCGGCCACACCTTCAGCCCTGCTTTTTCTTTTGAAAAGCAGGGTCGTAGCGACGAATCCAATTGAAAAACTCGTGATACCACACCACGTTGTTGGCGGGCTTCAAAATCCAGTGGTTTTCATCGGGATACCAAAGTAAGCGCGCATCCACGCCCTTGGCTTTGAGCGTGTTGTAGTAGGCCAAGCCTTGTGCATCTGGCACACGGTAATCTTTGGCACCATGAATCACCAAGGTAGGCGTCTTCATGGTGGCTGCAAATGCATGCGGGCTTTGCGCATGAATCTTCTTCATGTTGTCCCAATACGAAGCACCCAACTCTTGGGGATGCCAACCATAAGCATCGTCCGAGAACATGCCCACCCAATCGAAGCAGCCTGCATGGCATACATACGCTTGATAGCGGCCAGGCTTCACATGTGCGTTCATCCACGCCACCATGTAGCCCCCATAACTTCCGCCGGTGGCAAACACACGCTCTTTGGCGATCCAGGGTTTCTTGCGAAGCCAATCGGTGCAAGCTTCCATGTCTTTGAGTTCGAGTTGCCCCCACTTGTGACTGATTGACTCTAAAAACTTCAGACCAAAACCAGAAGAGCCGTGGTAATTCACATTGGCCACCACGTAGCCTTGCGCTGCGAACACATGGTAATTCCAACGCCAATGCCATATGTCACCTGGGCCCGTGTGCGGTCCCCCATGAATGGTGTGCAGCAGAGGATATTTTTTGTCTTTCTTGAAGCCTGGCGGAAAGTGCAACCAGACTTGAACATCATCGCCCTTCGCACCTTTGAACCAGTGTTCTTCGGTTGACCCCAAAGTCACGCCCTTCAAGAGTTCATCGTTGAATGTTTCCATCCGGGTGACAGCCGGCAATGTCGCATGGCCAGATTCGTCTATGCCTTGCACATGAATGCGGCCAGGATGAAGCGCCGTATCGCTCAGGCTCACCAAGCGACCTGCAGCCATGTCAAAGGCATGCACGGTGCCACCTTGAACCACCTTACTGACTGTTCGACTTGCGAGGTCAAAGCGCCAGACATGTTGCCGGCCTTGGTCTTCGGCTTTGCAAAGCAAAGCGCTGCCATCGTCACTCCACACCAAAGGGGCTTGCGGTTCTCGATCCCATTTGTCACTGAAGGTTTGCCAAACAGACGCCCGCTGCGTGCGACTTGCTGCGCTAGGCAACTTCATGCAGGCCAAGCGATTGGGTTGGGTGTTGCTGATCTGCTGATGAGATGCCAAGAAGGCCAATTGCTGACCGTCTGCGCTGTAAGCTGGTGCTGAGAAATCCCACGCACGGTCATTGACCAAGTTGCGAAGCGCTTGAACTTTCAAACCACGCAATTGAATTTCAGCCAAGGCCATGCGAGGCGCTGGGTTTTGTCCGCGGTCGGGATCGTGCACAAAGCAGATGCTCTGGCCGTTGGGTGCAATGGCGAAATCATTGGCACCCGTTTCTCGTCGCTGCAACTCATAGTCGGTGCCTTCGAGCAAATCTTGCACCCGACCGTCCGTCACATCCATGACGCACAAATGCGGCACGCGGTTCATCGGCAGGTTGTGATCCCAATGCCTGTAGATGGCATCTTCGGTGGCAAAGGCAGTGTCCTTCACAGCTGTCACTGCTTTGAGTTTTTCAGCTTGTGCTTTAACGCCTTTCAACTGTGGCCAAACCCAGGTGACAAATGCAATGTGTTTGCCATCTGGAAACCATTTGAAATCGAGCACACCCGTTGGTACCTCTCCTGCGCGACGAGCCTCACCGCCATCGGGTGGAATCAGGTAGAGCTGCGGCTCTTGGTCCTTCTTTCCGTTTTGTTCACGCTTGGCCACAAACGCAATCCAGTCGCCATTTGGTGAAAACTGCGGCCGTCCGTCTTTGTCGCCACACTGAGTTAACTGCCTGGGTTGACCGCCCAATGTGGACAGCAACCAAATGGCACTTTGAATGTTGTTCTCTTTGACAGAAGGCTGGGCCACCGCACAGACAGCTTGCGCGCCATCGGGGCTGATGCTGGGTGCGCCTAAACGCTGAAGTTGCCACATCAACTCGACGGAGAGATTTTGTGAAACCGCGTTCGATTTTGAAATTTTCATGATGGCTCAAGACCTTTGTACAGACAGAATGCTTTGTCATTGAAGGAATCAAATATTTTAGCCAACAGCGACGGAGCAAGCATCACAATTTCAGATTGAAAACTGCTGCGCAAAAAGGCGGTCAATCGCCTCGGCAAGTTCAAAATCTTTGTGGGTCAGGCCCTGAGCATCGTGGGTCCATAACTTGATGCGCAGGCAGGTGTAGGTCGACAAGATTTCAGGATGGTGATTTTGGATTTCAGCCAACTCACTCACCTTGACCAAGAAGGCAATGGCCATTTTGAAATCTTTGAAACGCCACTCTTTGGCAATGCACGATTCAACGGCGTTGTAGTCCCATTGATGGAGACGGTTCATGCCCGCCTTGATGGCCTCATCACTGAGCTTGTCATTCTTCATGTGCGTGATGCCTATTGAGGGGTGCTGATTTGCATGGGCTGATGTTCCAGGCTCAAAGTACTGTTGACCATTTCACAAACAGATGGATTGGGCAAAAGTTCGTTCAACATTTGTCGCACTTTCAGCAAACGCGGATCGCCGTCGTGCGCATCGTCGGTTGTGTCATTGATGCAAAAAAAGTGGAGCTTGCCAAACAAACCTTGAAGCTCTTGCAAAGAACGTGTGTCCTGCGAGTGTCCTGTCGCGATGTACAAATGTGAATGGTCAACCGTTTTGGCAAAGCCGTGCGCCAAAGCCCAACGCAGTACAAAGTCAGAAACGATGGTGGGCTTGTTCCAAGTTCGAAAAACAGTCGACCGCACTTGTTCAAACAACTCAGGGGCATCGCGTTCAATTTCCATCAGCACCGACCTCAGCATAGGCCTAGGTGAATGAGAAAAAGTTCGAGGCGTGTGCTGGTAATTGGGGTCTGGAGATCGGACTGCTGCAGACTGACCGTCATCGTCTTGACAGGCTTTGGCTTGAAGCCATTGCTTGGACAAGCGACTGGCATTTTCGAGCGACGTTGACTCCGTTTGCAGTTGATGGCCTTGAACGACGGGTTCGTCAGACCATGAGACATAAAAACCATCTTCATAAAACCAATCGTCCACGCAAACAGGTCCGCCAAAGAACACATCGTCGTTCAAGTAAAAGTACCGCTCGGAGAGATTTGGGATGTGGTGTATGTACGATTCAATGTTGCCAGAATCAAACGTGGGCAATGCCGAATGCGGGATCAACTGACGATGGTCAACCACCGTGACAGCGTTTGAAGCTTGAAACCAATCAGGTACTTGGCCATCTGTCACGATGTAGATGTGACCATGTTCAGGAAAGAATTTTTCGAGTGCTCGCAAGCTGAATCGCAACTCATCGTTGTCGCGGTAACGGCCCTCCACGTTGCCAAATTTTGCAACGCGTAAATGATCTGACGCTTCTAAATTTCGTGCGTACTTTTCTCGTTTGGCGCGCCATTCTCCATCGCTGCCATTCACCCAAAGGTAGACGATGTCAATGGATGTGTTTGAGGAGGACGATACTTGAATCAAGATGAGATGGCAATTACAGAAAAGTCGAATTAAACCCACTTTTGCATACGCACTGTTGTAAAGGGGTTTTACTGACAGCGGTTTGATTCAATTTGGCATGCGCCAAAGAAAAAGGGTTTGCAAGAAAACTTGCAAACCCTTGAAACTGGGGTGGCTGATGGGGCTCGAACCCACGACAACAGGAATCACAATCCTGGACTCTACCAACTGAGCTACAGCCACCGTAGAAGCGGAATTATAGCCCAAAGAATTCCAAAATCAGGCGCCCTGCGCTTCTGATTTGGCTTTTTCAGGCACTGGCTTGGGGACCAAAATTTCAGCCTTCAGCAATGCTTTAAGCTGCGCCAAATAAGCTTGAGTTTCGGCAGCTCCCCAGAGCTGGGTAAATTGCTGTTGCGCTTGCGCCATTAACTCTTTGTTCTCAGATTCTGGGGGTAAGACTCGGGTCACACGAACCACGGCATAGCCTTGCGCACCCAAATCAACGCCTTGCACTGCAGGCAATTTGGCTGGGTCAGCTTTCAATGCAGCATCCACCACTTGAGGCAATTGCTTTTGAGTTTTCTCGCGAGACAACACGATGGCATTGGGCAAACCTTCTGAACCGGCAGAGGTCTTCAAAGCCGCCAAGCGCTGTTCACCCTGCGCTTTGGCCAAGGCAGCGGCCTTTTCCTGCGTCACATTGCGCTTGACGATGTCTTTGACTTCTGCAAAGGGCAAACTTGCTGCCGCATGGTATTTCACCACGCGAGCCGCAACCAAGGTGTTGGGCGCAACTTCAATGGCTTCCGTGTTGCGTTGCTTTTGCAAAGAAGCTTCGCTGAACAAGGCCTGCAACAAGCCGGGATGTGCCAGTGGGTTTTTGGACTGGGCAGCTTGAGGCGCAGCATTGCGCCCCACTTGCGATGCTTTTTGAATGTTCAGCTTGAGCTTTTCTGCAACAGGCTTGAGACTGTCTGATTGCTCATAAACCATGTTAGAAAAAGTTTCAGCCAACTCTGCGTATTTGCGCTGCGCTTGTTGTTTTTTCAAATCAGCTTCAAGCGAAGGACGCAAGGACTCAAAACTCTGGGCCTTGGGTGCCTTGATGTCTGTCAATTGAATGATGTGATAGCCAAACTCTGATTCAACCACGTCGCTGATGTCGGCTTTTTTCATGCTGAAGGCGGCATCTTCAAAGGCCTTGACCATGGCACCTCGGCCAAAGAAATCGAGATCACCGCCTTTGACAGCGGAGCCAGGATCTTGGGAGTTTTTACGGGCCACTTCAGCAAAACTGGCGGGTTTGGCTTTGACTGTTTTTAACAAAGACTCCGCTTTGGCACGTGCAGCTTTTTTGTCGGCATCAGATGCATCCTTGGAAGCAGTGATCAAAATGTGGCTGGCACGCCGCTCTTCCTTGCTGGAGAGGCGCTGCAAATTTTGTTCGTAGTAGGTTTTGAGGTCTTGCTCATTGACCGCGATGAGGTGCTTCAAGCTGTCGGTGTCTAAAACCAAATACTCGATGTCTGCAGATTCAGCCGATTGAAATTTGGCTGTATTTTTTTCGTAAAAGGCCTGTAACTCCGCATCGCTCACGCTGACTTTGCTCACAAAGTCGACTGCGGGGAAATTGAGAATTTGGACTTCACGACGCTGCATGAAGGCATTTAACGCAGTTTGAGTTTGTGCAGAAGTGGCGTAAGCAGAAGCTTGAACACCTTGAATCACTTGTCGACTGGACAAATCTGAGCGCACTTGCAATTCAAACATCTCGGGCGTCATGCCCTGTGATGCAGCCAATTGTTTGTAACGTTCCATGTCCAACTTGCCATCGGGGCCACGCAAAGCAGCAATAGAAGGGCTTTGTTGCAATTCGCGCGCCAGACGTGAGTCGCTGGCCACCAATTGCAACTTTTGCGCTGCTGCGGCAATCACTTGCTCACGCACCAAACGCTCCAAGGTGGCGTATTTAGCTTCTGGGGTGTCAAACATCTTGACATCGATATTGGGCATGGAAGCGCGAATGCGATCCACTTCGCGCTTGTGCGCAGCATCCCATTCGGCTTGCACAATTTTGTTGCCATTGACTTTGGCCACAACGGCACCTTTGTCATTGAAGCGGCTGTAGCCCTCAATGCCAAACATCACAAAGGACGGGATGATGAGCAAGAACAACAAGCCCATCATGATCTTGGTGTTGTTACGGACAAAATCAAACATGTGAGAACTCTCGGTAAAGTTGCGCGGTCAAAGTCTTGAAAGACAAAAGGCGAACAATTTGTTCGCCTTTGCTTGAGGGGTGGTGGGTGATGACGGGCTCGAACCGCCGACCTACGCCTTGTAAGGGCGCCGCTCTACCAACTGAGCTAATCACCCCCTTGTTCAAAGATTAATTCAAGGCGTCTTTCAAGGCCTTGCCTGGACGGAACTTAGGCACCTTGGCAGATTTGATCTTGATGGCAGCGCCAGTGCGTGGGTTGCGGCCTGTACGAGCAGCGCGCTTGGTGACGGCGAACGTACCAAAACCAACCAGGGCAACTGTGCCGCCCTTTTTCAATGTGGTGCGAACGGCGCCAATGGTGGCTTCCAGTGCACGGCCAGCAGCAGCCTTGGAAATGTCTGCTTGTTTAGCAATGTGCTCGATCAGTTCTGTCTTGTTCATACAAAGAGCCTTAGAAAAAATTTGAGCACTCGAACAAACGAGTGGCTCATCATTGTTGAAAATTATTTTATTTGAAGTTTTAAAAACTTCTAAGACAAAGCCTTGTCTCCGCATGGCATTTCGTCAACTTCAATTTAGCCAGACAAACCGCGTCTGTCAAATGATTTTGTGTCTAGAAACCGCAATGCGACTCGAATTCTAGACGCAAACTGAATGCCGTTGAGGACTTGACTGAAAATTTTTTTTAAATATATAAACTTGATTTAAAAAGTTCTCACAAAGCCGCAGCAATGGCTTTGCCAACGTCCTGCGTATTAGCAGAACCCCCAATGTCCGCCGTGCGTGGTGCACCGCTGTTGGGCGCCAAAACTTTCTCAATGGCCGCCAACACAGCATCGTGCGCAGGTTTGCATCCTAAGAACTCCAACATCATGGCACCACACCAAATTTGGCCAATGGGATTGGCGATGTTTTTGCCAGCAATGTCTGGCGCAGAACCGTGCACAGGTTCAAACAAAGAAGGATGGGTGCGATCTGGATTCAAATTGGCGCTAGGCGCAATGCCAATGGTGCCCGTACACGCTGGACCCAAATCACTCAAGATGTCGCCAAACAAATTGCTGGCCACCACCACATCAAAAAAGTCGGGGCGCTGCACAAAGTGCGCGGTCAAAATATCAATGTGAAATTTATCGACGTTGACGCCTGGATAATTTTTGGCCATTTCAACCACGCGCTCATCCCAATAAGGCATGGTGATGGCAATGCCGTTGGACTTGGTGGCACTGGTCAAATGTTTCTTGGGTCTTGATTGCGCCAGTTCAAACGCAAACTTCAAGACGCGGTCAACACCCACTCGCGACATCACGGTTTCTTGCATCACAATTTCGCGCGGCGTGCCAGGGTACATGCGGCCACCAATGCTGGAGTACTCACCCTCGGTGTTTTCACGCACGATGTACATGTCAATTTCACCCGGTTGTCGCGGTGTGCCATCACGGCGAACAACCGGCGCAATGATGCCGGGCATTAGACGAGCGGGACGCAGGTTGATGTACTGATCAAACTCGCGGCGGAACAACAACAAAGAGCCCCAAAGCGATACATGGTCGGCAATTTTGTCGGGCCAACCCACCGCGCCAAAATAGATCGCATCATGGCCACCGATTTGGTCTTTCCAGTTGTCAGGCAACATCTGGCCATGCTTTTCAAAATAGTCCCAGCTTGAAAAATCAAAATGGTCAAATTGCAAATCCAAATTGAACTTGCTGGCAGCCGCTTCCATGACGCGCAAGCCTTCAGGCATCACCTCTTTGCCAATGCCATCACCTGCAATGACTGCAATTCGTTTTTTACTCATGACTTTTCTCCTTCAGATATTTTTGCGGGTCGAACCACCCAACTGACACCCCAAGCGGTCAAGGCAATGCCCGCCAAGGTCACCGTGGTGATGGGCTCATCAAATAGCAGCCACGCCATCATGGCAGTGCACGGCGGAACCAAATACATCAAGCTGGTGACAGAAGCTGCTGCGCCTTTTTGAATCAGCAAATACAACAGCGAACTGCCGCCCAGTGTGAGACCCAACACCGACCAAGCCATGGCACCCATCAGCTCGGGGTTCCATTGCATCGCCTCAGTTTCCAGCAAAGCGAGCGGTGTGGTCACCACCATCGCGGCCATCAGCTGAACGGTATTGGCTGTTCGAACATCACAAGGTTTGACAAATCTTTTTTGATACAAGGTGCCCAAGGTGATGGCAAATAAAGCCATCACGGCAAAACTCAAATTAAGCAAGGTGACATGGTCCAAGGCACTGCCCTGCGTGAGTTTGCGCCAGACCACCAACAACAAGCCGCAAAATCCAAGCATCAAGCCCATCCACTGGCGTCGGGTGACCGTGTTTTGTGACGACTGGCCATGCGATGACAACCAGATGGCAGTGAGCACAGGCTGTAAACCTACGATCAGGGCCGACAGGCCCGAACCCATCCCCGCTTTGACCGCTGCCCAAACACCGCCAAGATAACCGGCATGCATCAGGATGCCCGTGACCGACAGGTGCAACCACTCACGCCGGCCTTGCGGCCAACGCACGCGGGCCCACTGAATCCAAACCAAGAAACAGGCAATGGAAAAAACGTAGCGAAACCACAAAAAGGAAAATGGCGGGGAATGAGGCATGCCAAAGCGCGCCACAATGAAGCCCGTACTCCAGATGAGCACGAACACTGCCGGCATGTGCTTCACCCAAGAAGCTGTTGAATCAGTTGAATTCATGAACACTCATTCTGCCGCGACGAGGTTCATTTCACGCGCGCACGTATTTCCGGCAAAGCCTTTTGCATGTAATAAATCATGGACCAGATGGTCAATATGGCGGCAGCCCAAATGAGGACTGTACCCCACAGGTGGGTGTCGATCACACCGAAAAGCTGGCCGTGGTAAAGCAAGAAAGGAATGGCGACCATTTGAACGGTGGTCTTGAGTTTGCCCACGAAGTGGACCGCCACGCTTTTGCTAGCGCCAATTTGGGCCATCCATTCACGCAAGGCAGAAATGGCAATTTCACGCCCAATGATGACGAGTGCGACCAACACATGCACGCGGTGCAAATGCACCAACACCAGCAAAGACGCGCATACCAAAAACTTGTCGGCCACAGGATCGAGGAACGCGCCAAAGGACGATGCTTGGTTGAGTTTTCGCGCAAGGTAACCATCGAGCCAGTCGGTGATGGCAAAGATCACAAACATGGTGGTAGCCAAGAAGTTGCGCGACTCGAGTGGCAAGTCTGAATAAAACACACCCACGATGAAAGGGATCGCAACAATGCGCGTCCAGGTCATGAGGGTGGGGATGGTGAAAAACATGGTCCTTATTGTGTCATGCCTTGGTGACTTTTCGCTGACAGTCCAGTGCAAACCTCTTGGGAAACATGGGTCATGTGCAGGAATTTTTGTCAGTGCAATGCTTGATAGATGGTTTCAGCCAGTTCTCGTGAGATCCCATCCACCGACAGCAGGTCTTCTACGCTGGCATCCTCCACGCCACGAACACCGCCAAAACGTTGCAAAAGTTTGGCTCTTTTTTTCGGTCCGATGCCGCCAATTTCCTCTAAACGGCCGCCCCCTACCCTGACTTTGGCGCGCTGAGCACGCATGCCTGTGATGGCAAACCGATGCGCTTCATCGCGAACTTGGGCGACCAACATCAAGGCTGCCGAATCTTTGCCCAAATAAACCTTGTCACGTCCATCGGCAAAGACCAACTCTTCCAATCCCACCTTGCGGCCCTCGCCCTTTTCTACACCCACAATCAAGGACAGGTCGAGTCCCAAGCTCTGAAAAACCTCGCGGGCCATGGACACTTGACCTTTACCCCCGTCGATCAAAACCACATCTGGCATGCGGATTTTGGCATCGGCGTCGGCTGACTTCATGGCTTCGGCCACCTTGCCATATCTGCGCAACAACACTTGGCGCATGGCAGCGTAATCATCGCCAGGCGTGATGCCTTCAATTTTGTAGCGACGGTACTCGCTGTTTTGCATCTTGTGATTTTGAAACACCACACAGGAAGCTTGGGTGGCCTCGCCTGAGGTGTGAGAAATATCGAAACACTCCATCCGCAGGGCATCGATGTCATCAGGCGTCAGGTCGAGCGCCTCGACCAAGGCTCGGGTGCGAGCTTGTTGTGAGCCTTCTTCCGCCAACAAACGCGCCAATTGAATCGACGCATTTTTTTCTGCCATTTCGAGCCAAGCACGGCGCTGTTCGCGGGGATTGTGAACAGCCGAAACCTTGATACCCGACTGCGAAGAAATGGCCTCAATCACTTTGGCATCGACCTTCTCACTGGTAATGAGTGCCGGCGGAACCGGGATGTTGAGGTAGTGCTGTGCAATGAAGGCTTCAAGCACCTTGACTTCCAAGCTTTGTTGATCGGCTGCCACATCATCGTCCAAGGCTGTGCCGCCAATGGCGTGGCCATCTTCGACATGGGACGGGAAATAAGGCCGATCGCCCAAATGCCGCCCACCGCGCACCATGGCCAAGTTGACGCAAGCCCGCCCGCCCTGCACTTTGACAGCCAAAATATCGACGTCGGTGTCGGTCACGGTGTCCACAGATTGCTGATGGAGAACACGCGACAAGGCCGTCATTTGATTGCGCACCTCAGCGGCCATTTCAAACTCAAGCTTGTCGGAGTGCAACATCATGCGCGCCTCCATGGCCTTCAACACCGACTGGGTTTCGCCCCGCAAAAAAGCCTCTGCTTGCGCCACATCATTGGCATATTGCTCAACCGAAATCACGCCCACACAAGGCCCGGAACAGCGCTTGATTTGATACAGCAAGCAGGGCCTGGTTCGGTTGGCAAACACTGTGTCTTCACACGTCCTGAGCCTGAAAACTTTTTGCAACAACTGAATGGTTTCTTTAACCGCCCACGCACTGGGGTAAGGGCCAAAGTACCGGTGCTTTTTTTCGACCCCGCCTCGGTAATAAGCAATTCGTGAATAAGCCTCTGGCTTAACCCCTTCTCCCGATGGATTGATGGGCGTGCGGTTCTGGGTGCTGCCTGTCCCGGACACTTTGAGGTAGGGATAGCTCTTGTCATCCCGAAACAAAATATTGAACTTGGGACTGAGCGTTTTGATCAGATTGTTTTCGAGCAACAAGGCTTCAGCCTCGGAGCGCACCACCGTGGTTTGCATGCGCCGAATTTTGCTCACCATGTGGCCAATGCGCGTGCCACCGTGGTCTTTTTGGAAATAGCTGCTGACGCGTTTTTTCAAATTGCGCGCTTTGCCCACGTACAGCACCTGGTCTTCGGCATCGAAATAGCGATAGACCCCCGGCAAACTGGGGAGTGCAGCCACTTCGGCCAACAAAGATTCTGGATGAACGCTCGACATGGTCGCTATTGTGTCTCGAAGCGCGCGACAATATCACGCATGCTTTGGGACATTTTTTGCCGCGTGATCGACAACCATGGAGATTTGGGGGTCTGTTGGCGCCTGAGCGCAAATCTAGCGTCCCGCGGTCATCAAATCCGTCTATGGGTAGACGATGCCAGTGCCCTCACCTGGATGGCGCCTGAGGTCAACTTGAATGCTGAGGGTTGGGGACAATTGGCCTTTGCAACAGGTCAGATTGAGGTTCGCCCTTGGTCAGCCCCCTTGAGCGACACCGGCCTTGCTTCGCAAATTTGGATTGAAGGATTTGGCTGCGAACTGCCCGACCACTTTGTGCAATGGGCCGCAGAACAGTCTGAAGACAAACCTGAAGCACAAGTGCCCGTTTGGCTGAACTTAGAGTATCTCAGCGCAGAATCCTATGTCGAGAGAAGCCACAAACTGCCCTCGCCAGTCATGAGCGGTCCGCTCAAAGGGCGAACCAAATGGTTCTTCTATCCTGGCTTTACGGACAAAACGGGGGGGTTGCTTCGGGATGCGCATGTCGCAAATCGCCTACCCTCCATTGCGGCCGCCTCACCCTCGGTTCCACAAAGCACTTTTCTGTTTTGCTACGAGCCGGATGCGCTCAGTGAGGCCGTTGATCAACTCTTGGCGCAATCCCCCACCAATGTCTGGCATGTCGCACATGGCAGAGGCGCTCTTGCATTTGAAAAAGTTTTAGCGCAACGCACACATCACAAGCGGCCCCTATTTCAATCATGCCCCCCCATGCCGCAAGCCAAATTTGATGCGCAGTTAAAACAAAGTGATCTCAATTTCGTTCGGGGCGAAGACTCCTTGGTCCGGGCCATCTGGGCCGGAAAAGCGTTCGTTTGGCACATCTATCCACAAGATGATGGCGCTCATGGCCCCAAACTACAGGCCTTCTTGGACTGGTTGGGTGCACCTGAAAGTTTGCGCTCCTTCCACATGCGCTGGAATGGTCTCACAGAAGACCCTCTTCCCCCTATTGACCTGGCCCTTTGGCAAGATTGCGTTACGTCGGCACGCAAGCGATTGATGGCCCAAATGGACCTGGTCAGCCAAATTCTTCAATTTGTGGCCGAAAAGCGCTAAAATAGCGGGCTTTGGGCAAGCTTTCATTTGTAGCCCTTAATGAAATACACATCACGAAAACCACTCATCGCCTGTTAAGGGCCACACTGGACACCATATGAAAGTAGCTCAAGAAATCCGCGTCGGCAACGTGATCATGCAAGGCAAAGACCCCATGATCGTTTTGCGCACTGAATACAGCCGCGGCGGCCGCGGTGCAGCAACCGTTCGCATGAAGCTCAAAGCTTTGCTCAGCAACATGGGCACCGAGTCTGTGTTCAAAGCTGACGACAAAATGGACCAAGTGATCTTGGACCAAAAAGAGTGCACCTACTCTTACTTTGCCGATCCTATGTATGTGTTTATGGACAACGAATTCAACCAATATGAAGTTGAATCAGAAAACATGGGCGATGCCATGAACTACCTCGAAGACGGCATGGCTGTTGAAGTGGTGTTCTACGACGGCAAGGCCATCTCTGTTGAGTTGCCCACCAGCGTTGAGCGCGAAATTACCTGGACCGAGCCTGCTGTTAAAGGTGACACATCCGGTAAGGTGCTCAAGCCCGCCAAAATTGCAACAGGCTTTGAAGTGCCTGTGCCTTTGTTTGTCAATCAAGGCGACAAAATTGAAATTGACACACGCACTGGTGAATATCGCAAACGTGTCTAAGTCACAGACTGAAGGGACAGACTGAAGCGAAAGCCTCAAGTCACCCAGATCAAGACCTCTTCGGAGGTCTTTTTTTTGCTTGAAATTAAACGGACATGGTTCACAATGGCTGAATGCAATCGAACCCTGACCTCAACGAATCCAAAGAAGTTGCCAACGCCTATCGTTTGGCCTTCAACGATCCCGAATTTCTACTTCGCCCAGAAACGCGTGGCATTCGATTTCAGTTAGAACTGCTCAAACCAGATCTGATTCAAACCGAAGCAGGCATCCAGAACACGGTGGTTGTCTTTGGCAGCGCGCGCTTCAACAGCATGGAAGTGGCACAACTTCATCACCAATCGCTAACCAAGTTGCCAGCCTCTTCGCAAAACACAGAGGCGCTGCTGCAGTCACAACGCAACTTAGAAAATGCCAGTTATTACGAAGCCGCCAGAACGTTTGCGCGCTTGGTGTCTGAAGGTTGCGAGCACCACACACAAGCCAATCGATTGACCATTTGCACGGGAGGGGGTCCTGGCATCATGGAAGCTGCCAACCGTGGCGCCATGGAAGCCGGCGCACCCTCTGTGGCCATGAACATCTCACTGCCCCATGAACAAGCGCCCAACGCTTATGTCACGCCCGAATTGAGCTTTCAGTTTCACTACTTTGCGTTGCGAAAAATGCATTTTGCAATGCGTGCCAAAGCATTGATTTCCTTCCCAGGTGGGTTTGGCACATTGGATGAATTGTTTGAAATTCTCACCTTGGTTCAAACCCGAAAAGTTCAAGCAACACCCGTTTTACTTTACGGCTCAGCATATTGGAAACGTTTGATTGACTTTGACTGGATGGTGGAGACAGGCACCATTGCCAAAGAAGATTTGGCCTGCTTCAAGTATGTTGACTCTCCCGAGCAAGCTTGGGAGGAAATCAAAAAACTGCTGCCCTGTTAAGCCGAATGATGGCCCGCATGTTGGGGCCGCAGCCGCCATGCTTGCGGCGTGCCACTGGCCACGCACGCCCCCACCACCCAGAACACCACAGACACACCGGCCACGGCACCAGCAGCACCAAAGATCAGGGGCATGACCACGCTAGAAGCATTGACCGTCATGATTCGCAAGCCGAGCGCTTCTCCTTGACGATGTGAGGGTGTGATTTGGTGCAGGGTGCTCATGATCATAGGTTGCACCACACCCAACACCACGCCCAAACAAACCGAACAAACGCCCATGGCAATGGCCGATTCAAAAAATGGGTAAATGGCAAAGATCAAACTGGCACAAACCATGGCACCCGTGAGCAATCGATACTCTTGAAGCCGTCGAGCAATCCATGGCAGAACAACACGAATCACGGCAGAAGCCACAGCAAATGAACCCAGAATAGTTCCCACCACAGAGGCACTGTAGCCACGCTCATGACCCAACACCGGCACCACAAACGTGTGCACATCCCAACATGAAGAGAGCAACCAATTGACCAACAGCAGGCGACGCATGAGCGGCTCTTTGAGCAAGTCCCAAACACGGCCATTGGCATGCTCCGGCAATATCGGCGCCATGGGCATTTCTTTGACTTTTCGAATCCAGAACCAAGCCACCATCGGCATGAAAGTCAACATGACAAAAGCGGCTCGAAATCCACTCTCGTCGGCAGGCGTGGCGCCTGCATGGTCAATCAGCAAGCCTGCAAAAAACGGACCCATGAAATTTGACACGGCCGGGCCAATGGCCAACCAGCTGAAGGTTTCTTTGAGTTGATTGGCGTCACTGGCCATGCGTCCCACATGGCGCTGCAGTGCAATGACGGTAATCCCTGTGGCGCCACCCGTTGCCAAAGCCCCCACACACAACACTGGAAAAATGGGCCACACAATGGACAAGCCCGCCCCCATGCAAGCCACCATGACACTGAAACGAACTGGTTTTTTTAAACCATGTCGATCGGTGAAGCGCCCCGCTGGAATGGCCATGAAAACTTGTGTCAAAGAAAACAAGGCCAGCAAAACGCCGACCGCCATGGCGCTGTAGCCCTGCTGCAAAGCCAACAAAGGTGTGGCCAGCCGCATGCCCGTCATACAGGCATGGAGAAAGATTTGGCCGCTGATCAGTCTGGCTAGTTCTCGCTTCACAAAGACTCGCCATCACTTTCATCGGCTGCTTGAGACAACAGACCAGGCACTTGCCCCTCTGGCATGGCTTCAACTTGTCGCAGCGCTCTGTGCATCACGTTGCTTCGTGTTTGCGCCTTGTCCAAGGTATTGAGCACGGTTTGCGTTTGCTCTTTGACTTTGGCCAGGACATCTCCGAATTTTCCAAATTCTGTTTTGACGGCGCCCAGCACTTGCCACACTTCGCTTGAACGTTTTTCCAAAGCCAAGGTACGAAAGCCCATCTGCAAAGAATTGAGCATGGCCATTAAAGTGGTGGGGCCAGCCAAGGTCACACGGTAGTCGCGTTGCAATGATTCAATCAAACCAGGTCGACGCAACACCTCGGCATACAAGCCTTCAGTTGGCAAAAACAAAATGGCAAAGTCGGTGGTGAACGGCGGTTCAATGTATTTTTCCGTGATCGATTTGGCTTCCAAGCGAACCCTGGCTTCAAGTGCTTTGCTGCATAACTCGGCTTGAGCCGCGTCTGCGCGCGATTGGGCATCGAGCAATCGCTCGTAGTCTTCATTGGGAAACTTGGCGTCAATGGGCAACCAAACTGGCTCACCGTCTTCTGACCGCCCTGGCAAGCGAATGGCAAAGTCCACTCTGTTTTTGCTGCCCGGCCTTGTGACGCATTGAGCAGAATATTGGTCAGGGGCCATCACCTGTTCTAGCAAGGATGCCAACTGCGCCTCGCCAAACATGCCGCGAGTTTTGACATTGGTGAGCAAGTGTTTCAAGTCACCCACACCTTGCGCCAAGGTGTTCATCTCACCCAAGCCTTTGTGGACTTGTTCCAAGCGATCGGCCACCTGTTTGAAGCTCTCTCCCAAGCGCGCTTGCAGCGTCGTTTGCAATTTCTCATCCACAGTTTGGCGCATTTCATCCAACTTGGCTGTGTTGCTTTGTTGAAGTTGGGCCAATTGGGTTTCCAAGGTGCCACGCATTTCGGTCAAGCGCCTGGCATTGGCTTCAGACAGCTGCTGTACTTGAAGCGTAAGCGTGTCAGACAAGGTTTTTTGCAACAACGACAGCTGCTGCGCAAAGGCATCCATTTGGCTGTTTTGTGTGCGAGTGGCCTCTGCACTCTGTTGCACCAAACTTTGCTGAAAGGTGCCCAAAGTTTGGATCAACTCTTGCCGGCCTCCTCTGGCAGATTCCAGAATGGCATTGCGCAATTCTCGTTCTAAACGTTCGTTGGCCGTTTGCAAGTTGCCCGCAAACTGCGCCAGATCGTGTTTGTCTTGCGTCTGCACCTTGAGTTGTCGCAAAACCAACGCCACGCCGGCCAACACCGCAACCAGTGCGGCGCACACCCCCCAAAGTAGGAATGAAGCTTCCATGAGGCTCAGCTTGCCCTGGGCACTTGATTGAGCGGCGTCAACGCACGACCTTGCGTGAAGTACGCCACCAAATTGTCTGCCGCCAGTTGCGCCATGGCCAACCGTGTTTTAACAGTGGCACTGGCAATATGCGGCGTCAGAACCACATTGGGCACGGTCAACAAATCTGGATGAACCGAGGGCTCGCCTTCAAACACATCCAAACCCGCAGCAGCAATTTGCTGATGCTTCAGTGCATGGGCCAAAGCAGCGTCGTCCACAATGCCGCCGCGTGCAATGTTGACCAAGGTGGCCGTGGGTTTCATTTTGGCAATTTCTGCTGCACCGATGCTGTGGTGTGATTCAGCGCTGTAAGGCAGCACCAAGACCAAGTGATCTGATGTTTTCAGCAGTGTTTCTTTGTCAACATACTGAGCTTTGCATTCTGCTTCGGTGGCTGCATCCAGTTTGCTTCGGTTGTGATAAATCACATTCATGCCAAAGCCCAATGCGCCGCGTCGTGCAATGGCTTGACCAATGCGACCCATGCCCAAAATGCCCAAGGTGCTGCCGTGTACCTCTGCACCGGCAAACATGTCATAGCGCCATTGTTTCCAATGCCCAGCGCGCAGGTAATGTTCGCTTTCAGTCATGCGCCGAGCTGTGGCCATGAGCAATGCAAATCCAAAATCTGCTGTGGTTTCTGTGAGCACGTCGGGGGTATTGGAGGCCGTCACGCCCAATTGGGTCATGGCGGGCACATCAAAGTTGTTGAAGCCCACCGCCATGTTCGCCGCAATTTTCAAACGGGGTTGCGCGCCCAACACTTGCGCATTGACAGGATCAGTGCCCGTGGTCAAGGCCGCATCGTGTTGGCTCAAGGCCAACTTCCATGCGTCAGGTGTCCAAGCTGTGTCTGATTGATTGGCTGTCACTTCAAAGTGGGACGACAGCGCGTCAATGACCGATTGAAAAATAGGGCGAGCCACCAACAACTGAGGTTTCATGTCATGCTTTCTCTAGGTTCTTGTCAAATGCTTGAAAGCATCAGTGCGTCATTTGGTATTCGAGGATGTAGAAAATGGCACCACCGAAATAGCCCAGCAAGGCCAAGAAACTGATTTTTTTGGCATACCAAAGAAAATCAATTTTTTCTAAGCCCATCGCGGCCACACCTGCAGCAGAACCAATGATCAAGATAGAGCCACCGGTGCCTGCGCAATAGGCCATGAATTCCCACAAGAAGCTGTCGGCGGGATATTGCGCCAGGCTGTACATGCCCATGGAGGCAGCCACCAAAGGGACGTTGTCAACGACGGCGCTCACCAAACCGATCAAAATCACAATGACGTCCAAGCGTCCCACCACATCGTTCAGCCACTGCGCAACAGCCGTCAGAATGTGTGCGTGCTCCAAGCTGGCCACGGCCAACAAAATGCCGACAAAGAACAAGATGGAACTCATGTCGATGCGCGTTAAGGCACTGACCAAAGTAAGGTGCTCTTTGTCTTCATCAGACTTGTGACGGTGCACCAAATCACCCACCAACCACAACAATCCTAGACCGAACAAGATGCCCAAAAACGGTGGCAAATGCGTGATGGTTTTGAAGGCTGGCACCGCCACCAAAATACCCAGACCCAAGAAGAACATCAGTTGACGTTCAAACGCTGTTGTTTCAATTTGGCCATGATTCTGTTCACGTGCGGGTGCTTCCACCACACGGCCGCGCAAGATCCACGCCGTGACGGCCAAAGGCACCAACAAGTTGATCATGGAAGGAATGAACAAGCCCTTCATGATTTCAACTGTGGTCACTTGCCCACCAATCCACAACATGGTGGTGGTGACATCGCCAATGGGCGTCCAAGCGCCACCCGCGTTGGCCGCAATCACAATCATGCCGGCAAAGAACAAACGGTCATCGCGCTTTTCAAGCAACTTTTTCATCAAAGACACCATCACGATGGTGGTGGTGAGGTTGTCCAAAATAGCGCTGAGGAAGAAAGTGACAAAGCCCACCAACCACATCAAACTAGAGAGTTGGGTGGTTTTGATGCGGGCGGTGATGACCTCAAAGCCATCATGCGCATCAACCACTTCGACAATGGTCATGGCACCCATCAAGAAAAACACAATTTGAGCCGTTGACATCAGCGATTCACCCATGGCGGCCTCCACCACTTTGGCTTCGGGGCCAGCAATGGCATAAACAGTCCACAACAAACCCGCACCTATCAGCGCCGTGGCCGATTTGTTGATTTGAATGGGATGCTCAAAAGCGATGGCCGCATAGGTCAATACAAAGATGAGGATAAGTAAGGTGTTCATTGGGTGTCCTCTATTTCAAAAACTTGTCTTAAATACGCCAAATAATTTTGGTCTTCGCACATGCCCTTGCCGGGTGAGTCCGACAACTTGGCAACAGGCTGGCCATTGCACTTCACCATCTTGATGACAATTTGCAAGGGCTCATAACCCAAATCGTTGGTCAGGTTGGTGCCAATGCCAAATGCCAACAAGCAACGACCATTGAATTGCCTGAACAAATCGATGGTTTTTGGCACCGTCAACCCATCACTGAAAATCAGTGTTTTGGTGAGGGGGTCCACCCTGTTCGCCCGGTAATGCGCAATCATGCGCTCGCCCCAAACGAAGGGATCGCCACTGTCGTGACGTGCGCCATCAAACAGTTTGCAAAAGTACATGTCAAAGTCGCGCAGAAAAGCGTTGAAGCCATACACGTCACTCAATGCAATACCAAGGTCGCCACGGTACTCGCGCGCCCAGGACTCAAACGCAAACACCTGGCTGTCGCGCAAGCGTGGGCCCAAGGCCTGGCATGCCTGCAAGTACTCATGCGCCATGGTACCCAGAGGCGTGAGGCCCAACATGTACGCAAAATGCACATTGCTGGTCCCTGCAAACTGCCCTGTCGGCCCAGAACCAAGTCGACCAATGAGCACGCGCAATACTTCTTCATGCCACGCACGAGAGAATCTGCGGCGCGTACCGTAATCGGCAATTTTCAAGGACTTCAAGTCATCGGCTTGGAGTTGTTTGATTTTGGTATCGAGCCTGCTGCGGCCCTGCATCAAGTCGGGCAAACGTTGCGTGTTTCTAAAGTACACCTCGTTGACAATGGCCAGCACGGGAATTTCAAAGAGGATGGTGTGCAACCAAGGTCCTTGAATCACGATGTCAATTTCGCCGGCCAAATTGGGCGTGACTTGGATGTATTTGTCGTTAAGTCTGAACAGCCCCAAAAAGTCTACAAAATCACTTTTGATGAAACGCAGAGATCGCAAATAAGCCAGTTCATCTTCTTTGAAATGCAAACTGCAAAGCGATTTGATCTCGCTGCGAATTTCGTCCACAAAAGGGGCCAATTCAATGCCGGGATTTCGACATTTGAAACGGTACTCTACTTGCGCACCCGGAAATTGATGCAGGACCACCTGCATCATGGTGAACTTGTAGAGGTCCGTGTCCAGCAAACTGGTAATGATCATGTCGAAATGAGGGCTGAGAAGTTGAACCCGCAGTGTACGTGAAGCCAGTCTGTTTCCACCGGTCAGCACCTCGGGATTAACGCGGGTTTGACAGGCAATTCAAGGCCGTGTGAGCCTGGGTGACACGACTTGGGAACTTAAGACACCACCGGCCAAGTTCAGAACTTGGTCAGCCAATGGGGTCAGGGTCTGATTTTGCTCGGCAATCAACAGCGACAATCCGTCTTGCTTCAAACGCGCCAGGGCGGCTGCAATCGACTGAACCAGCAATGGCGAAATGCCCTCGCAGGGCTCATCGAGCAACAACATTCGAGCCTGTGTCATGAGGGTTCTGCCCAAGGCCAGCATTTGCTGCTCGCCACCACTCATTTGCGCCGCCGGTCGATCCAACATGCCTTCAAGTGAAGGGAACAAGTTCAGCACATCGCCTAAGCCCAAGTGTGCAGGATTGCTTGCCAAATGCCGGCCCGTATGCGGCACAGCGATCTCCAAGTTTTGACGCACTGTGAGTGCCGAGAAAAGGCGACGGTCTTCAGGCACATAACCCAAGCCCAAATGAGATCGCTGATGAGGTGCCTTGCCCATCAAATTCTCGCCCTGCCAGAAGATCTCCCCCTGCACCTGCGGCATGAGCCCCATCAATGACTTGAGCAAAGTCGATTTGCCGGCCCCGTTCAGGCCTTGAATCAGCACCATGCTGCCTTTGGCAACTTGGAAAGAAATGTCAAACAAGGCCTGTGCTTGCCCGTAATGTGCACTGAGGTGGCGAACTTCAAGCATGGCGGCCTCCTGGCGCCTTACTAAAGTGAGTACCAAGATAGCGCTCTTGAACCACTGCGTTGGCAGCCACATCTTGAGGCAGTCCTTGCGCAATCAAGCGCCCCTCCATCAACACCAGCACGCGATCGGCCACACCAAACACGGCATCCATGTTGTGTTCGGTATAAAGCACCGTGGTGCCTTGCGCAGTCAATTTTCGGATGCGAGACATCATGTCTTGTCGCTCCTCTGGTGACAAACCTGCAGCAGGTTCATCCAACAGCAAGAGGCCCTGATCTGCTTGCGGCAACCCCGCCAACGCCATGGCCAATTCCAATCGTTTTTTGTTGCCATAAGACAAATGGGCCGCTGAGGCGTTCAGCGCAGCGTGCCCTAAATCTTGCAAGCCCATGGCATTGACCCAATAGGCGGCTGCTTCGCTTTGACAATTGTCTAAATTGTCAAACAATGACACCCCACTTGCGGCCTTTAGCACCAGTTGCAAGTTTTGCATGACGCTTAGCGCTTCAAACACTTGGGCCACTTGAAAAGTTCGGCCAATGCCTAAAGCACGGCGCGCTGTAACCGGTATTCCCTGTAAATCCTGCGCGTGCCAAACCACTTTGCCTTGCGCCGCAATTTGCTGTCCCGCAAGGCAAGCAAAGCACGTCGATTTGCCTGCGCCATTGGGCCCAATCAAGGCCACACATTCACCTTGATGCAATTCAAAGTCCACACCTTTCAAGGCATGAACTCCCGCGTATCGGTGCTGCAAATTTTGAACCTTCAAGACAGCGCTCATGCTTGCGCCTTTTGCATCGAACGATCTCTTTTAGACCAACCTAAAACACCTTCTGGTGCAAACACCATCAGCACCATGATGAGCATGCCCAAGAAGCCACGCCAGTAATCAAAATGCCGTCCCATTTCTGAGCCCAGACCCACCAAGAAGGCGCTGCCAGCCAAGGCGCCCAACAGGTGATGTACACCTCCCAGCAAAACGACCATCAAGGCATCCACTGAATTGGCAACAGAAGCCACGGACGGAAACACCGCACCTTTGCTGATGGCCCACAAACTACCGGCCAAACCGGCCACGCTGGCACTGAGCCAAAACACACGATTGTTCAAAGCGGTGACTTGCAAACCACTGGCCAACGCTCGCAGGGGTGCGTCACGTCCAGCCTGCAATGCTGCGCCCATGCTGGAGCGGATTAAGCGGGCAAAACCCACAGTGGCCAATGCACTCAGGGCCACCAAGGTCCACTGAAAAGCAGTACGCGATGCACCGGGCAACAACTGCAAGCCAATGAGTCCGTTGTCACCCCCCGTTAAACTGATCCATTGACTGGCACCCGCCCAAACCATTTGGGCAAAAGCCAAGGACAACATGGCCAAGTAGACGCCAGCACTTCGCTGTAACAAACCTGACATGGCATAAGCCGCCAAACCCGCACACGCCATGCCACAGAGCGCGGCTTGCACCGCATTGAACCCCCAGTGCAAATGGCTTAGCGCGGCCGCATAGGCACCTAAACCAAAGTAAGCGGCATGACCGAAACTGACCCATCCCGACAAGGACATCATGGCTTGCAAGCTGAGGCCAAACAGCATCATGATGAAAACGTCTTCTAGCACATGCTGGATGTAATCGTCAGCCAACACCATCACACCGCTCAGCACAAGCCACATCAAGCCTGCAGCCAAGATCAGAACACGCTGCGAAGCAGCCCCCATGAAGGCAGGCACTTTTTCACGCGGCGCAGCGCCGGGCAACTCGCCCATCAGGCCTTGCGGACGCCAAGCCAAGACCAAGGCCATGGTGAAAAATATCAACACCAGCGTGGCTTGAGGGAAAAAATAAATGCCAAAGGCATGGACGCAGCCAATGAGCACAGCGGCGTAAAAGGCACCCGAAATACTGCCCAAACCGCCCATCACCACCACCACAAAAGTTTCCACCACCATTTGCAAATCCATTTGCAAATTGGCGGGCTCGCGAGGCAGTTGCAGGGCGCCAGCCAAACCAGCCAAGCCACAGCCCAAGACCACCACACCCAACATCAAAGGTGCAGGATTGACACCCAGTGCATCCAACATGTCACGATCTTGCGTAGCCGCACGCACTTGCCGCCCCCATCGTGTCTTCGTTAACAACAAGCTCAGCGCCAGCCATACCAACGGGCCCAGCAACAAGCTCAACAATTGCCACTGCGGAAAAAAGTCTTCACCGATTTGAACCGAACCCTTCAGTCCTGGAAAACGCGGCGCAAAGACTTCGGCGGGTCCCATCCATGCCAGCAGCACATCATGGACCACCAAACTCAAGCCAAAGGTGGCAACCAAGGGATAAAGCGGCGGTGATTGGCGCAGAGGCCGAAACAAACACCATTCGGCGGCAGCCCCCAACAATGCCGCACTCAAGGCGCCCAGCAGCATGGCCGCCAGATAAAGGTGCGCTTGCTCAGACCAAAGCGGCAACCACTGCGTTAACAGATGACCTGCAAACATAGCGCCCAGCATGTAAAAACTGCCGTGCGCAAAATTGACAATGCGGGTGACGCCAAAGACCAAGGTCAGGCCTGCCGCCATCATGAACAGCGTGCTTGCATGGCTGAGGCCATTCAAGCATTGGATGAACCAAAAACTCATTCAACCCAATGCGTAAAGTCGTTTGCATCCACACGTGTGGTCTTGAAGGTGTTCACCAACGCGGCTTCATCGGCGTAACCGAGGGCCATGCCACACACCATCATCTCGTTGTCACCGGCACCCACATGCTTGAAGATGATTTTTGAAAAATGATTCCATGCAGCTTGTGGACATGTGTGCAAACCGCGCGCGCGCGCAGCCACCATCACACTTTGCAAGAACATGCCGTAGTCGAGCAAACTGCCGCGGCCCATCACTTTGTCGATGGTGAAAATCAAACCCACAGGTGCGCCAAAGAAACGGTAGTTTTGCTGATGCTGCAAATGCATCTTGTCTTTGTCACCTTTGCCAATGCCCAGCACCCCATACAGACCAAAGCCGCACTCACGGCGACGGTCGATGAAAGGGCTGACCCATTTGCTAGGGTAGTAGTCGTATTCTTCTGCATACTCGATGGCCAATTCGGGATGAGTGGCCATGGCGTTGTGTGCATCACAAACTTCGTTCACCAATTTGTTTTTGGTGGCGCCTTGCACCACATACACCTTCCAAGGTTGTGTGTTGGTGCCACTGGGTGCACGCGCTGCAACTTGCAAAATATCTTCAAGCACTGACTTTTCTACAGGCTTGTCCAAATATGCACGCGCAGAAAATCGGCTCAAGATGGCGGCATCCACGCTGTTGGCGTCGGCCACGACTGTGCTAACTTGCGAAGAGGTGAGTTCTTTCATGAAAGGGTCTCCAAGACTTTGACAAAGGATTCAGGCAGCGGCTGCGGACGGCGTGTCAGCTTGTTCACGTACACGTGCACAAAATGGCCACGCGCTGCAGTGAGGGTTTCGCCTTGTGCAAACAAACCAACTTCGTAGCGCACACTGGACGAGCCGCGATGAGCCACGCGAATGCCCGCTTCGATGGTTTGAGGAAAAGCCAAGGGCGCAAAATAATTGCACTGGGTCTCCACCACCAAACCAATGGTGTCGCCCTGATGAATGTCCAACACACCCTGCTCTATCAAGTGCGCATTGACGGCAGTGTCAAACCAGCTGTAATAAACGACGTTGTTGACGTGGCCGTACACATCGTTGTCCATCCACCTTGTGGTGATGGGACGAAAGACGCGGTAGGCCGTCCGGGGCAAGGGCGCCGGTTTGGCGTCAGCTTTTTGCGTTTGAGGGGCTGAAGAAGTCATAAGCCTCGATTTTGCCAGTGAAGCCAATGTTCCATCGCAAGTTGCCAAGTGTTCATTTGCACTTGGACCGTTTGGGCCAAATCTCGCCCATAGCCACCGC
>JAHEBO010000052.1:26186-30423 GCA_024642215.1 Limnohabitans sp.
TTGAGGGGCTGAAGAAGTCATAAGCCTCGATTTTGCCAGTGAAGCCAATGTTCCATCGCAAGTTGCCAAGTGTTCATTTGCACTTGGACCGTTTGGGCCAAATCTCGCCCATAGCCACCGCCCATGCAGATGATCATTGGCAGTCCAAGCCTTCGAACCCAGTCAAAAACCCGCTGATCTCGGGCTTTCATACCAAGCTCGGTGATTTTGAGCCTGCCCAAACGGTCACCTTCATGGGCATCGGCACCCGCCAAATAGATCACAAACTGGGGTTGGGTGCGGTCCAAAACTTGACGCAATGCACTGTCCAAGGCCGCCATGTAAGCCTCATCGCGACACCCGTCCGGCAAGCCCACATCCAAATCGCTGTTGACCTTGCGAAAGGGAAAGTTCTTTTCCCCATGGAGAGACAGCGTGAAAACCGTGGGGTCGGTGGCAAAAATGTCGGCTGTGCCATTGCCCTGGTGCACGTCCAAATCGATGACCAAAACCTGCAAACCCTGCTTGCTGGCCCTGAAATGCTCCATTTGAAGGACCCTGGCTGTGACAGCGATGTCGTTGAACACACAAAATCCACCCCCTTGGTCGGCGCTGGCATGGTGGGTTCCCCCTGCCAAATTGCCCGCAATGCCCTCCCGCATGGCCACTCTGCCCGCCGCAATCGAAGCGCCAGCCGATCGCACCGAGCGCTCGGCCATGGCCGGTGTCCAGGGAAAGCCAATGTCGCGCTGGGCTTGGGGGCTCAACCCGCCAGTTTTAACGGCTTGAACGTAGTCGGGGGAATGCACCAAAGCCAACTCTCCTTCTGTTGCAGCTGGCGCCTCAAGCATCTGCACGCCTAGCAACTCAAGGTCAACCCGCTCTCTGAGCATGCTGTATTTGGCCATGGGAAAGCGGTGCCCCTCTGGCAAGGGCAGCACAAAATGGTCCGAATAGAAGGCCTTCATGACCCGATTGTGACGAATTTCAATTTCTAGAACGCCGACTCTAAAATGCTGCATTGCAACAAAAACCCCTTGTAATTGACTTCAGAGTCCCTAAAATTCAACCCATGCTGCACTGCAACAAGATGTTAGGCCAAGCGTCAAGCAAAGCCGGTTCGGAGCAGTCCCTTGAAACTTTTTTAAATTAATGGAGAAATCATGATGACTACAGAACAAATCGTTGCATCCCACAAAGCCAATGTCGAAACCCTCTTCGGTTTGACAGCCAAAGCCTTCGAAGGCGTTGAGAAATTGGTCGAATTGAACCTGACAGCCACTAAAGCTGCTTTGAGCGAATCAGCTCACAGCACCAAAGCCGCTATGAGCGTCAAAGACGCACAGGAATTGATGGCACTGCAAGCCAACTTGTTCCAGCCTTTGGCCGAGAAGACAGCTGCTTACAGCCGTCACCTCTATGACATCGCTTCTGGTACTTCTAACGAATTCACCAAAGCTTTGGAAGCCCAAACAGCTGCCGCTCAAAAGCAATTCGCTAACTTGGTTGACTCTGCAACGTCCAACGCACCCGCTGGTTCTGAAACAGCCGTTGCCGTCATGAAGAGCGCCGTGTCTGCCGCTAACAACGCTTACGAATCAGTTCAAAAAGCTGTGAAACAAGCCACTGACATGGCCGAAGCCAACATGGCTGCTGTGACCAACACAGCTGTTTCTGCTGCTAAGACAACTGCTAAAAAGCGTTAATCAGCAATGATCAGATTGTGACTTGCGCATCAAGTCGCTTTCAAATGAAAAAGCCGGTGTTTCACCGGCTTTTTTTTGAGCTCAATTTCCTTGTGTCGGCACACAGATCAAGGCTTGGCGGCATAGCCTGCCAAAATTTCTTTCAAGCGTGGCAATTGTTTCAGCATGGCTTCCCGCCCTGCTTCAATGGAACGACGTCGCGCGGCAAAGTCGGCACTTTTCACCCCCAACAAAGCTGGTTTGACCACCACATCAGCGTCTTTCAACAAGGCCGTGTTCAAGCTTTTTCCCATGATGTTGAAGGTCTGCATCAAGATTTGAAAGGTGTCGGAAGCTGGGCTGCCTTCTGGATCGGTTGAAATGTCCACCGCAATGACCACGTTGGCACCCATGTCACGCGCTTGTCGCACGGGTACTGGCGAGACCAAGCCACCATCCACATACTCCCTGGCACCGATCTTGACGGGTTGAAAAACAGCGGGAACTGCGCTGGAAGCACGAACGGCAGAACCGGTGTTGCCGCGCCTGAACAAAACGGGCTCGCCACTGTGCAAATCTGTGGCCACAATGCCCAAAGGCAATTTCATTTGCTCAATCAGGCGTCCCCCCACCTGGGTGTTGACATAGCGCGCTAAGGCTTCACCGCGCAGGGCACCACGGTTCAAAATGGGCATCATCCAATCGGTGATCTCGGCCTCTTCCATGGTCTCGGCAACGCGCTTAAGTTGCGCACTGGTTTTGCCACTGGCATACAAAGCGGCAACCAGGCTGCCTGCAGATGTCCCCACCACCAACTCGGGTTGAATGCCCGCTTCTTCCAATACTTGAATCACGCCAACGTGCGCAAAACCACGTGCCGCACCACCGCCCAATGCCAAGCCCAAATGCAAGACTTTGGGCGCCACAGGCAACTCAACGGCCGGGCTGACGACACTTGCCCCCTCTGTGCTTGGACTGGGTTTTGCAGAACCCTCCGCTGGCGATTTAACGCTGGCACAGCCGACCAACAAGCATGCGCTGATCAAACCGACAACAGCTGACGTGAGCTTCACTTGCATAATGATGAATTGAATATGGAGAAAAAATGGAACACACTCTATCGAAATCGTTGCGTTGGCCTTCAGGCTTCATTGCCCTCGGTGCCTTTTTAGCGGCGTTTTCGGTGATTGCATCTGCCTATGCAGCGCATGCGCAGAGTTTAAACGGCAGTTCAGCCGGCATGGTTCAAAGCGCACTGCAATTGATGCAATTCCACGCCTTAGGCTTGATTCTGGTGGGTGTCCTGGCCAATTTCAGACCTCACGAAAAACGCCTGCTGGTGGCAGGCGTTTTGTTCGTGCTGGGCAGCCTGCTGTTTTCAGTCAACATTCTGCTGCGTGCTTGGCACGACGTCCAAACCTTCCGTGCGCTGGTGCCATGGGGTGGCACCAGCTTCATCCTTGGTTGGTTGGCGTTGGGTTTGGCCTATGTGCGAAAGCTCAAGCCGCAACAGGCGTCCGAATGAGGTGATCGAACGCACTGAGGGCTGCTTTGGCGCCCTCACCTGCCGCAATCACAATTTGTTTGTACGGCACGGTGGTGCAATCGCCGGCAGCGAACACACCAGGCACGTTGGTGTGACCCTTGGCATCCACCACAATCTCACCGAATTTGCTCAGCTCAAAAGTGTCCTTCAAAAACTCGGTGTTGGGAATCAAACCAATTTGAACGAACACACCTTCTAAGGCCACGTGGTGTTCTTCACCAGAAGCACGGTCTTTGAAAAGGATGCCGTTGACCACGCTGCCATCACCGGTGATTTCGGTGGTTTGCGCGTTGGTGTGAATGGTGACATTGTTCAAGCTCTTAAGCTTGTTCACTAGCACCGCATCGGCCTTGAGTTGATCGGCAAACTCAATGACGGTGACGTGGGCCACGATGCCAGCCAAATCAATGGCCGCTTCAATGCCAGAGTTACCACCGCCAATGACCGCAGTACGCTTGCCCTTGAACAAAGGTCCATCGCAATGTGGGCAGTACGCCACGCCTTTGTTTTTGTATTCTTGCTCGCCTGGGACATTGACATTGCGCCAGCGGGCACCGGTTGAAAGAATCACGGTGCGTGCACTCAATGCGCCGCCGTTTTCCATTTGCACTTGAATCAGACCACCGGCTTGTGCAGCAGGCACAATTTTGGCGGCCTTCTGCAAATTCATGATGTCGACACCGTAGTGGCGAACTTGTTGCTCCAAGGCCGCACCAAATTTGGGGCCATCAGTTTCCAACACAGAGATGTAGTTTTCAATGGCCATGGTGTCGTTGACTTGACCGCCAAAGCGCTCTGCAGCTACGCCCACTCGAATGCCTTTGCGTGCTGCATAAACTGCTGCAGCCGCGCCTGCAGGACCACCGCCCACAATCAACACATCAAAGGCTTCTTTGGCACTCAGTTTGGCGGCTTCACGGTCTGCAGCACCCGTGTCCAATTTGGCCACAATCTCTTCAACACCCATGCGGCCCGAACCAAACACTTTGCCATTCAAGAAGACCATGGGCACGGCCATGATTTCGCG
>JAHEBO010000084.1 GCA_024642215.1 Limnohabitans sp.
GCAAAGCGCGCATGCTGGACGAAAACGCCAATCAGGTCACCTTTGCCGATGTGGCGGGTTGCGACGAAGCCAAAGAAGAAGTGAAAGAGGTTGTGGACTTCTTGAAAGATCCTCAACGCTTTCAAAAACTGGGTGGACGCATTCCGCGGGGTTTGCTGTTGGTCGGCCCTCCGGGTACCGGTAAAACATTGCTGGCCAAGAGCATTGCAGGCGAAGCCAAAGTGCCATTCTTCAGCATCTCGGGTTCAGACTTCGTTGAAATGTTCGTGGGTGTAGGTGCAGCCCGTGTTCGCGACATGTTCGAGAACGCCAAGAAAAATGCACCTTGCATTATCTTTGTGGACGAAATTGATGCCGTCGGTCGTCAGCGCGGCGCTGGCCTTGGCGGTGGCAATGACGAACGCGAACAAACCCTCAACCAAATGTTGGTTGAGATGGATGGCTTTGAAACCAACTTAGGTGTCATTGTGGTGGCCGCTACCAATCGCCCCGACATCTTGGATGCTGCCTTGTTGCGCCCAGGCCGCTTTGACCGTCAGGTGTATGTCACTTTGCCAGACATTCGCGGTCGCGAGCAAATCTTGGCTGTGCACATGCGCAAAATCCCAATCGGCCAAGACATGAACCCTGGTGTCATTGCACGTGGAACACCTGGCATGAGCGGTGCCGATTTGGCCAACCTTTGCAACGAAGCCGCCCTCATGGCCGCTCGCCGCAACGCACGCGTTGTGGAGATGCAAGACTTCGAAAAAGCCAAAGACAAAATTCTGATGGGCCCTGAGCGCAAGAGCATGGTCATGCCAGAAGAAGAGCGTCGCAACACGGCTTATCACGAGTCTGGGCACGCCCTCATTGGTAAGCTGTTGCCCAAGTGCGATCCTGTGCACAAGGTCACCATCATTCCTCGCGGCCGTGCCTTGGGTGTCACCATGAGCCTGCCCGAAAAAGACCGCTACAGCTACGACAGCGAATACATGCTGAACCAAATCAGCATGTTGTTTGGTGGCCGCATTGCCGAAGAAGTGTTCATGAA
This sequence comes from Limnohabitans sp., assembly GCA_024642215.1. Classification (GTDB taxonomy): domain Bacteria; phylum Pseudomonadota; class Gammaproteobacteria; order Burkholderiales; family Burkholderiaceae_C; genus Limnohabitans_A. The sequence goes on from JAHEBO010000084.1 coordinate 1,034, forward strand.
ACAAATGACCACGGGTGCCAGCAACGATTTCGAACGCGCCACGCAAATTGCGCGCGACATGGTGATGCGTTACGGCATGACCACGGCCTTAGGTCCCATGGTCTACGCAGAAAACGAAGGCGAAGTGTTCTTGGGACGTTCTGTCACCAAAACCACCAACATGTCCGAGTCCACGATGCAAAAGGTCGACTCTGAAGTGCGCCGCATCATCGATGAGCAGTACAACTTGGCACGCCGCTTGATTGAAGAAAACAGCGACAAAATGCATGCCATGGCCAAGGCCTTGCTGGAGTGGGAAACCATTGATGTGACGCAGCTCGACGACATCATGGCCGGCCGTGAACCCAAGGCCCCCAAAGATTGGACACCTCGCATTCCGCCTTCGGGCAGTGACGATGCAGGGGGCACACCTGCTGTCAAAGCCGATCCAGAGCCCAATGCGGCCTGATCATATTTGATCTTCTACGGGGCTTCGGCCCCGTTGTTATTTTGAATGAACCTTTCCTCCTACATGACTTCTTCAGTGTGGCAAACCACTCGGTTCAGCATCGACCTGACGCAACCCAAAGTCATGGCCATCGTCAACCTCACGCCCGATTCATTTTCTGATGGCGGACAGCTTCCCACGTTGAAGCGAGCCCTTGAGCATGCGCAAAAAGTTTTGGCGCAGGGGGCCGACATTTTGGACATTGGCGGCGAATCATCCAGACCTGGTGCCCAAGCTGTCAGCGTGCAAGAAGAGTTGGATCGAATACGCCCCTTTCTTCAAGAGGCCGTTCGTTGGCAGGTGCCGCTGTCTGTCGACACCGCCAAACCTGAAGTCATGAAAGCAGCGTTGGACTGGGGGGCAGACATCATCAACGACATCTGGGCGCTGCGCCAACCTGGGGCACTTGATGTGCTTGCCCAGCACGCTTCATGCGGGATCTGTTTGATGCACATGCACCGTGAGCCCCAAACCATGTACGAGCAACCGATGTTGGGTGATGCCATTGCGCCAGTGAAAGATTTTTTGTCACAGAGAATGCAGGCCTTGACGGGGGCAGGCATTTCCTTAAGCCGCATTGTCTTGGACCCAGGCATCGGCTTTGGCAAAACCATCGAGCAAAACCTCAGTTTATTGACGCGCCAAGCCGAGTTGTTGACCCTCCATCGCCCCCTGCTGGCGGGGTGGTCCCGCAAGGGTTCCTTAGGCAAACTGACCGCTGTGAATGGCGTGGTACCCGATGCGCAAAGCCGGGTAGGGGCCAGTGTGGCGGCCGCCCTGATGTCAGTGCAAAACGGGGCGTCCCTTGTTCGAGTTCACGATGTTCAAGAGACTGTCCAGGCCTTGCGTTTTTGGCAGGCCGCAAAGCCCTAAAATGACCTACAAATGGGGTCACTTTGCAGGCCCCCAAAGAACACCTACATGACAAGACATTATTTTGGTACTGATGGCATTCGAGGCACTGTTGGCCAGCCTCCAATCACCCCAGACTTTGTCATGCGCCTCGCACATGCCGTAGGCCGCGTCTTGCGCCAAACCGAAAAACACCCTGTGGTGTTGATTGGCAAGGACACGCGTATTTCGGGTTACATGTTAGAAAGTGCGCTCGAATCTGGTTTCAACTCTGCTGGCGTGGATGTGGTCTTGTTGGGTCCAGTTCCAACGCCAGCTGTGGCATACCTTACACGTGCACAACGTGCGTCATTGGGAGTGGTGATCAGCGCCAGTCACAATCCTTACGAAGACAACGGCATCAAGTTCTTCAACGCCAAGGGTGCTAAGCTCAGCGATGAGTGGGAAACCTCTGTGGAAGCCTTGATCGATCAAGCACCGGTCTGGGTCTCCTCGGCAGAGTTGGGCAAGGCCAAGCGCTTGGACGATGCTGCAGGTCGGTACATTGAATTTTGTAAAAGCACCTTCAGCAACGACTTTACCCTTAAGGGTATGAAGATCGTGGTGGATGCGGCCAATGGCGCCGCCTACCAAATTGCGCCCAAGGTTTTTCATGAATTGGGCGCGGATGTCATTGCCATAGGGTGTTCCCCAGATGGTTTGAACATCAACAAAGGGGTCGGGGCCACGCACCCAGAAGCCTTGGTGGAGGCCGTGAAGTTGCACGGTGCCGATTACGGCATTGCGCTAGATGGTGATGCCGACCGACTTCAAGTGGTCGACAACACGGGGCGCTTGTACAATGGCGATGAATTGCTCTACTTGATGGTCAGTGATCGACTTGCCCGTGATGAAGTTGTGGCGGGTGTGGTGGGTACCCTCATGACCAACATGGCCGTTGAAGTGGCACTCAAGCAAAAAGGCATTGCATTCATTCGCAGCAAAGTCGGTGACCGTTATGTGTTGGAAGCATTGCAAGAGAAGTCTTGGCTTCTTGGCGGTGAGGGCTCCGGTCATTTGTTGGCACTTGACAAGCACACCACCGGCGATGGTTTGATCAGTGCGTTGCAAGTGTTGCAAGCCTGTGTTGCCACCGGTCAAACCATGGCGCAATTGTTAGCCGATGTGACACTTTTCCCTCAAGTGTTGATCAATGTTCGCATCGCCAAAGACCACAATTGGAAGGACAGCCCTCATTTGGCCTCGGCGTTGAAAGAAGTCGAAACCACGCTGGCTGACAACGGACGTGTCCTCATTCGTGCAAGCGGTACAGAGCCTTTGGTACGGGTGATGGTTGAAGCCAAAGATCCCGTCATGGCCCAGCGTTGTGCTGAAAAATTGGCCGCCACCCTGCGTTAATAAATTAAGCGCTCTGGCTTGATTTCCTGCAGGATGGTGGTGGCAATTTCCTCAATCGATTTGGTGGTGGTTGAAAGCCATCGAATGCCTGATCGGCGCATCATGGATTCAGCATCCGCCACCTCCTGACGGCAGTTTTCTAAGCTGGCGTATTTGGAATTGGGTCTTCTTTCGCTTCGAATTTCAGACAATCGTTCTGGATGAATGGTCAATCCAAAGATTTTTTTGCGATGCGACACCAAGGCGGGCGGTAATTGCTTGCGGTCAAAATCCTCAGGAATGAGGGGGTAGTTGGCTGCTTTGAGGCCGTGCTGCATGGCCAGGTAGAGGCTGGTGGGGGTTTTGCCACTGCGGCTCACGCCGACCAAAATAACCTCCGCAGACTCTAAATCTCGGCTGGTTTGGCCGTCATCATGGGCTAAAGCAAAATTGATCGCTTCAATGCGGTCGTGGTATTCCTTGCTTTTGCTGACGTCTGAGAAGCGCCCCACGCGATGATGTGATTTCAAGCCCAATTCTTCTTCTAGCGGGTTGACAAAGGTGCCAAACATGTCCAAAAGCATGCCTTTGCAGCCCGCTCGGATCACGTCCAGCACCTCCATGTTCACCAAAGTGGTGAACACAATGGGTTTGATGTTCTCAATTTCAGCCGTGTGGTTGATTTGGCGCACGGCTTGGTGCGCCTTATCTACGCTGTCAACAAATGGCAGCCTGACATGCCTTGTTTTCATCTCAAACTGGGCCAAGATGGCATTGCCAAAGGTTTCGGCCGTGATTCCAGTGCCGTCGGAGATGAAAAATACGGTTCTATGGGGCATTGTTGAAATTCTAAGGTTGGAGGAGGGGCGTTGCGTCCTAAAATCAAGGTCATTATCTCTCGCCTGCTGGCGCGTAAGAATCAAATCTAACAACAACCAAGATTCTGCGAGTTAGCTCAGGTTGCATTGCCGATTTTTTAACTTTGGAGCTTTTATGTCTAACCTTTTTGCAAAGGACGCGTTGGTCGTTCCCTTTGAACAACTTCGGATGACTGACGTCGAGTCGGTGGGTGGGAAAAACGCCAGCCTAGGCGAGATGATTTCGCAATTGCCGGACGGTGTTCGTGTTCCCACAGGTTTTGCCACCACAGCCTTCGCATTTCGAGCATTTTTAAAGCACGATGCCTTGGTCGATCGCATCAACCAAAAATTGGATGCCCTGGATGTTGAAGATGTTCGTGCCTTGGCTCAGGTGGGCTCAGAAATCCGTGCCATGGTGGAAGCTCAACCTTTTCCTGCCGATTTGGATCAAGCCATTCGCGATCAATTTGCCGAATTGAGTGCTGGCAATCCACAAGCTTCTTTTGCGGTCCGATCATCTGCAACTGCAGAAGATTTGCCGGATGCTTCTTTTGCAGGTCAACAAGAAACCTTCCTCAATGTGGTTGGCATTGAAGATGTCTTGCACAAAATGAAAGAAGTGTTTGCATCGCTCTACAACGACCGTGCCATCAGCTATCGCGTGCACAAAGGCTTTGCGCATGCCGAAGTGGCTTTGTCGGCAGGTGTGCAGCGCATGGTTCGCTCCGACTTGGGCGCCGCAGGTGTGATGTTCACCATCGACACCGAAACAGGTTTTGAAGATGTTGTCTTCATCACGTCCAGCTACGGCTTGGGCGAAACGGTGGTGCAGGGTGCCGTTAACCCCGACGAATTTTATGTTCACAAGCCCATGTTGGCCGCGGGCAAAAATGCAGTCATTCGCCGCAACCTTGGCTCTAAATTGATTCAAATGGTTTTTTCAACGCCGGAAGAAAAAACCAGTTCGGGCAAATTGGTCAAAACGGTTGACGTTGGTATGGAGCTGCGCAACCGGTATTCACTCAGCGATGCAGACATCACACAGTTGGCGCAATATGCCATGGTGATTGAAAAGCACTACGGTCGTCCGATGGACATCGAGTGGGGTAAAGATGGCACAGATGGTTTGTTGTACATCTTGCAAGCACGTCCCGAAACCGTGAAGAGCCAATCAAAAGGCACCGCCGAATTGCGCTACAAGCTCAAAGGCAAGGGCACTGTCTTGGCCGAAGGCCGCGCCATTGGTCAAAAAATTGGCACTGGCCCTGTGCGTTTGGTTCACAGCATTGCAGAAATGGACCAAGTTCAGCCCGGCGATGTGCTCGTCACCGACATGACCGATCCCAACTGGGAGCCGGTGATGAAACGGGCCAGTGCCATTGTGACCAATCGCGGCGGCCGTACTTGCCACGCTGCCATCATTGCGCGCGAATTGGGTATTCCCGCTGTGGTCGGTTGCGGTCATGCCACCGAACAATTGAAAGATGGCACCTTGGTCACGGTCAGCTGCGCTGAGGGCGATACAGGTCACATTTACGACGGTCTGTTGGAAATGGAAGTGACCGAAGTGACGCGTGGCACCATGCCTGAGATCGCCACCAAGATCATGATGAACGTGGGCAATCCCCAGTTGGCATTTGACTTTGCCCAATTGCCCAACCAAGGTGTGGGTTTGGCGCGTTTGGAGTTCATCATCAATAACAACATTGGTGTGCATCCCAAAGCCATTTTGGACTACCCCAACATTGATGCAGACTTGAAAAAGGCTGTTGAATCAGTGGCACGCGGCCACGCATCGCCCAAAGCTTTTTACATCGACAAAGTCACTGAAGGCGTGGCCAGCATTGCTGCGGCTTTCTGGCCCAAGCCCGTCATTGTGCGTTTGTCAGATTTCAAGAGCAATGAATATCGCAAACTCATTGGCGGTAGCCGTTACGAGCCTGAAGAGGAGAATCCGATGCTGGGCTTCCGCGGTGCCGCCCGTTACATCAGTGAGGATTTTGGTGAAGCTTTTGCGATGGAGTGTGAAGCCATCAAACGTGTCCGTGGCGACATGGGTTTAACCAATGTACAAGTGATGGTGCCTTTTGTTCGCACCTTGGGTCAAGCCGATCGCGTGACGCAATTGCTGGCCAAACACGGCCTTCAACGCGGCCAAGATGAACTCAAAGTCATCATGATGTGCGAGGTTCCAAGCAATGCCATCTTGGCTGAGCAGTTTCTGGAGTTCTTTGATGGATTCTCCATTGGCTCCAATGACTTGACACAACTTACTTTGGGTCTCGATCGTGATTCCGGTTTGGAATTGCTGGCCGTTGATTTTGACGAGCGCGATCCTGCAGTTCAAACCTTGATTGCCCAAGCCATCAAAGCTTGCTTGAGTCAAGGAAAATACGTTGGCATTTGCGGCCAAGGCCCCAGTGATCACCCAGACTTTGCCAAGTGGTTGATGGCACAAGGTATCAGTTCAATTTCATTGAACCCCGATACCGTGGTTGAGACCTGGACGCAACTCGGAAAAGCCGATTGAGTTCACCCACGCCATTCCAGCAAAAATACGCCACTTACAAGTGGCGCTTGCACCGCAATGTCCTTGTCTTCGTGGTGTTGCTTTTGAGTTTGATTGGCGTGATGGGTTGGGCTGAGCAGGAGGGCCTTTCAAGAAATTTGATTGGCCCCATTTTTTTGTTTTCAACGGTCATGCTGTATGCGCTGATTGGCGTAGCAGGGCGCACCACCAACGCAGAAGAATATTACGTCGCAGGGCGTCGCATTCCTGCGTTCTACAACGGCATGGCCACTGCTGCAGATTGGATGAGTGCGGCATCCTTCATCAGCCTTGCAGGTGCTTTGTATTTACAGGGATTCTCTGGTGGCGGTGGCCAAGCTGGTGGATTGGCTTACGTGATGGGCTGGACCGGTGGATTTTGCTTGGTGGCTTTGCTCATTGCGCCGCATTTGCGTGCCATGAATTTGTACACCTTGCCTGATTTTTTCAGTCAGCGTTATGGCGGCAGATGGCCGAGGCTTTTGGCTGCATGGGCGGCAATCTTGTGTTCCTTCACGTATGTGGTGGCGCAAATCTACGGCATCGGATTAATTGCATCACGCCTCACAGGCGTTCAGTTTGAAATCGGTATCTTGCTAGGCTTGGGCGGCGTCTTGCTGTGCTCATTTCTTGGCGGCATGCGCGCAATCACATGGACCCAGGTGGCGCAGTACATCATTTTGTTGTTGGCCTTTTTAATTCCAGTGACGTGGTTGGCTTACAAGCAATTGGGTACGCCTTGGGCACCTCTTGCATACGCTTCTCAACTTTCCAAAATTACAGAACTAGAGCAGCGTTTAATTTCTGATCCCGCAGAATTGGCGGTTCGTCAAGAATTTAAATTACGTGCCGAAACTTACAAAGCCCGCTTGGCCAATGTGGACCAGGCATTGCAACAGGAGCGTCTGACACTTGAACAGAGAGTGCGCGATTTGAAGTTGCAAAACGCAGACTTTTCCTTGGTTGCGCAGGCGCGCAGAGAACTGTTGGCGCTACCCAAAAATGCACAATCAGCCAAAGAAATTTGGCAACGTGCCATGACTGAAAACGAAGAGCGAGCCAAGCCTCTAGGTGGCATGCCTTTGCACGGAACGCCTTTCCAAGGCGACCCGAATGGTTCTCCGCAAGCGCAAGATGCCTTCAACCAGTCGCGCCTCAATTTTGTAGCGCTTATTTTTTGTTTGATGGCCGGTACAGCCGGGTTGCCCCATTTGCTCACGCGTTACTACACCGTGCCCAATGAGGCAGAGGCAAGGCTCTCCGTGGCTTGGTCACTTTTTTTCATCGCCATCTTGTATTTGAGTGCCCCTGCACTGGCCGTGCTCGTCAAATTTGAGGTCATGAACAATTTGGTGGGCAGTCATTTCTCCGAGCTTCCCCATTGGTTGGCCCAATGGTCCCGTGTGGATACGTCACTGGTCGAAGTGACCGATGTCAATTTGGATGGTATTTTGCAATTTGGTGAACTCAAATTGGGCGCAGACATGGTGATGTTGGCCAGCCCCGAGTTGGCTGGCTTGCCCTATGTCATTTCTGGTCTTGTGGCAGCCGGTGGATTTGCTGCAGCGCTTTCTACCGCAGACGGCCTGTTGCTCACCATCAGCAATGCCTTTGTTCACGACATGCGGCTGGGCACCAAAAATGGCGTAGAAACAGCCGAAGGCAGGGTCATCTTGTCTAAGTTTGCGCTGTTGGCTGTGGCCATGTGCGCGGCTTTTGTTGCCGCTTGGAAACCTGCTGAAATTTTGGCCTTGGTTTCAGCTTCGTTCTCACTGGCTGCCTCGGCCTTCTTTCCTGGCATGGTCATGGGCATTTTTTGGAAACGTACAAGCCGTCAGGCCGTCGTTTTAGGGATGTTGCTGGGATTGGGCGTCACCATTTCATACATCGTATGGAATGCACCGGCCGTCCGATCGGGCTTGGGCTTAGAGCCTCTTGGCGGACTGATTGGCGGCATACAGCCCATTTCTGCAGGTGTTTTAGGGGTGCCGGTCGGATTTTTGACCATTTGGCTGGCCAGTTGGGTCTGGCCACAGCTTGAATCGACAGACGGCACCTCTGCCTCTCACACCGAAAACCCCTTTCCAGGCCTCTAATTCCTGGGCTATAATCGCGGGCTAGCCTTGCTGCACCCCGTCCGACGCTGGGGGCAGTTTTTTTAAAAATCCAAAAGGAGTTTCAATGCGTCATTACGAAATCATTTTGCTGATTCACCCGGATCAGAGCGAACAAGTTCCAGCCATGCTGGAGCGTTACAAAGGCATGATCGTTGCCGGCGGTGGCAAGATTCACCGTGTCGAAGACTGGGGTCGCCGCCAGTTGGCATACCAAATTAACAAGTTGGGCAAAGCCCATTACTTGTGTGTGAACATTGAAGCTGATCAGGCTGTGATGGCCGAACTCGAACACGCCTTCAAGTTCAACGATGCTGTTTTGCGTCACATGACTGTTCTGAAGAAGAAAGCCGACACTGGCCCATCTTCCATGATGAAACAAGTCGAGCGCGAAGAAGCTCGTAAAGCCCAACAAGCCGAATTTGCAGGCTAATTACATTTGTTCACGGGAGTGACGGAACAAAACCACGTTGAATTAACCGCTGGTATCGCAGAGCAAAAAGCAATTCGATACACACCGGCTGGATTGCCAGTCATTGACTTGGTCCTAGAGCACAGTTCTAGTATTCAAGAAGCGGGAGTTCTGAGGCAGGTCAACGCAACAGTGAAAGCTGTCGCCATCGGATCTGTTGCAGAGCGAATTCAAACGCAGCCGGTTGGCAGTGTTTGGAGATTCAGAGGTTTTTTGGCCACGCCCAAAAACGGAAAAAATGTAATTCTGCACATTCAAGAATTCAAGACACTTTAATTTTCAGGAGGCCCCATGGCCACTTTCAAAAAATTTAACAAAGACAAGCGCCCTAAGCGCAACACCCAGTCATTGCTGTTCAAGCGCAAGCGTTTCTGCCGCTTCACAGTGACAGGCGTGGAAGAGATTGATTACAAAGACGTCGACACATTGCGCGACTTCATTGCCGAAAACGGCAAAATCATTCCCGCACGTTTGACAGGCACACGCGCTATTTATCAGCGCCAATTGAACACTGCCATCAAGCGCGCTCGCTTCTTGGCCATGTTGCCTTACAGCGACCAGCACAAAGTTTAAGGAGAACAACCATGCAAATTATTCTGCTCGATAAGGTTGTGAACCTTGGCAATTTGGGTGAAATCGTTAAAGTTAAAGACGGTTACGCTCGCAACTTCTTGATCCCCAGCGGCCGTGCACGTCGCGCCACAGAAGCCAACAAAGCTGAGTTCGAAGCACGCCGTGCCGAACTCGAAAAAGCTGCTGCGGCCAAATTGGTTGAAGCACAAGCTCAAGGCGAAAAATTGGCTGGCGCAGTGGTCAAGATCACTCAGAAAGCTGGCGTTGATGGCCGTTTGTTCGGTTCCGTCACCAACCACGACATCGCTGAAGAGTTGAACAAAGCCGGTTACGGTTTGGCCAAAGCTCAAATCCGCATGCCAAATGGTCCTATCAAGACTGTTAGCGAATCTTCCGTGTCTGTTGCTTTGCATACAGATGTGGTCGTTGAAGTGACTGTTTCCGTCTACGGCGAAACAGCCTAAGCTTCTAGCACTTTTAAAAGCCGCCTGTCGCAAGACTGGCGGCTTTTTCTTTTTGAGTCATTATTTCAGTTTATTCACAAGACTTTCTGTACTTACCAACGACTTATCCACAGGCTTGTCCCATGACCAAATGCCGATCAGTGCGTAAGATCGAACATTCAAATTAGAACGTCCATGTCAGCACTTTTTTCCCCTCAGTCCCACGCAGAATCCGAATTGGGTTTCACTTCAGTTAGTCAAGATCAGCAGATTGCACAACTGCGTGTGCCGCCACACTCCATTGAGGCTGAGTCCAGTGTGCTGGGCGGCTTGCTGCTCGACAACAGTGCTTGGGATCGCATGGGCGATTTGCTTGCAGAAAACGATTTTTATCGCCACGAACACAAGCTCATCTTCACGGCCATCTCAAGCTTGATCAATGGCTCCAAACCTGCAGATGTGATCACGGTGTTTGAACAATTGCAAAACCAGGGCAAAGCCGATGGCATGGGCGGCCTAGGTTATTTGAACTCCTTGGCGCAATACGTTCCCAGTTCTAGCAATATTCGCAGGTATGCCGAAATTGTTCGTGAACGTTCTATCTTGCGCAAGTTGGTCACTGCCAGTGATGAGATCGCCACCAACGCGTTTAGCCCACAGGGCCGACCTGTCGAGAAAATATTAGACGAAGCTGAGCAAAAAATCTTCAACATTGGTGAAGAGGGCTCGCGCATGAAGCAGGGTTTCCAGTCCATGGACACCTTGGTGGTGGACCTGATGGACCGCGTCCAAGAGATGGCCGACAACCCCAACGACATCACGGGTGTGCCCACAGGTTTCTACGACTTAGACCGCATGACCTCCGGCTTGCAAGCGGGTGATTTGGTGGTGCTGGCTGCGCGGCCTTCGATGGGTAAAACAGCTTTCGCCATCAACATTGCCGAGCATGTGGCCTTGAACGAAGGCTTGCCCGTGGCTGTGTTCTCCATGGAGATGGGTGCGGCTCAGTTGGCCGTGCGTGTGGTGGGCTCGATTGGCCGCATTGACCAAGGACACTTGCGCTCAGGCAAGCTCACCGACGAAGAATGGCCGCGCTTAACAGATGCCATTGAGCGTTTGCGTACGGTGTCTTTGCACATCGATGAAACGCCAGGCTTAACGCCCAGCGAGTTACGCGCCAATGCAAGGCGTTTGGCGCGAAAGTGTGGCAAGTTGGGTTTGATTGTGGTCGACTACTTGCAGCTCATGAGTGGTTCGTCAGGGGGCGATGGTGACAACCGTGCCACCGAATTGGGTGAAATTTCTCGCGGCCTCAAAATGTTGGCCAAAGAACTTCAGTGCCCAGTCATTGCCTTGTCGCAGCTCAACCGAGGCGTGGAGCAAAGAACCGACAAGCGTCCCATGATGAGTGACTTGCGAGAGTCGGGCGCCATTGAGCAAGATGCCGACATCATCATGTTCATTTACCGTGATGACTACTACAACAAGGATTCAAAGGATCCTGGTATTGCAGAAATCATCATTGGCAAACAGCGTAACGGCCCCACTGGCGCCGTTCGCTTGACGTTCTTGAAGCCGTTGACCCGCTTTGAAAGCCTGGCCTCAGGCGGCGACAGTGGTGACTATTAATTTGTTCTTGAACTTTGAACAGGCTTCTTTAGAGCACCTCGCTGGCAAAGTCGGCCAGTCTTGAACGTTCGCCTCGGGCCAAGGTGATGTGACCGCCATGCGCCCATCCCTTAAAACGATCGACGGCATAGGTGAGGCCAGACGAGCCTTCTGTGAGGTAGGGCGTATCGATTTGCGCTAAGTTGCCCATGCAAATGATCTTTGTGCCTGGACCTGCCCGGGTGATCAAGGTTTTCATTTGTTTGGGCGTCAAATTTTGCGCTTCATCAATGATCACGTATTTGTTCAAGAAGGTTCTGCCGCGCATGAAGTTCATGCTCTTGATTTTGATGCGGCTTCGAATCAGTTCATTGGTGGCTGCACGGCCCCATTCACCAGCATTGCCGCCATCGCCTTTGGCCAAAAACTCCAAGTTGTCATCCAGAGCACCCATCCAAGGGCCCATTTTTTCTTCTTCGGTGCCTGGCAGGAAACCGATGTCTTCGCCCACACTGACTGTGGCACGGGTCATGATGATTTCTGTATAGCGGCGGTCATCTAAAACTTGTGTGAGTCCTGCAGCCAGCGCCATCAAGGTTTTGCCGGTGCCAGCGGTTCCCGCCAGCGTCACAAAGTCAACATCCGGATCTGTCAGCATGTTCATGGCAAAGTTTTGCTCGCGGTTGCGAGTGGTGACACCCCAAATCGCATTTTTGGCATGGCCGAAATCTTTCAGTGTTTTCAGAACCGCCGTTTTGCCGCGAATCTCTGTAACGCGTGCATAGAGGCTAGGTTCACCCGGTGCTTCCAGGTACACAAACTGATTGATGAGCAAGCTGGGAACCAAGGGGCCGCTGAAGCGGTAAAAGGTATGACTGCCTTGCTGCCAACTCTCGATGGCTTTGCCATGACGATTCCAAAAGTCATGGGGCAGGGCCATTGCGCCTGAATACAAGAGGTCGCCATCTTCCAAGACTTTGTCGTTTTGATAGTCTTCAGCGGCAAGTCCAAGGGCGCGGCATTTGACGCGCATGTTGATGTCCTTGGACACCAAGACGACTTCACGTGGCGCATGCAATTTGCCGAGGGCTTGAACCACGCCCAAAATTTGGTTGTCTGCTTTTCCTTGAGGCAAGCTCATGGGCAGGCTGACATCCATCATTTGTGTTTGAAAAAACAACTTACCACCCGCTTCGATATGGCCTGTGCCATTCAGGGGTAGGCCTTGCTGAATGTCAGCGCCTGGCGTTGCCGCCAATGCATCGAGTGATCGGCTGGTTTGGCGGGCATTTCGGGCAACCTCGGTCATGCCTTTCTTGTGACTGTCGAGTTCTTCAAGAACAATCATGGGCAAGTAAACGTCATGTTCTTCAAACTGGAAGAGGCACATGGGGTCGTGCATCAACACGTTGGTGTCCAGTACAAACAACTTGCTCGGACCGCTGTTCTTTTTGACAGGTTTGGCTTTTTTGGGTGCCTCTTGCACGAAGACTTCCCTTGGCGCAGGCTTTGTTTCGATGCGTGTGTCGGCAACGGCTTTCCTGCTGTTTGTTTTCTTCGCCGTTGCTTCTCGGCTGGGTGCGTTGACCGGTGCACTTGAGGTTTTTTCAGTTTTGTCTGCTGCTTGTGTTGAAAGCAGAGATGCGCGCTGTGTCGGTGCGGGTGGCAATGGCATGAGTCGTGGCCTCAGGTGAGATGTTGAAAACAAGAACGCAAAGAAAAAGCCGCCTGGAGGCCAAGGCGGCTTTGCTTTAAGGGAGCGTTTGAATGGGGCTGTAGTTTCAGCGGCATGATGCCATTATGCGGCTTTTTTCAGGGCCTTCACGGCTTTGAGAACTTCTTCGACATGGCCCGGTACTTTAAGACCTCGCCATTCTTCTTTGACCAATCCATCAGCCCCAATCAAAAAGGTGCTGCGCTCAATGCCTTTGACTTTTTTGCCGTACATGATCTTGTTTTTGACCACGCCAAACATGTGGCACATTTTTTCTTCAGTGTCCGCAATCAATTCGAAGGGGAGTTCGAGCTTGGCTTTGAATTCATCGTGCGACTTCATGTTGTCGCGGGAGACGCCAAAAACGGTAGCGCCTGCTTTTGTAAAGTCTTTGAACTTGTCGCGGAACTGCATGGCTTCAGTGGTGCAGCCAGGTGTGTTGTCCTTCGGGTAGAAGTACAAAATCATCACTTTTCCGTTGTGAGATGTGTTTGAAACTTTCAAACCGCCCGTTGCGTTTGCTTCAAATTCAGGTAGGGGTTTGTTAACAACGATCGCCATAGAACTAATCTCACGTGACAGAAATGAACCGCTTAACCGATCTGGTGCTGAGGGGCAACATCACCGGACGGGAATCGGCTATTTTATCCTGAAACCTGAGGGCTTTTCGAAAAAGCCCCAAAACAGACCCATCAAGCGCTGTTCGGAGGGAGATAAGCCAAAACCACCTGCCGACCCTCGCCGGCCAAGACATTGAATGTTCGGCAGGCTGCGCCACTGTCCATGGTTTCAACACCGATGCCATGTTGAATCAAACCCTGCAAAAGTCGAGGCGGAGGGAACCTGAGGCGTTGGCCACTGCCAAAAATGACCAATTCTGGTTTGAAAGCCACCAGGGCATCAAATGATGCTTGTGTCAGGTCGTCAAAGCAAGCTGAGGACCACGCTTGTGGACCCTTAATGGCGCAGAGCACCATGGGGCCGGTTTGCAATTTGCCGTTAACGACCACACCTTCATCGCTGTAGCTTTGAATCGAATAGGCGTTGCTGGCATCGGGATGGAGTTTCATGCGGTCTTGTTTCTTAAAAATGGCCAGTTCTGTGGTCAAATTATAGGTTTTCCCCAGCGCCAACACCCCTCGGAGGGATTTTGAAAACTATCCAGAAATCAGCCAAGCTTGCCAACGTTTGTTATGACATTCGCGGCCCCATCATGGACCGTGCCAGACAAATGGAAGAAGAGGGGCACAAGATCATCAAATTGAACATCGGCAACTTGGCGGTGTTTGGTTTCGATGCGCCCGAAGAAATTCAGCAAGACATGATTCGCAACCTGCCCAATTCTGCGGGTTATTCGGATAGCAAAGGTATTTTTGCAGCCCGCAAGGCGGTGATGCATGAAACCCAAAAGCAGGGCATCAAAGGTGTCACGCTAGATGACATCTATTTGGGCAATGGTGCCAGTGAGTTAATTGTGATGGCCACCAATGCCTTGCTCGACAATGGCGACGAGTTGTTGTTGCCGGCGCCCGATTATCCTTTGTGGACGGCCGCGGCCAGTTTGTCTGGGGGTACCCCGGTTCACTACATGTGTGACGAGTCCAACGGCTGGATGCCCGACTTGAATGACATTCGCGCCAAGATCACGCCCAAGACCAAGGGCATCGTGGTGATCAATCCCAACAATCCCACCGGCGCTTTGTACACCGATGAAATTTTGCACAGCATCGTGGCCATTGCACGGGAACATGGCTTGGTGATTTTTGCCGATGAAGTTTATGACAAGGTTTTGTACGATGGCGTGAAGCACACGCCCATTGCCAGCCTTAGCCAAGACGTGCTCACCATCACTTTCAATTCATTGTCAAAAAGCTACAGGTCTTGTGGCTACCGCGCGGGATGGATGTTCATCACCGGCGACAAGCGCCCAGCCCAAGATTACATCGAAGGCTTGAACATGTTGTCCAACATGCGTCTGTGTGCCAACGTGCCAGGGCAGTGGGCCATTCAAACGGCCTTGGGTGGACACCAGAGCATCAATGAGTTGGTGAATGAAGGTGGGCGTTTGCGCAAGCAACGTGACTTGGCGTATGAGTTGATCAATGCCATTCCTGGCGTGTCTTGCGTCAAGCCAAGTGCTGCACTTTACATGTTCCCCAAGCTCGATCCCAAAATTTACCCCATCCAAGACGATCAGCAATTTTTCTTGGAAATGCTGCAAGAAACCAAAGTGATGTTGGTTCAAGGTACCGGTTTCAATTGGTCCGAGCCCGATCACTTTCGCATTGTGTTTTTGCCCCATGTG
Organism: Limnohabitans sp.; assembly: GCA_024642215.1. Lineage (GTDB taxonomy): Bacteria > Pseudomonadota > Gammaproteobacteria > Burkholderiales > Burkholderiaceae_C > Limnohabitans_A. The sequence continues at coordinate 16,387 of JAHEBO010000084.1, forward strand.
GATGATTTGCGTGAGGCCATTGAACGCATGGCCAAATTTTTAGAAAAAGCGCGTCAGCGTTTTGGCACATCAGTTTAAGTTGTACAGCGGTTGAAGTGAGAAAGAAATGAAACCAATTCAAGTAGGCCTGTTAGGCATGGGCACCGTCGGCAGCGGCACATTCAATGTGCTGCAGCGAAATCAAGAAGAAATCAAACGACGCGCTGGCCGCGGCATTGAAATTACCATGGTGGCCGATTTGGATGTGGCCAAGGCCCAGGCGCTCTGTGGCGATCACGTCAAGGTGGTCAACGATGCACGTCAGATCATTGCCAACCCAGAGATTGACATTGTGGTTGAGTTGATTGGCGGTTATGGCATTGCCAAAGCACTGGTTCTTGAAGCCATTGCAGCAGGCAAGCATGTGGTCACGGCCAACAAGGCTTTGTTGGCCGTACACGGTACAGAAATTTTTGCGGCAGCGCATGCCAAGGGCGTGATGGTTGCATTTGAAGCAGCTGTGGCGGGTGGTATTCCCATCATCAAAGCGCTGCGCGAAGGTCTAACGGCCAACAGCATTCAGTGGGTGGCTGGCATCATCAACGGCACCACCAATTTCATCCTGTCTGAAATGCGCGAGAAGGGCCTAGACTTTGAAGTGGTCCTGAAAGAGGCGCAACGCTTGGGTTATGCCGAAGCCGATCCTACGTTTGACATTGAAGGTGTCGATGCTGCCCACAAAGCCACGCTCATGAGCGCTCTGGCTTTTGGCATACCTGTTCAGTTTGACAAAGCCTATGTTGAAGGCATCACCAAGTTGGGCGCGGCCGATATCAAATACGCAGAGCAATTGGGGTACCGAATCAAGTTGTTGGGCATCACCAAGCGCACAGAAGCCGGCGTTGAATTGCGCGTGCACCCCAGCTTGGTTCCCACACAACGTTTGATTGCCAATGTTGAAGGTGCGATGAATGCTGTCATGGTGCAGGGCGATGCCGTCGGAACCACGCTTTACTACGGCAAGGGCGCGGGTTCCGAGCCCACGGCCAGTGCTGTGATTGCCGATTTGGTCGATATCACGCGCTTGCATACAGCCGATCCATTGAACCGTGTGCCGCATTTGGCCTTCCAGCCCAATGCCATGAGCAACCTGAAAATATTGCCCATGTCTGAAGTTGTCACCAGCTATTACTTGCGCTTGCGTGTGGCCGATGAGGCGGGTGTCTTGGCCAAGTTGACTGGCTTGTTGGCAGAGGCCAACATCAGCATCGATGCCGTGCTGCAACGTGAAGCAGATCAGGTCAGCCAAGCGGGTGAAAACCAAACGGACGTCATCATCCTCACACATGATACGGTTGAGGGCAAGATGAACGCTGTATTGGCTCAGATGCAAGCTTTGCCGACAGTGATGGCACCCATTACCAAAATTCGCAAAGAAGAGCTGAACTGATGCGCTATTTGTCAACACGCGGTCATGCAGATCGCAAACGTTTTTGTGAAATTTTGCTCGAAGGCCTAGCGCCCGACGGTGGCTTGTATCTGCCCGAACACTATCCGCAAATTTCACCTGATCAATTGACGCACTTGCGTCAAGTTTGGCAAACCAAAGGTTATGCCGAACTGGCGTTCGAAGTTTTGTCTTTGTACATCGATGACATTCCTGCCAGCGATTTACGAGCCCTGTGTCAGAAGACTTACACCGAAGCCAGTTTTGGAACGCCCGAAATTGTGCCTTTGAAGCCCCTTAAAACCAAAGCGCTTGCCGGTGCGCAGGTTAGCTTGGAAGCCCTGTCCAATGGGCCCACATTGGCATTCAAAGACATGGCCATGCAGTTGCTGGGCAATTTGTTTGAATACGAGTTGGCACGACGCAATGCAGAATTGAACATCTTTGGGGCAACTTCTGGCGACACGGGCAGCGCGGCAGAGTACGCCATGCGCGGCAAAAAAGGTGTGCGTGTGTTCATGACCAGCCCGCTAGGTCGCATGAGTCCTTTCCAACAAGCGCAAATGTTCAGCTTGCTTGATGAGAACATTCACAACATCGCCATTGAGGGTGTGTTTGACGATTGCCAAGACATTGTCAAAGCGGTTAGCAACGATCTCGACTTTAAGCGCAAATACAAAATTGGAACGGTCAACTCCATCAACTGGGCGCGTTTGTTGGCGCAAGTGGTGTACTACTTTGCGGGCTACTTTCAGGCCACGCAAAACAACGCGCAGAAGGTTAGCTTCAGCGTTCCCAGTGGCAATTTTGGCAATGTTTGCGCTGGACATGTGGCGCGCATGATGGGTTTGCCCATCGACCAACTGGTTGTGGCCACCAATGAGAACGATGTGTTGGATGAGTTCTTTAGAACAGGTGTTTACCGTGTCAGAGGTACGGCCGACACACACGAAACTTCCAGCCCGTCGATGGACATTTCAAAAGCCAGCAATTTTGAACGCTTCGTGTTCGACTTGCTTCAGCGCGATGCTGCGCGAATCAAAGCGCTGTTTCATGATCAGTTGAACCAAACAGGCAAGTTCGACCTTGGGCAAGATCCGCTGTTTGCTGCAGCCAAAACCAAATTCGGTTTCATCAGCGGCAAGAGCACGCATGCTGATCGTCTCAAAACCATTCAAGAGGTTTTTGCAGACAATCACATCATGATTGACACACACACAGCCGATGGCTTGAAAGTGGCGGTGCCACTCGCCAAGCCTGGTATTCCCATGCTTGTTCTGGAAACGGCCTTGCCAATCAAATTTGCGGCAACCCTGGTCGAGGCGTTAGGCAAAGAGCCCGATCGACCCGCCAAGTTTGTAGGCATTGAAGCTTTGCCCAAGCGCGTGAAGGTGATGCCCATGTCGGTTGAAGCCGTCAAAGCATACATTGCACAACATTGCGATTGAACCTCATGGCCACTGACATCGTACAGAAGCGTCCACCCCTCATGTCCTTAGATGAGGCCTTGGACTTTGTCTTCAAAGATGTTGCTGTGGTTGCGGAACATGAGTCCGTACCCACCTTTGAAGCAGACGGTCGTGTGTTGGCGCAATCTCTTGTTTCTCAGTTACAAGTGCCGCCACAAGACAACTCCTCAATGGACGGCTATGCCATCCGTGTTGAAGATTTAACGTCTGCAGGTGCGCGTTTAAAGGTCACGCAACGCATTCCAGCGGGACACACAGGTCACGCGCTCAGTGCAGGAGAAGCTGCACGTATTTTTACAGGCGCACCCATTCCTGCCGGCGCCAACGCCGTGGTGATGCAAGAGGATGCGCAGCTCGACTCAAGCCCTTCCACACCTGAGGTTTCTATCAGTGTCACGCCAAGTTTGGGTCAATGGATTCGCCGAAGCGGTGAGGATGTGACACGTGGCGCGGTGGTGTTGGCCAAAGGAACTCGACTCGATCCAGCCGCTTTAGGTTTGGCTGCCAGCATTGGGGTTGCGCAAGTGAATGTGGTGCGTCGTCCGCGTGTGGCACTGTTCTCAACGGGTGACGAGTTGGTGATGCCTGGTGATGTCTCACCGCAAGACATGCGTCCCGGCGCCATCTACAACTCCAACCGTTTCTTTTTGCGCGCTTTGTTGGTTCGCGCTGGTTGTGATGTCACCGATTTGGGCATTGTTCCCGATCATTTGGATGCCACCCTCCAAGTACTCAAAGATGCGGCCACGGACCATGATTTGATTTTGACCAGCGGTGGTGTATCGGTGGGTGAAGAAGACCATGTGAAGCCAGCCGTTGAGGCATTAGGTCGCTTGAATTTATGGCAAATTTCAATGAAGCCTGGCAAGCCGTTTGCATTTGGCTTCGTCAATTCAGACACCTCTCAGGGGCAAAAGAAGGCCCATTTCATGGGGCTTCCAGGCAATCCTGTTTCAAGCTTTGTCACATTCCAATTGTTGGTGCGTCCTTTTTTACTGGCTTTGCAGGGTGTGGCGGCAGTGCGTCCCGCACCTTATCGCGTGCAGGCAAATTTTGACTTTGCAAAGCCTGACAAACGGCGCGAATTTTTGCGCGTCAAGCGCAACCAACAAGGTAGTTTGGATTTGTTCCCAAATCAAAGCTCCGGTGTTCTGACATCCGTTGTGTGGGGAGATGGCGTTGTCGATAATCCCGGCGCACAGCCTATTCAATCGGGTGATTGGGTTGATTTCTACCCCTTTGCGGAATGGTTGCAATGAAACTTCGTTTGCGCTACTTTGCCTCCTTGCGGGAGACGCTTGGAAAATCCCAAGAAGAAGTTTCCACCACAGCCAAAACCGTCGGTCAACTTCGAGATGAATTGCTAGCGCAGGGCGGCGCTTACCAGTGTTTAGAGCGCGGCAAGGCTGTCAGAATGGCATTGAATCAAGTGATGGTAGACGAAGCAGCCTTGCTATCAGACAGCGCAGAGTTGGCATTTTTCCCACCGGTTACGGGAGGCTGATGCATGAACACTCGTGTCGTCATTCAGACGCAAGACTTCAATGTGTCGGACGTGTTGGCTGAGCTGCGAGCCCAAGATTTAAGAGTGGGTGCGGTCTGTTCTTTTGTGGGCACGGTACGTGACACCCGAATGCTGACTGGGCACGCATTTGATGAAGTGGTGTCGATGTCTCTGGAGCACTATCCTGGCATGACCGAATCGTCCATCGAGGCCATGATTGACGAGGCCCATCAGCGCTTTGATTTTTTCCAAGCCAAAGTAATCCATCGCGTGGGTGATCTTAAACCAGCCGATCAAATTGTGTTGGTGGCCGTGACGTCTGCACACCGAGGCGAAAGCTTCAAAGCTTGCGAATTTTTAATGGACTACTTAAAAACGCAAGCGCCGTTTTGGAAAAAAGAAGAAACCCCTGAAGGTGCGAAATGGGTGGACGCACGCGTGAGCGATGATGAAGCGTTGGCTCGATGGGGCATTCAATCAGGCAATGCCTAAATTTGAGACAGCACGCTGCCGTGTCAGTGTTGGTAAGTAGGCCGCTCAGAGCTGGTGGCATCCAAACTATCATTGCGTTGTGAAAAATCGGGTTGTTGCCACTGTGCCTTTTTCAAGGCCTGCTCGATGAGGTGCAACAAGCCATGTAACAGCGCAGCTTGCAAATTGAATTCGCATGAAGCGCCACTGGCGTTTTCGCCACTTTTGTCTTGAAACAATAAATTCAAACTGCCGCTGTTGTGCAAATTCAATTGCACATCGGTGACCAGCATGGGGTTGGGGCCGAGGGGGAGGCTGAGATTCTGGGACACAAATGGCGTTGAAAAATCTGCTTGTGATAGAAAGTTTTCGCGCTTGAGTTCGGCCAGCATTTGCTGAGCGGTGGTGTCTGTGGCCATGACTTGGGGGTCTCTGGCTTCAAGTTGCACCACTGAAGCTTGCAAGTGGGGCAACAAACGCATCGTCATGGCACGAGTAAGCCACAGTCGAAATTCTTGACTGTCTTGATTGCTCACCCGAAGGGCCATTCGATCTTGACGTTCGTCATATTGGACTGACATTTGGTGAATGTTCATACTCGTCATTCTATGGCTTGTGGGATGGTGACACGCTGAATTTGGCTTGCCCCTTGAAAAATAGACGCATCGGCCCAAAATGGGAGTCAATAGGAGATTCTGATGAGAATTGACAAACTGACCACTAAATTTCAAGAAGCGTTGGGCGATGCACAAAGTTTGGCTTTGGGCAAGGACCATGCGTACATCGATCCGGCTCACGTCTTGTTGGCCATGTTGCAGCAGCAAGATGGCCCCAAAGCTTTACTGCAACGCGCTGGCGTCAACATGTCGGCTTTGTTGTCGGCGGCTACATCCGCTGTTGAGCGTTTGCCTCAAGTAACGGGTCAAGATCAGGTTCAAATTGGCCCCGATTTGGTCAAACTGTTGCAGGCGGCTGAAAAAGAATCGCTTAAACGTGGCGATTCGTTTGTGGCCAGTGAACTCTTTTTGTTGGCCTTGGCCGACAGCAAGTCCGAGTTGGCTCGCAGCGCAAAGGCTGCTGGCTTAAGTCGTCAAAGTTTAGAAACTGCAGTCGATGCAGTGCGTGGAGGACAAAACGTGAACAGTGCAGAAGCCGAAGGACAACGCGAGTCCTTGAAAAAATATTGCCTTGATTTAACGGAGCGTGCGCGCATGGGCAAGCTCGATCCGGTGATTGGCCGCGACGACGAAATTCGACGAGCGATTCAAGTTTTGCAGCGTCGCACCAAAAACAACCCTGTGCTGATTGGCGAGCCAGGCGTCGGCAAGACGGCCATTGTGGAAGGTCTGGCCCAACGCATTGTGGCAGGCGAGGTGCCCGACTCCTTGAAAGGTAAACGGGTTTTGTCTTTGGACATGGCTTCTTTGCTGGCGGGTGCCAAATTCCGCGGGGAATTTGAAGAGCGGCTCAAATCTGTGCTCAATGAACTTGCCAAAGACGAAGGTCAGACCATTGTGTTCATTGATGAGTTGCACACCATGGTGGGTGCAGGCAAAGCCGAAGGTGCCATGGACGCAGGCAACATGCTCAAGCCCGCATTGGCGCGAGGTGAGTTGCATTGCGTTGGCGCAACCACTTTGGACGAGTACCGCAAGTACATAGAAAAAGATGCTGCACTAGAGCGTCGCTTCCAAAAGATATTGGTGGGTGAACCCAGTGTGGAGGCCACCATTGCCATCTTGCGCGGCCTCCAAGAAAAATATGAAATTCACCATGGTGTTGACATCACCGACCCCGCCATTGTGGCGGCCGCAGAACTGAGCCATCGCTACATCACCGATCGATTCTTGCCAGACAAAGCCATCGATTTAATCGATGAAGCCGCCTCCAAAATCAAAATTGAAATTGATTCCAAGCCCGAAGTCATTGACAAACTTGATCGCCGCTTGATTCAGTTGCAAATTGAACGAGAGGCGGTGAAAAAAGAAACCGATGAAGCCTCACAAAAGCGTTTGGGTTTGATTGAAGAGGAAATTGCCACGCTTAAAAAAGAAGCGGCCGATTTAGAAGAGATTTGGAAGACTGAAAAAGCGCAAGCGCAAGGCAGTCAAAACGTGCGAGAGAAAATCGATCAACTGCGTCAGCAAATTGAAGAACTCACTCGCAAAGGCGACTTTAACAAAGTGGCCGAATTGCAATACGGCAAATTGCCTGAACTTGAAAAACTATTGTCTGAAACGCAGGCCAAGGAATTGAACCCTGAGGCGGGTTCAGCCCCCCGTCTGTTGCGCACCCAAGTGGGTGCAGAGGAAATTGCTGAAGTGGTGAGTCGTGCCACGGGTATTCCTGTGTCTAAGATGATGCAGGGTGAGCGCGAAAAACTGCTGCAAATGGAGGTCAAGCTGCATGAACGTGTGGTGGGCCAAGACGAGGCCATTGCAGCTGTCTCGCATGCCATTCGACGTTCGCGCTCAGGCTTGTCTGATCCGCAAAGACCCACTGGCTCATTTTTGTTCCTAGGTCCTACGGGTGTTGGTAAAACAGAGTTGTGCAAAGCCTTGGCTGGCTTCTTGTTTGACAGCGAGGACCATCTCATTCGCATCGACATGAGTGAGTTCATGGAGAAACATTCTGTTGCTCGCCTCATCGGTGCGCCGCCCGGATATGTGGGCTATGAAGAGGGCGGCTACTTGACGGAGGCCGTGCGCAGAAAACCTTACTCAGTCCTCTTGCTGGACGAAGTTGAAAAGGCGCATCCCGATGTCTTCAATGTGCTGCTGCAAGTTTTGGACGATGGCCGCTTGACAGATGGTCAAGGCCGTACTGTGGATTTCAAAAACACTGTGATTGTGATGACCTCCAACATTGGCTCGCACCTCATTCAGAGCATGGTGGGCGAGTCCAATGAAGACATCAAAGAGGCAGTGTGGGGCGAGTTGAAAAATCACTTCCGACCTGAATTTTTGAACCGCATCGATGAAACTGTGGTCTTTCACAGTTTGGACGCTAAACACATTGAGTCGATTGCCAAAATTCAGCTGCAAATTTTGGAGGCACGCTTGGCCAAGATGGACTTGCACCTTGAGGTGTCGACCGCAGCCTTGGCGGAGTTGGCCAAAGTTGGTTTCGATCCTGTGTTTGGCGCGCGGCCGTTGAAACGTGCTGTTCAGCAACGGATTGAGAACCCGCTTTCCAAGCTTTTGCTCGAAGGCAAGTTTTTACCCAAGTCTGTCATCCCTGTGGATGTCGATCCAGTCAAAGAACCCGGTGTCTTTAAATTCGACCGGGTGGTGACCTCCAGGTGACCCTGTTTTGCCAGTTTGATTCGCTTTGAAAGTATCATGCGGCCTTGATCAAAAGAGGCTTTATGAGCAATCAAAACAACAAACTGACGGAAACAGGTGCCACCCCTCAAATCGGCGGCCATCTGCTGGTGGAGTGTCTAGTGGCCCAAGGTGTCACCCATGCCTTTGGCGTGCCCGGTGAAAGTTATTTGGCTGTTTTGGATGGTTTTCACAAATACCAAGACAAGATTCAATTTGTCACGTGCCGGCAAGAGGGCGGCGCTGCCTTCATGGCCGATGCACAGGGTCGTTTAACGGGCCGTCCAGGCGTTTGTTTTGTGACGCGCGGCCCAGGCGCCACCAATGCTTCCATTGGCGTTCATACGGCGTTTCAAGACTCTACTCCCATGGTGTTGTTTGTGGGGGATGTGGCCACGGACACCCGAGACCGGGAGGCTTTCCAAGAGGTCGACTTTTGCGCCTTCTTTGGCCCCAGCACCAAAGGCATGGCCAAGCGCGTCGAGCGCATTGATGATGCCAAGCGAATTCCTGAATACGTGGCGCGCGCTTTTGCCACAGCCATGAATGGTCGGCCAGGCCCTGTTGTCCTGGTGTTACCAGAAGACATGTTGACCCATGAAGTCATCGCCAAGCCCTTGCCAAAACTGGAAGCTGTAGAGGCTTGGAGTGATCCAGGCAGCTTGCGTCAATTGCGTGAAATGCTGTTGGCTGCCAAGCGTCCCTTTGTAATTGCTGGTGGTGGCGGATGGACGCCGCAAGCTGCGCAAGCACTTCAAAGGTTTGCCGAGAATTGGCAATTGCCTGTGGGCAATGCATTCCGTTTTCAAGACACCTTTGACAACTTTCATCCTTTGTATGCGGGCGATGTGGGCATTGGCATCAATCCCAAGCTGTCACAGCGGATCAAGGAAAGTGATTTGATTGTGGCCATTGGGCCTCGCTTGGGCGAAATGACCACCAGCGGCTACACGCTTTTAGAAGTGCCCAAACCCAAACAAAAGCTGGTGCATATCCACGCCAGTGCCGAAGAACTCAATCGAGTTTATTTTGCAGACTTGGCCATTTGCGCCACCATGAATGCGGCTGCGCGAAGCCTTGAAGTGCTAACTGCACCGCCCTCTGTGCCCTGGGCCGATTGGACGGTGCAGGCCAATGCCGATTACCACGCCAATATCCAGCCTCAAGCTTTAGCAGGTTTGCCACAAGATTCTTCGAAGGGTTTGGTGAACATGCCTGAAGTGGTTGCAGCATTGCAAAGACACTTGCCAGACGATGCGGTGCTGACCAATGGCGCCGGTAACTTTGCCAGTTGGGTTCACCGGTACTACCAGCACCACGGCTTGAGCAAAGGCTATAAAACGCAATTGGCGCCCACTGTGGGCGCCATGGGTTATGGCGTGCCAGCGGGTATTGCCGCAGCCATTGTGTCAAAGCGTGTGGTGTTTACGATCGCAGGCGACGGCGATTTTTTGATGAATGGCCAAGAGTTGGCAACCGCATCGCAGCACGGCGCTAAATCAATTGTGGTGCTGCTGAACAACGGCATGTATGGCACCATTCGCATGCACCAAGAGCGTGATTTCCCAACACACAACATGGGCTCGAATTTGAACAATCCTCACTTTGCCAATCTGGCCAAGGCCTATGGATACGCGGGAATTCGAATAGCCAAAACTGAAGAGTTTGAACCTGCTTTGGTTGAAGCACTCAAGCGAGAGCAGGGCACTTTGATTGAAATCATGTTGGACCCGGAGGTCATTACCACGCGCGGAACTTTGTCGGCCATTACACAAAACGCCTTGAAATCAAAGGCATAAAAAAAGCCGGGGTGACCCGGCTTTTTTCATTCGAGAAGCATTGAATTACTTCAAGTGCTTGCCGATCAGGCCGGCCATCTCGAACATGCTGACTTGGGCTTTGCCAAAGACTGCTTTGAGTTTGTCATCAGCGTTGATATTGCGCTTATTGACTTTGTCTTGCAGGTTGTTTTTCTTGATGTAAACCCACAGCTTGCTCACGACTTCTGTACGTGGCAGAGGGGCTGCACCCACCACAGCGGCCAAGGCGGCGCTAGGTGTCAAAGCCTTCATGAAAGCGGCGTTAGGTGTGCGCTTTTTAGCAGGGGCTTTTTTAGCTGCAGGCTTTTTGGCTGGAGCAGCTTTCTTTGCTGGAGCAGCTTTTTTAGCGGGTGCTGCTTTTTTAGCAGGTGCCGCTTTTTTCGCTACGGGTTTTTTGGCGGGTGCTGCCTTCTTTGCAGGAGCAGCTTTTTTTGCCGGGGTTTTTTTTGCAGTTGCCATTTTGAAATTCCTTAAGTCGGAAGTTGGTTCGCAGCCGGAAACTTATTTATCCGGCTGAGCGGATGCTACTGGAGAAAGAGCAGGTTTCCAAGGGGAAGTTGAGTTTTTTTACCCTTGCTGTTGCAGATATCCCTTTCGAGAGAACAACAGGGTTTGATTTGCCTGAGGCGTTGGCGCGCTGGATTGCAAATCTAAGTCAACACCGCCTTCGAAATAGATTTTCATAATGCAAAATTTAAACCTGTTGCAGTGCAGTAAATTTTCTCAATATGAGAGATGATATTTTGCAATGAGAAATATAGTGCGTAACACATTGTTTTAATTGATAAAAATAATTGTCTTATATAAGACATAAGATATTTATCAAGTCTTCTATAAGACTTAGAATTTCCATCAGCGCCAAACATGAGTTGGCCTAAACATCAACCACTTGCAAGGAAAACGTCATGCCACAGAATCTCGTCGAACAACTTAGCCGTGAACAGCAAATTGCCGCCCTGGAAAAAGATTGGGCCACCAACCCCCGTTGGAAAGGCATCAAACGCGGTTATTCCGCCGCAGACGTGGTCCGTTTGCGCGGCTCTTTTCCTATCGAACACACGTTGGCTCGCCGCGGTGCAGAAAAATTGTGGGACTTGCTTCACACAGAAGACTACATCAACTGCTTGGGCGCACTGACCGGTGGTCAAGCCATGCAGCAAGTGAAGGCTGGCATCAAGGCCATCTATTTGTCGGGCTGGCAAGTTGCGGCCGACAACAACTCTTACGCCTCCATGTATCCCGATCAATCTTTGTATCCAGTGGACTCCGTGCCAAAGGTGGTTGAGCGCATCAACAACAGCTTCCGCCGCGCAGACGAAATTCAATGGTCCAAAGGCACCAACCCTGGCGACAAAGATTACACAGATTACTTCGCGCCTATCGTGGCCGATGCCGAAGCCGGCTTTGGTGGTGTGTTGAACGCCTTCGAATTGATGAAAGCTATGATCACTTCGGGTGCTGGTGGCGTTCACTTTGAAGACCAATTGGCTTCTGTCAAAAAGTGTGGTCACATGGGCGGCAAAGTGTTGGTGCCTACCACTGAAGCTTGCCAAAAACTCATCGCAGCCCGTATGGCGGCTGACGTTTGCGGCGTGCCTACTTTGGTGATTGCTCGTACCGACGCAGAAGCTGCTGACTTGCTGACCAGCGACTACGACGAAAACGACAAGCCTTTCCTCACTGGCGAACGCACAGCAGAAGGTTTCTACAAAACCAAAAAAGGCATGGATCAAGCCATCAGCCGCGCCGTTGCCTATGCTGAATACGCCGATTTGGTCTGGTGTGAAACCGGTACACCCGATTTGGAATTCGCACGCAAATTTGCTGAAGCTGTTCACAAGAAGCACCCAGGCAAATTGTTGGCCTACAACTGCTCACCGTCTTTCAACTGGAAGAAAAACTTGGACGATGCCACCATCGCCAAATTCCAGAAAGAACTGGGCGCCATGGGTTACAAGTACCAGTTCATCACATTGGCCGGTATTCACTCCATGTGGTACAACATGTTCGACTTGGCACAAGCCTACGTTCAGCGCGGCATGTCTGCCTACGTTGAGAAGGTGCAAGAACCCGAGTTCGCAGCACGCGACCGCGGCTACTCCTTCGTGTCGCACCAGCAAGAAGTGGGCACCGGTTACTTCGACGAAGTGACCACTGTGATCCAAGGCGGCCGCTCCAGCGTCACGGCTTTGACAGGTTCTACTGAAGAAGAACAGTTCCACTGATCGAAAAAGACCTCGGGCACAGCGTAAAATCTGGCCTGAGCGTTTGAAAACGCGGCAAATGCCGCGTTTTTCATTTCTGGCGCCAAAAGGGCGCCTTTCCTTTTTTCAGTTCGAACATGGTTCAGATCACACTTCCAGACGGTTCATTGCGTGAGTTTCCCGGTCCCGTCACCGTGGCAGAGGTTGCCGCCTCCATTGGCGCAGGCTTGGCCAAAGCGGCGTTGGCTGGCAAAGTCGACGGCAAAGTGGTGGACACAAGTCACACCATCAGTGTCAATTCACAGCTGGCCATCATCACGGGCAAAGATGCCGATGGCTTGGAAGTGGTTCGACATTCAACGGCCCACTTGCTGGCTTATGCCGTGAAAGATTTGTACTCCGATGCGCAAGTCACCATTGGCCCCGTGATTGAAAACGGCTTTTACTACGACTTTTCATACAGCCGTCCATTCGACTTGGACGACTTGGCTGCCATTGAAAAGCGGATGACCGAATTGGCCAACAAAGACGAGCCTGTGGTTCGTCGTGTGTTGCCGCGTGATGAGGCTGTGGCTTATTTCAAAGGCATGGGCGAGCACTACAAGGCCGAAATCATTGGCAGCATTCCTTCCAACGAAGACGTGAGCTTGTACAAAGAGGGTGCGTTCGAAGACTTGTGCCGCGGCCCCCACGTGCCCAGCACTGGCAAGCTCAAGCACTTCAAACTCATGAAGGTGGCCGGTGCTTATTGGCGTGGCGACAGCAAAAACGAAATGCTGCAACGAATTTACGGCACCGCTTGGACCAGCAAAGATGACTTGCAAAACTACCTTCTCCAATTGGAAGAGGCTGAAAAGCGCGATCACCGCAAACTAGGTCGTGAGCTGGACCTCTTTCACATTGATGAGCACGCACCCGGCTTGGTGTTTTGGCATCCCAAGGGCTGGTCTGTTTGGCAGAAGGTTGAGCAGTACATGCGTGCTGTTTACCAAGACAACGGTTACCAAGAAGTTAAAGGTCCGCAAATCATTGACAAGTCATTGTGGGAAAAAACAGGTCACTGGGACAAGTACCGTGACAATATGTTCACCACAGAGTCTGAAAAACGCGATTACGCGTTGAAGCCCATGAACTGCCCGGGTCACATTTTGATTTTCAAGCAGGGCATGAAGAGCTATCGCGATTTGCCACTGCGCTACGGTGAGTTTGGTCAGTGTCACCGCAACGAGCCTACAGGCGGCTTGCACGGCATCATGCGCGTGCGAGGCTTCACGCAAGACGATGGCCATATTTTCTGCAACGAAGATCAAATTTTGGCTGAAAGTGTTAACTTCACAACGCTTTTGCAAAAGGTCTACAAAGACTTTGGCTTTACCGACATCATTTACAAAGTGGCCACGCGTCCCGCGCAGCGCATTGGCTCTGATGAAATTTGGGACAAAGCTGAGCATGCCCTGATGGAAAGCTTGCGTGCGTCCAACTGTGATTTTGAAATTGCCCCAGGTGATGGTGCTTTCTATGGCCCCAAAATCGAATACACCCTCAAAGATGCCATTGGTCGTCAATGGCAGTGCGGCACCATTCAGGTCGACTTCTCCATGGCTGAGCGCTTGGATGCAGAGTACGTAGGAGAGGATGGCAACCGCCATCGCCCCGTCATGTTGCACAGAGCCATTGTGGGCAGCATGGAGCGATTCATCGGTATTTTGATCGAACAGCACGCTGGCGCCTTGCCTGTTTGGCTGGCCCCAATCCAAGTCGTGGTGTGCAACATTACCGATTCTCAGGCCGATTACTGTCGTGAAATTGCCCAAAAAATGCAAAAACTGGCGGGAAATCAAGGCCTTAGGGTCGATTTAGACCTCCGGAACGAGAAAATCACGTATAAAATACGCGAGCATTCATTGCAGAAGCCGCCTTACATCCTTGTCGCTGGCGACAAAGAAAAGGCTGCGGGTACTGTCGCAGTACGCGCCCGAGGTAACAAAGACCTCGGTGTCATGTCGGTTGATTCGTTCATTGAACTCGTCCAATCAGACATTGAATCTAAAGTTTGAAGGTATTTTCCGATTGCTTTAGCTTGACGCTTGCTCGTCGGTTTGTGCTGCCTTGTGCAGTTGATTTTTAAAAGGATTTGAACCATCGCTACCACCGAATTTCGTGACCGCCGTCAGCGCGAAGAGCGTAAGCATCGCCTGAACCGTGAAATCACTTTCCCTGAAGTCCGTTTGTCCGGACCCGAGAACGAGCCATTGGGCATTGTTTCTTTAGCAGATGCGTTGCGCATGGCGGGAGAGTTGGACGTTGACTTGGTTGAAATTGCAGCCACCGCAACACCACCGGTTTGCCGATTGATGGACTACGGCAAGTTCAAATACCAAGAACAAAAGCGTGCTGCCGAAGCCAAAGCCAAGCAGACGGTCATTGAAATCAAGGAAATTAAATTCCGACCCGGTACCGATGACGGTGACTACAACATCAAGATGCGCAACATCCGCCGCTTTTTGGCCGATGGTGACAAGTGCAAAGTGACCTTGCGTTTTCGCGGTCGCGAAATTACCCACCAAGAGTTGGGCATGGCACTGTTGCAGCGTATTCGCGATGACTTGGGCGATCTGATTGTGGTGGAGCAGTTTCCAAAGTTGGAAGGCCGCCAAATGATCATGATGATTGCACCAGGTCGCAAAAAACCGGCTGGTAAATCAGCCAACGAAGCCGCTCCGGCTGCTTCAGAGTGAGTTTGAAGAGTTCCTTCGGGAGCTCTTGCAAATGAGGTTGTCACCAACCTCAAACAGCAAAACACTTCGGTGTGTTGCTGATTAAAAGTGGCTCGGGGCCAACAAGGCTGCAAGGAGTTTGCAGACGCCTCACGAGCACAAAATAAGGAGCAGTCAAATGCCCAAAATGAAGACCAAAAGCAGCGCCAAAAAGCGCTTCCGTGTTCGTCCTGGTGGTACCGTTAAACGCGGTCAAGCCTTCAAGCGTCACATCTTGACGAAGAAGACAACCAAGAACAAACGTCACCTCCGTGGCCCAGTAGGCGTGCATGAGACCAACATGGGTCACATGGCACAAATGCTGCCATCGGCTGGCCTGTAATTCACTGACGAACAAGGAGAAAATATGCCTCGCGTAAAACGTGGTGTTACGGCACGAGCCCGTCACAAAAAAGTATTGGCCCTGGCCAAAGGTTTCCGCGGTCGCCGCGGTAATGTCTTCCGCATCGCTAAACAAGCGGTGATGAAGGCCGGTCAGTATGCATACCGTGACCGTCGTGCCAAAAAACGTGTGTTCCGTCAGTTGTGGATCGCGCGTATCAACGCAGCGGCCCGTGAATGCGGTCTGACATACAGCCAATTTGCCAATGGCCTGAAAAAGGCTGCCATTGAAATCGACCGTAAAGTGTTGGCGGACATCGCCGTGCACGACAAGGCCGCTTTTGCTGGCATCGTGAACCAAGTCAAGGCCAAGTTGGCCGCAGCTTAAGTACTCACGCAGTCAATCAAAGGGGTTGAGGCTTGCGAAGGCTTCAATCCTTTTTTCATTTTGAATTTAAGTTCCTTTTAAAGTTTCCACCATGACCGAGTTGGACAGTTTGGTTGAAGCGGCCCGCGCCAGTTTTGCGCAGGCCCAAACCCCCGCCGATCTTGAAAATGCCAAAGCCCTGTATTTGGGCAAGTCAGGCCGCATCACCGAAATGATGAAGGGCATGGCCGCCTTGAGCGTTGAAGAGAAGAAAACCTTCGGCGCAGCGGTCAACGTTGCCAAGCAGGGCATTGAAGCCGCGCTGAACGCGCGCCGCCAAGCTTTGGCCGATGCCGAGTTGGCCGTTCAACTCAAAGCGGAAGCTTTTGACGTCACATTACCGGGACGCCCCCTCACACAAGGCGGCCTGCACCCCGTGTCACTCACCTTAGAGCGCATTGAGCAAATTTTTGGCTCCATGGGTTTTGAAGTGGCACAAGGCCCCGAAATTGAAACCGATTGGTTCAACTTCACAGCGCTCAACACGCCCGAAGACCACCCTGCACGCTCGATGCACGACACCTTCTACGTAGAAGGCGGTCATCTGCTTCGCACACACACCAGCCCCATGCAAATTCGCCATGCGGTTCAGCACGTCAAGCGTTACAAAGCGCAACTGGAAGCAGGGCAGGGCATGCCCGAAATTCGTGTCATTGCGCCTGGACGCACTTACCGTGTCGACAGCGATGCTACTCACTCGCCCATGTTCCACCAATGCGAAGGCTTGTGGATAGGCGAGAACGTCAGCTTCAAAGACTTGAAGGTGGTGTTCACTGATTTTTGCCGTACGTTTTTTGAAAGCGACGACTTGGTCTTGCGCTTCCGTCCCAGTTTTTTCCCCTTCACCGAACCCAGTGCCGAAGTAGACATCCAGTTTCAAACTGGTCCTTTGGCAGGACGTTGGTTGGAAGTGGCGGGCTCGGGTCAAGTGCATCCCAATGTGGTTCGCAACATGGGGCTCGACCCCGAAAAATTCATTGGCTTTGCCTTCGGCATGGGCCCCGACCGTCTCACCATGCTCCGATATGGCGTGAATGATTTGCGCTTGTTCTTCGACGGCGACGTTCGCTTCTTGAGTCAATTTCAATAAATAAAGACCATGCAATTTCCTGAATCCTGGCTGCGTGAGTTTTGCAACCCACCCCTCAATACAGAACAACTCGCCGAAACACTCACCATGGCGGGCCTGGAGGTTGAAGAACTTCAACCTGTGGCACCTCCTTTTACAAATGTGGTGATTGGTGAAATCAAAAGTGCAGAGCAGCACCCCAACGCAGACCGCTTGCGTGTTTGCCAAGTGGATGTGGGTCAACCCACATTGCTCAGCATCGTGTGTGGCGCGCCCAATGCACGCATTGGCATTCGCATTCCTTGCGCCATGGTGGGCGCAGAGTTGCCCCCCGGAGAAGACGGCAAACCTTTCCTTATCAAGGTGGGCAAGTTGCGCGGCGTTGAAAGCCAGGGCATGTTGTGCTCGGCTAAAGAGTTGAAAATTGCGGACGACCATGGCGGCTTGCTAGAGCTGCCCGCCGATGCACCTTTGGGTCAAAGCATTCGCACATATTTGAATTTAGACGACACCTTGCTCACGCTCAAGCTCACGCCCAATTTGGCGCATTGCTTAAGTGTGTATGGCATTGCACGCGAAGTGTCAGCGCTCACAGGCACCCCGTTGAAGGCACCAGTTTTCAAGTCCTTGTCTGCTCAAGTTCAAGACAAATTGGCAGTCAAGGTCGAAGCGACCGATTTGTGCGGCCGCTTCAGTGGCCGCGTGGTGAAGGGTGTCAATCCCAAAGCGCAAACGCCTGCATGGATGGTGGACCGTTTGGCGCGTTGTGGCCAACGCAGCGTGAGTCCCTTGGTGGACATTTCAAACTATGTGATGTTTGAGTTTGGCCGTCCATCGCACATTTTTGACCTCGACAAAATTCACGGCGGCTTGCAAGTTCGCTGGGGCCGATCTGAAGAATCATTGAAGCTGCTCAATGGCAGCACCGTCACCGTGGATGACAAAGTGGGTGTGATTGCAGACGATTCGCAAGTAGAGTCTTTGGCGGGCATCATGGGCGGCGACGCCACAGCAGTTTCTGATGACACCCAAAACATTTACATCGAAGCTGCATTCTGGTGGCCCAAGGCCATTGCCGGCCGTTCACGCCGTTACAACTTTTCCACAGATGCCGGTCACCGCTTTGAGCGCGGTGTCGACCCAGAAGGTACCGTTGAGCACATCGAGCGCATCACACAATTGGTGATCGACATTTGCGGTTCAGATGCGACGCAAGTGGGCCCTGTAGATGACCAAAAACTGAACATGCCTGTTCGCAAGCCTGTCACACTGCGTGTGGCACGTGCGGTTAAAGTGATCGGCATGGCACTGACGCAAAAACAATGTGCTGATGCATTGCGCGGTTTGGGATTTGAAGTGACTGAAGCCGAAGGCTTGGTCACGGTCAATCCGCCCAGCTGGCGTTTCGATTTGGAAATTGAGGAAGACCTCATTGAAGAAGTGGCTCGCATGGTGGGCTATACCCAATTGCCCACCACACCGCCTTTGGCGCCCATTACAGCCAAGATTCGCAAAGAAAATGTGCGAGGTCCGTTCGCCGTGCGTCGCAGCATTGCGGCTTTGGGTTACCAAGAAACCATTAACTTCAGCTTTGTCGAAGACCGTTGGGAGCATGAGTTGGCTGGCAATGCCAACCCCATCAAGTTGCTCAACCCCATCGCCAGTCAAATGAGTGTGATGCGCACCAGCTTGCTGGGCTCTTTGCTGCAAGTGGTGAAGTTCAACACCGATCGCAAAGCCGATCGTGTGCGTGTGTTTGAATTGGGACGCGTGTTTTTACGCGATGCATCCGTGAAGGACAGCGACAGCACGGTGGAGGGATTGAATCAACCCATGCGAGTTTCAGGTGTGGCTTACGGCCCTGTCACAACCACAACGTGGGGCGGCAAAGCTCGCAACGTCGACTTCTTTGATGTCAAAGGCGAGGTGGAAGCATTACTGGCACCCGCCAAGCCCGTGTTTGAAGCTGCGGAACACCCAGCCATGCACCCAGGCCGTTGCGCGCAAGTTAAGCTTCATGGCAAGGTCATTGGACATGTGGGCGAGTTGCATCCCCGTTGGCGCCAAACTTGGGATTTGCAGTTAGCGCCCGTCATGTTCGAATTGGATTTGGACGCTGTTCTTCAGCGAGAAGTTCCTGTGGCACAAGCCGTAGCCCGATACCAATCGGTTGAGCGTGACATTGCGGTCATCGTGGCAGAAAAAGTGACGCATGCCGAACTGATGGGCGCAATTCACGATGCCCCTACAGCAGGCTTGCTGAAGGGTGCTGTGTTGTTTGACGTCTTCCGTCCGCAGGCCACTCAAGGCGTGGAAAAAAGTTTGGCAGTGCGCCTCACTTTGAACAGTGAAGAAGCAACTTTGACCGACGTACAAATTGAGACCACTGTCAAAGCGGTGCTGGATCATTTGGCGTCGACGTTGTCTGCGCGCTTGCGTTCTTAATTCAAAGCAGAAAGTACGTATGGATTTTTCTGTTGAAAGTCTAGAAACCCCAGCGCTGACCAAAGCGCATCTGGCCGATTTGTTGTTTGAACAAATCGGTTTGAACAAACGCGAATCCAAAGACATGGTGGACTCTTTCTTTGATTTGATTGCCACGCAATTGGTACAAGGCACGGATGTCAAAATTTCTGGATTTGGCAATTTTCAAATCCGTGAAAAAGCACCACGTCCAGGTCGCAACCCGCGTACAGGCGAGCTGATCCCCATTGACGCACGTCGCGTTGCCACCTTTCATGCCAGTCACAAGTTGAAGGATGTCATCCAAGGGGATGAACCCACTAAGGCTTGAAACCCACGTGGCAGGGAGCTGAGGGCTTTTTAAAATTATTCGAAAGAGGGCTTTACGACGCCCCTCTGCTTAGAGTAAGCTAGTAGGTTCCCCTAGCAAGTTTGTGATTTCAATGGAGAACTCCCTCCCGTCTATTCCCGCCAAGCGCTACTTCACCATTGGTGAAGTGGGCGAACTTTGTGGCGTCAAGCCCCATGTGCTTCGTTATTGGGAGCAGGAATTTACACAACTTCGCCCGGTAAAGCGACGCGGTAATCGCCGTTATTACCAGCACCACGAAGTGCTGATGATTCGACGCATTCGTGATTTGCTTTACGAGCAAGGTTTCACCATCAGTGGTGCCCGCAACAAAATGCAGGAACTTGCGCAGTCTCAAAAAGGCTATCGAAAAGAACAACTTGCAACAACCGACATCGACCTTGAATTGCCAGACGACTTCGATGTCGAAGGTGAGCCACAAGAGGAAGAAAATGTGTCGACCAGAATGGTCATGGAAAGTGCACAACGAGCCGGTTCACTGCATGCGAGCAGCAGCTTGCCGAGCTTGCGACGTGAATTGATAGATATTCGAGACTTGCTCTCAATTTGAGAGAAATCTCAAGCTATAATTTAAAGCTTGTCGGCGTGTAGCGCAGCCTGGTAGCGCACTTGCATGGGGTGCAAGGGGTCGCGAGTTCGAATCCCGCCACGCCGACCATTTACAAAGCGAAAAGCCCTTGAGATGTCATCTCAGGGGCTTTTTTCTGAGCCCTCGGTTGCTATAGCACCATCCGCAGACTGAATATTGATGGCCATAGGTCCTTTGGGACCATCGGTTAAATCAAAAGATACTTTGGCACCTTCTTTCAGGCTCTTGAAGCCCTCCATGGCAATGGCTGAGAAATGCGCAAAGGCATCGGGTCCGCCACCATCTGGCTGAATGAATCCAAATCCCTTAGCGTCATTGAACCATTTGACTGTTCCGTTGGGCATGCATGTCTCCATTGTTTAAAGCTGTCTAGGACATTTAAAACAGGCTTGATGTGCTTGTCAATTCAAGGTTTACCCGACTGTTGCCGAATGTTGCAGTGCCACATAAGGACTTTCTGCAGTGCGAGCGCAGAAGCGCCTCTGGCATCGATAGAATGAAATCATGGCAACAGAGAAACCAAAACAACCATTTCCACCGAAAAGCCCAGGATCTGTAGGCGAGCCATCGCGCACGCCAGGAAATGGCGATTCTGTGGTTTTAGAAAGACGCCCAGCCAAAGTCGGGCCACCTCAGATGTACCAAGTGGTGATGTTGAACGACGACTACACACCCATGGAGTTTGTGGTTTTGGTGCTTCAAGAGTTTTTCAACAAAGACCGCGAAGCAGCAACGCAAATCATGTTGAAAATTCATTTGGACGGTAAAGGCGTTTGTGGTGTTTTCACCCGCGACGTCGCAGCCACCAAAGTGGACCAAGTTTTAGATGCCGCAAACCAGGCGGGTCATCCTTTGCAATGTGTCAGTGAGCCTGTCGCATGAGTGTTGCAATCTTCTTGCAAGAATGTGGCATAAAGCAGTTGAAATTCAACAAAATTACCCAACTTAATATTTTTCACCTCCGCAAGGCATTTAAGGAAATCACATGATTGCCCAAGAATTGGAAGTCAGTTTGCACATGGCCTTCGTTGAGGCGCGACAGCAGCGTCACGAGTTCATTACCGTGGAACATTTGCTGTTGGCATTGCTGGACAACCCCAGCGCAGCAGAAGTGTTGCGTGCGTGTTCAGCGCAAGTCGACGATTTGCGTCAATCGCTGTCGTCGTTCATCAAAGACAACACGCCGCAAGTCGCAGGCACTGAAGAAGTTGACACGCAACCTACTTTAGGCTTTCAACGCGTGATTCAACGCGCCATCATGCATGTGCAATCCACGGGCAGCGGCAAAAAAGAAGTGACCGGCGCCAACGTGCTGGTTGCAATCTTTGGCGAAAAAGACTCGCACGCTGTGTACTATTTGCACCAGCAAGGCATTACGCGTCTGGATGTGGTGAACTTCATTGCCCACGGTATTCGCAAGAGCGATCCACCTGAAGCCACCAAAGGCAGCGATGCCGCGCCTGCGCCTGAAAGCGAAGAGGGCGCTAGCGGTGGCGAGCGCAATGAAAAAGCCTCACCTCTGGAACAGTTCACGCAGAACCTGAATCAGATGGCCAAAGAAGGCAAGATCGATCCGCTGATTGGCCGTGAATACGAAGTTGAGCGCACCATTCAAATTTTGTGCCGTCGCCGCAAAAACAATCCTTTGTTGGTGGGCGAAGCTGGCGTTGGCAAGACCGCCATTGCTGAAGGTTTGGCATGGCGCATTACGCAAGGCAGCGTGCCCGAAATTTTGAACGAAGCCGTGGTCTATTCGCTCGACATGGGCGCACTGTTGGCAGGTACCAAATATCGCGGTGACTTTGAACAACGTCTTAAAGGCGTTTTGAAAGCCTTGAAGGACAAGCCACACGCTGTGTTGTTCATTGATGAAATTCACACCTTGATTGGTGCCGGTGCTGCTTCCGGCGGTACTTTGGATGCGTCCAACTTGCTCAAGCCAGCGCTGTCGAGTGGTCAGTTGAAATGCATCGGCGCCACGACCTTTACGGAATACCGCGGTATCTTCGAAAAAGACGCCGCCCTGTCACGTCGCTTCCAAAAAGTCGATGTGGTGGAGCCGACGGTGTCCGAGACGGTGGACATCTTGAAGGGCCTCAAATCCCGCTTCGAAGAGCACCACAGCGTGAAGTACGCCAATGCGGCGCTGCAAGCTGCTGCCGAGTTGTCTGCTAAGTTCATCAATGACCGTCAGTTGCCCGACAAGGCCATTGACGTGATTGACGAAGCCGGTGCTGCACAACGGATCTTGCCGCCTTCTAAGCGCAAGAAGACCATTGGCAAAACTGAGATCGAAGACATTGTGGCCAAGATTGCGCGCATTCCACCCGCCAATGTCTCCAATGACGATCGCAGCAAACTGCAAACCATTGAGCGCGATTTGAAGAGCGTCGTGTTTGGTCAAGACAAGGCTTTGGAAGTCTTGTCGTCGGCCGTCAAAATGGCCCGCTCTGGTTTGGGCAAAACAGACAAGCCGATTGGTGCCTTCTTGTTCAGTGGCCCCACAGGTGTGGGCAAAACAGAAGCCGCCAAACAGTTGGCCTACATCATGGGCATTGACCTCATTCGCTTTGACATGTCGGAGTACATGGAGCGTCATGCAGTGAGCCGACTCATTGGTGCGCCTCCGGGCTACGTCGGCTTTGACCAAGGTGGTTTGCTGACAGAAGCCGTCACCAAGAAGCCACATTGCGTGCTGCTGCTCGACGAGATTGAAAAAGCGCACCCCGACATTTTCAATGTCTTGTTGCAAGTCATGGACCATGGCACTTTGACGGACAACAACGGCCGCAAAGCCGACTTCCGCAACGTGATCATCATCATGACCACCAATGCCGGTGCCGAGACCATGAACAAGGCCACCATTGGCTTTACCAACCCGCGTCAAGCAGGCGATGAAATGGGTGATATCAAGCGCTTGTTCACGCCTGAGTTCCGCAACCGTTTGGACGCCATGGTCAGCTTCAAGGCTTTGGACGAGCAAATCATCATGCGCGTGGTCGACAAGTTCTTGCTGCAACTAGAAACACAGTTGTCAGAGAAGAAAGTGGACGTCACGTTCAGCGACAAGCTGCGCAAGTTCTTGGCCAAAAAAGGTTTCGACCCGCTCATGGGCGCTCGCCCGATGCAACGTTTGATTCAAGACACCATTCGCAAGGCTTTGGCCGACGAATTGTTGTTTGGTCGCTTGATCGACGGCGGTCGTTTGAGCGTTGACTTGGACGACAAAGACGAAGTGTTGCTCGACATTCAGCCTTTGCCCAAAAAGGAAAGTCGCAACTCAAAGTCTGAGCCGCATGAGCCTGAAGAGGCAGCGACCAACTAAGGACTTCAAACATTGCCTGAACGAAAAAAGCCGGATTGAATCCGGCTTTTTTCATGGCGCTCGGGGCTGCGAGAAAATTTGAGGGGCCTGTTGAGCCTCAGCGCTTTACCGCCTTCTGCCGCCTAAGATGCCACCCAATACGCCGCGCACAATTTCTCGGCCCACACTGGAGCCGATGGTCCGAACGGCAGACTTGACCATGGCCTGTGCCAAGCCATCGTGCTTGGCGCCCCTTGGCCCTGTTCGACCAAATAAAACCTCGCCTAGGCCGTTTAAAAGCGCGTTACTGCCTTGTTCCTCGTTGGTGGAAGATGCGCTGGTGCCAGCTTTGTCTGAAGCCTTGGGTGCTTCACCTTTGGCACCTGTCGTATGTGAACCTTTCAGCAACTCGTAGGCTGATTCCCGATCAATGGACTTTTCGTAAACGCCTGCCACCAATGAGTTGTTGAGCAAGGCTTGTCTTTGTTCAGGCGTAATCGGCCCCAATTGGCTGCCAGGCATTAACACATACGCTTGCTCTGTGACGCCAGGCCGGCCCTTCTCGTCCAGAAAGCTGACCAAGGCTTCCCCCACAGCCAATTCAGTGATGGCTTTTTCAATGTCTAAATTGGGATTGGGGCGCATGGTTTGCGCACTGGCTTTGACCGCTTTTTGGTCGCGCGGTGTGAAGGCACGCAGGGCGTGCTGGACCCGATTGCCCAGTTGACCCAACACCGTTTCGGGGACATCCAAGGGGTTTTGGGTGACGAAATAAACGCCGACGCCTTTTGACCGAATGAGGCGCACCAAGAGTTCCATCCGTTCAATCAGCACTTTGGGGGCCTCGTTGAACAACAAGTGGGCCTCGTCAAAGAAGAACACCAGCTTGGGTTTTTCGGGGTCACCAATTTCTGGCAATTGTTCAAACAGTTCTGACAACAACCACAGCAAGAAAGTGCCATACAGACGCGGCGCATTCATCAATTCGCTGGCACACAGCAAATTGATCACTCCTTTGCCTTTGGCATCTGTTTGTAAAAAGTCTTGGATGTTGAGCATGGGCTCGCCAAAGAACTTGTCAGCGCCTTGGCTTTCAATTTCTAGCAAGCCGCGTTGAATGGCGCCGACGCTGGCGGCGCTGACGTTGCCATATTCGGTCGTGAACTGGCTGGCGTTTTCGCCCACATGTTGCAGCATGGCTCGCAGATCTTTGAGGTCCAGTAAGAGCATGCCTTGGTCATCGGCAATTTTGAAGACCAAATTGAGCACCCCCGCTTGGGTGTCGTTCAAGTTGAGCATGCGTCCCAACAACAAAGGCCCCATGTCCGATACCGTGGCCCGAACGGGGTGGCCTTGCTTGCCAAAGACATCCCAGAGGGTTGTGGGGCAACTTTGGGGGGCGGGTTCGTCTAGTTGACGGTCTTTCAAAATGCTTTTGAGCTTGTCGCTGAGATGCCCGGATTGGCTGATGCCCACCAAATCGCCTTTGACGTCGGCCATGAAAACGGGCACCCCTTGGTTGGAGAAATTCTCGGCCAAAGTCTGCAAACTGACCGTTTTACCGGTGCCCGTCGCCCCTGTAATGAGGCCATGGCGGTTGGCCATGCCCATCAGAATGTGACAATCTGTGGTTTGATTGCGGGCAATCAAGAGCTGATTTGGCATGAAAAAGAGTCCCCCCAACTAGAAAAGTAAAATCTCACCCAGTAGATTAAATCAACATCAAGGAATTTGAGATGGCTGGCCACAGTAAATGGGCAAATATTCAGCACCGCAAGGGCAGACAAGACGAAAAACGTCAGCGCATTTGGACCCGCGTGGTCCGAGAAATCATGGTGGCTGCCAGAACCGGTGGCGGTGACCCTACGGCCAATCCTCGTTTGCGCTTGGCCATTGAAAAAGCCAAGGCGGCCAATATGCCGGCCGATACCGTGAAACGAAACATCGACAAGGCCACGGGCAATCTAGAAGGTGTGACCTACGAAGAAATTCGCTACGAAGGTTACGGCATTGGCGGCGCAGCCATCATTGTGGACACCATGACCGACAACCGCGTGCGCACCGTGGCCGAGGTGCGCCATGCTTTTAGCAAGCATGGTGGCAACATGGGCACGGAAGGCTCTGTAGCGTTTCAGTTCAAGCATTGTGGTCAATTGATTTTTGCACCGGGCACCTCAGAAGACAAAGTGATGGAAGTCGCTTTGGAGGCGGGTGCTGAAGATGTGATCACGGATGACGAGGGCGCCATTGAAGTGTTGACGGCCCCTGCGGATTTTGAAGTGGTTAAAAATGCTTTAGAAGCCGCAGGCTTCACGGCCGAGATGGCCGAGGTCACCATGCGTGCCGAAAACACCCTTGACATGGTGGGCGACGATGCTGCCAAAATGCAAAAACTCTTGGATATCTTGGAAGATTTGGACGATGTGCAAAACGTTTTCCACAACGCAACCATTTCTGAATAAGGCTTGATCGATGAAAGTATTGGTAATTGGTGGTGGCGGACGAGAACACGCCCTGGCCTGGAAGTTGTCGCAATCTGAGCGCATTCAAAAAGTTTATGTGGCCCCAGGCAACGGCGGCACAGCCCGTGACCCCAACTTGGTGGATGTTCCTATCACCGATGTCAAGGCTCTGCGTGAGTGGGCGCAGCAAGAAAAAATTGAATTAACTGTGGTGGGGCCAGAAGCGCCATTGGCAGCTGGCGTGGTGGACGAGTTTCGTGCACATGGCATGCGAATCTTTGGACCGACGCAGGCCGCAGCACAGTTAGAAAGTTCCAAGGCGTTTTCTAAAGCCTTCATGCAGCGCCATGGCATACCGACGGCTATTTACGAAACCTTCACCGATGCTGCTCAAGCGCATGCCTACATCGACAAGATGGGCGCACCCATTGTGGTGAAGGCCGATGGCTTGGCGGCAGGAAAGGGTGTGGTGGTGGCCATGACCGCTGCCGAAGCCCACGAAGCCATTGACTTCATGTTGCTAGACAACCAGCTGGGTGTGGTTCACAACGCCGGCGCAGACGGTGCTGCAGTGCCCCGTGTGGTGATTGAAGAATTCTTGCAAGGCGAAGAGGCCAGCTTTATCGTGTTGTGTGATGGCCAAAACGTGGTGGCCTTGGCCACCAGCCAAGACCACAAGCGTTTGCTAGACCATGATGAAGGCCCCAACACCGGCGGCATGGGCGCTTATTCGCCTGCGCCGGTCGTGACCGCCCAAGTCCATGCGCGCGCCATGCGTGAAGTCATCATGCCCACCATCAAGGGCATGGAAAAAGATGGCATTCCCTACACTGGGTTCTTGTATGCAGGTTTGATGATTGATGCACAAGGGCTGCCCAAAACACTGGAGTTCAACTGCCGCATGGGCGACCCAGAAACACAGCCCATCATGATGCGTTTGAAAACCGATTTGGTGGAAGTGATGTTGGCTGCAACCAGTGGCAAGCTCGACACCCTAGAGTTAGAGTGGGACCGCCGCCCAGCTTTGGGCGTGGTGATGGCTGCGGCCGGCTACCCCATGAACCCCCGCAAAGGAGATGTCATCACGGGTCTGCCCAAAGATGAACTTGATGCCATGGTGTTCCATGCCGGCACTGCCGCTGTCAACGGCCAAACTGTGACCTCAGGTGGTCGCGTGTTGTGCGTGACGGTATTGGCCGAATCGGTCAAACAAGCCCAGCAAAAAGCCTATGAAGTGGCCAAGGGCATTCACTTTGACGGACAACAGTACCGGAAGGACATTGGCTACAGGGCGATCAAATCGTGAGTGATTTAACGCCTCACCATTTGCCGCAGCCTGAAGTCATTTCAGGCCCTTATCCCATTCAATTCAAGGGCCACGCCTGGGCCGCTTGGTTGTTAAAACTGATTGGCTGGAAGGTTGATTTTCAGGGGTTGCCTGGGTTGCAAGGAATTGCCATTGTTTACCCGCACACCAGTAATTGGGATTTCCTCACAGCGATGTTGTGCAAATGGACGATGGGTTTACCGGTTTATTTTTGGGGCAAAGATTCGTTGTTCAAAGTTCCTGTGTTTGGAACTTGGTTGAAATGGATTGGTGGCTTGCCCATTGATCGCACGTCCTCACGAGGTGTGGTGGGTGCTATGTTGGAAGTCTTTGCTGAGCATCAACGTGCCAAGCAGTTTTTGTGGCTGGGTTTGTCGCCCGAGGGCACACGCAAACACACCCAGGGTTGGCGCAGCGGTTTTTACCAATTGGCTCTGGGTGGCAATTTGCCACTTGGCGTGGTACGCCTCGATTACGCGCAAAAAGAATTGAAGTTTCAAGGCTTCATCAAACTCACGGGCAATGTGGATGTGGATTACGCATACCTTCGCAAAATGTACGAGGGCGTGGAAGGTTTTCACATCGACCAAGCGGCACCGATCAGACCTTTGCCAACCAAAGAAGTCAAAAAATAAGAGACGCCCAAGGCCTCAAGAGAAAGTCAAAGCATGAATGTGCAACAAGCTCAAACAGTTCGCGATTACTTGATTCAGTTGCAATCGAGCATCACGAAAGCACTGCATGACATTGATGGCACAGCCTTTGTGGTTGACCCCTGGCGCAAGCTTGAAGGCGAGATGCTTCAAGGCGACGGCATCACGCAGATCCTAGAGGGCGGGCCTGTGTTCGAAAGAGCAGGGTGTGGCTTCTCACACGTGAGTGGTCCCAAGTTGCCACCTTCAGCCACTCAGCATCGTCCCGAATTGTCTGGCGCACCCTTTGAAGCCATGGGCGTTTCCTTGGTGTTTCATCCTCGCAACCCCTATGTGCCTACGGTGCACATGAACATCCGCATGATTGTGGCCAAACCAGAAGGCAAAGAGCCTGTCGCTTGGTTTGGCGGCGGCATGGACTTAACGCCTTATTACGGCTTTGAAGAAGATGCTGTGCATTTTCACCAAATCTGCAAAGACGCGGTTTCGCCTTACGGTGTGGATTTGCATCCACGCTTCAAAAAGTGGTGCGATGACTATTTCTTTTTGAAGCACCGCAATGAAGCCCGCGGTGTCGGCGGCATCTTTTATGACGACTTTTCCGAACTGGGATTTGAAAAAGGCTTTGCCATGATGCAAGCCGTGGGCAATGGTTTGCTCAAAGCCTACATGCCTCTTGTGATGCGTCGCAAAGACACGCCTTATGGCGAGCGCGAAAGAGACTTTCAGTTGTATCGCCGCGGGCGATATGTTGAGTTCAATTTGGTATGGGATCGCGGCACGCATTTTGGTCTGCAATCGGGTGGTCGCACCGAGTCCATTTTGTTGTCCATGCCGGCGTTGGTCAGCTGGACCTACAACCGTGTGGATGCGCCCGATTCCGCTGAAGCCCAATTGGCCACCCAGTTTTTGAAACCAAGGGACTGGGTTTGACACAACAGCACATTGGTATTTTGGGTGGGTCGTTTGACCCCCCGCACAATGCCCATGTGGCCATGGCCGAAGCGGCCTTGGTGCAATTTCAGTTGGATGCTTTGCACATCATCCCAACAGGCAATGCATGGCACAAGGTGCGGGATTTAAGCAGTGCGCAGCACCGTGCAGAGATGGCGCGCTTGGCCTTCGCGCATTTGCCAGGGGTCTTGGTCAATGAGATGGAGTTGCAGCGGGAAGGTCCCAGTTACACCATTGACACACTCCGAAGCCTTGAACTGCAATCTCCGGGTGCTCAGTTTTTCTTATTTGTCGGGGAAGATCAGGGCAAAGCCTTGGGAACATGGCGTGAAATCGAAGAAATTGCGAGGCGGGCTATAATTTGCGTCGCTGAACGTGAGATCCCTGGCCTGCCTAGCCCGTCAGGTTCTGTCGTTCCCAGCCATGACATCCCCACTCAAGCCTTGAAATTACCCCAATTGCCTCACAGTGCAACGGAAGTTCGAGCACGGGTAGCCCATGGCCAACCCATCGACGCACTGGTTCCAAAGACCGTTGCGCTGTATATTCAACGCCATCACCTTTACCAGCCTGCACGATGACTGAAACTTCTGCCAAAAAAGACACCCAAAAACTCCAACGCGCCATTGTGGACGCCCTGGAGGATGTGAAAGCGCAAGAAATTGTCGTGTTTGACACAGAGCACATGTCACCCTTGTTTGAGCGCGTCATCATCGCCTCTGGTACTTCCAACCGTCAAACCAAAGCGTTGGCGGCTAGCGTGCGTGACAAAGTTCGTGAAGCTGGCTATCCCAAGCCGCGCATTGAAGGTGAAGACAACGGCGAGTGGATCATTGTCGATTGCGGTAGCGCCGTTGCACACATCATGCAGCCCACCATCCGTTCTTACTACAACCTCGAAGAAATTTGGGGTGACAAACCCGTGCGTTTGAAGTTGGGTGCGCCCAAGCCTGCCGAGCCGGTCCGCAAACCGGTTGCTAAGAAAAAAGCCACAGTCAGTGCGGGTCGTACGCCAACCCGCCGTGATTCAGTGCCAGTAGGACCCATGGGCTCTGAGGCTTTGAAGCCTACGCGAAAGGCACCTGCTAAATCGGGCGCCAAGGCTACTACAAAGACTGCAGCTAAATCTTCCCCTAAGGCTGCGGCCAAGCCAGCCGCCAAGACAAGCAAACCTGTCAGCAAGTCCGTTTCAAAGCCAGCGACCAAGTCAGCCGCTAAAACTGCCAGTAAACCAGCTGCCAAAGCTGCAAGCAAGGCCAAGCCAAAGGCTTAAGTTCCATGAAGCTGCTGATTGTGGCAGTGGGGCAACGCGTCCCCGATTGGGCTCAAACCGCTTGGGACGATTACGCCAAGCGTTTCCCGCCCGAGCTCAAAGTCGAGCTCAAAGCAGTCAAAACCGAACCACGAGGTTCTAAGACCTACGAAACCCTGGTGGCTGCTGAGAGACAGCGCATTGAGGCGGTTATCCCCCGTGGCACGCGCATTGTTGTGCTAGATGAGCGGGGCACCGCCTTGCGAACCATGGCCTTGGCACAACGCCTGAAAGATTGGCAATTGAGCGGCGACGATGTGGCCCTCATCATTGGCGGCCCCGATGGCTTGGAGCCCGCCTTTCGCGATGCAGCACACGAACGCATCCGCTTGTCTGATCTCACCTTGCCGCATGCCATGGCTCGGGTGTTGCTCATCGAGCAGCTTTACCGTGCATGGTCGGTCAATGCCAATCACCCTTATCACCGTGAGTAAGACAGCATGAAAAATTTTGTCTATTTGGCTTCACAAAGCCCACGTCGCAGGCAACTGCTAGCGCAAATCGGTGTGCGTTATGAATTGTTGCTGCCCTTGCCAGACGAAGACGCAGAAGCTTTGGAAGTGGTGTTGCCTGGTGAGGCGCCACTGTCTTACGTGAAGCGCGTGACCCAACTTAAATTAGAAGCGGCCATGCTGCGTTTGAAGGCTCGCAATTTGCCCAAGGGGCCGGTCTTGTGCGCCGACACAACCGTGGCCTTGGGCCGTGAAATTTTGGGCAAGCCTGAAAACGCACAAGATGCTTTGCGCATCTTGAAAAAACTATCGGGTAACACCCATCGCGTCTTAACTGCGGTGGCCATTGGGGAGGGCAAGCGCAGCGTGTCTAGCGTGTCCATTTCCACAGTTACTTTTGCAAGCATGACGCCTGCTGAAATGAAAGCTTACGTCGCCAGCGGCGAACCTATGGGCAAAGCCGGCGCCTATGGTGTGCAAGGCTTGGCAGCTTCACACATCTCTGCCATCAAGGGATCGTATACGGGCATCATGGGTTTGCCATTGTTTGAAACGGCAAGCTTGTTAAAACAAATTTGAGGGTCCATGACATGTCGCGTCATTTGTCACTTTCTGCTCAAGATATTCAAAACTATGCGCAGCTGGGCGCGGTGGTGTTGCGTGGCGTGTTGGATTCAGACGAGTTGCGCACACTAGAGCAGGGCATAGAGCACAACTTATCGCACCTCAGTTCATTGGCCCAAGTGGCCAGTCGCGCAGACGATCCAGGCCGATTCATTGAAGATTTTTGCACGTGGCCCTCAAATCCTGCGTATGAAAAAATTTTGCGCCACTCAGCCTTGCCGCACATCTCTGCTCAGTTGATGCAGTCTGAAACGGTTCGCATCTATCACGACCATCTGTTGGTCAAAGAGCCCGGCACCAAGCAGCCTACGCCTTGGCACCAAGATCAGCCTTACTACAACGTCAGTGGTCGCCAAAACGTGAGTTTTTGGATTCCAGTTGATCCTGTGTCCGAGGCCAGTACCTTGCGTTTTGTGGCCAAGTCGCATGAAGGCACTTGGTACATGCCCCGCACATTTAGAGATCAGCAAGCCAAATGGTTTCCGGAGGGCAGTTTGGCTGAGTTGCCCCCGATTGAGACCGAACCTCAAAACTATGCGCAGTTGGCTTGGGCTTTAGAGCCCGGCGATTGTGTGGCATTTCAAATGCTGGCACTGCACGCCTCTAGCGGCGTCGGACCTTCCGAGCGGCGCCGAGTGTTTTCTGCACGGTACCTCGGAGACGATACGCGCCACGCGGTCCGTCACTGGCGCACGTCGCCCCCCTTTGAGGGCTTGGCTGAACGCTTGCCCGATGGCGCCGAAATGAACGACGCTTTGTTCCCTAAGGTGTGGGGTTAAATCCCCAAGCCGCACCATCGCGGCGAGGATCTGCGGCACCGATCCAGCCATTGGCAGAGCGCTTGAGAAATCCCATGCCACTGTTCATGGGCACCACTTCCACTTTGTGTCCTTTGGCTTGTAGGGGTTCGGCCAATTGCGCTGCAGCAGTCCCTTTTTCCAATTGCACGCGTTGAGGAATGGCCGTAGAAATATGGCCTTGCGAAAGCGCTTCAACAGGGGTTTGGTCCAAAGCCAACATGCGGATTAAATTGGCTGAGACATAGTCCACAATTTGTCCGCCACCTGCGGAACCCCCGAGGCTGATCAACTGACCTTTGTCGTCAAACACCATGGTGGGCGCCATCGACGTCACGGGTCGCTTACCAGATTCCATTTTGTTGGGTGAAACTTCGCCAGGCTTGGGGTTGCTGGCAAAGTTGGTCAAAGCATTGTTCAAGATGTAGCCTTGTGTCAGCAAGCGCGAACCAAAGTTGAGGTTGTTGGTGGTGGTCATGGTGACCGCGTTGCCAGCAGCATCCACCACCGCCAACTGGCTGGTGGCATCTGAACTTGGCGCAGCAGGGCTGGTGTTCAAACTCAAATCAGCTTGCGATGCCAACAAGGGCTGCCCCGCACTGTAATTTGGCAGTGTTTGTTCTTGAATTAACTGGGCGCGTTGCTTTAAATAGTTGTTGGCCACCAAAGCTTTGGCCGGCACTTGAAAGTAGCCCGGATCTGCAACGTAGCGCTGCCGATCGCTTTGCGCCAATTTGCCCGCTTCTGCATAGATGTGCGCAAATTCAGGTTGGTTGAAGTGGGTCGCATGGCTGTCGTTGCTTGAATGGTTTGTGTTGGCGGTTTTGGCTTCAATCATCTGCAGCATTTGCAACACCACCACCCCCCCAAAAGAAGGGGGGGCCATGACGCACACTTTGTAGCGAAGGTAAGGGCCGCACAAGGCTTGACGTTCTTCTACTTTGTAATTTTTCAAATCATCCAAAGCCATCAGGGAGGGCTTGTAACCTTTCTGAAGACTGGCCATGAAAGCGGCTCCCTGGTCGCCCGTCCACACGGCTGAAGGTCCTTGAGAGGCTATCTTCTGGAGGATTTGGGCATAGTCTAAATTGACGATAGGCGAACCAATGGCTTTGACCTTTTGCGAGTCGTCAAAGTACAAATGCAAGAGATCTGGGTGGGCTTCTGTTGAACCTGGTGCTTTCAAAATTTGGTGCATGTAAGCCGGCATCGGAAAGCCTTTCGAAGCGGCTTCAATGGTCGGCGTAAACAAACTGGCCCAAGGCAGTTTTCCGAACTGAGCGTGAACTTTGGCCAACAGAGGCAGGGTGCCAGGAACGCCAGCACTTCTTCCGCCACGCGACATTTGCGCTGAGGGCAATCTGCTGCCATCAACATCGGTGGTGAGTGATTCGGTGACCCTTTGTGGCGCTGCTGCCAATCCATCAAAACTGGTCAGAGCTTTTTGACCCGCATGCCAGTGCATGAAAAAACTGCCGCCGCCCAAGCCAGAAGACTGCGGTTCAACCAAGCCCAACATCAATTGCGCGGCAATGGCCGCATCCGTGGCGCTGCCGCCTTGTTGCAGCATTTTTAAGGCGGCTTCGGTGGCCAAAGGATGGGCTGTGGTGACAGCCACGCTAGCGCTGTTTTGGGTGAGGTCGAGGTAGGCAACTTGCGCTGCACTGCTGATGCTTGCCAAAGCCAATCCAATGCAGAGCCCGATTTGGACAGGTAAGGCTTGCCATAGTTTGCCTTGAAGTGCCTTGACCTTTGTCAAATTGAATGTGAGATGGAAGCGATGACGTTTCATACTGCGAAGTCTGCCTGTTGCCTGCTGAAATGAGCCTGATCATTTTGAGCGATGTGACAGATTCTGGCTAGCGGGATATCCCACAGCGTGCAAAATACTGGGATGCGTACCGATTTACAGAACTCAATTTACCTCACCGCTGCTTTTTATAAGTTTGTTGATCTGCCCAATTTTGAAGATCGACGAGCACCTTTGCTGGCATTTTGTGAGGCTCATAACGTCAAAGGTTTGATTTTGTTGGCGAGAGAAGGCATCAACAGCACCATTGCTGGCGCACCAGATGATGTCCACGCTGTATTGCGCTATTTGCGCGCAGACCCCTTGCTGTCAGATTTAGAGCACAAGGAATCCTTTGCAAGCAAGCCGCCATTCCACCGCATGAAAGTTCGGCTTAAAAAAGAAATCGTGACTTTGGGTGTGCCCGGCATCAGCCCCACGCAGCGAGTGGGTCAATACGTCAAGCCCAAAGAATGGAATGCTTTGATTTCATCTCCCGATGTGGTGGTCGTTGATACACGTAACGATTACGAGGTCGAAATTGGCACCTTCAAAGGTGCGCTCGATCCCAACATTCAAAGCTTTTCACAATTGCCTGATTGGGTTCAACAGGCCAAAGAACTCGAAGCCCGCGATGGCAAAAAACCCAGAGTTGCCATGTTTTGTACCGGTGGCATACGCTGCGAAAAATCGACAGCCTTGATGTTGGAACATGGCTTTGAAGAAGTCTTCCATTTGCAAGGTGGTATTTTGAAATACCTTGAAGAAGTTCCGCCGGCCGAGAGCTTGTGGGAAGGCGAGTGTTTCGTATTTGATGAGCGTGTGTCTGTGGGCCATGGTTTAAAACCTGGACCTCACGAACTCTGCCGATGCTGCCGAGAGCCCTTGCCAGCTGACGCCAAATCATCCCCGCTGTTTGAATTGGGTGTGAGCTGCCCGAGATGTCATGGTCAAACCACTGAGGTGCAAAAGAACAGTGCTCGCGAGCGCCAGAAGCAATGGGAAATTGCCAAAGCCCGACACATCAATCACATTGGTACCCCGCAACGTCAAGAAAAGGTGGCTGCTTTGTTGCCGCAAGATGCACCTGTTTTGTATTCCTTCCGTCGATGCCCCTATGCCATGAGGGCGCGCTTGGCTTTGTTGGCAAGTGGTGTTCGGTGCGAAATGCGCGAAATTGCACTCTCACAAAAACCAGAGAGCATGTTGTTGGCATCCCCCAAGGGCACGGTGCCCGTTTTGGTGTTGAAAGACCGGGTGCTGGCGGAAAGTTTAGACATCATGCGTTGGGCACTCGAACAAAGTGATCCTGCGCATTGGCTCACAAGCGGTCAAGCCCATGATGCAGCGGCCCATGAGTGGGTGCGCTTGTGTGACGACGAATTTAAGAAAAATTTAGATCGCTACAAATATCCCAACCGATACGAACTCCTTGATGGCTTGGCGCATCGCGAAAAGGGTGCTGTTTTTCTGAAGCAACTGAACGGACAATTAGACACATCAAGTTACTTGATGGGAGATCAATGGACCTGGGTCGATGCCGCCATTGCACCTTTTGTGCGGCAGTTTGCCAGAACAGATCGCGACTGGTTTGACGCCCAAGGCTGGTCTGCACTTAAAGTTTGGTTGGAAAACTTTGAGAAGTCATCCGAGTATCAAATCGTGATGCACAAATACAAGGTGTGGCATCAAGCCGCTAAGCCCGTGGCCTTTCCCGCCACGCCTGAGATAAATTGACATGTGACATCTGCCTGTGTGACAGGCAGCATGTGACCGCCACTGATCAGCGTCAATTGAGCGCCAGGAATGCGTTGCGGTAAATCTTCGCCATTGAGTTTTGCGCTAAGAATGCGATCTTCACGGCCATACAAAACATGCACAGGGGTGGTCATGCTGGCATAGGCGGCCTCAATGTTGGGCATGCTCCATGAGACATTTTGAATGTCACTTGAAGCGGTAATGAACGTCTGGGGTTTGAGTGCCATGATGCCGCCACCACGAATGGCGAAATCTGCTGGGGCTTTCTCTGGGCCAAAAATAACCTTCAAACTTTTCGACATTCGGTAAAGCGTGCCAGGAATAGCAAAGGTCCAGCCCACAAACTTTCGCACACTGGGGGAGGCAATGTCGAGTGCTTGAAACACGGGCGAGGTTTCCTCGGGCATGTGGGTGAGGGGGGCAATCAGGGCCAAAGCTTTGATGCGTGTGGGATGACGTTGTGCAGCAGCCAAAGAAATGGCGCCTCCTAAAGAGTGCCCCACAAACACCGCAGATTCAATGTTCAGGTGGTCAAGCAATTCCACCAAGGTGTCAGCTTGCGCCTCTAAGCTGGCATCTGCTTTTGAATCCCTTGTGGAGTAACCACAGCCAGGTCGGTCAACACTGATCACCCGATAATTTTCTGAAAGTGGCTTGGAAACCGCGTAGGTGAAGTTGTGCAAGTTGCCAGCAAGTCCATGGACCAGCACCAGGGCAGGTCCTTGACCTTGATCGACGTAATGAAGTCGTGCCGATTTAAGTTTGGCAAATTGTCCAGCGGGGGGGAGAAATTGCTCGGCTTTTTTGTTAGAAAAACTGGCAAACAAAACCAAGCCCGCCAAACCCATGAAGACCAAAAATAAAAGCCATAACACTAGCATTGCAAATACCTCGAACGCAGCCACTAACTGAATTGCATGACGC
This sequence comes from Limnohabitans sp., assembly GCA_024642215.1. Lineage (GTDB taxonomy): Bacteria > Pseudomonadota > Gammaproteobacteria > Burkholderiales > Burkholderiaceae_C > Limnohabitans_A. The sequence continues at coordinate 52,976 of JAHEBO010000084.1, forward strand.
CATCGTTGAGGCGCCCATACTTGATTAAAAGGATGTCTTTTAAATAATTTTGATTCACTTGCCAAGGGGCCTGTGTGCCTTGCTTAGGCAATACAGAGCGTGCCCTCTGCACGTAACCCGACGTGAAAGACAAGTAGTCAGCTTCTTGCACGTCAGCGTCTTTGACGGGCACCGCTTTTTGGAAACCCTTTTTCTTCATGTAATTGAGAAGGCGACAGGTGTACAGGGCTGTGAGGTCAGCCTTCAGGGTCCAAGAGGCATTGGTGTAGCCAAAGGTCATGATGGCGTTTGGCAAACCCGAAAGCCACATGCCGCGATACGCCATTTGATCAGAGGCCTTGAAGGGCAGGCCATCGACTTCAATGTGAATGTCACCCAAGATGTTCAACGACAAGCCCGTGGCAGACACAATGATGTCGGCCTCTAGAGTTTGTCCACTGCTCAATTGAATGCCATTGGGCAAAATGCTTTGAATGGTATCTGTGACCACGCTGGCTTTGCCGTGACGAATTTGCCTGAACAAGTCGCCATCGGGTACCACACACAAGCGTTCGTCCCAGGGCTTGTAGCGCGGAGAAAAATGTTGGGCTGTTTGATCGGAGCGAAGTTGCCGTGCCGCCATTTTGACCAAATAGCGTTTGACAAATTCGGGTCGACGCCTGGCCAGTTGGTAGGTGAGCATGCCCATCACGACGTTCTTGGTCCGTGTGATCTGATAAGCCCATTTCATGGGCAAATACTTTTGCAACCACAGTGATGCATGGTCTTCACCAGGCCTAGCAATGACATAGGTGGGAGAGCGCTGCAGCATGGTGACGTGAGCCGCTGATTTAGCCATCTCGGGGACCAAGGTGACCGCTGTGGCACCGCTACCGATGACCACTACTTTTAGACCGTCGTAGTTTAAGTTGTCTGGCCAAAACTGCGGGTGAACCCATTGCCCTTGAAAAGATGATTGGCCCGGAAAGTCTGGTTGGTGGCCATTTTTATAACTGTAGTACCCGCAGCAAAAATACAAAAATCGGGTTTTGAAAACGACGGGATCTTCAGCGTGTGTGCGCTTGACTGTCACGGTCCAGCACGCCTCTTTGGTAGACCAGGTGGCCCGCGTGACCGCATGTCCGTGTTTGATGTGTGCTGTGATGCCGTTTTCGTCCGCCGTGTCTTGGATGTACTGGCGAATGGTTTTGCCATCGGCAATCGACTTGTGATCAACCCAAGGCTTGAATGAGTAGCCCAGTGTGTACATGTCGGAGTCGGAGCGAATGCCGGGGTACTTGAACAAATCCCAGGTGCCGCCTATGGCTTCGCGGGCTTCCAAAATGCACCAACTGGTTTGGGGGCAATGCATTTGCAAATGCCTGGCCGCACCAATGCCAGAAAGACCTGCGCCCACAATGAGCACATCCATGATGGCCGACTCGCTGGCAGATGGAGACTGTTGCGAGTGGCCCATGATTTAGATTCCTAGGCTTTCCAAAGTGACCAAGCCTTTGGGGGTTTGCAGTGTGGCCGTGATGTTTGCAGGTCCTTCACTCACACTGACATTGTCCAGGCCAATGGCATCGTAAGCATCTTGCAATTTGCCAGCGCTGGCATGACTGACTGACAAACTCTTCAGTGAAATGCCAGAGCGAGGTAAATGATTTCGGGGATGCAATTTCATCGGATCGGCTGCCTCGGGCTTGCCCCATTGAATGAGGGTGGGCAGCGTGCCATTGAACAAACGCTCGCCATCGGGACGTACAGTGATCTGCCACTGCAACAAGCCTTTAGGCGTCTTGCGGCTGGCATGGATGATGGGGCCTCGATCAATGCTTTGAGCCTTCCAAGCATGCCGTGCGTCTTGAATGTTTTCGGTGTTGGCCACAAAGTGAATGAGCCTAGGTGACTTGGCCAACTCAAGCTGAAGTGCTTTGCTGTCTAAATCAAACCACCGGGTAGGGGGCGGTTTCTTTTCAATCACCGCATCGGGGTTGATGGCGATAATTTCCAAATATGCGACAGGAAATAGGGGCGTGGCAATTTTGAAGAGCCGATTGTGTGTGCCGTATTTTTCATGTTCGCCACCCGCTGCCGGTGTGATACCTAAAACGGATTCACACCATTCAACACCTTGTTGCAAGCTGTGGGCTGCAACCACCAAATGGTCAATTTGGCTTTTCATCAAGCGGCTTCGAAGTCGATTTGAACTTTCAAGGATTGCGATTTGTCGCAAGCCAGTTCAAAGGCATCCACCGCTTTGTCCATGGGCAAAATGCTGGTGATGACGGGTTTGCCGTTGATCAATCCAGAATTGAGGAATTGAACGGCATTGGCAAACTCTGCGTGGAATCGGAAGGTGCCTCGCATGTCAACTTCTTTGGCCACCAATTGCGTCATAGGAATACTCATGTCGCCGCCCATGCCAACAGACACCAAGACACCCCGTGGCATGATGACATCCAAGCCAGCACGCAAGGCGGGTTCACTGCCAGAAGCTTCAAAGACGGCCTCAAACTGCCCTTTGTCTACTTTGTATTTGTCGAGCAACTCGGGCTGGGTTTTGAGGTTGATGGTTTCATCGGCACCCATCTCTTTGGCGCACTTCAAGGGCAAGTCGGCAATGTCGGCGGCCACAATGCGGGCCGCTCCTGCACGACGCAATGCGCCGATTAACAAGGAGCCAATGGGACCACAGCCAGTGACAAACACTTGCTTGCCCAGCACGCCGCCTGCACGTTGAATGGCGTGCAAACCGACAGACAAGGGTTCTGCCAAGGCAGCCTCTGACAGGCTGAGGTGTTGACCAATGGGGTGTGCCTGGTAGCCTTCAATGATGAGTTGTTCGGCAAACGCACCTTGAATGTGTGGGAAGGGCATGGCGCTGCCAAAGAAGCGCATGTTCAAACAATGATTTTGCTGTCCCAGTTGGCAGAAGCGGCATGAACCACAAGGACGGGAAGGGGAAATGGCAATGCGTTGACCCACGGCCAGATGCTTCACGTTGGCGCCCAGTCCATCCACCACACCGGAAATTTCGTGGCCCAAGGCCATGGGCTGTTTGATGCGAACTGTGCCAAAACCACCGTGTTGGTAGTAATGCAAATCGGAACCACAAATACCGCCAAAGGCAACTTTGACGCGCACTTGATCCGGCCCCATGGCGGGCAATTCAGTGGTTTCAATTCTTAGATCTTTGGCAGAGTGGCAGATCAGAGCGCGCATGAGTGAGCCTTAATGGGAGTCTTCGTTTAGATGCTTAGAGTGTAGCCGTGACACCGCCATCCACGTACAGGATGTGGCCATTGACAAATTTGGACGCATCGCTGGCCAAAAAGACGGCTGCGCCTCCCAAATCTTCAACATCGCCCCAACGTCTGCTGGGTGTGCGTCCGACCAACCAGGATGAAAACTGCGGGTCGTCCACCAATTTTTGGTTCAGTTCGGTTTTGAAATAGCCAGGGCCAATGCCGTTGACTTGAATGCCAAATTGGCCCCAATCGATGGCCATGCCTTTGGTGAACATTTTGACGGCGCCTTTGGAGGCCGTGTAGGGTGCAATGCCTGGGCGGCCTAATTCACTTTGAACGGAGCAAATGTTGATGATCTTGCCGCGACCGCGAGGAATCATTTTTTGAGCCACCGTTTTACCCACGTAGTAAACGCTGTCGAGGTTGGTTCGCATGAGGGTGTGCCAATCCTCGTCCTTGTATTCATGCAAGGGCCCCCGAATCTGCATGCCGGCGTTGTTGACCAAAATATCGATGGCAGCCACTTGGGATTCAATTTGTTGCACCGCCTCTGAAACCGATTTGGCATCGGTCACATCAAAGACTGACTCACTGACTGTGAGGCCTTCGGCCTTCAGTGTTTGTGCAGCCGCCGAAACTTTTTCTGCATTGCGTCCATTGATAACGACATGGGCACCAGCTTCACCCAAGGCGCGTGCCAATGCAAAGCCAATGCCTGCAGAAGACCCTGTGATGAGGGCCAATTTGCCATTCAATTGAAATGTGCTGAGGACTGTCATGACATCACTCTTTTTAACTCGATAACCATTTAAGAGGGCCCATCACCAAGATGGGGAAGGCAACCAAAAGACCCATGACCACCACTTGGGAGATCAAGAAGGGCATCACCCCACGGATCACTTCGTGCATGGGAATGCGGCCCACGCCGCACACCACATTGAGCACGGTCCCCACGGGAGGCGTGAGCAAGCCAATGGCATTGTTGATGATGAACAAGACGCCAAAGTAGACGGGGTTGATGCCTGCTTCGCGCACCAAAGGCATGAGCACAGGCGTCAAGATGAGAACGGTCGGCGCAAAGTCAAGCGCGGTACCCACAATGAGAACCATCAACATCAACATGATCATCATCAAGGTGGGGCTGTCAATGAACGGACGTAAGAGTTCAACCACTTGTGCGGGAATGTTGGCCACCGTAATGAGCCAGGCTGAAACCAATGCTGCTGCGACCAAGAACATCACCACAGAGGAAGTTTTGGCGGCTGCCAAAACAATCTGGTACAAATCTTTGAACTTGATTTCACGGTAAACAAACAAGCCCACCAGCAGCGCGTAGACCACCGCCACCACGGCCGCTTCTGTAGGCGTGAAGATGCCCATCTTCATCCCGCCAATGATGGTGATGGCCAACAAGTAGCACCAGAACGCATCGACAGTGACGCGCATTTTTTCTTTCATCGGAACGCGTGCTGTGACCTTGACATCATCCTTGCGAGCCACGATCCACCAGGTGACCAACAAGGCCAAGCCCATCAAGATGCCCGGAAAAATACCGGCCATGAACAGCTTGGAAATGGAAACGCCACCAATCACACCAAACAAAATGAAGCCAATGGACGGCGGAATGACGGGGGCAATGATGCCGCCAGCTGCAATTAAGCCAGCAGAGCGGTCCATGCGGTAGCCAGCATCGCGCATCATGGGCATTAACACAGCCGCCAAAGCGGCTGTGTCTGCTACGGCGGAGCCAGACAAGCTGGCCATGATGATGGCGGCAAAAACGGCCACATAGCCTAAGCCACCTTTGAAGTGGCCCACCCAGACCAGGGCGGAGTTAACGATGCGTCGGCTCATGCCGCCGGCATTCATCAATTCACCGGCCAACATGAAGAAGGGAACGGCCATCAAGGGGAAGTTGTCGGCCCCATTGATTAAATTTTGCGACACGATTTGTGTGTCAAAGTTGTCCAAATGCAGCATGAGTGCCACACCCGATACCAAGAGTGAAAAAGCCAAGGGCATGCCCAAAGCCATGGCTGCCAACAAGGAGGCAATAAAAACAAAGACGGTCATTTCGCGGCCTCTTGCATGTGGGGTTTGGCATCTTCTTCAGAGTCGGTCACTTGAATGAGATCGGCTTCGTTAAAATCGCCTTTGGCCAAACGAATCAATTTGCCCAAGATCATCAGACCCATGGCAATGCTGGTGATGTAACCCACACCATAGACCCAGCTCATGGGAAGTTCGGTGACGGCAGAGCGCGTGGTGGCATTGATGCCGTGCTGTTTATAGGTGCCATAAAACATCAAGGCGCAGCAAACCAACATCAGCACATTGGAGATGCCGAAGGCGATTTTTTTGCCGGTGAGGCTGAGCTTGCGAACGACAGAGTCCAAACCCAAGTGTGCGTTGTCACGCATGGTGACGATGGCGCCCAAAAAAGTGATCCAAATGAACAGGAATCTTGATAGCTCTTCAGAGCTGATGATGCCGTCATTGAAGCCGTATCGCAAGACCACATTGCCAAAGACCATGATGACCATGACCGACAGCATGATGACCAAGGTGAACTCGGCCAGTTTGAAGAACAAATCGTTTATTTTTTGCATTGGGCGCTACCGTCAAACAAAGCCCTCTTCATCAGAAGAGGGCTTGTTTCTCCATGATTACTTCGTGTTTTCGATGGCTTGCAGCAAAGCTGGGCCATTTTTCTCGCCAAAGGTTTTGGCAATTTCTGCAGACACGATCTTTTGGAACGGTGCCATGTCCACGTTCTCGATCACTTGCATGCCTGATTTTTTCAACTCAGCGACAACTTTGCCTGCGTTTTGCGCATTCAAATCACGCTGGAACTTTGCAGCTTCGCGTGCAGCGTCAACCACGATGGTTTGGTAGTTGGCCGGCAATGAATCAAATTTGCCCTTGTTCATGGCCACAATCAGGGGCGAGTACACGTGGTTGCTGACGGTCAAAAACTTTTGGACTTCGTAGAACTTCGAAGACCATGTCACGTTGATGGGGTGCTCTTGCGCATCAAACGTACCTGTTTCCAAAGCGGTGTACAACTCGGCGATTGGCATTGGCGCAGGGTTCATGCCCAAGAGCTTGAAAGCTTGGATGTGATAAGGATTGGGGGTAGAGCGAATTTTCAACCCCTTCAAATCTTCAGGCTTGTTGACTGGGCGCTTGTTGTTGGTGAAAGCGCGCCAGCCGTTTTCCCAGTAGGACAAACCTTTCATGCCATGAGGTGCCAGTTCGTTCAAAACACCGGTACCTACTGCACCGTCGAGCACGTGGTAAGCGTGAGTTGCATTGCGGAATACAAAGGGTAATTCCATGGCCGCTGTGTTGGGCACAATGCCGTTGTAGTTGGAGGCACCGCTAGACACGATGTCGATGGTGCCGCCGCGCACGCCGTTGATCATGGCGGCATCGTTGCCCAATTGGTTGGCTGGGAAAACCGTAATCTCTACGTCGCCGTTGGTGCGTTGTTTGACCAACTCTGCCAATTTAAGAGCGGCAGCATGTTGACCGTCTGTGGTGTTCACAGCGTGGCCCATTTTGAGATTGAACTTGGCAGCAAATGCAGCCGAGCCCATGCTAGCGATCAAGCAAGCAACGAGAATGCGAGAAATTTTCATGGTGTTGACTCCTGTGGTTGTTTTACGGGTTGAGAAAAAATTAATCGGTGGGCAGGGCATATTCGTCAGCACTGAACACTGTATGGAAAACGGTGCCATCAAACATGGCGATCAAGTCTTTGGACACTTCACGGCTCTTCAAGCGAACTTCTGAGGCCAAAGCAATTTCAATCGATTCGCGAGTGGGGTAGCGGACTGATAAAACCATGCCAAAGTGTGGATCTGCGACATCACTTTCAACTTGACGCAACACACGCACTTCTTGTGCGCCAGGAAAGCGTGTCCACAAAGGCACGAGTTCTTTGCGGATGTAGTCGTTGAAGGCTTGTTCTTTGCCAGGTTTGACGTTGCCTTGAAAAAATGCACAGCGAATGAACATGAAAATCCTTTTGTTTGAGTAATTCAGGGAAGGGTTTGAAGCGTCAGCGCTTTCAAACCCTGGAGGGCTTGTTGATGAATGTCTGCAACAGGCTGGTCAATCTGCAGGGTGATGACATCGGTTTCATCGACCGTCGGTTTTTGAAGTGTTTGCAGTTGGCTGTCTAGCAAGCCCGCTTGCATGTAATGGCCCACACGCTGCTGCATGCGCTGACGGATAAGTTCGGGTTGGCCATCCAAAAACAAGAACACCACGGGGCCTGCGTGTTGGCGAATGCGATCGCGGTAAATTCGTTTGAGGGCAGAGCACGCCACGATGCCGCCTGATGCAGTGTTGTCATCGTGAGCGCTGAGGTAGTGGGCAATTCGGTCTAACCAAGGCCAACGGTCTGCGTCTTGTAGGGCAATCCCTGCGCGCATCTTCTCAACGCTTTCTGGGAGATGCAATTCATCGCCATCTTTCATGCGCAAGTGCAGCGTTTCACTGAGGCTTTGCGCCAGTGTTGATTTGCCGGACCCAGACACGCCCATCACAATGATTCTCAGGGTTTGATCTGCTGATGACATGTGATTTTGAGGGGTGGTTTTGTTAAATTGGACAGCGCTGTCCGGGGAGTGAAAAAAAGATTTGCCTTGAAACTTCAATTCTTCATTAGGGAAATCGATGGCTGTTAAGGCAAAATATTTGCGGTTAAATTCATGGGATAGCGCTATCCTATCCAAATTGAAATCTGTTCTTCTCCGGACAAACCCTTGAAAGCATCTTTAAACCGACCCAAAAACCACCGTTCGACAGGTCGGATTACCTTGAACGATGTGGCACAAGCTGCAGGGGTGAGTCCCAGCACCGTGTCGCGTGCACTCAGAGGCGAGCGGGCCGTCGATCCTGACTTGGTGTTGCGTGTCTTGGAAGTCTCAGACAAGCTGGGTTATGTGCCTGATCCCGCGGCACGGGCACTGGCTTCCCAGCGCAGCGACCATGTCACCATTTTGATTCCCTTGTTGTCCAACACCTTGTTTGTTGATTTGTTGGAGGCGGCTCAAAGAACGCTGCGCGCAGCTGGGTTTCAAACCTTGATGGGTGTGACCCATTACAACGCCAGTGAAGAAGAGCAACTCTTGCGAGAGCAGTTGCACCACCGGCCTGCGGGCATGTTGATCACTGGTTTGGATCACAGTCCTACAACTCAAAAACTCATGGCCCGTAGCAATGTGCCTTGTGTGCATTTGATGGATTTGCCTGAAAACAAGGTTTCCAATGCCTCTTTGGAGGCCGTCGATGAAGCGTTAAGCCAGGGACCTTACTGCGTGGGTTTCCGGCAAACAGATGCGGGTGAGGCCATGACGCAACATCTGATGGCGCAAGGCAAAGAACGCATTGTGTTTGCTGCCGCTCAACTTGATCCGCGTGTGATGCAGCGTTTGCAGGGGTGGCGCAAAGCCTTGAAGATGGGTCAACTCTATGACCCCACTCTGGAGTGGCTTAACCCAGCGCCTTCCTCTTTGGCCTTGGGCGGTTTGATGTTTGAGCAAATCATGAAACAAAGCCCGGCCGTAGATGCCATTTTCTTTTGCAACGACGACTTGGCTCAAGGTGCATTGTTAGCAGCCATGCGTCTTGGCATTTCGGTGCCACATCAAGTGGCCATCGCTGGTTTCAACGACTTAACTGGCAGTGACCAAATGTGGCCACCCTTGACGACGGTGCGAACCCCACGCGCCCAAGTGGGTGAAGCCGCAGCGCACATGCTGCTTGAGTTGATACATGGCGAAATACCCAAACAACCTCAACTTGATTTGGGTTTTGAGATCATTGCAAGACACAGCACTTAGTGCAAACCTGACACTTTTTTAGCGCAGCACATTGAGCAGTGCTTCACCTTTCGACAAGCGGTTGATGTTGTCGGCGATGGTTTGCTTGCGTCGTTGAACAGTTCCTTCTGTCCATCCTGACATGTGCGGCGTCATAACGACGTTTGTCAAACTGGCAAAATCGAATTGTGAGGGGGCACACGTTGCAATTTCTGAAGGTGGGTATTGGTACCAAGTGTCAATGATGGCACCTGCAATATGCTGGTTTTTCAATGCTTGAAAAAGCGCTGACTCATCGATGACGGCGCCTCGGCCCACATTCACAATAACTGCATGCTTGCGCATGCATGCCAATGCCTGGGCGTCGACCAAGCTGCGTGTGTTGTCTGCCAATGGCAAGGTGACGACAAGCGCGTCACAAGATGCCATGAATGCGTTTAAATGATCAAGCGTGAAGCTTTGGTCAACGTTGAGACTTTGGACGGCACTTCGATTGGCCACGACCACGCGCATGCCAAAAGCTTTGGCGCGTTGGGCCAAAGTTTTTGCAATGTGACCAAAACCAAGCAAGCCCAAAGTTTGTGCGCCTAGTTCTGTTCGCAATGCACCAGGACGTCCTGCAAAAAAGGTCCACATGCCTTGACGCAAGGCTTGGTCTGCTTGAAACAAGGGGACGTGGCGCGATAAGAGCGCGCACATGACATATTCTGCGATGGCATTTTCGTGGCCAAAGCAATTGGCCAGCTGAGCGTGAGGCGGCAGGCAACTGCGTTGAATGCCATCGGTACCCGCAGAAGGCGCCTGGAGCAAACGCAAGTTGTGAGGGCGAGGCATGGCTTCATTCAGAGCAATGCCCACCACCACATCCGCACTTTCAAAATGCGCTTGTTCCCCCAATTGGTCAAGCCCTTGAGAGAGCGACACAATTTGATGAGCGTCGTGCAATAAACTCTCTAAGCCTGGCCTGAAGTTGGCCGCATTATCGCCATGGAAAACAATTTTCATATCAGCATGCCTCAGACTTTCAGTCGACCTAGAGTTTGTGAACTGATCAGTCTGCTTTGGCGCCAGATGCTTTCACAATAGGGCCCCAGCGCAGCACTTCCGCCTTGTTCATTTCGGCCATTGTTTCAGGGCTTGTGCCGTAGATGATGTAGCCCAACTCGGTCATGCGTTTGACAAACTCTGGCGACTTGGTGCCCTTGACCACTTCAGCGTTGAGTTTGTTGACAATCTCTCGCGGTGTGTTGGCGGCCACCATCAGGCCAAACCAGACACCCGATTCGTAGCCGTTGAGGCCCGCCTCTGCAATGGTGGGCACATCAGGCAAAGACGGGTCACGCTTGGCGCCGGTTGTGGCCAATGCTTTGAGCTTGCCAGCTTTGATATGGGGCAAGGCTGAGGGGATGTTGTCAAACATCATCATGACTTGGCCACCTAGCAAATCGTTCATGGCAGGTGCACTGCCTTTGTAGGGGATGTGCGTCATGGTGATATTGGCCAGGGCACGGAACATTTCACCCGACATGTGGGTGCTGGTACCGCTTCCACTGGAGGCATAGTTGATGAAGCCCGGCTGTGCTTTGCCCATGGCAACCACTTCGTTGACTGAGTTGGCTTTGACCGAGGGATGCAACACCAAAACATTGTTCAATGAGACCAACGCCGAAACAGGCGCCAAGTCTTTGCTGGGGTCAAAAGGCATCTTGGCATACAGCGCAGGGTTGATGGCCTGAATGCCGCTGGTGGTCATGAGCAGGGTGTAACCATCGGGCGCAGAACGAGCCACTTCAGCGCCGCCAATGTTGCCACCGGCACCCGGTTTGTTGTCAACGGTAACAGGCTGTCCAAGGTTTTTGGAAAGTTCAAGGGCGATCGCGCGTGATGCAATGTCAACCGCACCACCCGGTGGGAAGGGGCACACCAACCGAATGGGTTTGTTGGGGAAACTTTGCGCCAAAACTGAAGGTGCAGACAAGAGCATGCATGAAAGGCTCAGGGAGAAGGCCAGTCCAGAGACCCAGGTCATGGCCTGACGGCGACGGGGAAACAATGCTTGAGACGTTGTCATGTTGTGCTCCATTAACTGAAATGATCGTATAGCCTATGAGAATTTTGCAAAATCACGTACAGGATATTCCCTTGATTGTGTGAGCGCAGGTCACCTAGGTGCCACGAAATCGGGGTTTAATTCGCATTGAACTTTGTCGTTGAGGCCACATGCCAAAAATAGCTTCTTTGTTGTTGAACGTCGGTCACGCGCTTGACCATTTGTTCTTGTTGATTTTTGCCACGGCTGTCAGTGCCATTGCCACCGAGTTTGGCGTTGGGCGGTGGGAGGACATGATGCCTTACACCGTGGGGGCATTTGTGATGTTTGGTTTGGGCTCTATTCCCGCCGGACGATTGGGCGACCTTTGGGGACGTCGGCAAATGATGCTGGTTTTCTTTTTTGGCATGGGCTTGTCTGCCATGGCTGTGGCCCTGACACAAACCCCTGTGCAAATGGCCATTGCCTTGACTGTTTTGGGCATCTTTTCGGCCATCTACCATCCTGTCGGTATTCCCATGCTAGTTCAAAAATCTGAGCGCCCAGGTCTCACGATTGGGGTCAATGGACTGGCTGGTAATTTGGGCATTGCCATGGCTGCGTTGTCGACGGGGTTTTTAGTTGCTTGGCAAGGCTGGCGTGTCGCTTTTCTCGTTCCGGGTGTTGTGTCTATTTTTTGTGGCGTTTTGTTTGCTTGGTCAGCGCCCACAGAGTCGAGAGCCCCTGCCAAGAGAAAATCGACGGTACTTCAATTACCTAAGCACCTCGCTTGGCGAACCTTTGTGGTGATGGTGGCCACCTCGACCACCACCAGTTTGCTGTTCAACATTACCACCAATGGCAACGCACAGTTATTGGCCGAACGTTTGGATGGCTTGGTGTCAGATCCTTCTCGCTTGGGCATGTTGCTCGCCATGATTTATGCCGTGGCTTCTTTGGCCCAATTGGTGGTAGGGCGCTTGCTCGATTGGTTGCCTGTGAAGCCCTTGTTTTTCAGTGTGTTGTTTTTGCAAATTGTCAGTTTTGCACTTGCCTCACAGTCCTCTGGCTGGGCTTGGTATGTGGCGGCCATTGCCTACATGGTGATGGTGTTTGCCGCCATTCCCTTCAGTGACACCATGGTCGTTCGGTACATTGACGACGCCATGCGCTCACGCGTCAGTGGTACCCGAATCGCCATCTCATTTGGCATCAGCTCGATGGCGGTCTATTCGCTTGGACCCTTCGTCAAGGCTTCAGGGTTCACGCATTTGATGATGGCGGCATCTGGTGTGGCAGCACTGGGCGCACTGATCGTGTTGTTTTTGCCCAGTGAGTCGCAAATGAAACAGTCTGCGGCTTAAACGGCCGCAGTTGCCACCACTTCCAAACGCCACTTGGGTGAGGCCAAGTGGGCTTGCACGGTGGCCCTTGGGGGCGCGTGGCCCGGTGCCACCCACGCATCCCAAACTTTGTTCATGCCCTCAAAGTCTTTGAGATCGACTAAAAAAATTTGCACCATCAGCAAATTGCTTTTATCAGTGCCCGCGCGAGCAAGCAACTTGTCGATGGCATCTAAGACTTGCTGTGTTTGACCTTCAATACCGAGCTTGGGGTCTTCAGGAATTTGCCCGGCCAAATACACCACGCCATTGTGAATGGCCATTTCTGACAAACGCGCGCCCACATCAAATCTTTGAAGCATGTGATTAACCTTTATTGTGAGATTTTGGAATAAATTGCATTTTGCCATTGGGCGAGACACTAGAATGAACTTTACCCATTGATGCCCTTGCTCAGGAATTACCCATGAAACTGCCGAACAGTCTGCGTGCCCTCCAGCACCGGAATTTTCGATTGTTCATTGTGGGGCAGGGCACCTCGCAAATCGGCAACTGGGTGCAATTGATTGCCACCAGTTGGTTGGTCTATCGTTTGTCTGATTCCACCCTGATGTTGGGCCTGTCAGCTTTTAGTTTGCAAATTCCCATGTTGGTCATCACGCCTTTTGCCGGCGTGCTCATCGACCGTTTGGATGTGCGTCGCGTTTTGTTTGCCACCAATGCATTGGCCATGATGCAGTCCTTGGTGATGTTGGCCCTCATGATCAGTGGCCACATCGAGGCATGGCATGTGATTGCGGGCAATGCCGTGCTTGGATTGGGCAATGCGTTTGATGCCCCCGCCAGGCAAGCCTTGATTTCGAAATTGCTGCCCAATCGGCAGGAACTGACCAACGCCATTGCACTGAATTCCACGGTGATGAATGGTGCGCGCTTCATTGGCCCCATGCTGGGTGGATTGATCACAGCCAGCTTTGGCGAGGTGTGGAGTTTTGCGGTCAATTGCACCATGCGTTTGGCTGTTCTCTTTGCTTTGAATGCCACGCAGATTGCCCACCGCGTCGCTCGTCAAAGTCACGCGAGCATCTTGCGGCAATTGATGGTGGGTGTGGAATACGCCTACGGTTTTTTCCCCAGTCGCTGCGCATTGGTCTTGTTGGCCCTCAGCAGTTTTTGTTTGCAGTCGTATGGCTCTTTGATGCCTTGGTTTGCCAGCCAACGCTTTCAAGGTGACTCTCGAACTCTAGGTTTGCTTTACAGCTCAGCCGGGTTGGGCGCTGTCTGCGGCATGCTTTACTTGGCATCACGAAACAACATTCGCGGACTCTTCAAAGTCATCGGCTGGAGTGCAGGTGTGGCCAGCGTTACTTTGATTGCTTTTTCATTTGCACCCAATTTGTGGATCGCATTGCCGATGTTGTTTGTTTCTGCGCTGAGCATGATGCTGACCGCGGCTTCTACCAATACAGTGCTGCAAAGTATTGTGCCGGACGAATTGCGCGGACGTGTGGCCGCGCTCTATGTGATGTCATTTTTGGGCATGTCGCCCGTGGGTTCTTTGTGTTCAGGTTGGCTGGCCAGTTTGATCGGCAGTCAATATGCCTTGGCTTTGTTTGGCGCAGTGGCCTTCATGGCGTCCCTGCTTTACGCGCATTACTTTCCTCGCATTCGCCAAGAAATATTGCCTCTTTACGAGTCGCTTGAAATACCTCGCCACGAATCCTGAGACCCGTCACGAGGCTGTCAAGGCATCAGGGCGTGTGTTGCGCTAAATAGGCAATGGCTGCCGCCATGCCATTGGGTCCATACGGAATTTTTTGAACTGTCATGGCCGCTTCGATGCCCGCCAGTGCACCCAAAATCATTGGCTCGTTCATGTCGCCCAAGTGGCCGATGCGAAATACGCGCCCTGCCAATGGCCCCAGGCCACCGGCCATGGCCACTTGAAACTTCTCACGCGCCACCACACGCAAAGCTTCGGGGTCGATGCCTTTTGAAACTTCAACCGCTGTGACAGAAGAAGAGAAGCCCAAGGGGTCCTGGCAATGGAGTTTGACAGCGCCAGCTGTGGCCCAGCATTTCACGGCCGCTTGAACTGCGCCGCCCAATCGTTGGTGTCTTGCATGCACAGCGTTTAAGCCTTCAGCTTTCAACAAGCCCAAGGAAACTTCGAGGCCTGCCAAATGCGCCAAGGGTGGCGTACCGCAAAACTTGGCCGATTGGTTGTCGGTATTGCGTTCTTGCCAGCTCCAGTAAAAGCGGGGCTTGGCGTGTTGAATGGACCAATCAAAGGCCTTGGCGTTTGCCGCCACAAAGCCCAAACCTGGCGGCATCATGAGACCTTTTTGTGAGCTGCCCAAACAGACATCAACGCCTAGCGCATCCATGTCAAAGGGCGCCGCCGCCAATGAAGCCACGACGTCGACCACATACAGCGCGGGATGGCCGGTGCGATCAATGGCCTGCCGTATGGCTTGCAAATCGCTGGTCATGCCACTGGCCGTGTCGGTGTGCACAACCATCACTGCGGCAATGCGGTGTTGTGTGTCTGCCCGCAGGGCTGATTCAATGGCAGCCACATCGATGCAGTGTCCTTCTTGGTGAGGTGTGCGAATCACCGACAGACCCAAGCTTTCGGTTTGAATGGCCCACTGGTCAGAGAAGTGACCTGAACCTGCTATGAGCAAGCTGTGATGGTCCGAACCCAGGTTGGCGGCCACGGCTTCCCATACACCGTGGCCATTGCTGGCATAAAAGTACACCTCCGATTGTGGTGACTTGAGCAACTCTTTCATGCCTGTTTCACAGGCCGCGATGAGTGCCGCCACACGGGGGTCGGCCAAGTCAGTCATGGGTCGCTGCATGGCGTGCATGACTTCGTCGGGAACACGGGTGGGGCCTGGCGAGTGGACAAAGCGAATGCCGGGCAAACGAGGGGTGATGGAAGAACTCATGCGTTGTGCTTTCTTTTCAGTGCTTCAAAAGAAGTGAGGTAACCGGCCAGTGCGCTGGCCATGACAGTGGGTGGGCTGGCCAACCAAACTTGACCCGGACCAGAACGGCCAGGAAAGTTTCGGTTGATGGCGCTTACCGTGACTTGGTCAGACGACGTCGAAGCGCCTGGGCCGCAATTGGCACAGGCACCGCAGGAGGGCTGAAGGATTCGAACCCCCATGGCTTTAAAGGTGTCATGGTAGCCTTTTTCTTGGCAATGATCACGTACGGCAGTTGTGCCGTATTGCAAGAAGACCTGAACATGCGCGGGAAAGGACAAGCCTTGCTGTTGGGCCCAAGACAAGACCTGGTGGTAATGTTCAAAATCTTCGCGTTTTCCAGCCGTACACGATCCGCCATAAGCCATGTCAATGTGAACTTTTGAAGTGAGGGAGTCTATGGCCAAACCATTGCCTGGATCGCCAGGGGAGGCAAGCATGGGGCTCAGGTCTAGCAGGTTAACAGACAGCGTTTCAGCATAGTCAGCATCAGGATCGCTTTGCATCCAGGTTTCTAATTGGAAATCAATGCCGCGTCGATCTTTGAGGAAGCGCACTGTTTCTTGATCGGGGGCCACAATGCCTGTCAACCCGCCCAGCTCGGCGGTCATGTTGGTGAGGGTGGCGCGTTCATCGATGGACATGGCTTGAACACCGGCGCCTGTGAACTCAAAAACCTTGCCAACGCCTTGTCCACTCTTGATCAGGGGGGTGGCCAATAAAAACAACATCACATCTTTTGCTGTCAGGCCATCGGGCATTTTGCCTAAAAGGTCAATGCGAATCAGTTGAGGATAAGTTAGACGCACGGCACCTGTGACAAAGGCGTTGGCCATGTCGGAGGTGCCAACCCCAAAAGCGACGCAGCCCAACGCGCCGCTGTGGGGTGTATGAGAATCGGTGCCCACCACAATTTGACCGGGCAGGGCATAGTGCTCCGCCATCATGGCGTGTGAAATGCCTGCACTGTTGCGGCCATCGTCAAGCGCGGCTTGTGCATCGGTGAGCGTTCGATGTGTTTTAAGTTTATGTTTTTCAGAGAAAGCTCTTTGGGCTTGGCACATGGCATGCATGTTCGGAATCAGGCCGTTCTTTACATGGGCAGGGCTTTCATCCACATAGGAAGAATGATCTTCAAACACCACAATTTGATCGGGTCGTTGGAGTTCAAAGTGCGAACCCAGTGCGTTTTGCATGAGCGTGTTGGCCATGCCTGTGTAGTACTCATGAATGAAGCGCCAATGAGCTTGTACAAACATGCCATCGCCCGGCTGTGCAAGTTCTGGGGTATGGGATGTTTTGAGTTGATGGCGTCTCAGAATTTTCTCAAACAAGCTCATGGGTTTGCCAGTCACTGGCGCCGCCACCTTGTGCGTGTTTTGTAAATTTTGAAGACCCCAGGGAAGCAGCCCGCCTTCACGCAAGATGGCCGCAGCCAAATCCTCGCGGCCGTGTGTCAGTTGTTCAATGGCAATGCCTGAAGGGCTAGTCAATCCGTTCAGTAGGTCGAAATTGGTGCTGGTGAAGAGGCCAATGTTGTCGGCATTTTGTCGGTAGATTCGCTCAAAGCTCTCCGCAATGATCAATTGGACACCCGCAAATTTTTCTGCAGTGGGGCTGTGTTCTCTGGAGGAGCCTTTGCCATAACGCTTGCCCGCCACAATGACCTGAAAACCTGCAGACTTGAGCTTGCCCTTGCCAAAGGGATATCGCCCCTGACATTGGGTGCCGGTGTGGGCATAGTCGCCTAGTTTTTCATCGCAATGGCTCAGAATAGCGACCGGTGTGATTTCGTCGGTCGACACATCATCTCGCAAAGGCCGAGCCTGCGCCAAACTGATGGTTTCGCCATTCAATTGCCTTTGAACCAAAACAGGGTCTTGGCTCAAATACAAAACACGAATTGAAGCGGGGAATTTTGATAGGGTCATAAAACGACAAAAGTCTTGGTCAGAGCATAAATTGACTTTGACCTGCATTGCGGTGGCGATGAGAAAAAGTCATTCGCCTGCAAAAAATACTAAACTACCCTCAAGATCTTAAAAACAAAGGGAGATTCGCATGAACCGTCAACCAAAGACATCAAAGCCTGCTCAAGCCGCCCATAGTCGTCGAACTGCACTTGGGCACTTGGCCGTTGCTGGCGCAGTTGCAGGCTTGCCTCAATGGACCCTTGCGCAATCTGATCGCCCTTTGCGCTTGGTCTTGCCCAATGCCACGGGTTCTGGGGTTGACGCCATTACACGGGCCGCTCAGCCTGCATTGACCAAAGCCTTGGGCATGTCGGTGGTCGTTGAAAACCAGCCCGGAGCGGGTGGTGTAGTGGGATTGCAAACCCTGTCCAAAGCAGCGCCAGACGGACAAACCTTGTCGGTCGTGTCAAACAATGTGGTGATTTTTCCAAGTGTGTTGAAGTCATTGCCATTTGACATGCCCGGTGATTTCACACCCATCGCCATGGTGGGCAGTACACCCATTGTGTTGGTGGTGAACCCACAAAAAGTTGCGGCCACCAACAGTCGTGAGTTCATTGCCTTGTTGAAGAGCAAGCCCGGAGAACTTAACTTTGCCTCCGGCGGCAATGGCACCATTTTGCATTTGGCTGCAGAAATGTTCTTGGACGAGTCCAAGACCAGCGCCAAGCACATTCCATACAAAGGCGTCGGCCCCATGGTGACCGACTTACTCGGTGGCCAAGTCGAGTTTGCAACGGTGGCTTTGCCCAGCGTTCAACAACACATCAAATCGGGCGCATTGCGTGCCATTGGCATGTGTGGCCCGCAACGCGTTGCAGCAGCGCCAGACATTCCAACATTTGTAGAGCAGGGTTTGCCAGGCTATGTGGTTGAAGCATGGTTCGCCGTCATCGGACCCAAGGGCCTCAGTCAAGCCAATGTCAAGCGTCTGCACGATGGCATTGTGGCCGCTTTCAACGACTCAACCGTTAAAGAAACCATGGCCAAACAAGGCAATACCATTGCCATCAGTACGCCTGAGCAAGCACAAGCTGGCTTCAAAGCAGAAATGGCCAAATACGCTGCGCTGGTGAAAAAAGCCAAGCTCGAACCCCAGTAAAAGTGGTCACCCTGTGATGGAATCCCGCAAAGCCTGGGTGGTGGTTTGGGCAACTTTTGTGTGCTTGGCCATCATCTTTGGTGTGTCTTATTCGTTCGCCGCATTCTTTGAAACCTTTGCAAATGAATTTGATGCCCAAAGGGCAGACGTTTCCTGGATCTTCGGTCTTTGTGGTTTGGTGTACTTTGTGTTGGGTGCCTTTGGCGGCATGCTGGCCGACCGATGGGGCCCTCGATTGGTTTGTATGGCAGGCATGGCCATCATCGCCAGCGGCCTTTATTTAACCAGTCAAGCGCAAACGCTCTTCACCCTTTACATCAGTTATGGTTTATGTGTCGGGTTGGGCATTGCGCTGGTTTACACACCGTCCATTGCATCGGTTCAGCCGTGGTTCACTCAGCGGCGTGGCTTGGCATCTGGCATTGCCAGTTCAGGTGTGGGTGCTGGTACCTTGGTTTTGCCGGTTGTGGTGAGCCACTGGATGACCGAAATGTCGTGGCGTGATGCACTGCAGTGCCTGTCTCTAACTGTTGCATGCCTAGGTTTGTTGGCGGCCTTTCTTCTCGAAAGAGCGCCTCAAGCAGGGGATGGTGCAAAAGGCAGATTGGCAGGTTTGAGCTTGGGGCAGGCGTTGAAAACACCTGCATTTCGGTGGCTCTACATGGGGACACTTTTTGGCGCGCCTGTCATGTTCATCCCCTTTGCCCATATTTCAGCAGCGGCACGTGATGCTGGTGTGCCCGAAGCCCAGGCAGTGGGATTGGTGGGTTTGATCGGCGTTGGCAGTTTGGTGGGCCGCTTCGCGATTGGCTGGTTGGCTGACAAGCTGGGACGCGTCAAGACCTTGATGCTGATGCAGTGCCTCATGGGCTTGTCCTATCTTGTATGGGCCGTTGCACAAGATCGATGGGCATTTGCAGTGTTTGCACTTTGGTTTGGCTTAAGTTATGGCAGCATCGTCTCGCTCCTACCGGCCATTTGCATGGATTTGTTTGGGGGCAAAGCTGTTGCGGCCATCATTGGTACGCTCTACACCGGCGCTGCTTTGGGTAACTTGTTGGGACCTGTCTTAGCGGGCCAGTTGTTTGACATGACCGGCCATTACACCTGGGTGATCTGGATCACGCTGGGCATTGCCACCGTGGCCACATTCAGCTGCTGGCGCATATTGAAATACCCGCAGCAGGCTTATTGACCCGCATACGGGATGCTTTTTTCTCTGGGACCTCATGGAATTCAATCAGTATCTGGTTTTGGCCAGTTTTGCCGCTTTGCTCATTGGCATGTCAAAGGGGGGCTTGCCTTTGGTGGGCATGATGTCGGTGCCTGTTTTGTCTTTGGTGATGTCACCCGTCAAAGCAGCCGTACTTTTGTTGCCGCTCTTTGTGATTTCTGATGCAGTAGGCATTTGGCTTTATCGCAAGCACTACAGCCTCATCAATCTGAAAATTTTGGTGCCTGCGGGCATTGCGGGTGTTTTGTTTGGCTGGCTAACTGCGGCCATCATTTCAGAACTCACCATCAAATTTCTCATTGGTTTGGTGGGGGTCAGTTTCTGTTTGCAGACTTGGTTCAAGCGTGGTCAGACAGAAGCGCCCAAGGCAGCTTCATGGCCCAAGGGCGTCTTTTGGGGTGGGGTGGCGGGCTTCACCAGTTTCATTGCGCATGCCGGCGGCCCACCTTTTCAGATTTTTGTATTGCCCCAAAAATTATCAAAAGCCGAGTTTGCAGGTACAGCAACCATTTTGTTTGCCATCATCAATTTGGCCAAAATTGGCCCCTATCAAAACCTGAGCCCCTACGGGGAAGCTGATTTTTGGAACATTGCTGTGTTGGTTCCATTTGCATTCCTGGGTACATTCTTAGGGGCTTACCTGACCCGACGGATTGCAGATGCTTGGTTTTTTAAATTGGTTCAAACAGGTTTATTCATTCTTTCCTCGAAGTTGATTTGGGATGCCTTGCAATTCCAGTGATTTGAATCTAAACAAGTCGTTGAAGAGCGAGTCGTTTATCATCTATATGTTATTTGGCATAATGTTGTCTAACTTATTGTTGGTCAACTAGATCTAAGTATGAACAAAGTCATTTTGCGTGCGATTACGGCGTATTCAAGAACAGACATGAAGGCATCTTCATCTGAAAGTCTTGCGATTAAAGGACGAGAGCTTCAATGGTCAGGAAAAGGATACGTCGTGTTGGAAGATGACGTAACGCAACGCCATGTGGCGGTTTATCGATGCATGAACAGAGGAGAACTCAAGCGATTGAAGCGCTGGCCCCCTGGATTGACCAGTCCCATTGTCGAAGCACCTGAAGTTAAAGCAAAGCTGGCCTCCAATGCGCCAGCCATTTTGGAGTTGTCACCCATCAAGGATAGCAACAAGACTTCACATGCAGGCAAGTTAAAACACAAGAGCAAGTCGCAGGCATCGGACGTCAATCAGACAGACCTCTTTGAATGAGGTTCCCCTCAAGCCATGAAAAAAGCCGCTTTACAGCGGCTTTTTGATGCCTACAGCTGGCCCTTCTAAGGTCCAGCAGCAAGTTCAGCTTAGGCTTGAGCTGCTTTGATGATGGCATTCAAGGTTGGGCTTGGGCACATGACCTTTTCCAACAATTCGGTGGACGGCATGTAGTAGCCACCAATGTCAACTGACTTGCCCTGAACTGCTTTCAACTCGCCAACGATTTTCTGTTCGTTTTCTGTGAGTGCTTTGGCCAAGGGCGCAAACTTGGCTTGCAATGCCTTGTCTTCAGTTTGAGCTGCAAGTTCTTGTGCCCAATACATGGCCAAATAGAACTGACTGCCACGGTTGTCGAGCTCACCTGTTTTGGTAGAGGGGTTCTTGTTATTGGCTAGCAATGAACCTGTCGCTGCATCCAAAGTTTTGGCCAACAGTTTGGCTTGTTCGTTGTTATTCTTGATGCCCATGTCTTCGAAGGACACAGCCAATGCCAAGAATTCGCCCAAAGAGTCCCAACGCAGGTGGTTTTCTTCGACCAATTGCTTGACGTGCTTGGGGGCTGAACCGCCAGCACCTGTTTCGTACATGCCGCCACCGGCCATCAAAGGCACGATCGAGAGCATTTTGGCGCTGGTACCCAATTCCATGATGGGGAACAAGTCGGTGAGGTAGTCGCGCAAAATGTTGCCGGTGGCACTGATGGTGTCCAAGCCGCGAACGACGCGCTCGAGGGTGTAACGCATCGCGCGAACTTGGCTCATGATTTGAATGTCCAAACCATTGATGTCGTGCTCATGCAGGTACATCTTCACTTTGCGGATGAGTTGGGCTTCATGGGGGCGGTAAGCATCCAACCAGAACACCACGGGCATGCCAGAGTTGCGGGCACGGTTAACTGCCAACTTCACCCAATCACGGATGGGGGCGTCTTTGACTTCACACATGCGCCAGATGTCGCCAGCTTCAACATTTTGGCTGAGCAACACTTCACCTGTTTCCAGGTCGGTGATGTTGGCCACGCCGTCTTCGCTGATTTCAAAAGTCTTGTCGTGTGAGCCATACTCTTCGGCTTGTTGCGCCATCAAGCCCACATTGGGCACAGTGCCCATGGTTTTGGGATCGAACGCACCGTGCCACTTGCAGAAGTTGATCATTTCTTGGTAGATGCGTGCGAAGGTGGACTCAGGCATCACGGCCTTCACATCTTGCAAACGACCCGCGGCGTCCCACATTTTGCCGCCATTGCGAATCATGGCAGGCATTGACGCATCGACGATCACATCGTTGGGTGAGTGGAAATTGGTGATGCCTTTGGCGGAATCAACCATGGCCAATCCAGGGCGGTGCTCATGACACGCGTGCAAATCGCGCATGATTTCCTCGCGTTTGGAATCGGGCAGGGTGGCAATTTTGTTGTACAAGTCGACCATGCCGTTGTTGACGTTCACGCCGAGGCTGTCAAAAAGCTCTTTGTGCTTTTTGAATGCATCTTTGTAAAAGATCTTGACGCAGTGACCAAACACGATGGGGTGTGACACCTTCATCATGGTGGCTTTAACGTGCAATGAGAACATCACGCCTGTTTTGTGAGCGTCTTCAATCTCTTTTTCGTAGAACGCTTCCAGGGCTTTCTTGCTCATGAACATGCTGTCAATAACTTCGCGGTCGACCAAGGAGACTTTCGGCTTGAGCACAATGGCTTTGCCACTCTTGGTGATGAGTTCCATTTTCACATCGCGTGCACGCTCAACGGTCATGGATTTTTCGCCATGGTAGAAGTCGCCATGGTGCATGTGCGACACGTGTGAGCGAGAAGCTTGGCTCCACTCTGCCATGCTATGTGGGTTTTTGCGTGCAAATTCTTTGACCGCACGAGGCGCGCGACGGTCGGAGTTGCCTTCGCGCAAAACGGGATTGACCGCAGAGCCTGTGCACTTGGAATAGCGCGCTTTGATGTCTTTTTCTTGGTCGTTCTTTGGATTGTCTGGATAGTCGGGCAGTGCATAACCCTTGGATTGCAATTCTTTGATCGCAATGTTCAGTTGGCCGACGGAGGCGCTGATGTTGGGTAATTTGATGATATTGGCTTCGGGCCTGAGCGTTAACTTGCCCAAGATGGCCAAGTTGTTGGGGATGCGTTGCGCTTCAGGCAACAGATCGGAAAACTCACCCAAAATACGCGCAGCAAGTGAAATGTCGCTTGACTCAACTTCGATGCCTGCGGGTGCTGCAAACGTGCGAATGATAGGCAAAAAGGCCGATGTGGCCAGCAATGGGGCTTCATCGGTCAGTGTGTAAATAATTTTAGATTTTTGGTTAGCCATTTGCGTCCTCTTTTATTGTGGTGCAGCGGTAAATCGTGCAAGCCGTTATTAGATCTTAAAAGTAGCGACTGACGCCGCGCTGATATGAGAGAAATTCGAATAAATGAGACAAAATTTCGCAAGGTGAAATATTGCCGGGATGCCCCATTCAAGGAATGGAAATAAGTTCCACATCAAAGACCAGCGCGGTATTGGGGGGAATCACGCCGCCAGCCCCCGAACTGCCATAGCCCATAGCGCTTGGGATGAGCAATGTTCGTTTGCCACCTACTTTCATGCCAACCATGCCTTGATCCCAACCTGCAATAACTTGGCCTGCGCCCAGCTTGAAGCTAAAGGGCGCTTTGCCAATGGAGGAGTCAAATTGTTTGCCATGGTTTTGGGCTGCTGATGCGTCGTAGAGCCAACCTGTGTAATTGACGGTGAGGGTGTTGCCTGCAACGGCTGTTGCACCTGTACCTATCACGGTGTCCGTCGTTTGAAGGGCTGTTGGACCCGAAGTTGCGCTGGCGCTGCCGCTGCCGTTGCCGCCTCCGCAAGCGGAAAGCATGCTTGCCAGAACAATTGAGAATGTCAGAAAGAATTTTTTCATGATTTAAAGAGACAAAAAAGAGATGAGGGGGTCAGGCTTTGCGCACAAATTCAGTTTTGAGTTGCATGGCGCCAAATCCTTCAATTTTGCAATCAATGTCGTGATCGCCTTCAATCAAACGAATGTTTTTGACCTTGGTGCCTACTTTGATCACATTTGAAGAACCCTTGAGTTTGAGGTCTTTGATCAGCGTGACCGTGTCGCCGTCTTGCAAGATGTTGCCCGAGGCGTCTTTGAAGACTTTGACGGCCTCAAGCTCTGCTTGAACTTGCTGTGGCCATTCATGGGCGCATTCGGGGCAGACATAATTTCCACCATCTTCATATGTAAATTCGGATTGGCATTTGGGGCAGTTGGGCAGGGACATGGATTGGGTAAGTGAATGACAACAGTTGTGAACTTTATCATCTGACCATTGCTGATTCGTTTGACTTGGCCTAAATGAGTTGCACTTGAAGGAATCTCACGAAAATCGCTGATCCTAAAAGATTAGATTTGAGACCGAAAGGTCTTGGGTGAGATGCCAGCATCCCTTGTGAAAACACGGGAAAAGTATGCAGGATCAGAAAAGCCCAGTGTGTAGGCGATGCTGGAAATACTCAGATGGGTGTAGGCCAAATTTCGGCGTGCTTCGCGCATCAAGCGGGCCTCAATCATGCGCAGGGCGCTGCTGCCATTGGATGCACGCGTTAGGCGGCTTAAATGAGTTGGGGAAATGGACAAGGCATTGGCGTATTGGCTCACAGTCCAATGAGCCCTGAAGTGTTGTTCAATCAAGGCTTTGAAGCGTTGCACCAAGACTGAGTCGGTGAGTTTGGCATTGCCTGATGCTTGCAGGGCCAGTTGCCGGGCGACCCACCCCAGCAAAACGCCACTGAGTCCTCTTAAAACCAATGCTCTGGCTGTTTCCTGTCCTGAAAACTCAAGCCATATTTGCTGTACGGTTTGCGTCATGGTTGCATCTGCAGACAACACACACGCTTGCCCTAGTTCTGTTCGCAGTGTGCCCACGCCCACCAACAGCTCGTCCAGCAATTCGTCCGCCATGGTGGTCACCCACCCTCGCGTGTTTTTTTCAAATCGAAATGAGTGCACATGCTCGGGAGGTACATTGACCAACGAGCTTTGCGTTAAAGCATGCGTTTTGCCATCCAAACTGACTGAGCCACCGCCTTTTTCCACCAGCACAATTTGATGCAGTCGCGCATGCCTGTGAGGTGCCAATTCCCAGTCATGCAGTACCGAGCGATCTGCAATGGTTTCGCAGTGCAGTACATCGGGCAAATGTGTTGATTCTCCAAATAGGCTGTAGCTTTGTACAGAAGCGAGTCGTTTTTCCATGTTCGAAATGTACAAGTTTTTGCCAGTTTCCGCCATTCCCGTGTCACGGGATAAAGCGTATCTTTCATGTTTTTCGGGTAATGAACCCTCGACCTTTGACACGGAGACCAGTCATGAAAACCCAAGTTTGCATCATCGGTGGCGGCCCCTCTGGCCTCATGCTTTCGCAGTTATTGCACCTGAAGGGCATTGAGACAGTTGTGCTGGAGCGCCAAACCCGAGACTACGTGCTCAGTCGCATCCGTGCCGGTGTTTTGGAAAATGGCTTTGCCAAGCTGATGCGCGAAGCCCAGTGCGGTGAACGCATGGACCGTGAAGGTGAAATTCACGATGGTTTTTTCTTGTCCCATGGTGACAAACTCAATCGTGTTGATTTGCACAAATACAGTGGCGGCAACTCTGTGATGGTGTATGGCCAAACCGAATTGACGCGCGACTTGTACGAAGCACGCGATCGCATGAATGGCATCGTGATTCACAGCGCTGAAGATGTGCAACCGCACGATTTGAAATCAGACAAGCCCTATGTCACTTACAGCGTAGGCGGTGAGGCCAAGCGCATTGACTGTGATTTCATCATTGGTGCGGATGGCTTCCACGGTGTCAGTCGCAAGTCTATTCCCAGTGACGTCATCAAAGAGTACGAGAAGGTGTATCCGTTTGGCTGGTTAGGCGTGTTGTCGCGTACCAAACCTGTGTCGCCTGAATTGATTTACGCCAAGCATCCTCGCGGTTTTGCGCTGTGTTCTTTGCGTTCACAGGTGTTAAGCCGATACTACATTCAAGTGCCCTTAACCGACTCGGTAGAGGACTGGTCGGATGAGGCATTTTGGGAAGAATTAAAGCGTCGCTTGCCTGCCGAAGTGTCTGAAAAATTGATCACAGGCCCTACCATCGAAAAGTCCATCGCACCGCTTCGCTCCTTTGTGGCCGAGCCCATGCGTTACGGCAATATGTTCTTGGCGGGCGATGCGGCTCACATTGTGCCGCCAACCGGTGCGCGTGGACTCAACACAGCAGGCTCCGATATCTATTACCTTTATCACGGCTTTGTGGACCACTACCAAAAGGGTGACAGCAAAGGCTTGGACAATTATTCAGAAAAGGCGCTGGCCCGTGTCTGGAAAGCGCAGCGGTTCTCATGGTGGTTAACCACCTTGCTGCACACGTTTCCTGAATCAAGCGATTACGACAAGAAGCTGCAAGAAATCGAAATGGCTTATCTGTTCTCCTCAGATGCCGCGCAAAGTTCACTTGCCGAAAACTACGTTGGCTTGCCGTTCTAATCGGAGCTCAAGTCGCTTTTTCCTCCCCAACTGTGGCCTGATCACCAAAGAGTTTGCGCATCACTTGGCGTAACCACTGGTGACCAGGATCGCGGTGCAATCGGCCGTGCCAACACTGAT
Organism: Limnohabitans sp.; assembly: GCA_024642215.1. Classification (GTDB taxonomy): domain Bacteria; phylum Pseudomonadota; class Gammaproteobacteria; order Burkholderiales; family Burkholderiaceae_C; genus Limnohabitans_A. The sequence continues at coordinate 79,611 of JAHEBO010000084.1, forward strand.
GGATGGCGCTGTCTGCCACCTTTACAGGTAAATCTCGCATGACCAAGTCGAAGGGTTTGACAATGCGCTGCGCAAATCGTTCAGGCACCATGGCGATCAAATTGGCGCGCTGCAAAACATCACCCAAAGCCACATAGTGCGGCACCGTCAAGCGAACATTGCGTTTGTGTTTTTGTTTGTCCAATGCTTCATCGACACGGCCATGTCCTGTGCCGGTGGCCAGTACACGCACATGCTCGGCCGCAAACAAGGCGGATACCGTGATGGCCGGCAACTGCGCCAATGGATGCTTTTTTCGCATCAAGCAGGTGTATTTTTGCGTGAACAATGATTGCTGAAAAAAACCAGCTTGCAGTTGCGGCAGGAGTCCCAGGGCCAAATCAATTTTGCCGGTGGACATGTCTTCTTTGAGCGCAGACTGCGCCACGCTGACCACTTGCAAAGTGACGCCAGGGGCAATTTTCGTCAGCGAATCTACAAGGACCGGTAAGAAATACATCTCACCCACGTCAGTGAGTGCAAGGGTAAAGTTTCGAGTGCTGGTCTTGGGGTCAAACGCCCCGCGTACATTCAAGGCTTGCTGTAGTACATCCAGCGCCATGGCCACGGGCTCTGCCAGTTGAAGCGCGTAAGGTGTGGGCGTCATGCCGCCCTGTGTTCGGATAAACAACTCGTCACCCAAACTGGACCTGAGTCTTCCCAGTGCACTGCTCACAGCGGGTTGGCTCATGTTTAAGAAGTCTGCCACGGCCGAGACGCGTTTCAGAATCAGCAAATGGTGAAAAACCAAAAGCAAATTGAGGTCCAGTTTGGACAGTTCCATGGTCTTTTAATATTTGATAATCAAATAATGATTATATGCAAATTAAGATTTACTAATTTGGTGCGACTGGCATGATCCAAGTCAAGAATCTTGTGGAGACCAACACACATGCAAGAGCATCCAATTCACTGGGAATCGCCAGGCACCAGCCGCATTCCATTTGCTGTCTATACCAATCAAGACAGCCATCAAAAAGAACTCGAGCGCTTTTTCTACAAAGCGCATTGGAGTTATGTCGGTCTGGAAGCTGAAATTCCCAACGGGGGTGATTTCAAGCGCACCGTCATAGGTGAGCGTTCAGTCATCATGACTCGCGCACAAGATGGCCAAATTCACGTGGTCGAGAATGTGTGTGCCCATCGCGGCATGGCTTTTTGCCGAGAGCGCCATGGCAATAAAAAAGAATTGGTGTGTCCCTATCACCAATGGAGCTACGCCTTAGACGGCAAGTTGCAGGGCGTACCGTTCAGGCGCGGTGTAAGACAAGATGGCAAGGTGAATGGCGGCATGCCTGCAGACTTTGAACCGAAAGAGCATGGCCTCACGGCCTTGAAAGTCGCCCAACGTGGCGGCGTTGTCTTTGCGTCCTTTGATCACGATGTTGAGTCACTTGAAGACTATATGGGCTCGACCATCCTCCATTACTTTGACCGACTCTTCAATGGCCGTCAGTTGAAGATCTTGGGCTATAACCGCCAGCGCATTCCAGGCAACTGGAAGCTGATGCAAGAGAACATCAAAGACCCTTACCACCCAGGTTTGTTGCACACCTGGTTTGTGACCTTTGGTCTATGGCGTGCCGACAATAAAAGTGAATTGCGCATGGACACCAAACACCGCCATGCCGCCATGATCTCCACGCGAGGTTCAGCGGGTCAGGCAACAGGTGGTGCCTCCGACGTGACGCAAGTCAGCAGTTTCAAAGCAAGCATGGAACTCAATGACCCCAGCTTCCTAGACATCGTGCCAGAGCCCTGGTGGGGCGGGCCTACAGCGGTCATGATGACGCTGTTTCCCAGTGTGATTTTTCAGCAGCAAGTGAACAGCGTTTCTACGCGCCATATTCAACCTGACGGCCATGGTGCCTTTGATTTTGTGTGGACGCATTTCGGCTTTGAGGATGACACGCCCGAGATGACTGAGCGTCGTCTGCGACAAGCCAACTTGTTTGGTCCAGCGGGATTTGTGTCGGCCGACGATGGTGAGGTGATTGAGTTCTCACAGCAAGCCTTTGAGTCCAAACAAGACCACCGTGCTGTTGCTGAACTGGGTGGAAAAGATGTGGGTGAAACCGATCACATGGTGACCGAAACTCTCATCCGAGGCATGTATGAATATTGGCGAAAAGTGATGGAGGATTAACATGGTTGATATGCAAACTTGGTTTGGCATCCAGCAACTTTACGCTGACTACGCCAGTGCAGTAGACAGCGGTCAATGGCATTTGTGGCCAGAATTTTTTACAGAACAATGTGTCTACAAATTACAGCCACGTGAAAACCACGAACGAGGTTTTCCATTGGCTACGTTGTCTTTGACCAGCAAGGGCATGCTGAAAGACCGTGTGTATGGCATCAGCGAAACCATCTTTCACGACCCCTACTATCAACGGCATGTGGTGGGCGCGCCCATCGTTCGCAAAGTTGAAGAGGGCCGAATCTACAGTGAGGCCAATTACGCCGTGTTTCGCACCAAGCTCGACAAAGAAAGCACCGTGTACAACGTGGGTCGATACCTTGACATCATTGTGTCTACCCCCGATGGATTCAAGTTTGCTGAGCGTCTTTGCGTGTACGACAGTGAGATGATTCCTAATTCTGTCATCTATCCCATCTAATCATGAGCAACTGGATTGACGTGGCCGCAGAGGCCGATTTGTTTGAAGGGGCCGGCATTGCTGTCACCCCTCTCCATCACGACATCGCCATCTTCAAATTGGAGGAGGGCGTTTATGCCATCAACAACGATTGCAGCCACGGCAACGCCAAACTGTGCGACGGCTTTGTGGAGGGCCACCATGTGGAATGTCCATTCCATCAAGCGATGTTTGATGTTCGTGATGGCTCTGTCAAGTGTGGACCTGCTACCGAGCCTGTCAAAGCTTGGCCTGTGAAGATTGAGAACGGGCGTGTGTTCTTAGATCTCCAAACTTAAGGCATTTTGTTTTGCTAAGGGTTATCGCCGATAGGCGACTTGGCTTTTAATTTCATAATATTGTTAACAATCTTGGAATTAACAAATGTTGAAAATCAAATCTGAAGTCACCGGTACGGTTTGGAAAGTACTCGTCAGCCCTGGTCAAAGCGTAGAAGCCGATGAAGTTTTGGCGATCGTAGAGTCCATGAAGATGGAAATCCCCATTGCGGCTGAGCGTGCAGGCCAAGTGTCCGAAGTCTTGGTTGCAGAGGGCGACCCCGTGGCCGAAGATCAAGTTGTCATTCATCTGGTGTAAGCGATGCATGTGAAAGACTTACCAGACGATGCATACCGTGCTGCCGAAAGTACGGTGGCATTCAGATTGTTTGCAGACCAGGACACCCCTACGCTAACTGTTCCAGAGCAGATTGCAGCCAAATTGGGGGACCGCATCTTGTCAGGTCTCATGCCAGCAGGCAGTCGAATTGGTGAAGTTGAGCTCAGCGAAGAATTCAAAGTTAGTCGGGGACCAGTCCGAGATGCATTGAGGATTTTGGAACGAGAGGGCCTTGTGACCCTGTTACCAAGGCGCGGCGCCATCGTGACTGAATTGTCTGTCTCCGAACTCGATGAGTTGATGGAAATTCGGGCGGGTCTCTTTGAAGTTGTGATTCGCAAAATTGGCAGCACTTCTTCAGAAGAATGGTTGAAAATTTTGGCATCAGGTACTGAGCGGCTTGAATTATTGGCGGCCGATCCTCAAAGTGGAGATGAGTATGCCGAAACGACTTACCGCCTGATTATTTTGTGCGCTCGTTTAGCGGGCAATCAAAAACTTCATCGATTACTCACTGGCCTTTCATTGCAAACATTGCGGTACAGCAAATTGGGTTTAGCCACAATTGAACGTCGTCAACGTTCTGCCAGTTTGTGGCGAATGGCTTTGGACGCGCAGCGCAAGGGCGATGTTGAAAGCTTGGTGTCTCTTGCTCGAACACGCATTTACGAATCTAGCCAAGAATCTACGCGGCAAATGATGGCACTTGCAAACAAAAAGTCAGGAAATTTGAAATGAGCACTCACAACGTGATGAACGCCGCGGGGCCTTTGCGAGGGCTGCTTGTGATTGAGATTTGTTCAACCATTGCAGGTCCGGCCTGCACTCGCTTGATGGGGGATTTTGGCGCCGATGTGATCAAGATCGAACCACCTGAAGGCGATCCAGTTAGACAAATGGGGCAACATGTTGATGATGTTTCTCTGTATGCCGCGTCGCTGCTGCGAAATAAAAAATCCGTCGTGCTGGATTTGAAAAATCCAGCAGACCTGCGTGTGGCCAAGTCCATGATTGCAAGTGCTGACATATTGGTGGAGAACAACCGGCCCGGTGTAATGGAGCGACTGGGTTTGGGCTATGAAGAACTTTCTAAAACAAATCCAGGTTTGGTGATGGTTCGAATCAGTGGCTTTGGACAAACAGGCCCCTATGCGCCAAGACCTGGGTATGGCGCTATTTGCGAAGCCGTCGGTGGTGTACGTCACATGACAGGTGATCCAGATCGACCTCCGGCACGCGTGGCCTTGGCTACAACTGACTACTTGACATCAACCTATGCAGCCTTTGGCGCGTTGGCAGCACTGCGTGAAAAAGACAAGACAGGCTTGGGGCAAGTTGTGGATGTGGCCCTGTACGAAACGGCATTTACTCAAATGGAGCCCATTGTTCCGGCCTATGAAAAGCATGGCACTGTCCCCAAACGTGAAGGCGCAAATTTGCCGCGCATGGCCCCAAACAGTTTGTACCCAACCAAAGATGACAGCTATATTTTGATTGCAGCCAACAGCAACCCAACGTGTGAGCGGCTGATGCAAGCCATGGGTCGGCTTGATTTGATGCAAGTGCCAGAATTCGCAAACATTCGTGCCAGAGGCGAACCCGCCAATGCCCGAGCACTGGACCAAATCATTGCTGATTGGACGCGACAGCATCTTTGCAAAGAATTGGCCGACATGCTTGAGGCTGTTGGTGTTCCCAATACGCGTGTTTACACCATCGCCGACATTTACCAAGATCCTCATTTTTTAGAGCGGAACATGCTGGTTAAAGTGCCGCATCCAAAAATTGGTCACACCACTCAAATTGGCGTGGTCCCGCGTCTATCTCGTACACCAGGCGTCATCCGTCATACAGGACACGAGCTTGGGCAAGACACTGCAAATGTACTGGCGGCATTTAAGTCAACTAATTGAAAAAAACGGAGATACACCATGAACCTGAAAAGACGTGAATTGACATTGGCGATGGCATTGGTCAGTATTGGATTGGAAGCGCCAGCGCAAAACAGCAATTGGAAACCGACCGATCGAATCACTTACGTTTTGGGCGTCACACCCGGTGGCTCTGTAGACATCTATGCGCGCGGCATTCAAGATGCCTTAACCCAATTGAATTTGATCCAAGGTCAAACCATGTTGATCGATTACAAGCCAGGTGGTGCAGGCATCATCTCTTTGCAGCAATTGCAGCGCAATGCGGGTAATGCGCATTGGCTAGGTACATTTCACACCAGCACCCTGGTGGCCATTGCTGCTGGCATGTTGAAAGCTGATTTGAAAGACTATCCTCCCGTCGCCATGATGGTTGAGGAAACTCAAATGGTCGCTGTGCGAGCCGACTCCAACATCAAATCAGCGACTGATTTGGTCACAGCTTTGCGCAAGGATGCTAGCTCTCTCAAAATTGGCGTTGCACCCGCCTTGGGATCAGGTACACATTTGTCCATCGCCAAACCATTGAAAGTTGCAGGTGTTGACATTAAAAATTTAACTGTCGCACCTTTTAAAGCTTCAAGCGAAACAATGGGGGCCTTGTTGGGCGGTCACATTGACGTCATTTCGGCGACTGCACCGGTCATCATGCCGCAGGTTGCCGCAGGAAAAGTACGTGTCTTGGCCAGTGCGTCACCGACACGCGGCTCGGGACCTTTGGCGCAAGTGCCAACTTGGCGCGAGCAGGGTATTGCAGCCGACTTTGTGACCTATAACGGACTGCTTCTCCCCCCCCATATGTCAGCTGCACAAATTGCGTTTTGGGAAGAAGCTTTGCGCAAAGTCTCTCAACATCCTGCATGGTTGGCTTTGGTCGAAAAAAATGGCGGTAGGCCTGTCTATAGAGATCATGCTGAGTCCATGAAGTACATGGTATCTGAACAAAAATCGATCAATGAATTGGTTCAAGAATTGGGATTGGGTTCGAAGTGAAAAAGATTCAACACCCCGTACGTTTTACGCCCGAAGGTGAGTGGCTAGAAGAACTAAGCGAATTAGAAAATCGCAGAAATCAAGCTTTGGCAATGGGCGGCCCGCAAGCGTTGGCTAAATTGCACAGCGCAGGACGAATGGATGTTCGTCAGAGAATTCACAGCTTGGTAGATGCCCATTCGTTTCAAGAGATGGGATGCATTGCGGGCAAAGGCCATCAAGATTCAGAGGGTCATTTTGTTCAACTAGATCCTACCAATACAGTCACTGGTACGGGTCGCATGAACGGTCGCAAAGTCGCCATTCATGCAGATGATTTCAGCATACGCGCTGGCTCATCCGAGGCCACAGTTGCAGAAAAATGGATTTACATTGAACGCTATGCGCACCAAATGCGAATGCCTTTGGTGCGCTTGGTTGATTCTGCGGGTGGCAGTGTGAAGTTGTTGATGCAGTTGGGCGGCACTAAGATTCCTGGCTACCCGACCTGGCCAGCCAATGAGTTGCTAAAGACTGTACCTGTGGTGGGCGTAGCTTTGGGCTCTTGTGTCGGTTTGGGTGCCATCAAAGTGGTCTCGTCGCACTTCTCGGTGTTGGTCAATGAGCAGGCACAAGTCATGGCGGCAGGACCCCATGTGGTTCGTCAAGCTTATGGTGTTGAAATCGACAAAAATGATTTGGGCGGCCACAAAATTCAACGAAAAAATGCTGTGGTTCACAATGAGGCTGCAGATGAAGCCGACGCGCTGCAACAAGTACAAAAATTCTTGTCCTACATGCCGCGAAGCATTCACCATTTGGCGCCAGTAACAGTTTGTGACGATTCACCTAACCGCGCTGATGACTGGCTAAAAGATGCCATTCCAAAAGATCGGCGACAGATTTTTGATCCACGCAAAATATTGAAGAGCATTTTTGATTTGGACACTGTCTTTGAAATTGGAAAATTTCAAGGAGGCTCTGTGATCACAGCGTTGGCCAGGCTCAATGGCTACCCCGTGGGTGTTGTGATCAACGACCCCAAAGTTCAAGGGGGTGCGATGACTGTCCAAGCAGCCTACAAAATGGAGCGCCACGTCAAGATGTGCAGTCAGTTTGGATTGCCCATTGTGAATCTGGTTGATCAGCCTGGCAATGCCACAGGCCTTGAAGCTGAATTGGCTGGCACCTTGCTGGGCGCAACACGCGTGGGTCAAGCTGTCCATGAATGCGAATCACCCTGGGTTTCTATCATCATCAGGCGTTGTTTTGGCATGGCTGGCGGAATGCATGCGCCAAAGTATGGAGAGGCGTTGAATCACAGGTATGCGTGGCCATCGGCACGCTGGGGTTCGATTCCCATTGAGGGAGGGGTGATGGCGGCACACAAAACTGAAATTGAAACTGCAACGGATCCACAAGCCAAACGACTGGAATTAGAGAAGTTTTATCTCAACATGTCTTCACCTTTCAAGACCGCAGAAAAATTTGGAATTCTCGACATCATTGACCCAAGAGAGTCACGGGCAATCTTGTGCGAATGGGTTGAAGATGCATGGGAGTTGGTGAAAATAAAACGACTGCCTTCTGCATAGTAGGCCGTTTCAACACCCCTTTACTTCGCCAGCCAACCCAAGCCTTTGGCATGAAGGCTTTGAATGTAAAGGCGGTCTTTGGTTTCAGTCACACCGGTTGATTCTGGGTAACTTCCGGTGGGGTCTTGCATGTCTTTCAGCACATGGCCCGCTTCGTCAAACGCCATGACATGGCCATATGCTTTAGGAATAGGCCACAGCGCGCGGGGTAGTCGGAGTGTCAGGGAGCGCAGCCATGGTTTGTCGGCAAAACCGTCGATGGTGAGGTTGCGTGGTTTGGCAAAGCCTAACCAAATTTTGCCATCCATGCCGCGCATCAAATTGTCTGGGTAGCCCGGTAAATTCTCAAACAACACTTTGGCACCCTCGGGAATCTTGCCATCGCCCAGTTGAAGATTTTTCGCCGATAGGGAAATTTTCCAGACTTTGTACTTGCCTGTTTCGTTCACAAATAGGCTGGTTTCAGCTTGATTCAAAGCCACACCATTGGCAAAGCTCAAACCCTGCGCCACGATTCGCGTGGCCTGGGTTTTGGGATCGTATTCCAAGACACGGCCAGTAGCAGATTGCTCCAAAATGTCCAAGATGCTTGCCTCAAAAGTGCCACCCCATTCTTTGGGGCTGAATCGTGTGGATGCATCACTGAAATACATCTTGCCATTTTGAGCGACCACCACCGCATCGGCATACCTGATGGGGTCGTTGTTCACTTTGTCAGTTAGAACTTTCACGGCACCTTGTGGGCTAATAGACAACAAGCCTTTAACCGCATCGGCCGCGATCAAATTGCCCTGTGCATCAAAGTCGAAACCTAAGACGCGGCCGCCTGTATTTGCAAATTCTTTTTGTGCCTTCCCATCCGGTGTCATTTGCAGAATCTTTCCGCTGGCAACCGTGGTGTACAACTTGCCATCGGGACCGATGGCAATGTGCTCTGGGCCTTCTTCACCATTCAAGTCCATTAAGTTCAATTGCGCCAGTTTGTCGTTAACGGCATGTGGGCCTTGATAACCAGGGGCTTGAGGGGCAAGCCATGAAACAGGTTGAATGGGGACTGGCCATGCAAGTAAATAGACGATCAGCGCCAGCAATAAAGCGCCGACCCATTGAAGGGCTGATTTCATGACTTACTTTCTAAATGGCCAACAAAGCGCTAGTTTCAGACATTTGCATGTCCAAGGCCATCGCAATTACCCTGAGCTTGGTTTGAATTTGGTTTGCACACGATAATCACACCATGCCCGAACTAGAGTCTTCGCCCCCCGTCATCATCCTTTGCACCTTGAATGCAAAGTACATTCACGCGTCACTGGGTTTGCGCTACCTCATGGCCAACATGGCACGCCACGGCAGTCAAAATTTAGCGGATCAAACCGCTTTGATTGAATTCACTTTGGCCAAGCCTTTGGCCGACATGGTCACTACCTTGTTGGACACTTTGGGAGAGTCACGGCCAGGCCAAAATCAAGTGATTGGATTTGGGGTCTACATTTGGAATGTGGTTCAAACGACCGAGCTGGTTCGTCTTTTAAAGACTCGACGACCTTCACTGAAAATTGTTTTGGGTGGTCCTGAGGTAAGTCACGAAACCGAACAGCAGGAAATCGTACAACTGTCCGACCATGTGATCACCGGATGGGGCGATGTGAGCTTCCCCAAACTCTGTATGCAATTGTTGGCGGGTCCTCAGCCGTTGATGAAAGTGATCCAAGGCGAACAACCGCCCATGGACCAAATCGAGTTGCCTTATCAACACTTCTCCGATGCAGATCTGGCCAACCGACTTTTGTACGTCGAAGCATCTCGAGGCTGTCCTTTTAAATGTGAGTTTTGTCTGAGTTCAATGGACAAAACTGCATGGGCATTTGAATTGACGCCATTTCTGCAAGAACTCAAGACGCTATACGAACGTGGCGCTCGAAATTTCAAATTTGTCGACCGTACGTTTAATTTAAAAATTGAAGCTTCGATTCAAATTCTTCAATTCTTTTTAGATCGATTGAGCGCGCCGGGTGCAGAGGGATTGCTGGTGCACTTTGAAGTGATCCCCGATCATCTTCCAGACAAACTGAAAGCCTTGATTGTTCAATTCCCACCAGGCGTTTTGCAATTTGAAGTGGGCATTCAAAGCTTCAATGAAACAGTTCAAAAACTCATTTCGAGGCGTCAAGACAATGTGCAAACCGAAGCCAATTTACGCTGGCTGATCAATGAATCTCATGCGCACCTGCATACCGATTTGATCTTCGGTTTACCAGGCGAAACACTGGCCAGTTTTGCCGAAGGATTTGACCGCTTGTTGGCCATTGGTCCACAAGAGATTCAACTCGGTATTTTGAAACGCTTGCGCGGTACACCCATTTCTAGACACACCGAATCGTTTGAGATGGTCTATGACGAACAGCCGCCTTATGTTGTTCGTCAAACCAAAGACTTGGACGCCGCGAGCTTGCAACGCTTTACGCGCATGGCCAAGTATTGGGATTTGGTGGCCAATTCGGGCAGGTTCAAAACAAGTTTGCCTTTGATTTTGCAGCCGATGACGCATCAGCATTCTGCTTTTTGGGCCTTCATGGATTTCTCGGACGAGGTCTGGCGTGCAAGCGGTAAAACATATGGCCTCACGCCAGAGGCCTTGGTTGATGCGGTTTTTCATTACCTGACTGTCTCACGCGCACTCAATGTTGCGCAGGTGCGCAGCTTGTTGTTGCAAGATTACGTGAGCAGTGGTGCGCGTTCTCGCCCCTTGTGCCTTGCCAATGAAAATTTACCTTTAGGCGGACGCGACGCCAAGCTTGAAGACGCTGCACCATCAGGATTGCGAGTTCGACAAAACCGTCATACCGAATTCAAACTGTCGTAATTGCTTTTTGATGCATGGCTCGGCTGAGCAGTATGACGGGCAGAAGACCCACCAGAACCAAGGCCAAACTAGGCAAGGCGGCTTCACCCAATCGCTCGTCTCTGGCCAGTTGGTAAGCCATCACAGCCAGTGTGTCGGTATTGAACGGGCGTAGCACCAGTGTGGCAGGTAACTCTTTCATCACATCGACAAACACCAAAAGCGTGGCGGCAAAAATGGAACGCTTTAAAAGGGGTGAGTGAACACTCGTGAGCAGTTTCATTCCCGAGATGCCCAGCATCCGTGAAGAGTCGTCAAGACTCTTTGGAATTCGGGCATAGCCACTCTGAACAGTTTGCAACGCAACGGCGCAGAAGCGAACCATGTAGGCCCAAATCAAACCCAATAAGGTGGCCGTGAGCCAATAACCAACTTGCGATTCTGGCCAGCGTTGCTGCAGCCACATCACGGGCAAGAGCAGTCCTACCACCACCACAGCACCAGGTACTGCGTAGCCCAAACCCACCAATGAAGCGACCATCCGGGTCAAGAGATCCCGTTGCGTCCTTAAACTGAATGACAGCAACAATGCGACCCATACTGCCAGCACTGCTGTGATCGCGCCTAAGCGCAAACTGTTCATGGCCCATTCAATGAACCGTCCCCATGGTACTTCAATCTCGGATGACATCAATGGCCTTAGCATCAACAGCACAGGCAGCACAAATCCAAAAAAGAGGGGCAGGGCACACCAGGTGCTCATGGCCATGGCAGGAAGGCCTTTGAGGGTAGAGGGTTGTGCATCCGTTGATGAAGAAAGCCCTGAACGCAAGCTTGCAAATCGCATGCGAGCTTGTGCCCATTTCTCAATTTGCATCAAAACAAGCACAGTACCTAAAAGCAATGTGGCCAATTGGGCCGCTGCGATGCGGTTGTCCATGACCAGCCAAGCTTTGTAAACGCCCGCAGTGAATGTTTGAATACCAAAGTAACTTGACACACCAAAGTCGGCCAATGTTTCCATCAAGGCCAATGCGACGCCGGCGGCCACTGAAGGTCGTGCCAAAGGGATGGCAATTTCTAGGATGCGTCGTTGGAGGGGGGCACCAAGCATGCGCGCAGCCTCCAACAGTTGCGGGGCACGCTCACTCAGGGCTGTGCGCGCCAGCAGATAAACATAGGGATAGAGTGCCAAAGTAAATACAAGAATGGCACCGCCCAAACTTCTAATTTCTGGTAACACGCGGCCCTCAAGCGAAAACTGATTGCGAATGAAGTTTTGCACGGGGCCGCTGAACTGCAGAAAGTCTGTGTAGGCATAAGCCACCACGTAGGCTGGGATGGCCATTGGCAACAGCAATGCCCATTCAAAAAATGCTTTTCCTGGAAACTTGAACAATGTCACGGCTGCAGCGGTGCTGGTGCCTAAAAATGTGACGCCAATTGCGACGCCAAGGCACAGGCCCATGCTGGTGATTGCATAGTCAGGCAAGACGGTTGCAAACATTTCATGGAGAACTTGTGCAGACGCGAGATTCCACTCAATCCAAGAACTGATCAGCGCCAACACTGGCAGGCAAATGATCAGAGCGACGAGGCTATAAAGAACCGAACGAATTCGGAAAACGTGCATGCGGAGCGTCCAAAGAAAGTCAAGCTTTGCACTTGGTGATTCAAGCGCATCTTCCGTGGAATTGTAAGGATGATCGGCAAGTAGGGAATGTCAATCGGCTCACGTGTCCTTACAATCCACCTATGTTTCTGACACTTGATCAAGTCGACGTCCGCTATTCTGGCCAGCAAACGCCTGCCGTGCAAGGTGTTTCTCTGAGCCTTGAAGCTGGGCAAATTGGTGTGTTGATTGGTCCTTCGGGTTGCGGCAAAACCAGCTTGCTGCGCGCCATTGCTGGTCTCGAACCTGTATCAGCCGGGTATGTCCAGCTGTCCGATCGAGTGGTCAGTCGTTCGGGCTTTACGGCCCCCCCCGAAAACCGCCGTATGGGTATGGTCTTTCAGGATTACGCGCTGTTTCCGCACTTGACCGTGTCGGGCAACATTGCATTTGGTCTGCATGGGCAAAGTTCAGCCAGCAAATCCTTGCGCATCACGGAAGTGCTGAAGTTGGTGGGGCTCCAAGATGTGCAAGAGCGGTATCCACACGAGCTGTCTGGAGGGCAACAGCAAAGGGTTGCCTTGGCGCGTGCACTGGCGCCCAAGCCAGAACTCCTGTTGTTAGACGAGCCTTTTTCTAACTTGGATGTTGATTTACGTGAACGTCTTGCTTTGGAAATTCGAGCCATTTTGAAAGAGGCCAATGCCACCGCGCTTTTTGTGACCCACGATCAAATGGAAGCGTTTGCCATGGGCGATGTCATTGGCGTTATTCAAGGTGGGCGCTTGGCGCAATGGGATGATGCGTATCATCTGTATCACCGTCCTGCCTCGCGCTTTGTGGCCGAGTTCATTGGGCATGGCGTTTTCATTCCTGGTGTTCGTTCAATCACAAAGGGACGAGTCGAGGTTCAGACCGTCTTAGGCTTGCTAACCGATGAGCTCAAGGCTTCAGATAAGCGCTCAGACGAATTGGTCAATTGCGACGTGTTACTCCGAGCAGACGACATCGTTCATGACGACGCGGCACCTGTTAAAGCTGAAATTGTTCGCAAGTCATTTCGTGGTTCAGAATTTTTATACAGCTTGCGATTGCAGACCGGAGAAATGGTCATGGCCCATGTACCTAGCCATCACGACCACAAATTAGGAGAATGGATCGGCATTCGCGTTGAAGTAGACCATGTGGTCACATTCAACTGATGCTTTAAGCCTATTTGCAAATGCGAATCATTCTTATTTGATGTAGAATTTGTTCATTCCAGCACTTAAAGGTGTCAATATGAGCAATAAAGAACACAAAAAAATGGCCCATCGTCTAAGTCAGCTTCTTGCAGGCTTACTAACGATAAGCAGTCTTTCCGCCAATGCACAGGCGCAAGCGACGACGGCAAGCATCAACATTTACTCGGCACGACACTACCCAACTGACGAAGCCCTGTACAACGATTTCAGCAAAAGTACGGGTATCAAAATTAACCGAGTGGATGCGGATGACGCAGGCATCCTGTCACGTTTGAAAGCGGAGGGTAGCGCATCGCCCGCCGATGTCATTTTGTTGGTGGACGCAGCCCGATTGTGGCGAGCAGAAGTTGATGGATTGTTTTTGCCCATCAAATCTAAAAAACTTGAAGAAGCCATTCCAGACAAGCTCAGAGCCAAGCCAACTGACACAGGTGGCATTGCATGGTTTGGTTTATCGACACGGGCACGCGTGATTGTGTATGACAAGCAGAAGTACCAAAAGACTGATATCGACACTTACGAAAAATTGGCCGATTCACAGTTCAAGGGCAAGCTCTGTATTCGTTCTGGCTCGCACCCTTACAACCTCAGTTTGTTTGGTGCCATGACAGAGCACTTAGGTCCTCAGCAAACCGAAGTTTGGCTCAAGGGATTGGTGGCCAATTTGGCGCGGAGTCCTGCAGGAGGAGATACGGATCAAATTAAGGGTGTTGCAACTGGCGAATGTGCAATTGCAGTAACCAATACCTACTACTTGGCCCGATTGATGCGGTCTACAAATTCGGTCGATAAAAGCATGGTGGAAAAAATAGGGGTGGTCTTTCCCAATCAGGCCAGTTGGGGTACACATCTGAACATCGCAGGTGGGGCCGTTGCAAAAAATTCGAAGAACACTGAAAACGCTGTGAAATTTTTGGAATACCTGGCCAGTGCCTCTGCACAAAATCACTTTGCCAATGGCAACAACGAATGGCCTGCCGCTAAAGGCATGAGCTTTGACAATCCAGCGCTTAAAGCCATGTCGGGTGGTGGATTTAAGAGTGAAGTGTTGCCGATCAGTGCCGTTGGCATGAATCAAATCAAGGTACAGCAAATGCTGGACAGGGTTGGTTTTAAATAAACCTCAATTTTCGCTGTTTACGCTTGCAATGCGTTTAAAACTAGGGTTTTCCATAGCGTTTACGGTCTTTTAAACTGTATACAGTTCGGTGTGCAGTTAAGGGCAATCAATCGATTGCCAAACGCCAAGACCCTCTACGTGGGAGACAAACATGAGTGACTTATCGAATCATCCAGTGGATGAAAAACTACCAACAGGCAAGCTGGCCGCATTGGGCCTGCAACACGTTTTGGTAATGTACGCCGGTGCAGTTGCTGTGCCCTTGATAGTGGGCCGCGCCCTTAAGCTCAGTCCACAAGACGTGGCCTACCTCATCTCTGCAGACTTGTTTTGTTGCGGCTTGGTGACACTGATTCAGTCACTGGGGGCAACGCAATGGTTTGGCATACGTTTGCCCGTCATGATGGGCGTGACATTTGCCTCTGTGGCACCTATGGTGGCCATGGCCAATGCCAACCCTGGTGAGCTGGGCGCGCAATTGATTTTTGGTGCCATCATTGGTGCAGGGCTTATCTCTATCCTCATTGCACCTGTTGTGAGCCGCATGTTGAGGTTTTTCCCACCCGTTGTAACGGGCACCATCATTGCCGTGATTGGCATCAGCTTAATGCGAATTGGCATCAATTGGATTTTTGGCAACCCAGTAGGCCCTACAGCGCCAAGCATTGTCAATCCTGAGCACAAGCAGTGGTTGGATGCCGCAGCAGCTGCGGCAGGGGCACCGGGTTCAACCTTGCCTGCCATTCCAAAAGATTTGGCCTTGTTACCCAAAATGCCTAATCCTAAATACGCAGATTTGACAGGCGTTGGCATTGCTGGATTGGTGCTGGTGACCATCATGTTGATTTCAAAGTTCGCCAAGGGCTTCATTGCCAACATCTCCGTGCTTTTGGGCATCGTGGTGGGCGGTATTGTGGCTTCTGTCATGGGTTTGATGAACTTTGACAAAGTTGGCAAAGCCGCTTGGTTTGATGTTGTGATGCCGTTTCACTTTGGCATGCCAGTGTTTGATCCTGTTCTCATTTTGACCATGACATTGGTCATGATTGTGGTGATGATTGAGTCCACCGGCATGTTCTTGGCGCTTGGTGAAATGACTGATAAAAAAGTGGATCAAGCTGCGCTGACACGTGGCTTGAGAACGGATGGGTTGGGCACTTTGTTGGGCGGTATTTTCAATACGTTCCCCTACACCAGCTTCTCTCAAAATGTGGGTCTTGTTGCCGTGACAGGTGTTAAGAGCCGCTTTGTGTGTGTGGCGGGTGGCTTGATTTTGGTGGCCTTGGGCTTGCTTCCCAAAATGGCAGCCTTGATTGAATCTTTGCCCACAGTGGTATTGGGTGGCGCCGGCTTGGTGATGTTTGGCATGGTGGCTGCTACCGGAATTCGGATTTTGAGCAACGTTGACTTTAAGAAAAACTCTTTCAACGCCATGATTGTGGCCATCTCAATTGGCATCGGCATGATCCCTCTGATTGCACCTAATTTCAAGCAGTGGATGCCGCACAACCTTCATCCACTGATTGAGTCAGGTATCTTGTTGGCATCTATCAGTGCGGTTCTACTGAACTTGTTTTTCAATGGTGCGCAAGGCGATACGCGTGACGCGGTAGAGGCGGCCAAACAGGCTGATGCACATTGAAGATTTGAGGTGATTTTCAGCCATCAAAAAGGCCAGCGATTGCTGGCCTTTTTTTGTTCAAATGAACCATCAGTGTGACTTAAAACCTTCAAGCACATTCACAGTGTTGACACCAAAATCTGCAACAGCATAGCCACCTTCCAGTGTGAACAAAGTGGGCAGACCCAAAGCAGCAATGGCATGGCCCACTTGGAAATAATGATGTGATTTCAATTTAAAGCCACTGATCGGATCACCCTCATAGGTGTCGAGTCCCAATGGCACAACCAAGGCTTGCGGCGCAAAATCACTGAGGATTTGGAGCGCTTTTTGCAAGGTGGCATACCAAGTTTCAAATTCAGTGCCTTTGGGCAGTGGCAGGTTCAAGTTAAAACCTTCGCCATCACCCGTTCCGTATTCATCTGCATGGCCTAAGAAAAACGGGTACTCCGTTTGCGGATCGCCATGTATCGACACTGTGTAGATATCAGCGCGTGCATCAAAAATGGCTTGAGTGCCATTGCCATGATGGTAATCAATGTCAAGAATTCCCACCCTTTGCATCCCTTTGTCACGCAAGTTTTGAGCTGCAATGGCGGCATTGTTCAAAAAGCAATACCCGCCCATGAAGGCGGGACCCGCATGGTGTCCTGGCGGTCGAGTTAAGGCTACCGCAGCAGTTTCACCTTGGTGCAGTGCATCGGCTGCGGCAACTGCACACGCAGCACCTTCGCGTGCAGCCGTCCAGGTACCCGACATCAATGGCGTTCCTGCGTCAAAGGCATACTGGCCCAATTTAGCAGCAAAATTAAGCGGTGGTTTGTCCATTCGAAAAGCGTGCTTACCAGGCAATGGCCAAACGGAGGGCAGGGCATCTCGATTTTCATTGTCTGGACTCAGTTGAACCCATTCATGCCAGGCGTTCGCAAGAAATGCCAAGTAGTCGGCTGAATGAACTCGCTGTAGTGCAGTGTCTAAATGAAGATTTGTCGGAGCTTGCATCACCTGACCTACAGGTCTGCGGGTCAACTCGTTCAAAACATGATCAAGTCGTTGTGGCACTTCATGACAATCTACCAAGCGCCCGCGAAACATCTCTTGCTGACCGTGGTGCAAATGGTGGTGCTGGTTGGAGAAAATTTTCACGCAGATCTCAATCTAACAATTCAAGCACTTTTTCTGAAGGGCGGCATAGCTGAGTGCCTTTGGGGGTGACCACGATGGGGCGGTTCATCAGAATGGGATGCTGCATCACAAAGTCAATTAACTCGTCGTCTGACCATTTGGAGTTGCCAAGATCCAACTCATCAAAGGGGCTGCCTTTTTGTCGAAGTACTTCTCGTACGTTGGTTTTCATCGCGTCAATGAGTGCGACAAATTCCGAGCGGGAAGGTGGCGTTTCAAGGTAGTGAATGACCTTGGGCTTGAGGCCACGTTCTTGCAGGATGGCAAGTACATTGCGAGACGTTCCACATTTCGGGTTGTGGTAGATGGTGATGGTGTTCATGTGTGTTCTGCTTGTCGGTTATGGTGCGGTTTCAGAGCTTAGGTTCTAGAGCGTATTGATTATTGTTTTTCATACAAGCGATACATAGGATCGTTGCATCAACTTTTACCGAATTATTATGCAAAAGCAGTACTTTCAGTACACGGGGCTTCACACTTGGATGAATGTTGTTCTGTCTGTCGTGGTCTTGTCGAGTCCCTCGATTGCTTCCGCCGATGCCATTAGCCCGGCATTAACATTGGGAAATGATGACACGTCTTTTGTCTTCATGGGGACCTGCCCCAATGGCGCCATGTACCGGTTGATATCTTATGAGAAATGGGTAGACGGTACTGCTTTGTCGTTTTACGACTATGAGGGTCCAGCAGGACAGGGCACCATTCACACGAAGACGCCGCCTAAAACCATCGCGGTCCGTGTGTGTCGAGCATTGGCAGAAATCAGAAATGATTCTTGAGTTGCCATGAAATACGTTTCTATCGCGTACAAATTTTAGAGAAGCCCACGGCGCACAAGATTGAACAAGTCTTGAAAAATACCAAAATCATTCAGAAGAGAGACTCTTTGAAACAAACGACTCAATGGTCTGAATGTCAGTAGGCTTGTAAATCACGTGGATGTTCAATTGGTCAAATAGCTGCAAGTGTTGTGGCGATGTATCTGCCGTCACAATACAAGCAGGTATGTCTTCGTTGAACTCTTCGCGCAATTTTTGAATGAAGAAAATGCCATTTCGCTCACCTAAGCGAAAGTCGCTTAATATGAAATGAAGTTTTGGAATTTCCACCAGGTATTGTGAAAAATCATGCGCCTCATGCGGAATCAAGTAAACCGAATAGCCAGCTTTTGTAAAATATTGCGCATACGCATTTTTAAGTGAATAGTCATTTTCAATGATGCCAATGTTCTTTTCGCTGGCGTTGTTTTGAGTTTGATCTGGTATGACGCTAGCTGTGTGGTCACTACCGTGCTCAGAGTTCATTGGCACTCGATTCATCCGTATTGCGTTGTCTAGCGCCACTGGATATTGAGTCTGAATGGTGAAAGCCGAACCTACACCCAATTCTGATTGAACAGTGCATTCGCCGCCAATCTTCTGCACAATTCGGTACACAATTGAGAGGCCAAGCCCTAGCCCGTCGTGATGCGATCTGGAGTGCTCCGATCGATAAAATTCTTTGAAAATTACGGGTAAGTCTTCTTCAGGAATGCCGTGTCCCGTATCTTTTACGCAGAATCTCAACTGACCGTTGTTGTTTTCAAAGCGGAGTGAAATGGAACCGGCATCGGTGTATTGAATGGCATTCGCTAAGAGATTTCGCAGGATTTGTTCAATCAGTTGAGGGTCACCTTTTGCAACGATTTCAGGGTACTCTAAAGTCAGTTTCAGATTTTTCTCTTTGCACAAATCTGCAAAGTTAGACTCTAATTCTTTTGCCAATTGAGCGACTTTAAAATCAACGTGACGTGGCGAAAAACCAGAATCCAATTTGCTGATGTCTAGCAGCGTGTTAAACATTTTGTTCAACACAGCGATGCTGTTTCGCATGCGAGAGAAAACCTTGTTTTCATAATCTGGCAAATTTTTTGTATCAATCATGTCTACAAAGATATTGATCGATTGCATGGGTTGTCTTAAATCATGACTGGCAGTGGCAATGAATTCTGATTTGGCCGTGTTGGCCGCAATCGACGCGTTCTTTTCTGCCACAAGTTGATCAATCATCGCGTCATTTTTGAGTCGCAAAGAAAATGACTTTTCCCATGATCTTGAAAAAAGGACAGCCATTTTGATGGCCAGGTAAAAAGCCACCATCGAGCCAATTGGGATGGGCCAAAAAATGAACTTGTAATGCGAGACGATGAACAGAAGTTCAGGTATTTTCAGCGGCAATACAAAGTAATTGAACGACTTCCAGCTGACACAATAGCCGACCATGCCCACAAAAAGAATGGTCAAACTGATGATTTGGTAAATCAAATAATTGGCTGGATCGGAGGTGTCGACAAAAATAAACCAACCCATGCCCCAGACTAATGTGACTGAACACAGTGCAATGTTCAGAAGCCGCATATTGGTTTTGACATCGCCCTTTAGATCAATTCGCTTGATCAAGAAAAACCGTGCAATGACCACGATGGCCATCACTCCAAACCATGCGTTGAAGAGGAGGTTGTCCGTTGTATGCAGATACAAAGGGATGCAAAGCAGAGGCGCCAAAACCGTGGCGATGGTGCTCGATTTGGCAAAGCTGTGCATGTACTGCAGCTTTTCAGTGGCCACAAGCTGTTCAAAATTGGGCAGATCAGCTTGGAGATTTTCAGTGGTCATGACAAACTAGCGTTGACGTCATTCAATGCGGATCAAATGCCCAGCAACTGGTGTTTTTGAGCTTTCAACACCGCTTGCGTTCGATTGAAAACCCGCAATTCTTTGAAGATCTGGTTGATGTGGATTTTGACAGTTTGTTCTTTGATCTCTAGGTAATCAGCAATGATTTTATTGGGATGCCCTAGTGAGATGAGGTGCAGGACTTCCAGTTGTCTCTGTGTGAGTCTGAAATCTGGCTGCTCTTCTGTGGCAAGAACGACGGTTGACTTGGGGCTGAACTCAAAGAGTTTTTGCAATTTGTTGTAGATGCTGAGGGACGTGCTGTTTTTAGAAACAAACAGGGTTGCGCCAGCGGCTACGGCTCGGGGTTCCCATGTGAGCGATTCAAGTCCAGAAATGGATACCACGTGCTCGACGTTGGGTTTTTGTTTAAATACCTTGATACCCGCCAAGCCACTGAGCCCCGGCATTTTGACGTCCAACAACACAACCCAGACTTTGTCCATGGCATCGACCCATTCAAGGCCTTCGCTGGCATTGCTTGCGGTGAATACACCGATGTCCAAGCTGCTGAATTCTCGTGTGAGGATCTCTCCCAACGCCTCCCGATAGACAGGGTGATCGTCAATGATCAATAGTGCATTGGAGTGTTGATTCGTCATAGCTCAGGACATGTTAGCTGTTGCCATGTTAATTTCAATGAAACTTAGGTTATAGATGGTGCAAAATGGATTTTACGATTGGCTTTGCAAAAGCCATCATTGAGTGCTCTTGCTGTGGTTGTTTTGTTCACGGCCATTCCATGAAAATAAAGTCTCTCCAAATTCTGCGTGCTTAAGGGTTTTAAAACATGTCAAATTTAGACCAACAAGATAGACGCCATTTCATTCAAGGTGTTGGCGCACTTTGTGTTTTTGGGGCTAGTCATGGCCTAGGCATGGCGCAAGATCGTGCAATTAAGTTTGTCGTGCCCAATCCAGCCGGTGGACTGCCAGATACCGTCGCTCGCGTTTTTGCCCAAAAGCTGACTGAAAAGTTAGGGCAGTCCGTGATTGTGGACAACAGGCCCGGTGCCAACGGCATGATTGCGGCACAAGTGCTGACCAATGGCCCCAAAGACGGTTCGGTTTTTTTGGTGGCCGACGGCTCCATGTTCTCGATCAATCCACATTTGTACAAGTCGCTGAGTTATGACTACCGGCGAGACTTTTTGCCAGTTTCACTCGCAGCCAGCGCGCCACTGTATTTAGCGGCCCATCCTCGCATCAAGGCCAATAACTTGCGCGAACTCATTGCCATGATCAAAAGCAAGCCAGGCGAGTTGACATATGGCTCATCGGGCGTTGGCAGTACACACCATCTGTCAATGGAAGCTTTCAAGACAGCACTGTCGCTGGACATTCAGCACATACCGTTCAAAGGGTCTGGTCAATCGGTGCCCGCTTTGATCGGCGGACAAGTGGACATGCTTTTTTCAGCCTTGCCTTCATTGTCAGGCTTCGTTAAAACAGGCCAGGTCCGCTTGTTGGGCAACAATTCTGCCAAACGGTCTTCGCAAGAACCCAATGTGCCAGCCATTGCGGAGATCCTTTCGGGCTATGATTTTTCACCCACCATTGGTGTCTTTGCGGCAGCGGGAACACCACAGTCAGTGATTGACAAAATGAGTGCAGAGATCGCCAAGGTTGCCAGAATGCCCGAGACAGTTCAAACATTGAGCAATGCGGGCGTAGAAGCTGTTGGCGGCAGTGTGACAGAACATGGCAAAGTGATCGCCAGTGAAAACGAACGCTTCGGCAAAGCTGTCGTTGCTGCTGGTATCAAACCTGAATAATGTGCACCAATTTCACACCTGTCCAAAAACCTCAGTGGGTCAAGGATGCGTTTGACATTGACTTGCCTGCAGCCTATGCGGCAGAAACCTACCCTGGTTTTGCTGCGCCCATTGTTGTGCAAAGCCATCAAACAGGGCGAGTTGCTTGCGGTTTGGCCAAGTTCGGCTTGATTCCGGCTTGGGCCAAAGACGACAAAATAAGTCGGCACACCTACAACGCCCGAAGCGAAACCGTCGCCGAAAAACCCAGCTATCGCACTGCCTGGCGGAAGCGGCAATTTGGCTTGGTGCTGGTCGAAAACTTCTTCGAGCCTCGTTATGAATCAGGACGGGCAGTGCGCTGGAAAATCGGTCTTGCTTCAGGGGACCCGTTTGGCATAGCCTGCTTGTGGGATCGATGGACTGATCCGAGTACGGGGGAGTTGGTGGTTAGCTTTTCAATGCTGACAGTGAATGCCGATGAGCACCCCGTCATGAACCAGTTTCATCATCAAGGTGATGAAAAGCGTACGCCAGTGATCATTGCACCAGAACTTCACAAGGCATGGTTAGGTGCAGAGACAATGCTGGCGTCTAAATTCATGTCCTGGCAAAACATGCAAAGCCTTTATGCGCAAGCGTCACCCAGGCCATCTAATTGATCCCTGTTTGAAATTCCTTAATCAATCGGAATAATCAGTGTAAAGCCAACAGAATTCCGCTTGATGACGGGCAAGAGTAAATATTTGTCAGTGTACCAAGCACCTAATGCGGACCCAATGGCGTGAGCCGCCATGTCCAGTTGTTGGCTGGAGCGTTTGCCTGTTTTGGCAATCTCATAATTTTGTTCAGCAATGACAATGACCGTGCTGATGCCAAAGCCAATCCAGGCTCTATTTTCTGAGTCACCATACAGGTGTGTGATGTAACCTGCCATGGCTGCACCACTGGCCAGATGACTGAATTCACTGGTGAACCCGTCACTGGCGTAACAGGGTGATGCGCTCAACCCGGACGCTAAGAGGACCCACGCAATGAAGGATTTTTTGACGCAAAGATGCGTGATCATTACTTTCGACCCTGCGTCTGCATTGAATTCCTGACTTGTTCGAGATACTCACCAAAATCGAAATCGGGACCTTGTTCATAAGCAATGGCCTGCCAGTGTCGATGCGATTCAGCCAGTTTTTTTTCTTTGTGTTTGATAGGACAAAAATATGATTCAGTGGCTTTGATGATTTCATAAACATACGCAGCCACGCCTACGCCATATGCGCAATAGGTGCAGTGAAACTTTGAAACCCAGTCTAAATACTTCAGTTCTTGGCGGTCAAAGATGATGAAGTCACGGCGGGAAAATTTCTGAATGCCATAGATGGGAAAGCAAGTCCACTGATAGAACGAGACGCAAATGTCCAAAAACAAAATAGGAATGACCATGCTGTATATGATGGGGCCCGTGATGAGATTGATAGGTCGCGACCGCTTGATCAGTGCAATCAGGCCGAGCTGATGGTTTGTTGACATAGGTGATCTCACAGTCAAAGGTGTTTTATCGGAGCAGAGGGCAGTTTGAATTTTCCTTCATATTGCAGTATCACACTTGACCTAAGTCAATTAACCGGTTTGCATCTGGCACGCTTAAGAAAACTATCAAGCAATTAGCAACGTTCAATTGGCCTAAGCATGGTGAGATCTCTACCATGGAGTCTGTCATGATTCATTTCATTCACTTTAGGAGATTCAAATGACTGCACCCATCCGCCCCGTTATCAAAACCATGGCCAACCTTGAGGCTGCCTTTGCTGGTGAATCGATGGCCCACATCAAGTACCGCTACTTTGCCAAGCTTGCTCGTGAAATGGGCGATGAAGAAACAGCTCGTACTTTTGAGGAAACTGCAGATCAAGAGGTGATGCACGCTTTTGGGCACCTGGACTTGCTTTATCCTAAAGCCTCTATGACGGCTGCCAAAGCTTTGCAAATTGCCATTGATGGCGAAACATATGAGTACACCGAAATGTATCCAAGCTTTCGTCAAACAGCTGAAGCTGAAGGCAATGCAGCAGCTGTGGCCGAAATGAACGAGCAAATTGAAGAGTCAAAGGAACATGCGGCACAATTTACCGCCACGTTGGTGAAAGCTCAAAAACGTTTTGCCGCCTTGGCCAAAGTAGAAGAGCGTCATGCCAACCATTACCAAGCACAGCTCAACAAAGTCAAATCAGCAACTTGAAAAAATTCTCATCCATCATTTAACAAATTGAACATAGGTCATAAAACATGAGTCACAACAACTTTAAAACTTACATTTGCATCGTTTGCGGTTTTGTCTATGACGAAGCCATTGGCCGTGTAGAAGATGGGATTGCACCCGGAACATTGTGGACAGATGTGCCCGAAGACTGGACCTGCCCAGACTGCGGTGTGGCCAAAGCCGACTTCGAAGTTGTTTCGATCTAAACACTTTGCTTGTGCATTGAAAATCAGCGAGCGATTTGGCCCAAAGTTGAGGCTTTTAAAATGAAACAAGAAAAATCAGTTGCACCAATGAGTGTGTTCGAACGTTACCTGACCGTATGGGTATTCCTTTGTATCCTCTCGGGCATTTCGCTGGGGCAGTTCTTTCCCAATGCATTTCAAGCCGTCGGCCGCATGGAAATTGCGCAGGTCAATTTGCCAGTCGGTTTGCTGATTTGGATCATGATCATACCCATGCTGATCAAGGTGGACTTTGGCGCTTTGCATGAGGTGCGTCAGCACGTCAAAGGCATTGGCGTGACGCTATTTGTGAATTGGTTGGTGAAGCCGTTTTCAATGGCATTGCTAGGCTGGTTTTTCATTCGCTATTTATTTGCACCTTTGTTGCCATCCGATCAAATTGACAGTTACATCGCTGGCTTGATCTTGTTGGCCGCTGCGCCATGCACAGCCATGGTGTTTGTATGGAGTCGCCTGACGGGTGGTGACCCTTTGTTTACCTTGTCTCAAGTGGCGCTCAATGACAGCATCATGGTGCTGGCATTTGCACCTTTGGTGGCGTTCTTATTGGGATTGTCTGCCATTACTGTTCCTTGGGACACACTTCTGACTTCTGTGGTTCTCTACATCATCATTCCAGTCATCTTTGCGCAGTACGTGCGAAAATTCCTTTTGGCCAAAGGTCCGCAGGCCTTTGACGCTGCCATGGCTCAAATTGGTCCTTGGTCCATCGCGGCACTGTTGGCCACCTTGGTGTTGTTATTCGCCTTTCAAGGCGAAGCCATTTTGCAACAGCCACTGGTGATTGCCTTGTTGGCCATCCCCATCCTTATTCAGGTGCTCTTTAATTCTGCGTTGGCGTATTGGCTCAACCGCGCTGTGGGCGAAAAGCACAATATCGCGTGTCCATCTGCACTCATTGGTGCTTCCAATTTTTTTGAGTTGGCTGTGGCGGCTGCCATCAGTTTGTTTGGCTTCAACTCAGGGGCCGCCTTGGCCACAGTGGTGGGTGTGTTGATTGAGGTGCCAGTGATGCTGTTGGTGGTTTATATTGTTAACAACTCGAAGGGCTGGTATGAACGAAATGACCGTCCTGGTACTTCACAAGCGTTGTGATCAGAATTTAATGTTGATCTGACCCTAATTAGCAAATTAGGTGACCCCGATTAGGTGATTTTCATCATGAATTGATCATGTGAGTGGCCAAATCACTGAACTGCTGAATCAATGCGTTGCGAAAGTTGACGTCTTCAATTTGCTCAGTGAGCGCTTGTGTCATGCACAGCATCCATTCGTCTCGCTCTCTGACGCCAATTGGGTAAGGGCCATGCCTCATTCGAAGGCGAGGGTGTCCTTTTTTGGCAATGTACAAATTAGGGCCGCCAAACCAGCCAGACAGATACTCAAACAACATGGTCTCGCTGCCCGACAAACTCTCTGGGTGTAGCCGACGAATGGCATGCGCTTCCGGCAACTGGTCCATCAGTTCATAGAAACGCTGGACCAGTTGTCTGACGGCAGATTCGCCGCCCAGTCGGTCGTAGGGCGTGGCTGAGGTCGATTGTGTCGTCATGAATTCTCGGGTTATTCCATTTTTGCACCAGACTTCACGATCACTTGTTCCCACTTGTCAATTTCTGTTTTGACAAAAGATCGGAATTCTTCTGGACTGTTGCCCACAGGCTCAGCACCTTGTGCGTCCATTTTGTCCTTGATGTCTTGTGATTGCAGTGCTTTGATGGATGCGTTGTAAAGTGCAGTCACAATGTGCGGCGGTGTTTTGGCGGGGGCAAATAAGCCGTTCCAACTGGAAACTTCAAAGTCTGGCAATCCAGCTTCAGCCATGGTTGGTACATTGGGAAGTGTGCCCATGCGTTTCTTGCTGGCCACGGCCACGACGTTGAGTTTGCCGCTTTTTAAATGAGGGATGGCAGACAAGGCCGTTTGGAAACTCATTTGAACTTGACCACCCAACAGGTCGGCAATGGCTGGTGCTGCGCCTTTGTAGGGCACATGAATCAAATCAATGTTGGCGCGCATTTTCAAAAGCTCGCCAGCAAGGTGAGGTGAGCCGCCGTTGCCACTTGAGGAGAATGCAAACTTACCTGGATTTTGTTTTGCTAGCGCAACAAACTCTTTCAAATTTTTGGCAGGCACAGAGGGGTGCAGTGTCAGTACTGATGGTGCAGTCATGTACTGTGTGATGTGCACAAAGTCACGCATCGTGTCGTAGCCCATGTTTTTGTAGGCGGTCATGTTGGTCGCGTTGGCAATGGTGCCCAATAGCAGGGTGTACCCATCAGGGGCGCTGCGGGCAACAAATTCTGAGGCAATGTTGCTACTGGCGCCTGCGCGGTTTTCCACAATGACAGGTTGCCCCAGTGTTTCTTGCATCTTGATGGCAATGCTTCTGGCCACAATGTCTGTGGCGCCGCCTGGGGCATATCCCACCAATAGCCGAATGGGTTTGACTGGGTAGGCGTTATCTTGCGCGTAACTTGTGAGCGTTATGAATGAAAGAGCCATCACCAAGAATCGATACATGTTCAACCTGCTTTACCTAAGGAATTCAATCTTGCAGTGTAGAGACTCTTGCCAAGGGCTAGCAAGGCCAAAGCATTGGTGTTGTCCCTAGGTGGAATTTTTCTCTTGATTACTTCAGTAAGATGGAACTCACAGACATCGAATCAATCCATGTTTTTTGGATCAGGATTGCAGTTGTATTGCATTGGAGTAAGGCGTCATGAGCAAATTCATTCAAACCAACCTCGCAAAACCTCGCGCATGGTTTCCCAAAGAGCTTGAGCAAGACTTTTCTTGGATTCACCACCTAAGTCCTCAAGCCATCGATGAAGTGGAAGAAGCCCTTCAACATGCCAAGGCTTCTGGGAAAGCTTGGCTAGAAATGACGGCCAACGATTTTCCGCTTAAGCGGCATGCAAAGCAGGCCATCGATCATGCCTTTGCCGTTACACAGACAGCCTATGGCATGTGTTTGCTCAAAGGATTTCCAGTGGCGCGTTGGTCAGTGGAGGATGCTCGACTTGTCCATTGGGGAATTGGCCTGAATGTGGGTGTGGCCACAACTCAAAACCGAGCCAGTCAAGTCATGAACGATGTTCGAGATGAAGGCGGCAGTTATAAAGTTAAAAATGGCAGAGGGTACAACACCAATGCAGGGTTGGATTTTCACGTTGACTCTTGCGATGTTGTGGCTTTGATGTGTTTGCAAACAGCCAAATCGGGTGGTACCAGCAAAGTGACCAGCTCGATGGCTGTGGTTGATGAAGTCAAACGCTTGCGACCCGACTTAATTCCCGTCATGCAGCAGCCGTTTTATTACAGCTACCAGGGAACCAACGATGCAACGCAGCCGCCTTTTTACAAATGTCCCATCTTGGGCGACGACCCTGAATTTTTCTCATTGCGCGCCAATCGCAAAAATGTCACAGCAGCTCAGCGAGATTTTCCAGAAGTTCCGCGTTTGACGCCCGAGCAGATTGAGTTGCTTGATTTGTTGGATGCGATATTGCCGGATGACAAATTTTGTTATTCCATGCAGCTCGATCGCGGAGATTTGCAGTTACTCAACAACTACGTGGTGATTCATTCACGCACCAATTTTGACGATCACGAAGAGCCAGAAAAGAAACGTCATTTGCTTCGTCTCTGGTTGAGCATTCCTCAGGGTCAACGCTTGCCGGCACTGTGGAAAGAATATTTTGGTGATGTTGAAGCGGGTTCTGTCAGAGGAGGTGTTCGAGGTAGCCAAATCACAGAAGAATTCTTGGCATATGAGCGGCGTCAAGCAGCTCATTTGGGTATGAGCTTGCGAAAGCAAATCATGAATGTTTCTGAATAGAAGCAGCGCCAAGCTCCAACAAAAGAGGCTAGTACGTGATGAAATCAACATATCCACCGTCTAAAATTAAGAAAACTCACTTGTGACACAATTAGATTCATGCAAATCCTGCGTAACGCTCAACTTCTTGCCCGCTTAGTGCTGGTTTGGTTTGTGCTTTTCGTGGGTGTTTCGGTGGCATCCCCATTGGTGAATCCTCAAGCTAGCCAAATGGTCTGCTCCGCTACAGGTGGCATGCAAATGGTGAATTTAGACGATGGCTTTGGAGACGCAAGCAAGCCGTCTGGCACTATGGATTGCCCCCTCTGCACTCAGGTCAGTGCACCACCGTCTCCCTTGGTGTTTAACTTCGAGACCATTAGCGTGTTGGCTCACGCCATGCGCTCTATACCCTCAGCCCATATCGCTTGGGTAACGGGTTCACCTCTACCGCCTCGCGGACCTCCAGCACATTCCTGATCTTCATTGTTGACTCTGCAGCCTTGTCTGCACTCGTCAATTGAGTTTCATTTCAGGGAATTTTCCATGCGTTATGACCGCTAGGTTTGATACTTGCGTGGCAGATTTCCCTTGAATGAAATAACCAATCAATGTGTATGGATTATTCAAGAAAATCAAAATGGAATTATTTAAACAGACGCCAGTTGCACTGATCGTGATGGCCATGTGTAGCGCCGCATTTGCCCAAAGTGCCGCAAATTCATCAACAGCGAATGACACCGTGGTGATATCAGGTTCTAGATCGGCTTCAAAACTTTCAGAAACAGCGGCCTCCATTGGCCTTGTAACGCGCGCCCAATGGGATGAAGAAAAGCCCAAATCGGTAGGCGACATCATCAACCGAATTCCAGGTGTGTTTTGGAACGACCTGGGCAATGAGCAGCACAGCATGTCCATCCGCCAACCTATCAGCACCAATGCGGTGTATCAATACCTAGAAGACGGTATACCGATTCGTCCATTGGGTGTTTTTAATCACAACGCGCTGAATGAAAACAACATGAATGCAGCGTCTGGTGTTGAGGTAGTGAAGGGCGCTGCCTCATCTTTGTATGGCAGCAATGCCATGGGCGGTGCCGTCAACTTTTTAACACAGCGCGCCTCCAAAACGCCCACGGGTTATTTGGGTGTGCGTGTAGATGATACAGATGGCTTTACCCGGGTCGACTCAGGCGCCAGCAACACCTGGGGTGATTTGGGATTGCGGTTCTCTCACTACAGTTCGCACCGCCAAAGTCAAAACTGGCAAGAGTACAGCGGTGGCAGCAAGGACTCTTTTTCCTTGCGAGCTGACTACAACTTGTCGGCCACTTCTTGGATGCGCGCTTCTTTGATCAAGACAGACTTGGACACTGAAACGTCCGGTAGTTTGTTTGAAACAGACTATCGCAATTCTGTGGGCAAAAGTTTGAACACCTTCACATGGCGCAAAGACATCACTTCGCGGGCCAATGTGGCTTGGGAGGGTGAAACCATATCAGGGGGCTTGACCACTGTTACGGCCTTTGCTCGCAAAAATGACCATGGCCAATTGCCCAACTACACCATCACGGGTTGTGCAGGGACCACTTGCAGAGGCACTTTGAACAACAACCATGTGGAGTCACTGGGTGTGGATGTGAAGCATGAGCAAAATTTGGCTTGGAACAATGCCAAGTTGGTTTCGGGTATCACCATCGATCGCAGTCAAAACGATTATGTGTCTGACAATCTGGCCATTACCCGCGACACAGCAACAGGCCGGTATGTGTCGTATGTGCTGAACAGTGTGAAGAGCCCCTCAGGCGTGCGCAACTACAGCGCTGACATTGCCAACAATGCAGCCTTTGCTCAATTTGAATTCGTGCCTTTGGATAAACTGCGAATCGTGGCGGGTGCCCGCTACGACAGCATTTCGTACGATTTTCAAAACAACTTAACACCAGGCGCCAACTACGGTGCAGCCAACGAGGTCAGAAGTTTCAGCCGAGTCACGCCTAAGCTTGGTGGTACCTATGCACTGAACTCACGGAATAGTTTTTACGGCAACTTAAGCCAAGGCTTTACACCGCCTGAGGTGAGTCAGCTGTATGGCAAAACCGCAGTGCCCGATTTGAAGCCTGCCGTCTATGACAACACAGAGTTTGGCTGGCGTGCTGCATTGCTAGATGGCAGTGTGAAGTTGGACTCTGCCATTTACAGGCTGGATGGCAAGGACACCATTGTGAGCTACACCCCTGCAGTGGGCGACAGCGGCAACAAAAACGCAGGCCAAACACGCAGTGAGGGCCTTGAAATTGCATTGAGCCAAGAAGGAAAATGGATGGACTGGCGCGTCGGTGCAACTTGGGCTCAACACACCTACTTAAACTACAAGGTGAGTGACAAAGTGGGGGCGATAGAAGACTATTCCGGCAAAACCATGAAACAAGCGCCAGCACATGCCATCAATGCCTCGGTGGCTTACAAGTTTGCGCCGGGTGCACGCATTGCCCTGATCGTGATCAAGCAGGGCAGTTCTTGGATGAACGATGCCAATACGGTGAAATACGAAGGGCATACCTTGTTCAATGTGCATGCCAGCCAAAAGCTGCAAGGTGGTTGGGAAGTTTGGGGCCAAGTTCGGAACTTGACCAACCAACGCTACTCTGACAGTGCTTCAAGCTCTTACAAAGGCACAGGCACTTACTCGCCCAATACGCAAAACACCTACCAGTTGGGAGCACCGCGCAGCGTCATGCTGGGCTTGAACAAGTCCTTTGGCGCTTGAGTTGGCTTTGAATGTTGAATGACTTGGTGTGTCTTTGATTTGAAAGGAATTTCAATGCGATTTATCAAACAATCATGGTGTGCTTGGATGGTTTTCAGTGTGCTGGTGCTAGGGATGACCACTGCGCTTTCTGCCAACGCTCAAAGCAAACCCATGAAACATGCCAAGCGCGTTCAACTGGCCACTGGCGCTGCCCTGGGCCCTGACGGTCGTTTGTGGGTGGTGGGGCTGAATGAACAGGGCCAGATGTTCATGCAATCTTCACCCGCGCAAGCCTTGGGTCAATGGACAGCACCTGTGATACTCAACACCCAACAAGACGAGATAGCAGCGGACGGGGAGTCGCGTCCCAAAATGGCTTTTGGCCCCAATGGCTGGGCTGTTGTGACTTACACGCAACCGCTGCCCAAACCCTATACCGGCTTTGTTCGCATGCTTCGAAGTGCAGATGGCGGTCAAACATTCTCTGCACCTTTCACGGTGCACCAAGACCGTCAAGAAATTACCCACCGCTTCGAATCGATTCTGTTTGATGCACAAGGCAATTTGCATACCCTTTGGATTGACAAGCGTGACATGCCGCCTAAAGGAGCAGGGCCGAAGTACATTGGGGCAGCCGTCTACGGAAACGTTTCCAAAGACGGTGGCGCCACCTTTGGCCCCGATTACAAACTGGCAGACCATTCATGCGAGTGTTGTCGCATTGCCATGAGCAACACGCCCGATGGCAAAGTGGCCGCTGTG
This sequence comes from Limnohabitans sp., assembly GCA_024642215.1. Lineage (GTDB taxonomy): Bacteria > Pseudomonadota > Gammaproteobacteria > Burkholderiales > Burkholderiaceae_C > Limnohabitans_A. The sequence continues at coordinate 111,332 of JAHEBO010000084.1, forward strand.
TGGCGCCATGTGTTTGGTGAGCAAACCCGTGACCATGCTTTTGCTGTGTTACCTGGAGCCTCTGCAGTTGCTTCTTCGTCTGCGCAAGGTCAATCTAAATCCCCCGTCAGAAGCACATTTGACGATTGGCAAATCAATGCTTGCCCTCACCACGGCCCAGGTCTAGCCGCAAATACCTCACAAACTGGCTTTCACATGGTCTGGTTTGGTATTCGCAAACAAGATGGACAAGATGCGCCGGGTGTGCGTTATGCGCGCTTAAATGCCAATGGCGAACCTTTGTTGAACTCAGTGATCCCCTTGCCGGATGCGAGGGCTGAGCATGCCGATGTGCTAGCTCACAAGCAGCGCGTGGTGGTTGTATGGCGTTCTAGCGAAGGCAGCACCTCAACACTCAAGGCCTGGATTTCAGAAAACGAAGGGCAGAGTTTCAGTGTGAAAGTGCTGGGCCAATCTCAAGGCCCCAATGACCATCCGCGCTTGGTTCAGCGCGCAGAAAAAATGCTGGTGGTGTGGCGTGATACCAAGGAGATCAAAGTTTATGACGTTTCTCAATAAGCATTTGGCCGACGCATGCAAGTCTCAAATCAAACTGAGGCTCAAGCTCAAGAGCCTCTCTTTTCTGGCTGTTCTGATGTCCTTGTTTCTCGGGCATGCTTTGCAAGCACAAGATCACAAACACAGAACGGGCACCACCCAAAGCGTACCTGCTCGTACACTGAGTTCTACACAGGCCTTTCATGAAAAATCGTGGGCTCAACTACTGAAAGATGGCCCTAAGCCTGCAGCTTATTTGTTCACCACCACCTATTGCAGCACATGCCCTGCAGCGTTTGATGTGCTTCACCAAGCTGTCATAGAAAAAGGCCGAGACGTTCCCCTGATGGCGGTCATGATGGACGCCAGTGGCGCCAAAGCCCTAAGACATGCTAGCCACTTTAAGGGCATGACCAAGATGTATGCCTTTGAGGGTTTTGAGCCAGAGATCAGGCAATCAGTTGATCCAGCTTGGCCCAACGTGACCCCTTATGTCGTGATGATCGATGCAAAAGGCAATGTGCAAAAAGTCATCGGCCCGCCACCTCCCGAAATGCTCAAGCGATGGCTGTACTGAAGGGTGTTCAAGAACAACTCAAAAATTGCACCGATCGCATTGGCGACTTAATTGAGTGGACTAAAGAAAAACCCCTTGAGCATGACTGCTGAAGGGGTTCTTAATTTTGGCTCCTCGACCTGGGCTCGAACCAGGGACCTACGGATTAACAGAAAACTCGGCCCGTGAAATACCCATATAAATCAACGACTTAAAGTAAAAAATATACACCGTGTAATATTTCGTGTAATTGACCTAAAAGTTGCTTTAAGCAACTTTTCCGTGAACAGTGCCAAATTTGGACATGACTTGCGCCATTTTACTTTGGGTCTTCGCAAATTTGCGAATCAGCAAAACTCGGCGTCGATGTCCTGATGTAAATTTGGGTGGGAACCAAACTTGCAATCTTTGACTTCAGCAAGTGGGTGCGTTGCTGGAAATCTTGGGTTGGCAAGTTTGTTGAGGAGGATATGACGTCCAACTCTCGACGGTTAGGCTCGCTTTGGACGGAGGCAAGCGTCAAAAATCTGGCCTGGTATGGCGCGATCACCTGGTCAAGCGCAGATTGAACACGCAATGAAATACAGCTAGACTAAATGTATCAACTGTGCTTTGATCAGCATTTGATGCTAGTTGTTTCTCTGAAATGAAAATTTTTATCTATTGTGCTCTGATAAAAAACCTGACCAAATCGGTTGATGAATAGGGATCCAAAATGAAGCGTCAATTTTTGAAAGCCTTGTGGGTAGTGTTGATGTCATTTACTTCCACGCTGCACGCAGAGGATGGCAATCAAAGATCGGCTTTGATCATTGGCCTCAGTGAGTACGGCTACCCTGGCCCTAGTCCTCTTCAGGGTGTTCCCAGGGACATGGAAAGTGCCACAAAAATGGCTGTGGCCATGGGTATACCCAAAGAGCGAATTCGCTTCATTCGAAACCGGGATGCTACGAAGAGACATATTCTTCAAGCGCTGGAGCAAGTTGCCGACGAACAACGAGACGGGCGTGCGTTTGTTTACTACTCTGGCCATGGAACTCGGAGCTATGACCCCATAACGAAAAACTGCGTAGAGGGTCTGCTGACCTACGATGGGCAAACCATCACCAACTCTGAATTCGCATCTGCCCTGAAGAACCTCACTCAAACATCCGACAAAGTCATTGTGATGCTCGATGCCTGCTTCTCACGCGGGGTCATTCAAACCACTACACGTTCAATCGCATCGTCCATTGTTGGACTCACGCCGAAATTCAGCATGAAAACTGGGGGCGAGAGTGCCATGTGTTCCACGCCAGTTAATACAGCGACTCGTGGGCTATTTAATGAAGTCACTCGACTTGGTGCCATTCAAGAAAATTTCGTACAGATCGCTGCAGCCAGAGAGAACGAAGCAAGCTACGACCAGGCAGAAGCTGGTGGATTGGCGACCCAAGGCATCCGTGACTGTATGCTGGGCGCGGCCAAAGACTTGGACCGGTCTGGTGCTGTATCACTGGAAGAGATTCAACAATGCGCCCAAGCCAAAATTGACAAAGTCTCACGTGCTGCAAATATCTTGCCCCATCACATTACTGTCAAAGGTAACCGGAACCTCATCCCTGTGAAGGTTCAGAAGCCTACGGAAGCACCGACAGTTGCCGTTGTGGCGGAACCCGTGAAAGTTCCATCTGTAACAGCGCCTGTCGCAGTGGCTGTGACTCCAGAAAAGCCCCCCGTCTTGAACGTAGAGATACCTGCGCCTGCCAAGATTCCATCTTCTGTTGCGGGTGCAACACCTCTACCCAATCAAGAAATCACTGCCACATCTCCTGTGGTGAATCCAGTCAAAGTCAAGCCTCCTCAAAAGCCAATCCAGACGGCCCCGACACCTCCTGTACCGGATGCCGCAGCCAAACCTATCGAATCGCCACGACCAACAACAGCTGAGCCATCGCCCTTGCCCTTGCCCGAAAACAAAGTCCTCGCTTCACTGGCTACCTTGAAAGACATTGAGTCGCAAAGAAATCCCAAAAGAGTAGTCGATGTCAAGCTGGCACGCTCATCGCTCAAGATCGGAAAAGACGCTCTCGATTTGAAAATCAAATCAAATCACGATGGCTATCTCTATATGGTTCTTCTTGGGAGCGATGCCAAGAGTTTTTACGTTCTTTTCCCTAATGGCCTCGACAGCGAGAACCGAGTCCAGGCCGGTAAGACAATGACTTTCCCCAGGCCTGACTGGAGCATCATGGCCAATGGTCCTGAAGGGCGGGATCAACTTCTGGTGATGGTTTCTGACAGCCCAAGAAAACTGGATCAGTTGGTGATGGCCGCGCCATCAGCCAATGAACCCTTCACCTACACGCTCAACGACATCAGCGGACGTTCAGCTTTGATCGATTTTCTGGTCGGATCAGGCGTCAATGGCAACTCCGAAAGTTTTGGCGCCAAGCTTGTGAGCATCCAGGAGGTCAAATGAAACTCATCATTTCTTTCCTCGCACTCACTGCGATTTCGATGCCGCTGTATGCGCAATCGTTGACCGCAGCAACGTCTGACCATTGGCCACCAATTTTTCACCCTCGGCGTCCACCGCAAACAAATCGCAGCTGGTGAACACCTGCGCTTTGCCCGGCTTGACCACCCTTGCCCGAGCAATGAACTTTTGCCCCACGGCAGGCCGCAAGCAGTTGACCGAAAAGTTAGCTGCCAGCAAATTCGGCCCGGCAACGGTGCCTGCCGCGAACCCGCACGCGGTGTCGATCAAGGTGCCGATCAAGCCCGCGTGCAAGAAGCCAGAATACTGACCGACTTCAGGCCGCCATGGCATCTGGATTTCCACAAACCCGGGTTCTGCCACCGTCACCTCAATGCCGCACCAGCGGTTGAACTCGGCCATGGCATTGATCTTTTTCAACATATCCAGTGGACTCATTTCGATTTCCTTTGCTTGTTTTCAAACCAGCCGATGTGATCGATCAGCTTTTCGCGCAGTGCTTTATGTTCAGCAATGACTCTGTCGATGTCGGCCACACGCTGTTGGATGGCACCGATCATTTCTTGGGGCGACAACTTGCCCGTTTTGAAGCGCGGCAAATACTCGGCGATGAAGGGCAGCGAAAAACCCATCTGCCGAGACATGGCGATAAAAATGACATGCTTAACGGTTGTTTCGTCGTAGTCGCGGTAGCCGTTGGGCAATCGTTGACTGTCAATGAGTCCATCAGCCTCGTACCGCCGCAAGCGGTGCACCGACACTTGGGTTCTGGCCGAAAGTTCTGAAATGCGCATGAATTCAGTCTAGCAACGCTCGCACAGCGCCAAGGTTTCGCACGTTGACACCTGAGCGACAAGACCAGCGGACCGCTGCGCCGCAGGTGATACCCCGCTGAACCAGGCTGGTGTACAAAACATCCTTCTCTTCAGGAGCGCCCCGATGACCACACACCCCGCTTTACCCCATGCCCGCCCTGCTGAAGTTGGCCTGTGCCCCGACCGTACACAACGCTTGATGGATGTGCTGCGCCGCGAAGTGGCCAGCGGCAGGCTGCCCGGCGCGGTGGCCATGGTCGCTCGGCGTGGGCAGATCGCCCTGCTGGAGGCCGTGGGCCAGCAAGACCCCGCCACCGGCACGCCCATGCAAACCGACAGCATCTTCCGCATTTATTCGATGACCAAGCCGGTGGTGTCGGTGGCGGTGATGATGCTGGTTGAGCGAGGGCAGTTGCTGCTCTCCGACCCGGTCAGCCGCTGGCTGCCCGAATTTGCCAAGCAACAGGTGGCCACCGCCAACGGGCTGGAGCCGGTCAAGCAGGAGGCCACGGTGCAAGACCTGCTGCGCCACACGGCGGGGTTGACCTATGAGTTTTTGGGCACCTCGCCCGTGCAGCAGCAATACGGCCAAGTCAAAATCGCCTCGCGCGAGCGCAGCAACGCCGAGTTTTGCCAAACGCTCGCGGCCCTGCCGCTGCAGTTTCAGCCCGGCAGGGTGTGGGCCTACAGCCACGCCACCGATGTGCTGGGGCGCTTGGTGGAAGTGGTCAGCGGTCAAGGGCTGGGCGCGTTTTTGCAAGCCGAGATTTTTGGCCCGTTGGGCATGGTGGACACCGGCTTTGCCGTGCCGCCCGAGCAACAGCACCGTATTGCCGAGCCTTTTGCGCACGACCCCGACGGTGGCGTGCCCATGAAGGTTCTCGAACCCCGCCAAGTGCCCGCCATGGAAGGCGGCGGCGGTGGCCTCATGTCCACCACCCTGGACTACACCCGCTTTTTGCAGTGCCTGCGCAACCGGGGCGAGCTGAACGGTGTGCGCCTGCTGGGCCCGCACACGGTGGACTTCATGACCGCCGACCACCTAGGGGGCATCCCGGCCGATGGCACGCTGCTGCCCCCGGGCCACGGCTTTGGCCTCGGGTTTGCCGTGCGCACGCACCTGGGCGTGTCGCCCGTGCCCGGCTCGGTGGGCCTGTATTACTGGGGCGGCATCGCGGGCACCACCTTCTTTGTGGACCCGGCGCTGGACATGTATGCGATGCTGATGATTCAGGCGCCCAACCAGCGCGATTACTATCGGCCGCTCTTCCGCGACTTGGTGTACGCGGCGCTGCTGTAATTTGCCGCCAATCCAGCGCGCTCAAGCATCACGCGCACGGGCGCCAAACTGATCTCGGTACCAACGCGAAAACGCGCTGAGTGCGGAAAACCCCAACAGGCTAGACACCTGGGCCAGCGGTCTGGATTTGTCTTGCAGGTATTGGCCCACAATGCGGCGGCGATGGTCATCGACCAGCTGATGGAAGCCCTTGTTTTCTGCCGCGAGTCGTCGGGTGATGGTGCGGCGATCACAGCCGAGATGCTGCGCCACCACATCGGCGGTGCACTGCCCCAAGGGAAGCAACAACAAAATCAAATGCTGAACCTGGTGCGTGAAAGAAGGCGCATCCACTGCTTTGGATGCCACCAACTCCTGCGCATAGCGCGCCATCACCGGGTCGGCGCTGGGGTTGGGCTGGTCCAGGTCTGACTGGCTGCACATCAAGCCATTGAACTCGTGGTTGAACGCCACTTGGTCGCCAAACACACGGTGGTGTGTCGCGCGATTGGCGGGCGCTGCGTGAGAGAAGCAAACCAGGCGGGGCCGCCATGCTGCACCCATGAACAGGCTCAAGATGCGGTAGGTCACGGCCATGGCCAACTCCGCCGCCTGCCGCCGTGATTCGGAAAGGTCCATCGCGAACTCCTCGCGAATCAGGACCAGCGTGTCCGCTTCTTCGATCCGAATCACCAGGGCTTCGTTGTGCACACGGATGTGGCGAACGATGGCATCGAGCGCATGGCGCAAAGTGGGCTCGTCGCGCAGCAGCAAGCCCAAAGGCCCCAGATTGGACAACCTGCGCGACTCGCCCATGCGCAGGCCGAATGCGGGCTCTGCCGCTTCGCGGGCTGCCATCTCCAGCAGCCGCACCACCGCGTTGGTGTCGATCTTCAAGTCCGGATCGCTCAGGCATTTGGCAGGCAAACCCACGGCGCGCACCAGCGTCAGCGGCTCCAGGCCGCATTGCTGCGCAATTTCTGTGAAATTGGTCAAGCTGGCACTGCGGATCAGGGTGGACATAGGGGATTCCCGTAAAGTCCCAAAATGGTAAGTCAATGTCCCGTTTTGTCAATTGGCATGTCCCCGTTTTTTGAATAATGGCTGCAGTTTCAAAACGCCACACACGCACATGTCCACGCCCAACACCGCCAATTTGCCCCCAACGCCCATCAGCGATGCCCTGCATGCCAACGGCCACTGGAACCCCAACTGGGACCCGATCGCAGAAGTCGACAAGGTCTGGATGGAAAAGTTTTTGAACATGGGGCTGCATGGCAAACATATGCTCGACCCCAAGACTTTCGAGTTGATTGCGATTGCCGTAGACGCATCCTGCACTCACATGTACGCCCCCGGCGTGCGGACACACATCCGAAAAGCCCTGGAGCTGGGCGTGACAAAGGAAGAAATCGCAGCCGTACTGCAGTTGACCTCGGTGCTGGGCGTTCACACCATGAGCATGGGAGCGCCCATCCTGCTTGAAGAAGTCGCAGCCCGTCAAACCACAAACCCCACCTGAATCTTTAAAAAGGTCACCCACCCATGCATTTTCTTGACGATTCCCTCTTGCCCGAAAACCAGCAAAAACTCGTGATCCAGGTCGCGCCTTATGGCCCCCAATGGGTGCCCGGCGACAGCGATGACATCGCGGTCACGATGGATGACCAAATCCAGAAAGCGGTCGATTGCTACAACGCGGGCGCCACCGTGCTGCATGTGCATGTGCGCGAAGCCGATGGCAAAGGCAGCAAACGCCTGTCGATGTTCAACGAGATGCTGGCCCGCCTGCGCAAGGCGGTGCCCAAAATGGTGCTGCAGGTCGGTGGCTCGATTTCTTTTGCCCCCGAAGACGACGGCCAGGCCGCCAAATGGCTGTCAGACGACACCCGGCACATGCTGGCCGATCTGGACCCCAAGCCGGACCAGGTCACGGTGGCCGTGAACACCAGCCAGATGAACATCATGGACCTGATGATGGACGGCGACTTCACCGGCACCTCTTTCGAGAACCCGCAACTGCAGGCGGCTTATGAAGACATGGTCGTGCCGTCCAACCCCAGCTGGCACCGCGAACACATTCGCCGCCTGGTGGCCGCAGGCATTCAGCCGCACTTCATGCTGGGGCACATCCACCAGCTCGAATCGGTCGAGCGCCTGATCCGCCGTGGGCACTACTGCGGCCCCTTGATATTGAATTACGTCGCCATCGGCGGCAGCGTGGCTGGACTGAACCCGGCCGACATGCTGGAATTTGTGCGCCGTGTGCCCGATGGTGCTGTGCTGACCCTTGAAACCCTGAACCGCCATGTCTACCCCATGACCGCCATGGCGATTGCCTTGGGTTTGCATGTGCGCTGCGGCATCGAAGACACCCTCAATGGCCCCCACCGCGAACGCATGACTTCGGTGCAACAGGTTGAGCACATGGTCAGGCAGGCGCGACTGCTGAACCGCGACATTGCCAACGGCGATGAAGCCCGCGAGATTTACCAGATCGGCCAGTTTTACAAAGACACCGACGAAACCCTGGCGCGCTTGGGCTATGCCCCCAACCGCCGCCCCGGCGAGCGCGGCACCCCGGTGCGACACTTCCAGACCGCCTGATCCCGACCCCCAACACACAGGAGACAAACATGAACACCACCACACGCCCTTCATTTGCACCCCGCCGCGCACTGCTTTCATTGGGGCTGGCGCTCAGTGCTTTCAGCCTCGGCGTGCAAGCGCAGCCGCTGTCCGACCGCCCCATCAAGATCGTGGTAGGCGCGCCCGCAGGCGGCACCGCCGACATCATTGCCCGCCTGGTGGGCAACGCCATGTCCACCAGCATGGGCCAGCCGGTGGTGGTGGACAACAAACCGGGTGCGGGCGGCGCGATCGCCATGGACGCCATGCTGTCAGCCCCCAAGGATGGGCACACCTATCTGCTGTCGGTCAACGCGCTGGTGACCGAGCTGCCTTACTCGATCAAGCCCAAATACGACCCCTTCAAGGACCTCAAGCCTTTGGTGGAGTTGGCAGGCAGCGGCCTGGTGCTGGTCGGCAACGCCTCGCTGCCGCCCAAAGACCTCAAGGAAATGATCGCTTACGTCAAAGCCAATCCGGGCAAGATCAACTTTGCGTCCTACACGCCAGGCACCCTGTCGCATGTGCTGGGTTTGCAACTCAACAAGCTGGCAGGCCTGGACATGAACCATGTGGGCTACAAAGGCTCACCCCCCGCATTGCAAGACGTGATGGGCGGATCGGTCCAGTTCATGTTTGACGGCTTGCCCACCTCGGTGCCCAACATCAAAGGTGGGAAATTGCGCGCATTCGCCGTCACGTCACCACAGCGTTCGCATGCTTTGCCTGATGTGCCAACCATGGCCGAATTGGGCTTCAAGGACATGACCCGTACCGCATGGCTGGGCTTGTGGGCTGTGCCCGGCCACCCCGATGCCGCGTTAAAACGCATCCGCGAAGAAGCCCTCAAGGCACTGGCCACACCGGCCGTGCGCGACCGCCTGTTGGCCGTGGGTCTGAACGTGAACACCCAAACCCCACCCACGCCCGAGCAAATGGCCAAAAACCTGCAAGAAGACTACGAGTCCGTGGGCGCCATGCTCAAGTCGGTCAACTACAAGCCCGAGTAAAACAGCATGCAACTGCAAGGCAAAGTGGTGCTGGTCACCGGGGCAGGGCTGGGCCTGGGCGGCACCATCGCGCAAGCCATGGCCAGGCAGGGCGCATCACTGGTCATCTGCGATGTGAACATGGACGCCCTGCACGCCACACAAGCCGCAGTGCAATCATTGGGTGCAGACTGCCTCGCGCTGGAGTGCGATGTATCCAGCAGCGCGGCTGTCGACAACATGTTTGCCCAGGCAGGGCAGCGCTTTGGCACGGTGGATGTGCTGGTCAACAACGCGGCGCGCATCCCCAACTCGCCCGCCGAGACCGAACGCCGCAACCTGCACTACGCCTACATGACGACGCCCATGCCCCGCCAGGCCTTGGGCATCGTCGCCTCTTTGTCCGATGAAGACTGGCTCAAGTGGTGGGGCGTCAACATGCACGGGGTGTTTTATTGCACCCGTGCGGCCTTGCGCTTCATGCAGCCCCAAAAGTCCGGCCGCATCATCAACATCGCGTCGATTGCCGGGCTGGGTGCAGGCAGCACGCACAGCCCGGGCTATTCGGCCACCAAGGCGGGCGTCATCAGCCTGACGAAAACCACGGCGCTCGATGTGGCCGGGGCCAACATCTATGTCAACGCCATTGCCTGCGGCGGCGTGCTCACGCCACCGTTCGAGTCCTACCTGGACACAGCGACCGAAATCCAAAAAAACAGCCTGTACCAGATGGTGCCCAGTGGGCGTTTGGGGCGTCCCGAGGAATACGCCAATGTGGCCGTGTTTTTGGCGGCGCAAGACCATTACCTGGTGGGGCAGGTCATCAGCCCCAACGGCGGTTATGTGATCTGAGGGCTGTTTTCAAACCCTTTCGCATTTCAAAACGAGGGGCGTTAATACTCGAGCACAACCTGCAAATGTGATGACACAAGCTGTTATCGTTGCGGCCGAGCCTCGTATTTAAAACACATCTCCAGGAGACAAAACCATGCCCCAACCCGGCCTCATGATGAACCGCCCCCTGCTCATTTCGGGCATCCTCGAACACGGCGCTGCGCAGTTCGGTGACCAAGAAATCGTCTCGCGCGAAACGCACGGCCCGCTGCACCGCTACACCTACGCCGATGCGGCCAAGCGCGCACGCCAGCTGGCCAACGCACTGGCCCAGATGGGGCTGAAGGCCGGCAGCGCGGTTGGCTCGATCGCCTGGAACAACCACCGCCACCTGGAGGCGTATTACGCCGTCTCGGGCAGCGGCATGGTCATGCACACCTGCAACCCGCGCCTGCACCCGCAACAGCTGATCTATGTGATCAACCACGCCGAAGACGAGGTGGTGCTGTTTGACGCCACCTTCGCGCCGCTGGTCAAAGGCATTGCCGCGCATTGCCCCAAGGTTCGCGCATGGGTCTGCTTGGCCGACGCGGCCAACACGCCCGCCATTGAGGGCGTGGCCAACGTGATGAATTACGAAGGCCTGATCACCGGGCACAGTGACAGCTTCAACTGGCCCGAGCTGGACGAGCAAACCGGCGCGGCGCTTTGCTACACCTCGGGCACCACGGGCAACCCCAAGGGCGTGCTGTACACACAACGCGCCATCGTGATGAACGCCACCACCGCTTGCATGCCCGATGTGCTGGGCCTGTCCACGCAAGAGACCATCTTGCCCGTGGTGCCGATGTTCCACATCAACGCCTGGTGCATTCCCTACGCCGCGCTGGTGGCGGGCACCAAGCTGGTCTTGCCCGGCCCCAAGCTCGACGGCCCAAGCCTGTTTGAGTTGATGGACACCGAGCAAGTCACCATCAGTGCGGGCGTGCCCACCATCTGGATGGGCCTGATCCAGCATGTCGAGCAAAACAACTTGCGCTTTGGCCACATGAAGCGCACCTGCGTGGGTGGCTCGGCCATGCCCATGGCGCTGATCGCCAAATTCATGGACAACTATGGCGTGGAAGTGCGCCACGGCTGGGGCATGACCGAGACCACGGCTGTCGCCACCATGAGCAACCTGAGCCGCGCCGACCGCCTCAAGCCCGCTGCCGAACAGCACGCCATCGTGGCCAAGCAAGGCAAAACCGTCTCAGGCATCGAGATCAAGATCGTCGATGAAAACGGCCGTGACATGCCCCGCGATGGCACCTCGCAAGGCGAGTTGATGGTGCGCGGCCAGTGGATCGTGGAGCGTTACTTCAAGGCCGAGAAAACCGCGCTGGTCGACGGCTGGTTCCCCACGGGCGACATCGCCACCATCGATGCGCACGGCACCATGCAGATCCGCGACCGCACCAAAGACGTGATCAAGACCGGCGGCGAGTGGATCAGCTCGATCGACCTGGAAAACGCTGCCGTGGGTCACCCCGCTGTGGCCATGGCCGCCGTCATTGGCGTCAAGCACCCTAAATGGGACGAGCGCCCGCTGCTGTTCATCGTGCGCAAGCCCGGGCAAAGCGTCGAAAAGCAGGAAATCCTCGACTTCCTGGCCACCAAAGTCGCCAAGTGGTGGGTGCCCGACGATGTGGTGTTCCTCGAATCCCTGCCCGTGGGCGGCACCGGCAAGGTGCAAAAGAACGACCTGCGCAAGGACTACGGCGGCGTGTTCAGTTAAGCCAAGCGGCCACTGGGGTTTTGTGGAAGCAGCGCCCTGCGCGCGATGGGGCTGGGTTCACCCCGCCATCGCGCACGGGGTGCGGCTCCTACGAAAACGTCATGGCGAGCGCAGCGTGGCCATCCAGTGCCGTCATTGCGAGCGCAGCGTGGCAATCCCATCCCGTCATTGCGAGCGCAGCGTGGCCATCCAGTGCCGCTACACCTTGGCGCTGGGCCGCTCGTTCATGCGGTCGCGCCAAGCTTGCAAGGCGCTCATGCCTTCGTCACCCGGCACAAACTTCAGCAAGCCGCGCGCAAACTCCAGCGCACAAAACGCGGTGATGTCCGCGATGGTGAAGCGATCGCCCGCGATCCAGGGCTGGCTTTGCAGGCGCGAATCAAAACCCCGAGCCACTTCGCGCACCTTCTCGGCCTGCGAGCGGCCGAAATCGGGGAACTGAGGCTTCTCAAGAGCAGCCAGCCCCGGGTGGCTGTGGCGGATCGCGTTGGCAATGCCGCCCAGCAAATACAGCTCCACCTGACGGTCGGCCATCTCAATGAAGCCGCGCTCATCGCCATCCACGCCCATCAAGTTGGGCTCGGGGTAACGGCCTTCCAGCAAAGTGCAAATCGCCCGCGTCTCGGTGATCACACGGCCATCGTCCAGCTCCAGCGCGGGCACTTTGGCCAGCGGGCTCTTGGCCAGATACTCGGGTTGGCGGTGCTCGCCACCGTTCAAGTCCATGTTGACCATCTCGATGCCGGTGATGTTTTTTTCGACCAAAAACATCAAGACCCGGCGAGGGCTGGGGGCGCGGTGGGCGGTGTAGAGCTTCATGGTTTGTCCTTGTGCTGTGTGGGCTGCGTCGCTTGTGGCTTGCCCATCTCCACCATCTTGCGGGCTTCTTCAGAAAACCTTTTGGCGGCATCGTCACCGTCTTTGTTCAAGTTGATGCGCGACGGCGGCGCCTCGATGCCGCGCAGCACCGCAGGGCGCTGCCGGATCACGTCCATCCAGCGCTTGAGGTGCGGCAAGTCGTCGACCTCCACACCAGACCAGCGGTGCGTGCGCACCCAGGCCCAGTTGGCGATGTCGGCGATCGAATAGTCGCCCGCCAAAAATTCGTGGTCTTTCAGGTGGCTGTCGAGCACCGTGAACAGGCGCTTGCTCTCGCCTTGGTAGCGGTCAATCGCGGGCTGGATCTTTTCTGGAAAGTAGCGGAAAAACACATTGGCCTGCCCCATCATCGGCCCGATGCCGCCCATCTGGAACATCAGCCACTGCAGCACGCGCGAGCGGCCTTTGGCGTCGGTGGGCATGAGGCGGCCGGTTTTTTCGGCCAGATACATCAGGCAAGCACCCGACTCGAAGACCGCAAAGTCGTCGGCCTCTCGGTCCACGATGGCCGGAATGCGGCCATTGGGGCAAATGGCCAGAAAGTCGGGCAGCTTTTGCTCGCCCTTGGACAAGTCCAACACCTTGAGGGTGTAGGGCAGCGCCAGCTCTTCGAGCGCGATGGAAACTTTGTGCCCGTTGGGCGTGGCGGCGGTGTAGAGGTCGATCATGCGTGCAGCCTAACAGCCTGGGACTTGGGGGACAATCGGGGCATTCACCCTTGCCCTCCACCTGAGTTGCCGCCTGGCCAATCCACACCATGAACATCGCCAAAGACACCGCCGTCACCATCGCCTACAAAGTCACCACGCCCGAAGGCAAACCGCTCGACTCGGGCACCTTGTCCTACCTGCATGGCGGCTATGACAACATCTTCCCCAAGGTCGAAGCCGCCCTGGACGGCCAGGCCGCGGGCTTTGCCACCACGCTGGACTTGGCCGCCGAAGACGCCTTTGGCGCACGCGACGAGGCCTACAGCGCTTCGCTGCGTAGTGGAGACATCAGTCTGATCTATTTCTCCGGGCATGGTGTCGAGAACGCCGGGCACAACTATTTCATTCCACGGGACTTTGGTGCGCAGTTCAGTGGTGCCATTACTAGGCAGGTGCTTCAAGACCGTGCTATTGTCATTACGCCCTATATTGATGACCTGACGCGCGAGCGTGTGCGCTTGCATCTTCTGGTTCTGGATGCCTGTCGTTCGGATTTGGAAGGTCAACCTCGGGGCTTGGCAGGCTGTGCTGGAAATCCAACCCAAACAAAGCTGCTGCACACTTTTACATGGCCATCAAAGCGGGGGAGCTAAGTGGGTACAGCCACCTGGCACAACTCGACGCTAAAAACG
>JAHEBO010000034.1 GCA_024642215.1 Limnohabitans sp.
TCTTTGGGGGCGGGGAGTGCAGAGCCAATGCGAATGCTGACGGTTTCGATGCCCCAGCGGGCCCAATACATTTCTGCCAAGTCTTCACCAAAGGCTTTGGACAAACCATAAAAGCCATCGGGCTTGGGCGGCTTCTGGGTGTCAATGACTTCGTCTTGCCTGTAGAAGCCCGTGACGTGATTGGAGCTGGCAAACACGATGCGCCGAGTGCCTTGCAGCCTTGCGGCTTCGTACAAGTTCACCATGCCCACAATGTTGCTGGCCAAAATGGGTTCCCAGGCTTGCTCGGTGGAAATGCCGCCCAAGTGAACAACGGCATCGACGCCAGTGAGCAAGCTTTGCATCTCAGCCGCATTGGCCAAATCGGCCATGCACACTTCTTCGCCGGAGTTCGCATGGCCCAGATTTTTTTGATCACTGACACGCAGCACATCGCAATACGCTTTGAGACGCGGCCGCATCTCTTGGCCCAATTGTCCTGCTGCACCTGTCAACAACAGTCTGGGGAAAGTGAGTGGGGAAGCTTTGGTTTTGAGCATGTTGGCGGTCCTAGCGAAGTGGGCAGTGATCAGTCTTTGAAACCTTGCACCAAGGCAGTGGCACTGTCGCGCAGCACGTTTTGATCGGCGCCTACCGCGACAAACAAGCAGCCTTGGGCCACATAGTGTTTGGCCAAGGCAACATCACCCGTGAGGATACCAGCCGCTTTGCCGCAGGCTTTGATGCGTGCAATGGCTTGGTCGATCACTTTCAACACGTCGGGGTGTTTGGGGTTGCCCAAATGGCCCAATGCGGCAGACAAATCACCGGGGCCAATGAAGACGCCGTCCACGCCTTCCACGTTGGCAATGGCTTCTAAATTGTCCAAACCTTGAAGCGTTTCGACTTGCAGCAGCAAGCACAACTCATTGGCGTTGAGGTGTGCGTAGTCTTTCACGCGGCCGTAATTGCTGGCGCGTGGGGCACCGGCATAACCGCGCACGCCGTGCGGTGGGTAGCGGGTGTAAGAGACAGCAGCGCGCGCCTCTTCTGCCGTTTGAATATAGGGAACCAGCAAGTTTTGCACACCGATGTCGAGCAGGCGTTTGAAAGTCACCATGTCGTTCCATGGAGGCCGTACGATGGGCGTGGCGGTGCCGCCCTTCATGGCTTGCAGTTGCGCCAAAATTTCGCTGATGTCGTTGGGGGAGTGCTCCATGTCAAGCAGCAACCAGTCGTAACCGCAATGGGCCAAGATTTCAATGCTGATGGGGCTGCACAAATGGGACCACAGGCCAATTTGTTTTTGGCCGTTTTGAATGGCGTGCTTGAAGTTGTTGTGAATGCTTTGCATGGTGTTATTCGGTCAGAGTTTGTAGATTGAAATTCATCGAACCATGGCTGGCATTTTGGGATTGAAAGTCCAGCCGGGGATGAGATATTGCATGGCCATGGCATCATTGCGTGCGCCCAAACCGTGCTGCAAATAAAGTTGATGTGCCGCTTCCACAGCATCCATGTTGAGCTTGACGCCCAAGCCCGGCGCTGTGGGTACATCGATCATCCCGCCTTTAATTTGTAGCGGCTCTTGTGTCAGGTACTGACCGTCTTGCCAGATCCAATGCGTGTCAATGGCAGTCACTTTGCCGGGGGCGGCCGCAGCGCAGTGCGTGAACATGGCCAAAGAAACATCAAAGTGGTTGTTAGAGTGTGAGCCCCAGGTGAGGTCGTACATTTGGCACAACTGCGCTACACGTACGGAGCCTTGAAGGGTCCAGAAGTGGGGGTCGGCCAAGGGAATGTCAACGGACTGCAATTGAATGCTGTGCGCCATTTCGCGCCAGTCGGTGGCCACCATGTTGGTGGCGGTGGGCAAGCCCGTGGCGCGCTTGAATTCGGCCATGACCTCCCGGCCAGAAAAAACACCTTCTGCACCGCACGGGTCTTCGGCGTAGGCCATGGTGTTGCGATGATCGCGCAGCAAACGAATGGCGTCTTTGAGCAACCAACCGCCATTGGGATCGAGCGTGATGCGCGCTTCAGGAAATCTTTCATGCAAGGCCACAATGGCTTCAACTTCTTCTTCAGCACGAATGGCGCCGCCTTTGAGTTTGAAGTCTTGGAAACCGTAACGGTCTTGCGCAGCTTGGGCCAAACGCACAATGGCTTCTGGGGTCATTGCGGCTTCGTGGCGCAAGCGTTGCCAATCGTTGTTGGCATCGGGCTCGCTGTTGTAGGGCAAGTCAGTTTTGAGGCGGTCGGCAATGTAGAACAAATAGCCCAAGACCTGAACTTGCGAGCGTTGCTGGCCTTCGCCTAGCAAAGCGGCCACTGGCACGCCTAAATGTTGGCCTAGCAAATCTAACAAGGCGCTTTCAATGGCTGTGACGGCGTGGATGGCGACCCGCAAGTCAAAGGTTTGGTTGCCGCGGCCACCCGCATCGCGGTCCGCAAATTTCTGTTGAAGACTGTTGAGCAAGTTTTTGGCATTGCCAATGCTTTGGCCTTCTACCCATGGGCGTGCGTCTTCAAGCGTCTTGCGAATCTTTTCACCGCCAGGCACTTCGCCAATGCCGGTGTTGCCGCTGGAGTCGGTCAGTATCAGGATGTTACGTGTGAAGAAAGGTCCGTGGGCGCCACTGAGATTCAACAACATGCTGTCTCGACCCGCCACGGGGATGACGCGTAACTGGGTGATGGTGGGCGTGAGGTTGGTGTGTGTCATGGTGCAAAAAATTCCACTTTGAGTCATCGTACAACTTGAGTCGTGTATTCGAAATCGGCAAAACCCTAGATGGGCCAGTTGTTCAGTTTGGGAGTCGCGCGCTTTTCTTCAAGCGATCGCGGCTGTTGGATAAATGCGTGCGCATGGCGGCGCGAGCCGCTTCTGGGTCTTGCGCCGCAATAGCGTTGAAAATGCTTTCGTGCTCTTGATGCACACGTCGCAAGTACGCCAGACGATTGGCGTCTAAGGGCAAAGTGTTTTGCAACCTACCGCGTGGAATGGCACCTGTTCCAAGGGAGTGCATCAGGTCTTGAAAATGTTTGTTGTGCGTAGCGTGCGCAATTTCTTGGTGAAATCTGAAATCGGCTTGTACAGCATCGCGGCCCGCTTCAATGGCATTGGCAAACGCCTCCATGGCGTCTTGCATTGCTGCCAAATTTTCAGAATTTCTCCTCTGAGAGGCCAAAGCAGAAGCCTCTGTTTCAATGCTGATCCTAAACTCCAGTAAGGCAATCACTTCATGCAAAGTGCCAAGTTGATGTGGGCTAATTTGAAACGAAGGCGCGCTGTTTTGTGGCAAGACAAATGTGCCAATGCCGTGACGGGTTTCAACCATCTGTGCGGCTTGAAGCTTGGACAAGGCTTCGCGCACCACGGTTCGGCTGACGCCAAACTGCTTCATGATTTCTGCCTCACTGGGTAATTTTTCGCCAGCTTGAAGGCGACCCATTCGCATGTCTGCAGTGAGTTTGTCAACCAGATCTAGGCCTAGGCTGCGTGCTTTGCGAGGCTCATCTAAGGTGGCGATTGTGAAGGTCATCGGGTAAGTACTGAGTCCAATTGGCGTGAAGGATTACATAATTCTACTTGTACGACAAGTTGATATTTACCCTGTGACCATCGCACTGCACCCCACCATTGCCATGCACCCCGCCGACAACGTTGCCATTGTGGTGACGGCGGGCGGCTTGAAGGCGGGCGATCAGGTTCAAAAGGGCCTGAGTACCGATGCGTTGGTATTGTTGAATGCCATCCCGCAAGGTCACAAAGTTGCCTTGGTCGATATTGCGGCGGGTCAAACTGTGTTGCGATACAACGTCAAAGTGGGTATTGCCAAAGTCGACATTCCTGCTGGCAGCTGGGTGCACGAGCGTTTGCTTGACATGCCTGCTGCAAGAGACTTCCAAAATTTGCCCATGGCCACAGCACCGCAGCCAGCCTTGGCACCATTGACAGGCTATACCTTTGAGGGCTTTCGCAATCCAGATGGCTCTGTAGGTACGCGCAATATTTTGGCCGTTACCACCACGGTTCAGTGTGTGGCCGGTGTGGTGTCTTTGGCGGTACAAAAAATCAAAGAAGAGTTGTTGCCGATGTACCCCAACGTCGACGACGTGGTGGGCATTGAACACACTTACGGATGTGGCGTGGCCATTGATGCACCCGATGCCGTCATCCCCATTCGCACCTTACGCAACATCAGTCTCAACCCCAACTTTGGCAATGAAGTGTTTGTGATCAGCTTGGGTTGTGAAAAATTGCCACCGCAGCGCTTGTTGCCCCCAGGGAGTTTTACATTGGTCGATGATCGCGCAGTTACAGATGGGCCCGATTCCATTTGCCTGCAAGACGATCAGCACGTGGGCTTCATGTCGATGTTGCAGCACATCGTAGCGGGAGCCAAGCCGCATTTGGAACGCCTCAATGCCAGACGTCGAGAGACAGTGCCTGCAAGCGAACTGGTGGTGGGTGTGCAGTGCGGTGGCAGCGATGCCTTCTCTGGCGTCACTGCCAATCCCATTGTGGGTTTTGCTGCTGACTTGTTGGTGCGCGCTGGCGCCACCATCATGTTCAGCGAAAACACCGAAGTACGCGATGCCGTCGAGCAGCTCACACACCGAGCCAGTACCCCAGAAGTTGCGCAAAGTATTGTGCGAGAACTCGATTGGTACGACCGCTATTTAGAACGAGGCCAAGCCGATCGCAGCGCCAACACCACGCCAGGCAACAAAGCGGGCGGCTTGTCCAACATTGTTGAAAAAGCCATGGGCTCGATTGTGAAAAGTGGCAGCTTGCCCATTCAGCATGTTTTGTCACCTGGCGAGAAACTCAAGCCGTCGCAAAAAGGCTTGGTCTTTGCGGCAACGCCCGCCAGTGATTTCATTTGCGGCACGCTCCAATTGGCAGCGGGTATGAATGTCCATGTATTCACCACGGGCCGTGGCACACCTTATGGTTTGCAAGCGTGTCCCGTGGTCAAAGTGGCCACACGCACAGACTTGGCCAAGCGTTGGCACGATTTGATGGACTTGAATGCAGGCCGCGTGGCCGATGGCGACATCAGCATTGAAGAGGGCGGTTGGGAGTTGTTCCAACTGCTTTTGGATGTGGCCAGTGGTTGCAAAACATGGGCCGAGCATTGGAAGTTACACAACGCATTGGTGCTGTTCAATCCAGCGCCAATTACTTAATAAATAAGGAGACAACCATGAAAAAATTACTGACAGGTTTGATGACCGCTGTGTGTGTCACAGGTGCCATGGCGTGGCCCGATAAAACGGTTTCATTGGTGGTGCCTTTTCCACCCGGCGGGTCCACCGACCTGATTGCACGTACATTGGCTCCGAAGCTGCAAGAAAAGCTTGGCGGTACCTTCATCATCGACAACAAAGCGGGTGCAACTGGCACCATTGGCGCTGGTTTTGTCACACGAGCGGCACCCGATGGCCACACTTTGTTTGTTTCCTCATTAGGTCCTTTTGTCATTGCGCCGCACCTGATGGCCAAAGTACCTTACGACGCACTTAAAGATTTTGACTACATCACCATTGCGGTCCAAGCGCCGAATGTGTTGGTGGTACCTGCCATTTCGCCACACAAATCGATGGCCGATGTGATCGCGTTTCAAAAAGCCAACCCTAACAAGTTCACCTTGGCCTCCTCGGGTAATGGCAGCAGCGATCACCTAACAGCAGAATTGTTTTGGCAACAAACAGGAACCACGGGCATTCACGTGCCCTACAAAGGCGGCGGCCCCGTCATGACCGATTTATTGGGGGCGCAAGTGGATGGCTCTTTTATGAACATCAATACGGCCATGCCGCAAATATTGGCTGGCAAGTTGCGCGCACTGTCTATTACCAGTGCCAAACGTTCACCTTTGTTGCCAGCCGTACCTTCTTTGGAAGAGTTGGGCATTAAAGAGGCCAATGTGTATTCATGGCAGGCTATTGCGGCACCTAAAGGCATTCCAGCCGACGTGAAAGCTAAGTTGTATTCCGCCATCGTAGCGGGATTGAATGACCCTGCTGTGAAACCTAAATTGTTGGAGTTGGGATTTGAGATTGTGGCCAACACACCTGAGCAGTTCACCGCTTATCAGGCCGCTGAATTTACGCGTTGGGCCAAGTTGATTCAATCGCGCAATATCAAAGCGGATTGACATCAGTTGTTTAGAAAAATAGAAAGGCCAAGCGCATTGTGGCCTGCTGTCGTACTCAAGGAAAGTTGTCTGTCATGATCAAAAAATCTTTTGTTGTATTCACTTCGGCGGTGGCAATGCTGTTCAGCGGAATAGCCTTCGCACAAACCGCTGCTGGCTTTCCATCGAAACCCATCAAAATTGTGGTGCCCTTTCCTGCAGGCGGTACCTCCGATGTGTTGGCCCGAATCTTTGGTCAAAAAATGACAGAAAATTGGGGGCAGCCCGTGGTGGTCGAAAACCGTCCCGGCGCCAGTGGCAACTTGGGCGCAGACCAAGTTGCCAAGTCCGCACCCGATGGTTACACCTTGGTGTTGATGGATGTGGGCAACTTGGTGATCAGCCCCGCCTTGTTCAAATTGCCTTTCAATGTCATCAACGATTTTGCGCCAGTGGCCATGGTGGCTTACTCACCGCACTTGTTGGCAGTAAGCACCAAGGTGCCAGCCAACACGCCCGCCGAGTTGGTGGCCTATGCCAAAGCGCAAAAAGGCAAACTGAATTACGCTGTGGCAGCTGGCATGGGCAGTGCTTCGCATTTGGCTGGCGTGATGTATGCACAGCGCAATGGCATTGAGTGGGGCTATGTGCCTTACAAGGGCGGTGCGCAAGCCATCACCGATTTGGTGGGTGGCCAAGTGGATGTGATGTTCAACGGCATGGTGGCAACTTACCCACAAGTTAAAGCTGGCAAGATCAAACTGATTGCGGTGTCGGGCCTGACCCGCAACGCACAAATGCCAGACACACCCACGGTGGCTGAATCCTTGCCAGGCTTCTTAACCGGTAGCTTTCAAGGCTTGTTGGCGCCTGCTGGTACACCCAAGCCCATCATCGACAAGTTGCATGCGGAAATTAAGCGGATTGCCGCTTTGCCCGATGTGAAAGAGCGTTTGGTCACTTTGGGTGCAGAGCCATCCAGCATGACGCCTGAGCAGTTTGCGCAGTGGGTGAAAACAGAAATTCCAGCCATGGCCAAAATTGTGAAGGACGAGAAGATCACCGCTGAATAACAAAGCTTTGATTTCTTTGAGTTGGTTCAAAAGCCTTTGCTAAAAACTGCAAAGACTTTTTTCTTGCAACATGCTCATTAAAACAGCAGGATCGAGGGTTTTGGAGAGCTTCTTGAAAGGCAACATGTTTGCTATATTTTCATGCATTGCTGTATTGAGTTTTGAGGACCTTTCATGCTGAAGAAAGTTGGTATTTTTCTGGGATTGGTCCTTGCAGCATTGGTGCTTGCGGTAGGGGGGCTCTACGCCAAAGGCGGTTCAGCCGAAGTGTTGTTGTGGGTGGTCAAAATCTTTGTGCGTCAAGAACATGCACCCAACAGAGAAGTGACTTGGGCCGTGCCCAATGCACCAGTCGCCAACCCTCAGGGCCGCTCCGAGCGCAAACCTCCCAACGTGATATTGATTGTGGCCGACGACTTGGGCTACAACGACATCACCCTGAACGGTGGTGGCATGGCCAATGGCACGGTGCCCACCCCTCACATCAACAGCTTGGCCCAACAAGGCGCCAATTTTGAAAGCAGCTATTCGGGCAACGCCACGTGTGCACCTTCGCGGGCCGCCATCATGACGGGTCGTTACCCCACGCGGTTTGGCTTTGAGTTCACGCCCACGCCCAAAGACTTCATGAAAGTGATTGGCCATTACAAGGGGCCCAATCAACTCTACGATTCGATCTATCACGCTGAACGCGAAAAGGATTTGATTCCATACGAAACCATGGGCTTGCCCCGTTCAGAAATCACGCTGGCCAAGTTGCTGAAGGGGCAAGGCTATAGAACCTTGCATGTGGGCAAATGGCACTTGGGCGATGCGCCTGAATTCAGATCACACGTACACGGCTTTGACGAAGCTTTGTCGTTTCAACATGCCAGCTCACTTTATTTGCCAGAGAACGATCCCAATGTGGTCAACTCGAAGCAGTCGTTTGACATCATTGACAAATTTCAATGGGCGGCCGGCAGCTTTGGCATGCACTTCAATGGCGGAGAAGCTTTCAAGCCTAAGCGCTATGTGACCGATTACCTGACAGACGAGGCCGAAAAAGCCATCGAGGCCAACCGCCATCAACCCTTCTTCCTTTACCTGGCTTACACCGCGCCTCACACCCCTTTGCAAGCCACCAAAGAAGATTACGCGGCGTTGTCACACATCGAAGACCACACCTTGCGTGTGTATGCCGCCATGGTTCGTAACCTAGACCGGAACATTGGCCGTGTGCTTCAAACCCTTCGTGACAAAGGCTTGGACGACAACACGCTTGTCATTTTTACCAGTGACAACGGCGGTGCGCATTACGTGGGTCTGCAAGATTTGAACAAGCCTTATCGGGGATGGAAGGCCACGTTTTTTGAAGGGGGCATCCGCGTGCCTTTGTTCATGCGTTGGCCTGCAGCCATTCCCAAGGGCGTCAAACCACAACTCACTGTGAATCACATGGACATTTTTGCAACCGTGGCAGGGGCCACTGGCGCCAAATTACCGACCGACCGCCCCATGGACGGCATCAATCTATTGCCTCAGTTGCGCAAGCCTGCCGACAAAGGCCCAGAGCGCACCTTGTTCTGGCGAACAGACACCTACCAAGTCATTCGCAAGGGCGATTGGAAGCTGCAAGTGGCACAAAATCCCAGAAAAGATTGGCTCTTCAACTTGGCAATCGACCCCACTGAGAAAAACAACTTGGCGGCCAAAGAGCCAGAAAAATTGGTCAGCATGAAGAAGGAATTAGAAGCCTTCAATGCCACACAAGTGAAACCAAGCTGGCCTTCCATGGCCGAAGCGGCCATTGCCATCGACAAAAATCTGCGCCAAAAAATGCTGCCCGGCGACGAGTATGTTTATTACGGCAATTGACCTCACGAAAATGCCCATGAGGTCAATCCTCTGAAAAACTGATTGAGGCGTGACTTAGTTCGCCCGAATAAATTCCACCAAAGCCTGCGCCACCTCTGCGCCTTTGTCCTCTTGCACAAAGTGACCCGCACCGCGAATGAGGGTGTGGTTTTGTCCTGCTGCACCAGGCACATTCTTTTGCCACATCTTTTCGCCACCTTTGGTCACGGGGTCGCGTGTAGAAAACAAAGTGATAAAGGGTTTGGTCCATGCTTTGTACATGTCCCACGCCTGTTCGTTGGCTTCACGCGCAGGATTGCTGGGGTCAATCGGTACCAATGTGGGAAACACCCTAGCGCCTACTTTGTAACGGCTGCTAGGGTAAGGCGCATCGTAGGCCGCTACAGCGTCATCCTTGAGCCCTTGCGCACAACCTGCTCGCACAATTTTGCCGATGGGAAACCAAGGGCTGTACATGGCAAATGCTCGCCAAATGTGAAACGCTGTAGGGATTTTTTCCTTACCCGTGGGCAAGCCACCATTGCTGAGGGCAATGCGGTCAAAGCGCTCGGGCATTTCGGCCACCATGCGCAAACCAATCAGTGAGCCCCAGTCTTGGCAGAAGAGGGTGATGCCACTCAGGTTTTGTGCTTCAAGCCATGCGCTCATCCACTGCACGTGGTTGTGATAGGTGTAGTCGCTGCGGTGGACGGGTTTGTCTGAGCGGCCAAAGCCCACCTGATCGGGCACCACCACGCGAAAGCCCGCGCTGACTAAAACGGGAATCATTTTGCGATACAAAAAAGACCAAGCCGGTTCGCCGTGCATCAGCAATACCACGGGCCCATCGCGTGGACCTTCATCGATGTGCGCCACGCGCAAGCCGCCGACGAGGGTGTAGTGGGGCTGGTAGGCAAAGTCGGGCAGGTTTTGAAAGCGTTCTTCAGGTGTGCGAAGAAAGTCTTGAACGACGGGAAGTTGGCGCATAAATACCTTTAAAACCGGCTGCTGGATTGAATGACTTTTTGGCCTGCCGGCAAGCTCAACAGGTCGCCATCTTTGGCCACTTGTATGGGGCCTTTGAAAATGTCGGCCGTGCCCTTCAAGAACACGTCGACCAAGCCGGGCAATGGCAGCGGCGGTGCCACATGGTTGAGCAACAAATAGTTGACCTTGGCTGTGTTGGCCATGGTGGCGGCCTCTTGCGGTGTGGAGTGGTAGTTGACGATGTCTTTCATGAGTTGTTCAAGCTTCTCGCGCTTGGCCTCGTGGGCGCCTTCTTGCAGGAAAGTCATTAATTCGGTGGACATGGCTTCGTGGATCAGCAAGTCCACTCCTTGGGCTTCACGCGCCACGTGGGCCGAAGGCGTGGTGTCGCCACTGATGACCATGACGCGATCTTTGTAACGAATTTGGTATCCCACCGCAGGATGGATGGGTGCATGAGACACACTGAAGGCGGTGATGCGTGTGTCGGCGTTTTCAAATACCACCGTGGCTTTGTCGTCTTGCAGGGCAAACGATTTGGGAATGGCGCCGAAGCCTTTGTTGGGCAACACCGTATCGCCATGGTGGGCCACGCGATAGCCGCGATCTAGGCTGTAGGCTTGCATGAAACCGTTGACCACGGTGTCGATGCCTGGAGGTCCATACACTGGCACGGGTTCAGAGTTGGGTTTGGACACCCAACGTTGCAAAAGCAATTCACCCAAGCCATCGATGTGGTCTGAGTGAAAGTGGGTGATGAAAATGCCATCAATCAGGCCCGCGTTGAAGCCCATCTTGTTGATGTTGCGTGCGCTGGTGTTGCCACTGTCAAACACAAACATTTGTTTCCCCGCCATGACCAGTGTGCAAGGTCCGCCGCGCTTGTCATCTGGCATGGGTGAGCCTGCGCCACAAATGGCCACATGCAAACCATCGGGCAGGTCGCGCATCGGGTCGCTGCTGAGGCGCTGAGCCGCTACACGTTTGGCAATCGCCAAGCTGATGGGCGCGCGTGCCAAGTACAAGCCCGCTGCCAACAGTCCGAGAACCATCAAGCTGATGGTGGTTTTTTTCATTCGCATGTTCAAACTCCAAATATTCTGGCCAAACGGACACCGAATCCTTGAATCCAAGGTGCGACGTATCGCAGACGTGGCCTCTTGGCTTCAGACGCATTCACAATGGCATTCACAATGCCGCGCGTGGTTTTGGCTTCAAGCCAATTGAAGGTGATGCGCTCTTGCTTTTTCATGGCTTCAGCTTGGTGCGAAAAATAAGATGAGGGTCCCATCCATGCGTACTTGCTGTCGGTCATGGCTTGGTTAAAGCCGGTGTGAATGGCGCCAGGTTCAATGACCGCAATGTGAACGTTCTTCTTCAGTTGGTCCATCTCTGCGCGCAAGCCGGCAGCAGCAGCCGATAGCGCAAATTTGCTCATGCTGTAGGGCATCAAAAAAGGCATGGGCACACGGCCCGCAATGGAGCTGATGAACAAGACGGTGCCGCTTTCGCGTTCAATCATTTGACGCAAAGCCACTTGCGTGAGCTCTAAAGTGGCAAACAAATTGACTTCAAACAATTGGCGCACGCGCTGCATGTCCACTTCGGCCAAAGAGCCAGATTCACCCATGGCGGCGTTGTTGATCAACACATCGATGGCATGCTGCGAGAGCAACGCACGATCTTCTGCCAAGGTGATGTCCAGTTTGAAGGCTTCCAAGCGCAGACCTTGTTCGCTCGCAGCTTGCTTCAAAGTCAAAGCTTGCGCCTCTGTTTGCGTGGTGGCCAATACCTGGTGACCACGCTGCGCCAAGGCAAAGGCCGTGTCTTTGCCAATGCCTGTGCCGGCGCCTGTGATGAGAATGGTTTTAGTCATGCGGTGCGATGTGTATCCGTGTAAGACGGTCCATCGAGGACCAATAAATGTCGCGTTGCCAGCCTGCACTGGGAAACACCACGCCTTGCATCAAGCCACCTGTGCTTGTGCGCGATTTTTCTAGGCCGGTTTCAATGTCCAAAATAACCACTTGCTCGTTAAAGCGCCGGTAATCGTTGACACACAGTTCGCCAGTGTCCGCAAACAGCAGCATGTGACTGGCAGCGCCAAATTGTGTGAGGTGCCACAAGTCTTGCAAGGCCACGCAGCCGTCTTGGCTTGTGTTTCGGATGATGCGCCAAGCGCGCAAATGACGATTGGCCGAGTCAAACGCCACCACAATTTGCCGCGCTTCATCGACCAAGGGTGGATTGGTAATGGCGCCGCCTTGGACGCTGCTCACTTCCCAGTGCTGGTGAGAATTTGAATCACTGAGCGAGACACGGTGCAACCGGTTGGGTGCCTTATTTTTGCCAGCCCCCAACATGCTGATGAGGTAATTGTGCTTGCCGTTGTCCATGAACCAGGCATCATGTGCCGTGATCACCATGTCCCAGCCATAACTTTGCTTTGAATCCTTCAAGTAGTGATAAGACCACGTGGGATCTTTCACCAAGCTTGATTTCGCTTCATCCCAGTGGTAACGCACCACACACGTGATGCCCACCATGTACACCGTATTGCCTTGTGCACTCAGGCGGGCGATGGCGGGCTCTTCACAGTCAATGCAGGGTGCTGCCTGTTCAAGTGTGTCGGGATGCAACACGCTTAAACGCGCAGTTGTGGTGGGTGAGATGTTTTTGGTGACCACCAGGCCATTGGCCAACACCACAAAGCTGTTGTAGGGCTCGTTGATGGGAAGTTGCTTGGAATGCAGCAATTCACATTGCCTGTTCAGTAGATGCGCATAGCGACCATACAGCACCAACACATGGCCGTTGCCAAGAACCGCCATGCCGCCCGGCCACATGGGCCCACCTGCCAAGCGTGGCGATTGGCAGCGGGTGGCCAGCGTGATGGGGTCAATCAACTGAACTTGTGCGGTGGTGGCCAAGCCTAAGTGCGCGCCAAGGACAGAATGCGTCAGCAAGAAAACCTCGCCGGGTGCGCCCAACACGGTCATGGTGGAAAGGTGGGTGCGACGAGATGTGCTGTGCAGCCTTTCGTTTGCCTTGATGTCCAAACCCTTTGCAGCGTGCGGTGATTGCAACCGTGCAGGACCCGCATCTTCACAAGGCCACGGGCTGTCAAAGTAGCCGCTTAGCGCCTGCGTCGCCATAGCCACACCCCGCTCAGCAAGAGCAATACACCCAAACCTGCCAGATGCCATTGGTAACGAGGCCAATACACAAACACCAAGGAGTTGATGATCACCTGTTGGATCGGGTCGTAACCCTCGGGCATGGACAGCACACCATTGACCTTGGCCCATTTGGCGTAATCGTTTTGCATGCCTTGGAACAGCTCGGGCATGTCGTGTTGCAAATCGCGCGTCTCACCAGGATCTGTGGCGATGTTGTAGAGATGCCATTGACCATCACCGACAGGCGCTAAATTGCTGAGCAATTTGTAGTCGCCCTTGAAGACGGCCCGGTTGCCAGACAGCTCATACCCTAAAACTTCCTCTGGGCCGCGCACACGTGTGGCTTTGCCTTCAATGATGGGCAGCAAACTGTGGCCTGTGAGTGGATAAATGGTTTGCCCTTTGTAGGACGTGCCTGGATGTTGCACACCGGCCAAGTCGAGCAAGGTGGGCACGATGTCGCTGACATGGGTGAGGCTGTTTTGGACAACGGGTTTGGCCGCAGTGGGGATACCGGAGATGATCAATGGCACCCTGATACCGCCTTCTCCTGCAAAAAATTTGTACGTGTTCAAAGGGGCTGTCGCTGCTCGCGCCCAGTTGGGGCCAATGATGCTGTAGGCGCCAGGGCTGCCGAGGCGATCGATGTCACGGTTGTAATGTTGGTCCAGCCACCAACGACCCACGGCCAAGGCGTAAGGGTCAGAAGCTTCTGCGCCGTTGTCAGACATGAATACAAACACGGTGTTGTCGTATTCACCGGTTTGCTTCAGGTGCGCCATGAGGCGGCCAATGTGGAAATCCATGGCCTCTGCCATGGCCGCATAAACTTCCATGCGGCGTGCTTGATAGGCTTGGTCTTGTGCGCTGAGCGAATCCCATGCCACATGTGTTGCAGGCAAAGCGGCCATGGGCGTGTTGGCCGGCACCAAGCCCAATTCGATGGCTTTGTTGCGGCGCTCTTGGCGCAACACATCCCACCCTGCGTTGTACCGACCTTTGTACTTGTCGATGAATTCTTGTGGCGCCTGAACAGGAATGTGATTGGCTTGAAACGCCAAGTATGCAAAAAACGGCTTGTCCGATTTGGCATCCGTCTTCAAGTAGTCCAGCGTTTTGCTGACGTAAAACTCGGACGAGTAAAAGGTCTTGGGCATTTGGGCTTCACGGCCGTTGTCGTACCAATACACCTTGTCGGTCAAATCCAGATACAGCTTGCCGGTTTCCCAATTGTCTGAGCCACTGTCGCCCATCACCAAAGAGCGGTCAAAGCCGCGGGCAGGTGGCAAGTTGTGCGGCTCTTTGCCGACATGCCATTTGCCAGCAGCGTAGGTGCGATAGCCTTGGTCTTGCAACAGACTGGCCACCGTTACCACGCGTTGGTTCAAGACGCTCAAATAGCCTGCGCGGCCCACGTGCGATTGTGGAATGGTCTCGCGCATGTTGCCGACACCATTCAAGTGATTGTCAACACCCGTGAGCAACATCGAGCGCGTTGGCGAACATGACGCACTGACGTGAAAATTGGAGAAGCGCGTACCCGACTGTGCCAATTGGTTTAAATGTGGGGTGTTGATTTCGCTGCCAAATGCACCCACATCGCTGTAGCCCCAATCATCGGCCAACAGCACCACGATGTTGGGACGTTTGGCCCAGATGGGTGCACAGACGGTGAGTGAAACCACAGCAAAAATGCTGAGCCATGCGCGGCGGGTACTGCTCAAGAAATTCATGGTTTAAGTGTGTGAAGCTGCGTCGAACTTGGCATGCATGGCTTTTTCGATGACCCAAAAGCGGTCTTGGCCCCACACGGCTGTTTCTTCGAACCTGAAAGAGGGAACGCCCCACAGGCCCAGGGCCAGCATGCTTTGTCTATTTTGTTCTGCCACTGCGCGCCAGTGCGTGTCATTGGCTTTGCTTTTGAGGATGTCTTTGGCCGCTTCCCAATTCAGGCCAGCACGCTCTACGATGGTTTTCAAATGGGGGTCGGTACCAGCATCCAAACCTTCTGCCCACACGCCTTGCATGAAGGACTGAATGTAGGCCTCGGCCAGTTGGTGCATTTGGGCAAAAGGGATGAGTGCCAAACCGCGTTCGGTAGGCTTGCCAACGGGGTCGTTGACCCGACCAAATTTCACGTTTTGAAGACGCGCCTCGCGAGCGGCATCCAAACTGATGTACTTTCTTTTTTCGACAGGCACAGGCAAGCCGCGCATCACCATGGGTAACACATATTTCAAGTTCACTTGAACGTGGTTGGCTTTGGCCCAATCAAAAATCTGGGCCACACTGATGGCCGAGTAGGGACTTCGAAATGAAAAGTAAAAATCAATGCTGGTGCCTTCCGGCACGTTAGCAAGAGATTGGTATTGAGGTGTTTCAAAAAGCGGGGGGATGCGTTTTTGATGATGTGTCTTTTTGTGCGTTGAGAGCCCTAAGTCAGTCAGGCGTGATTCAAGGTGGTGCAGACGATCAATGCCCCAATACCATTCACCCTCGTAATAAATCATACCGCTGAGGTAGTGGCCCCAAGTCTTGCGCAAGCGATGCGACGTGCGCAATGATTCTGGGGTGGGTTTGGGTGTGTTGACAGGCTCTGCAGCCTCTGGCCAACGCATGCCATAGTGAGATGCCAAGCGCGCAGCATCCAGTTGGCTGTAGGCTTTGAGTTTGTCGCGTTCGGGCACCGCAGAATCATCGGGCTCTCCCACAACATGCTGCAGTATCGACACGGCATAGCGCGACTTCAAAAGTGGGATGGCCTGTGCCAGCAACTGAGAGTAGGGATCGTCGACTTGGTGAAAAAAGTGCAGCACATGCGGCCGACTTTGAGATTGTCTTTTATGTTCTGCTTTGCGACGCAGCGCCAACAGTCTTTCGCGAGACAAAAAACGTTGGCTGATGACGGGCATCAGCCAACTTTTGAGACTGCGAAAGGACATGTCGTCGATTCAATGAAGGGCTTACCAAGCCTTCACAAATCGCAATTGCAGTGACTTGGCCACAATGGCATTGCGGCCACCGAAGTTGTCGCTGTATTGCAAGTTGAAACCAGCGTCTTTGCCAGGCAGTTTGAACGAGACAAAGGGGCCGACACCATTGGTTTTGTATCGGTTGCCACCCAGCGTGGCACCTGAGCCAGTGTCATCGGAGATTTGTTGAATGGAGAACACATTCAAGCCATAAGCCCAATCACCATTGACCTTCACAATGCCACCTTCGCTGTAAATGAAGTTGCCACTTTTGTAATCGGTGTCCTTGTTGCGTGTGTTGATGCCATAAGACACACGGCCAGCCACGGTGACGCCGGCATCCCAAGCTGCATCTGAGTGTTTGGGATTCAAGTTGTAAGTTACCGCCACACCGGGACGCAGTGTGTAGAAGTTGCCAAAGCCTGGGTTGGGACCCCGGTTTTTGTCATAAGAGCCGGTGGGCACAAACAAGGACACACCTGCCGCCACTTTGAGGCGATCAACGTGGCGCACCCAAACAGTGGACAGCTCGGTGTCACCCACGCCAGAAGTTTCGATGTTTTGGTTGGCACCCGCCGCCAAAACTTTGGCTTGCACCTGCGCGTTGGCCATGGCGGCACCCGCATTGAGTTGGCCCACGATGGCGGCACTCAAAGGCGGGGTTGTGGCTGCAGGCGTGAGCGTGCCAGCAGGCTGAGTTACCACAAACGTGCGCTTTTGTTGAATGAAGGGCACATTGATGGCAAATGCTACGTGGCCATCACCATACTTGCCTTCGGTGAGATAACCACCGACCACATTCAGTTGCGTTTGATCTTGGTTGAATGCCAAGCTGCCTGTCGGGAATGCCACTTTGTAGGGCAGTGCTGGATTCAATTGAATGGGCGCAATGGGCGCTGGTGTGACGTTGTTGCCAGTGGCGTCGGCAATTTTGTAAATTTGCAATTGCGTGAGGCTGGCTGTGCCAAAGAAACCAGGATTGTCGGCCGATGCCGCAATTTCGCCACCAAATGCACCGACGGGTGCTTGGCGCAGCTTGTAACTTTCAGCGGCTTGTGCACTGAACTGACAAGCAAGGAGGCAAACCCATGGCAATGAGGTCATAACAAACTGGCGAGGCGTTGCTTTGTGCATGGAACGAATCATGGGTGTCTCCAAGAAATGTGGGGGTAAGTCAGTACACGTGTGTATTGACAATTCACTCTAGCACAGCAAAGATGATTCATGTCTAGGGTTTTCGCTAGCGGCCTCAAATTCAGAGCCTTTGGCGAGTGTTGCAAAATACTGCATGACGAACATGGCCATTCAACAAGTACATCCAAAGAACAAGCTGCAATCGGCAGAAGCCACACGCCTCACGCGGGATGATTGGCTGGACGAAGCCTTCAAGGCCGTTGTGACGGGTGGCTTTGACAACGTGAAAGTGCTCACCTTGGCCGAAAAGCTCAAGGTCACACGCGGAAGTTTCTATTGGCATTTCACCGACCATGCTGATCTGATAGGCAGTTTGCTCATGCGCTGGAAGTTGGCGCAGCTTGAATTGGATGCCAAACTGAAATCGCAGCAAAGTGGCGATGCGCTCAAAGACCTCGACTTGGTGGTGGACGCTGCCTTTTTGCAGGCTGGCTCTGAGCTTGAGAATCTACGCTTCGAACAAGCTATGCGCGCCCTCAGTCACCACCATCCGGTGGCTGCGCAGTTGTTGCAGGAAGTGGATGCCAACCGCATGGATTTGTTCCAATCCAAATTTTTGGTGCTGGTGAAAGATGCCAACCAAGCGCGTGATTTGGCTGCCCTTTTGTATTTGGCCATTGCGGGCGGTTTTCAGGCTTTAAGTCGCCCCACCAACCCACCCAACATTCGGGCTTTTCTGCGCACCCTCATTTCACATTATTTGGTTGCTAAGCAAGTTAACTGACGTGCGTCAGTCTAGGCGCTCAAGCGCAGGCATTTTCCAAGTCCCTTGCAGGGCATCTTCCTTGGGCCAGTAAAGGCGTGCGTTCAATAAAAATGCAGACTTGTCTTTGACTGGTAGCCAATTGGTGCGTTGATGCGCTTGTGCAGGTTCATGCGCTTGAATCCAAATGTCCAGAGAGCCATCTGCGTTGAAATGCAAACGATCGCGATCGCCTAACGCGTATCTGTTCAGCGGATTTGCAATCAAAAACTCGTCATGGCCATACGCCGTGATGGACCAGAAAGCATTCACTGGCGGCAGTTGCGTCGCCTTGAAATGCAAACGGTAACGGTGCTGCCCCTTCAGTGGCTGTCCTTGCTGGTCCAAGGCGGTGTTGGGGTACAGCGCATCCTGTGGCAGGTTGGCGCCCAAACCCACCATGGCCACGGCGGCACGTGTGTTGTAGTCGGTGCCATAGGCGCCCAAGTTCAAGGGCGGCGTTGACCAGGCGCCATCAGCCGACTTGGTATTCAAGACTTTGTGGACCTTGATATCCGCTAGCCAGCGGCCCAAGGCAAAACAGGCGTGATCCAGCCCATTCAAATTGACGGGTTGACCGGGCACCAGATGCGCTTGTGCCATGCGTTTCAAAATGGGCGCATCGTCTGCAGAAGCTGGGTTGCTGACCATCAAGTCCATCATGCGTTGAAAAAAATCGGACGTGCGCATGTTGCGCATCTGAATCACAGGCGGCACAGAAGGCAAGTTGCTGTGCTGCCAATCTGATGGGGCTTGAGGGGTGTTCACTTGTGTCAAGGCGGCATTGGCGACTTTGAACTTTTTCAGCTGAAGTCGCTCTTGCAGTTGGTGCACGGTTGCATAGTCTGCTGAGCCGTTGGTTTGCGTTCGCCCAATCAGCCACACCATGTCGGTTGGAGATTTGAGAAGGGTCATGCCAGGTGGCACCTCACCTTGCCACTTGGGACCGACCAATAAATAGCGTGCAGCCTGTTGGCCAAGGGTTCTGGTGCCAGGCGATGCAAACACATTTGTCCAGGCATCCATGAACGGCATCAACTCGTATCGCTGTGTGTTGGCCGGCATCTCAAACACCCAGGGACCCGCTTTCATGCTCAAAAAAGCAGTGGTGTACAGCGTGTCTACGTTGGGTCTCACCACATCCTTGAAGGATGCATCTGGAAACTGACGCACCAAGCGCAGCTGGTTTTCAGGTCCGATGTAGTGCCCACTGTGCACGCGTGTGGTTTCCATCATGACCAAGGGATAGCCATACAAATAGGCTTCAGCACCCAAGGCAATTTTGTCCTTGAGGAGTGCCAGCACCGCAACGCTTGCGATGCCAATGGCAAGGCTGACCAGCAAGAAACGTTTGAACATTGACAGCATGGTGCTTCTCACAACACATCCCTTGATCAAGGTTGCAAAATGGTTCTAAAACCCAAATGGCTCACCGCCAAATCTTCTTCTTGCGGCTGCCTGGATCCGGCCCGGTAGCGCATGCAATAGTTGGGTGCACATAAAAAAGAGCCGCCCTTGATGACGCGGGCTTGAGGCACGCCTGCTCTGAAGACGGGCGGTTTTTGGGCTGTATCTGGATCCAAACCTTGTCCGGTGCTGGCTGCCGTGCGCTCAGCCACAAACACATCGGCTGTGAGCTCCCACACATTGCCAATCATGTCAAACAAGCCCCATGCGTTGGCGCCATAACAACCCACTGGGGCAAGTCCTGCAAAGCCATCTTCTGCAGAGTTGGCGCTTGGAAAAATACCTTGCCAAGTGTTGGCGCTGGCCGGTTGATCGTGCTGGCTTGGCAACTCTTTGGCGCCTGCCCGCGCAGCCCATTCCCACTGCGCTTCCGTGGGCAGTGTGTGACCCTTCCAATGGGCATATGCCAAGGCGTCTTCGTAAGTGATGTGAACCACGGGGAAATGACCATGCTGTTCGAGGCTTGAAGCGGGACCAGCGGGATGCTGCCAATTGGCACCGGGCACGTATTGCCACCATTGCCTGGGATCGTCACCTTGTGTGAGTTTGGCTGGCATTTTGAACACCACTGCGCCTGGTTGGCGCATGGCTTCAGGCAGGTTGGCGTGGTACTTGGAGTCGACGGGGCGTTCGGCCACTGTGAGATAGCCTGTGGCTTTGACAAACGCCGCAAACTCGAGGTTGGTCACTTCGGTGCGGTCCATCCAAAAGCCTTTGACCTGCACATTGCGAACGGGCTTTTCTTCGGCATAAACGCTATCGCCCATGTCAAAGCGCCCTGGCGGTACCCACACCATGCCTGGGTGTGGCGAAGTGGCATCGAGGGTTGGCAATTCGCATTGCAATTTGGCTGCAGAAGCCAGTGGTGCAGTGGGTGCTTTGTCAAAAGATGTGACGGCCCAAATTCCTGCAACGGCCAGTGCCAAACACAAGAGGCTTGCCATCCAGCCCTGGCGCGCAGTGAAACGAGGCATTCAGTTGAACCAGTAGGTATATTCGTCATCACGCTCTTGCGGATGATCGGCTGTTTTGTCAATGAGGATGGGCATCTCGATAAAGGTGGGCCATAAGGGTTCGGCCATGCCGCGATGGTGCGAGGCCATCAATGCTTTCAGTTCTGCGAGTTTGGCCCCTTGCGTGGCGGCCAAATTGTTTTTCTCGGTGGGATCTGATTGCAAGTCGTAGAGAAAATCTTTGTCAGGCTTGCTGGCGTGAATCAGCTTCCACTGATTGACTTGCACAGCACGTAAGCCACCATCACGCCAGAACAAAGGCCGTGCGGCCAAGGGTTGCGGTGTTTGTTTGGCGTTGCCTGCACCTGTGTGTTTTAAAGCCGTCAGCAAATTCACGCCATCGATCTTGCGGTCGGTGGGCATGTTGCCACCCGCGGCAGCAACCATGGTGGGCGTGAAGTCGATGTGCGAGGTGGGCTGATTGAACTGTTGGCCAGCTGCAATTTGGGCAGGCCATTGCATGGCGGTGGGGACGCGCAAACCGCCTTCAAAAAAAGTGAGCTTCCAACCGCGGTAAGGTTGGTTCACATCTGGAATGCCAATGTAACCTGGCGCGCCGTTGTCACTTGAA
Source organism: Limnohabitans sp. (assembly GCA_024642215.1). Taxonomy (GTDB): domain Bacteria; phylum Pseudomonadota; class Gammaproteobacteria; order Burkholderiales; family Burkholderiaceae_C; genus Limnohabitans_A. Next base: position 21,160 of record JAHEBO010000034.1, read on the forward strand.
AAAATGACAAGGGTGTTTTGATCGAGGCCATTGTCTTTTAAGGCCTGCAACACACGTCCCACGCTGCGATCGACTGACCGAATCATGGCGCCGTAAACACGGCGGCGATGGTCTTTGATTTGCGGCAAGGCGTCGTAGTCTTCTTTGCTGGCTTGCAAGGGGGTGTGCACCCCCCAATGCGCCAAATACATGAAAAATGGCCGATTTTTGTTTTTGCCAATGGCACTGACCGCTTCATCGGTGAAGTAGTCGGTGAGATACCGTTTGGGCTCAAACCATTTGCCACCATTGAAGCTCACGCCAAAGCGCATGTTGGGCCACAAAAAACGATCGATGGGGTCGAAGTCTTGTTTGGAGTTGACAACACGCCCATCCTTTTCTGGCAAGTACAAACCGCTTTCCATGAACAAGCTTTCGTCAAAGCCTTGGTTGTTGGGGCGCATCTCGGGTGTGCTGCCCAAGTGCCATTTGCCAATGTGGATGTTGTGATAGCCCCGTGTTTTCAAAAGCTCGGCAACTGTCTGCTCGGAGGGGGGCATGCCCAAACGGTCAAACTCTGGCGTGCCCTTGGCCTTCTCGTGATCGACATTGATGGGGTAGAGGTTGTTGGCGTTGGCGTAAAGCGTTCCGGCCACGCGCGCCATTTGACCGGGAGTGGGGGTGAACTCCACACCAAAGCGCCAGGGATATCGGCCTGTGAGGAGTGCAGCTCTTGAGACTGTGCAAACGGCGCTGCCAGCATAGGCTTGGTTGAACCGAACGCCGGCTTTGGCAATGGCATCAATGTTGGGCGTGGGCACGCCTTCTGCCCCACGGCCGCCCCCATGCAAAGTGACATCGTTGATGCCCAAATCATCGGCCAAGATGACAATCACGTTGGGAGGTCGTTGTTCAGGTGATTGTTGGGCCGCTGTGGGCCCCTGGACCCAGGGTATATCTTGGGGGGCCGAACGGGGATGCGCCCAGTCGGTGTACCAGCCCAAGCTGTATTGCAGAACCTGTAAGCGATTGGCATAGCCCAACCCCAGCACAGCTGACAAAAACAACAGGACGATCAGCAGTTTGCGGGAACGGTTCATGAGAGGGTTGACAGGTGGATACCCAAGTGCATACAAGTGGCAAGACTATAAAGGTCGAGGGGGTGTCTGTAAACCGGTGGGTGAGCTTAAATGTCATGGGATAGAAAATAAGTCACCTAAGTTATTTCGAGCAAAATGAGGGCATGAATTTCTTGGATACCAGTCGACAGGTGACGGTGCTCGGTGCGGGCATGGTGGGCGTGTCTTGCGCCTTGGCTTTACAGGCCAAAGGTTGGCAAGTGACGCTGGTAGACAAACGCGGACCAGGAGAGGAAACCTCCGCTGGCAATGCAGGTGTGTTGTCGCGCAGTTCACTGCTGCCCTTCAATCGCCCCGGTCTTTGGCAAACATTGCCGCGCATGCTCTTGAAGCCCGGTCCCAGTTTGCAAGTGCGGCCAAGCGCCTTGGCGCACTGGCGTTTCATGTGGCGATTTTTGTGGCACGCCAGGCGCCAGTCGTTTGAGGCCACCACGGTGGCCTTGGATGGCTTGATTCAATTGTCTGCGCAGACGCACAAAACCTGGTTGGCGCAAACGGCCCAACAGCATCGATTGCGCGAAAACGGTTGGCTCTGGCTGTTTCAAAATGAGGCAGCGTGGGCTGGCAGCGCTTTTTCTCGAGAAGTTCTGCAAGAATTTTCAGTGGCCACGGCGGTGTTGCGTGGCGCCGAAATTCAATCCTTAGAACCGCATCTGTCAAGCCAATTTCAGCATGCACTTTGGATCCAAGACGCTGCTTCGGTAGACAACCCTGCTGAAGTGGTCAAGGCCTATGCCGATCGCTTTTTGAAGCTGGGGGGTGTGTTTCGCCATTCTGATGTGCGGGCATTGCAGCAACAGCCGCAAGGTTGGCAATGGCAAGACGCAAGCGGTGCGCCACACTGGACGCCCAACCTGGTTTTGGCCATGGGGCCATGGTCTGAGAGTTTGCTCCAGGCCAGTCAATTGCCGTCTCAGTTCAAAGCCCACATGGCCTTTGAGCGAGGCTATCACCGTCATTTCAAGCCTGTAGGCGGCGTTCATTTGCAACGACCGGTGTACGACACGGCTGGCGCTTATGTGCTGTCGCCCATGGTCAATGCCCAAGGTGAGCCTGTACTCCGAATGACCACGGGTGTCGAATTGGCGGGTCGCGATGCAGCGCCCAACACCGCGCAGTTGGAAGCTGCAGAGAACGCGGTTCGGCGTGCCATCTCTTTGAAGGAGGCCGTGGCAGGTTCTGATTGGATGGGCTCACGTCCCACCACGCCCGACAGTCGACCCGTGATTGGAGAGATGCCGCAATGCCCAGGTTTGTGGCTGGCATTTGGTCACCAGCACATCGGCTTTAGCACGGGGCCGGGTACGGGCGTTTTGTTGGCGGAGTTGATGGCAGGCGAGAGCACCAGCATCAACTCTGCACCTTTCAGTCCAATGCGTTTCAGCTAAATTCTTTAACTGAGCAGAGCCTGCGCAAACTCATTCGCATCGAAGGTTTGTAAATCGTCGAGTTGCTCGCCCACACCTATGAAATAAACCGGTATGGGTTTTTCGCGGGCAATGGCGCACAACACGCCGCCTTTGGCGGTACCGTCCAATTTGGTAACGATCAAGCCTGTCAGGCCCAAGGCTTCATCAAAGGCTTTGACCTGCGTGAGTGCGTTTTGCCCCGTGTTGCCGTCGATCACCAGCAGCACCTCGTGGGGGGCTTGGGCATCGGCTTTTTGCACCACACGTTTGATTTTTTTCAACTCTTCCATCAGGTGCAGTTGGGTGGGCAAGCGGCCTGCGGTGTCGACCAACACCACATCACGGCCACGTGCTTTGCCGGCAGACACTGCGTCAAAGCTAACGGCGGCAGGATCGCCGCCTTCTTGGCTGATGATTTCAACGGTATTGCGCTGAGCCCATACAGCCAACTGTTCGCGCGCTGCTGCACGAAACGTGTCTGCTGCGGCCAACAAGACGCTTGCGCCTTGGTCGGCCAAATGATGGGTCAGTTTGCCAATGGAGGTGGTTTTACCTGCGCCATTTACCCCGGCCACCATCAGCACCATGGGCTTTTGATCGCCAATGTGCAGCTGCTTTTGCAAGGGCATCAGCAAGTCGGTGATGGCCTCAATCAACAGCGCTTTGACGGCGGAGGGTTCGGTGGTCTTGGTCGCTTTGACGCGCGCTTTCAAATCGTTCAGCAGATGCTCGGTGGCCTTCACGCCTGTATCGGCCATGAGCAAGGCGGTTTCCAATTCTTCGTAGAGCGCATCGTCAATTTGCGTGCCGGTGAAAACGGCTGCAATGCTGCCGCCCGTTTTCCGCAGGCCCGCTTTGAGTTTGCTGAGCCAAGATTGACGTGGGGCTGGCGCTATTTCGGGCGCAGCAGAAGACTGCACCGCTGCCTCTGAAGTGGCGGGTGCAGGGTTCTCAGCTGCGACGGGTTTGGGGGATGAGCGAAAGAATCGGAACATATGTGGGCTGTAGCTAAGTGCCCATTCTATGAAAAACTCAGATGTGACTCAAAATGCGCGGCGCATGGCGCATGTGAAGGGACAAACCCAGGGCTGCCATGTGGTTGCTGTTGCGCCCCAAAATTTTCTCTGCCAGAGGCAAAAACACCCGCTCTTCCGATTCTGCATGGGCACTGTAGCGTGCCACCAAAGTCTGCAGACGCGCCGTGTCCAAATGGGCTTCTTGGCCTTTGGCCACTTTTTTGAGGGCTGGTTCAAGGCCTTCCCAGAGCTGCTCCAACGCGCGGTGTTCCTGTACCAGGTGTTCAATCAATTGGTCCACCTTCAGGCGCTCTTCACCAATGTTGGCGCTGTGCTGCACCGCAGGAAACAACTCGCGCTCTTCTTCTTGGTGATGCGCCAACATGCCGCGATGGAAGAAATCCACGGCTTGTGTGGCAATTTTTTGGGCCAGCATGGCAGGCCCCAGCAATGCTGGCAGTTCAGACAAACGGTCCATTTGGTGCAGGATGCCAATGTGACAGTGGTTGAAATTGGTCAGCGGTGCATCGGTGTCAACCGCATAATTTTCGGGGGAAATGTTTTCTTGTTGGCGCATGACCATTCCTTTGGCTGTCTATCGATGGTGTTTACTCTAGGCTGTGTCCATGCGAGCGCCAAGTTGAAACCACACTTTTTTTGATCCAAATCAAGCGTGAGCCTGACAAGCCGTTAAGCTTGTGGCCTATGAGAACCAAACCCGTCCACAAGACAACACCTGTCGCCAAGGCTGTGACAGGTTCCCCATCACACGAGTTGCGCATCATTGGTGGCCAATGGAAGCGCAGCAAAATCAAAGTCGTCGACAAACCGGGCCTGCGTCCCACGCCAGACCGTGTTCGCGAAACCCTTTTCAATTGGTTGGGTCAAGACTTGACCGATTGGCGTTGTGTGGACGCCTTTGCAGGCACAGGCGCGCTGGGTTTTGAGGCGGCCTCGCGGGGAGCCAAATCGGTTCTCATGCTGGAACAAGATGCCCAATTGGTGGGCTTGCTGGGTGAGACCCAAAAACGCTTGGGGGCCACGGCCGTTCAAGTTCAAAAAGGCGATGCCATGATGGCTCTGCAACGCCTCGTGCCTGGCAGTATGGATGTGATCTTTTTGGATCCTCCCTTTGATGGTTCGCACTTTGAAAAGGCTTTGCAGGCATCAGCCCAAGCGGTGGTGCCGGGTGGCTGGGTTTATTTGGAAGCGCCCGTGGCGTGGCAGGCCGAGGCGCTGGCTGCTTGCGGATTGCAGCCCGTTAAGTACATGAAGGCAGGTGCCGTGCACGCGCATTTGCTGCAACGTCCCGTCGAGGGATAATGCCCGTCATTGATCAGGAGTTCACATGAGTCGCTCAGTCACTGCCGTTTATTCAGGTACCTTTGACCCCATCACTTTGGGTCATGAGGATGTGGTCTACCGCGCAGCACAAATGTTTGACAAGGTGGTGGTGGCGGTGGCCGTGGCGCACCACAAAAAAACCATGTTCACCTTGGATGAGCGACTGGCCTTGGCACAAGAAGTAACCCAAGACATGGGCAATGTTGAGGTGGTGTCGTTCACTGGCTTGCTCTGTGATTTTGTGCACAGCCAAGGCGCACGCGTCATTGTGCGCGGACTCCGCTCCGTCACCGATTACGACTACGAAACGCAAATGGCCGGCATGAACCGTCATTTGGCCCCCGAAGTGGACACCATCTTTTTGCACACCAGCGCATCGGTGCAGCACATCAGCAGCACCTTGGTCCGTGAAATTTCCACCTTAGGCGGCAAAGTGGAAGGCTTGGTGTCGCCGGCGGTTTTGAAGGCGCTTCACGCCAAGCGCTAAAGCGTTTGTGTCAAAGCAGAAGCTTTACAGCTCTGCCGCTTCCACCATGAATCGAATGCGTTTTTGGCCTTGCCATTCGTCTACATCCAAGCGGTAAGCCAGCTTCACCCGCGCAGGCAGTGGCTCAATGCGGCCAAACCAAATGCCATCCACCGCTTGGCCTTGGTGTTTGAGTTTCAAAGCCAAGTGTTTTTCACCCACCAAACGTTGAGACACCACTTCTACGTCGTCACTGAACACCGGCGGCGCAAAGCCTTGGCCCCACACTTCTTTGTGCATCACATCGACAAACTCAACGCGGCGGTATTTCGCTTCTAGCGGGCCATCCGTTTCCAGTTTGCGCTGGAGCGTGGCAGGTGACAGCAATTGCGCAGCCACTTCCATGAAGCAAGCCTCAAACAATTCCAAATGTTCTTCTTCAATGGTGCAGCCCGCTGCCATGGCGTGACCGCCAAATCGCAACAACAGGTGAGGGTGCTTCTTGACCATCAGGTCGAGGGCGTCGCGCAAATGAAAACCGGGAATGGAGCGGCCTGAGCCTTTGAGTTCGTGTTCTTTACCAGGCGCATTGCTTGCAGCAAAGACAAAACACGGACGGTGAAACTTGTCCTTGATGCGCGAGGCCACAATGCCCACCACGCCTTCATGAAAATCGGGGTCGAAGACGCAAATGGCGGGTGGCGGCTCGTCGCTTTCGTCCATCAATGATTCTGCAATTTCCATGGCCTGCTGGCGCATGTCCCCTTCAATGTCTCGGCGCTCGCGATTGATGCTGTCGAGTTGACGGGCCAATTCATCAGCGCGCGCGGCATCGTCGGTGCGCAGGCATTCAATGCCCAAGGTCATGTCGGACAAGCGGCCCGCCGCATTGATGCGCGGGCCTAATGCAAAACCAAAATCAAAGGTGGTGGCCACGCGTGCGTCACGGCCTGCAGCCTTGAACAAGGCCAACATGCCAGAGGGCATGGCGCCTGCGCGAATGCGTTTCAAACCTTGTGCCACCAAGCGTCGGTTGTTGTTGTCCAACTTGACCACATCGGCCACAGTGCCCAACGCCACCAAAGGCAAGAGTGCGTCCAGTTTGGGTTGAGTCTCGGCTGTGAACAGGCCGCGCTTGCGCAACTCAGCACGCAAAGCCAGCAGCACATAAAACATCACGCCGACGCCCGCCAAAGATTTGCTTTCAAAACTGCAGCCTGGCTGATTGGGATTCACGATCACATCCGCACTGGGCAACGCGGCGGCGGGCAAATGGTGGTCGGTGACCAACACTTGCAGCCCCAAAGCTTGCGCCTCTGCCACACCGTCCATGCTGGCAATGCCGTTGTCTACGGTGATCAACACATCGGCGCCCGATTGCTGAACGCGTTGTGCAATGGGGGCGGTGAGGCCGTAGCCATCGACCACGCGGTCGGGCACGATGTAGGTCACGTGTTGCGCGCCCAGCATGCGCAAGCCGCGCAAGCCCACGGCACAAGCCGTGGCGCCATCGCAATCGTAATCGGCCACGATGCACAAGCGTTTTTGGGCGGCAATGGCATCGGCCAATAAAACCGCAGCGGCCTCAGTGCCTTTGAGCGTCGAGGGCGGCAATAACTTGGCCAAGCCGTCGTCGAGTTCTTCCGGGCTTTGAATGCCACGCGCAGCAAACAAACGCGAGAGGAGCGGGTGAACGCCTGCTTGTTCAAGGGACCACGCGGTGCGAGGTGGTACATCGCGCGTCAAAATTTGCAAACTCATGAGGCAGAAACTCCAGCGGTGAGTGCGCGCAATTCAGCTTGCACTTTCAAAGGGGACAACCTGCGCTTCAATTTGTGAAGCCAAGACGTGTTTTGGGGGCGATAGTGGCGCCAACTGGTTTCACTGCACAGCGAAATGGACGCCACGCGAGAAGGTGAAGCCTCAATGGCCTCTCCCACGCGGGTGTCCAGCAGTTGCCATTGTTGGCACCAAGCGTCAGTGTTGGCGGCGCGAGCGGCATCACGCAGTTCTAAATGAATTTGCGCCGTTGGCATGTTTGGATAGAGCTGCTTGAAACTGCGATGCACCCAAAAAGAATTGACGTTCCAGCGGCCTTGCTGGCTGCGAAGTTCGTTGACAGGATGTTGGTACAGCAGCATTTGCATTTCACTTTGCAAACGTTGCAAGGTACGTGCGTGGGGGCCCTGGGGCAGCCAGTCTTTCACATGCTGGCCAGCGACTTTGTCCAAAGATGCAAAGGGCATGTCTTGAAGCAGCTTGCCTTTGGCGTGCCAGACC
>JAHEBO010000068.1 GCA_024642215.1 Limnohabitans sp.
AGCGCGACATGATGGCCAGCGATGGCATTGCCACTGCGTTGGCGTCCCTGGACGAACGCAGCCGCAGAATTGTGGAAGAGCGTTGGCTCAAAGTGAACGACGATGGCTCGGGTGGCATGACGCTGCACGACTTGGCCGATGAGTTTGGCGTGAGCGCCGAGCGCATTCGCCAAATTGAAGTGGCGGCCATGAAGAAAATGAAAGCGGCTTTGACGGAATACGCTGAGGCCTAAACAGCAACGCTTCGCAAATCAAAAAAGAGGGCTTAGGCCCTCTTTTTCATTTCAGCAACCACTTGAAATCTTCGGCCAACACTTGGGCGCCTGACCCATATCTGTTGAACAATCGAACGCGGCCTTGCGTGTCAAACGCATAGCTGCCCGCAGAGTGATCCATGGTGTAGCTGGTCGGTGTTTTGCCTTCTACCCGCTTGAAGTAAATCTTGAATTCCTTGGCAATGGCCGGCAACTGCTCTGGCGTGGGCCTGAGCGCTACAAAGCTGGGGTCAAAGTTTTCAACATAGGCCTTGAGCAATTCGGTGGTGTCGCGTTCTGGATCAACCGTCACAAACACAGCTTGCAGCTTGTCGCCATCGGGGCCCAGCAAACGTTTCACATCACTCAGCTCTTGCATGGTGGTGGGACACACATCGGGGCATTGGGTGTAGCCAAAGAAGACCACCACAATCTTGCCAGCAAAATCTTTCAGCGTGCGGACTTGGCCGTTCTGATCGGTCAGGTTCAACTCTTTGGCGTAGTCTGCACCCGTGATGTCAACGCCATGAAACGACATTTTTTGTTCGTTGCATGCGCCCAAGGACAGCACCAACGCCAAGCTTGTGAGAAATTTAGTGAACATGTTCATACCCCAACCATACATCAACGACCGAACGTCCGGCTGCGACTCAGCATCCAAGTCAGCGTCATCATCAAAGCACCCGCACCACCCGTGTGCGCCACGGCTGCCAACAAAGGCCAATCCAACACGACATTGGACAAGCCCGTTATAAATTGCAGCGCCAGCAAGGCCCCCAGCCAGCGTGATAAATCTTTTTGAACGCTCGCACGCTTGAAGGTCCACACCATGAAAGCACCGTAAGAAAACACGATCAAAGCCATCAAGCGGTGCACCATGTGCACAGAAATCAAAGCCTCAAATGGCAAAGTCTGGCCAGCAGCATCCACCCCTAAATGACGCCAAATTTGAAATGCAGCCCCGTTCCACGCCGGCCACCATTGGCCATTGCAATCAGGAAAACCTGTGCAAGCCAACACAGCGTAATTGGTACTGACCCAAGCGCCCAAAGCAATTTGAACGACCAGCAACACGGCGGCGATCCAGACCATGGCACGTAAACGCGCCGACAGAACTTCACGTTGCATGGAAGGCACCCAAGCCACTTGGGCGCTGAGCAACACCAGTAAGCCAATGCCGCCCAGCAAGTGCAGCGTGACAATGGCGGGAAACAATTTCATGGTGACCGTCAACGCACCAAAGGCGCCTTGCATGCACACCCACACCAAAGTGAGCCATGCCCAAAAGGGTCGTACTTGCCATGAATCTTTTTCTACAACATGGCCTTTGAATTTTTGCCAAGTACTCACAATGGCCATGACCAATATCAAAAAGCCCACCGACATGGCCAAATAGCGATGGATCATTTCAATCCACGCTTTGTTGTGTGTCACAGGCCCTGTAGGCATCACGGCCACCGCCGCGTCAATGTGCGCATCGGCCCCTAATGGACTGGCATGTCCATAACAACCCGGCCAATCGGGACAGCCCAAACCTGAATCGGTTAAGCGCGTGAACGAACCAAACATCACCAAGTCAAAGGTGAGAAACAGCGTGAGCACCACCAAGGCGCGCATTTTCAAATTCACGTTGCGGCCGCGGTTTTTATAAAGGGTCAACAGCAACGGAACAGCAGCAATGAAAAAACCCACACACAACAAACGTGCGGTGGGACTCAGGTTGTACAGATCGACTTCAGTCATGGTGGGGGTGGATTCTGATTAATGCGGTGCGCGCGGTTGCTTGAGCATTTGGCGCATGTCGTCCAAACCGATTTGACTTTCGGAAGCCACTTTCAATCGGGGTTGTGGTTTAAGGGCATGGCCATAGACCACTTCAAAGGTCAGTGCCAAGCGGCCGTCTTGGTCAGGTTTGGCCAGGCTTAACAAAACTGCGTGAAGTTGCTGCAACCAAACTTTGCCGCGCAGGCCACCAAATCGGTCCACATGAAAATTGCGGCCCAAGCTGCGCAAATCTTCCAGCAGTTTTTCTGGGCTGGCATAGGTCAAGGTGATCTTTTCCATGTCCATCACAGGTTCGGCAAAGCCAGCATGAACCAACATATCCCCCCAATCGTGCATGTCGGTGAATTCATGCGCGGGCATGGGCCAACCAGCTTTCGCATAAGCCGCGCGCAACTCAATCAGAGTATCGGGACCGAAACAAGAAAACATCACAAAACCATTGACCGACAAAGCACGATGCCACTGCGCCAGCAAAGCTTCTGGCTGTGAGGCTTGGTGCAACAACATGTTGGCCCACACCAAGTCGATGCTGTGGTCTGCAAATTGGGTGGTTTGCAAACGTGATTCAAACCAAGCAGCAAAATGCCACCAGGGCTTTCGTGCCAACGCTTGCACTTGCATAGCTTCGCTGGGCCGTTGCGCTTTCAAAAAACCCTTGGCCTTGGGATAGCGCTGCTTGAGCAAAGCCAAGGCATTCAGGCCAGCCCGCACGGGGTCCCAACACACCCACGACTGCGGTTGCAAAGTGATGAATGCCAAACGCTCTTCCATGCGGCGCGCCACTTCTTCGTGCAGCCAAGGCGAACTGAGCGTGCGCGCTTGCTTGCCTTTGGCCAACGGCAGCATCGCCCAGCGACTTGCGGCGACGGGGTCTAGGCTGGGGGGGCGTTCTTGGGCCATGTGAGTGTTAAAAAGAGCAGACAGCAGCGTTTGAAAATTTGCGCCATGCAGGGCAATGAAGGCCCCATGGCAAGCCTGTGCAAGGGTCACAAGCGATGTCCAGAAGTATATTGGTTCGTGATTAACCTTCCCAGCCAATGTGCAATTTGCAAAGCTTGGCCTGCCACCCCCATTTGCCACGCCTGCGTCAGTGCATTTGGGCAGCCCCAAAGGCGTTGCTCACAATGCGCATTGGCTCTTCCCGTCGCTTTCTGGAATGCCGTTCATACCGGCCCTCTCCATGCCGCCCCGCACTGTTCCTGCTGCCTTCAAAGCCCTTCCGCGCTAGACGCCTGTTGGGCCGCCACTTCCTATGCTTGGCCTTGGACGCAACTGGTGGCGCAATTCAAATTTCAAAACGATCCGGCTTGGGCCCGCGCTTTGGCCTTGCTGATGCAAAGCTCCCCTGGGGTTGAAGATGTCTTAGACCAAGTCGATGTCATCCTGCCCATGCCTTTGTCTGCACAGCGTTTGGCCGAGCGCGGGTTCAATCAGGCCTTGCTTTTGGCCAAAGCTTTGAACCCGCACAAAACCCAAGCCTTGACCTTGCTCAAGCTTAAGCACACAGCACAGCAAAGCAGCCTTAAAAGGTCTGAACGACTTCTCAACTTGGCAGGTGCTTTGGCTGTATCGCCATTGCGCGCAGCGTCCCTCAGAGGGCAACACGTGCTGCTGGTGGACGATGTCATGACCAGTGGTGCCAGTCTCAACACGGCAGCGCAAGTCTTGAAACAAGCAGGGGTTCAATCGGTGAAAGCTTTGGTGTTTGCGCGCACGGAAATGTGAACGCCTGTTCAAGCTGCGCCAATTCCGAAGCACAATAGCGACTTATGTTTCACATTGTTTTAGTCGAACCCGAAATCCCGCCCAACACAGGCAACGTCATTCGCTTGGCGGCCAACACGGGGTGTTCATTGCACCTTATTGAGCCCTTGGGTTTTTCGATGGAAGACAAGCACATGCGGCGCGCGGGCTTGGACTATCACGAGTACACACAGGTCAAGCGCCATGCCGACTGGGCTACATTTTTAGCCACCGAACAGCCCGATGCAGCGCGCATGTTTGCGCTCACCACCAAAGGCACGCGCTTTGTACAAGACGCGCAATTTCAAGCCGGAGATTGGTTTGTCTTTGGCGCCGAAACGCGGGGCTTAGCGCCCGAGTTGCGCGAACGTTTTGCGCCGGCCAACCGATTGAAACTGCCCATGCTCGAGGGCCAGCGCAGTCTCAATTTGTCCAACAGTGTGGCGGTGGTGGCCTACGAAGCTTGGCGCCAGAATGGCTTTCAAAGTTAAACGCCTTGGCGTTTAACTTCGTGCGTCAAACGTAATAGCGCGCCAACGACTCCGCAATGCAGCTGGGCTTGTCAGAGCCTTCACGCTCAATTTTCATTTCCCATGTGAACTGCATGCCATTGCCATCAATGGCCACAGCTTCAAGCAATTTCATGTGACCGCGCACCTTGCTGCCCACAGGCACTGGTGACGTAAAGCGCACTTTGTTCAAACCGTAGTTCACGCCCATGCGCACATCTTCAATTTTGATGGCGCTTTGCGACAACTTAGGAATTAAGGACAGCGTTAAAAAGCCATGAGCGATAGGCGCGCCAAACGGGCCCGCCTTGGCTTTTTCCACATCGATGTGAATCCACTGGTGATCGCCAGTGGCTTCGGCAAACATGTTGACTTGTTCTTGCGTGATCTCGGTCCAAGGGGACACGGCCACCGTTTGACCAACACAAGCCGCGAGTTCTTTGAGGGTTTGAAATGTTTTCATAGCCAGCACTCTAACCAGCTTTGTCTCAGAGATCAATCACGACATTGCCTAATTGACCTGCCTCTACGGCTTCGTGTGCTTTCACAATTTGATCCAATTGAAAGCGCGCGCCAATGGTGTGCTGCAGTTGTCCCTCTGCCAACAATTGGTTAAGGCGATTGACACACCAAGTTCGATCTGCCGGCAGCAAGTCGTACACCAAGAAAAATTTCAGGCCAATTGAATTGAACAACAAGGGGCGAAAGGTCAAAGGAATATCGCCCACCACGTTGGAGCCATAGCCCACCAATTGGCCATGAGGCGCCAAGCCCCCCGTCGTCACCCACTGCGAGGCCGTGGCAAAGTCCATGTCGATGATGACATCCACACCTCGGCCTTGGCTGAAGGCCTTCAAGCGCTCGACCACTGGCTCTGTTTTGTAAAAAATAGTTTCGACAGCACCCGCCGATTTGGCATGCGCGGCTTTTTCTTCAGAACCCACCGTGCCAATGACCTGACCGCCATATTGCGTCACGAGTTGGGTGATGTAATGGCCCACCGCAGACGATGCGCCTGTGACCAAAACTTTTTTGCCACGCAAGTTTTCATCACCTGCCAAATGCACTGCTTGAACGGCCGTTAAGCCTGGAATGCCCATACAAGCACCCGCTGCAAAATCGGTGTTGTCGGGTAGCTTGACGGCTTGCGCCTCGGGCACCACGATGGCTTCGGAGGCTGTGCCGTGCGGACGCTGCCACTGCGCATTCCAAATCCAAACACGTTCACCCACACGTTGTTTGGATACACCCTCACCCACCGCTTCAATGATGCCAGCGCCATCGCTGTGCGGCACCACCCAAGG
>JAHEBO010000041.1 GCA_024642215.1 Limnohabitans sp.
TTTTTCAAAGCCATGGTGTTGGGGTAATCGCCCAACAGGGTTTTGAGTTTGAGTTTTTCGGGTTTCAAATGAGAAGACATGCTGCTTAGCCCTTGTTCAGATCTGGGTACAAGGCATGCGCCGTGCCGGAGTAAATCCAGCGTTGGTCTTCCAAGGTCAATGACGCTGTGGCCTCGAGGGCTTCTTGCAAATGCTTGGTGAGGCCACCGGCAGACGCTGGGAAGTTAGAGCCCCATGCGATGCGCTTGGCACCGAAGGCGCTGACCACCGCTTTGCAGAAAGAAGCCTGGGTGGCTTTGCCTTCTTTGGATTCACGCACGTTGTGGGTGGTGAACTTGAAATTCAAATTCTCGTATTTGGCCAATGCAAACAGGCTGGCGGCTTGCGCATAAGGCGCACCCTCTTCCAACACAGGTCGGGCAAAGTGGTCCAGCAAGACGATGGCTTTGGGGAACTGCTTCAACAGCGTTTCGAGTTGGGGCAAGCCGTCGGCGCGCAATTGCACGCACATTGGAATTTTGTGCTCGGAGATGTACTCCCACACAGGGAAGCTGCGGGGATCGTCCAAACGCACGCTGTGGTCTGCAGCGGTATGGCCGGCAATGAACACGCGCGTGCCACTGAGGCCTGCGTCTTTCCAGCGTTTCACTTGCGCCACGGCATCGGCTTGCAAGGTGTCAACGGAATAGACGCCCACAAACTGTGAGGGGTTGGCTTTGACACAGTCCAGGGTGTAGCTGTTGTCATGGCCGTAGCAGGTTGAAGCTTGCACCAAAATGGACTTGGCCACACCGGCTTCTTTCATGGCCTGAGCCATGCCCGCGCCATTGACGGGACGCTCTTTGGACCAATCGGATTGTTTGCCGCCCATGGGCGCCAAAGGATAACGAACGGGATCGTCCGCAATCACGTGGCTGTGCGAGTCCACCACGGGCACGCCCAGTGAAATGGACGTCAAAGGGGAAGATGTAGATGCAGTCATGATGCCTTGGGTGCGAAAGTTGGTTCGCGTTGAGTCTTTACAGACTCACATCATGCCTTTTTTCAAAGGCATGCTGCTCTACAAAATTTCACAGCTCAATGACGGAAGTGGCGCACGCCCGAGAAGACCATGGCCACACCGCGTTCGTCGGCCGCAGCAATCACTTCGGCATCGCGCATCGAGCCACCGGGCTGAATGACGCAGTTGGCGCCCGCGTCCACCACCACATCCAAGCCGTCACGGAACGGAAAGAATGCATCGCTGGCCACTGCTGTGTTTTGCAAACTCAGACCTGCATGGCCGGCTTTGATGCTGGCAATGCGCGCAGAGTCCAAGCGACTCATCTGGCCAGCGCCCACGCCCATGGTCATGCCATTGGCGCAGAACACAATGGCATTGCTCTTGACGTACTTGGCCACTTTCCAAGCGAACAACAAGTCTTGCAGCTGCGCAGGTGTGGGCTGCACTTTGGTGACCACTTTGAGGTCGGCCAATTGCAACTCGTGGTTGTCGGCCGTTTGAATGAGCAAACCAGAACCCACGCGTTTGATGTCTTGTGCATTGCGGCCTTGCTCGAAGGGTGTGCCGCCTGCTTTGAATTCGGGCAAGGCAATTTGCAACACGCGCACATTGGCTTTGGCTTTGAAAATTTCCAAAGCTTCGGGTGAATACGCAGGTGCCATCAGCACTTCCACAAACTGCTTGCTGATTTGCTGCGCAGCCGCAGCGTCCACGATGCGGTTCAGGGCAATGATGCCGCCAAACGCGGAGGTGGGGTCTGTTTGAAACGCTTTGCTATAAGACTCGAGCGCATTGGCACCCACGGCCACACCGCAAGGATTGGCGTGCTTCACAATGACACATGCTGCTTCTGTGAAACTCTTGACGCATTCCCAAGCCGCATCGGCATCGGCAATGTTGTTGTAAGACAGTTCTTTTCCCTGCAATTGCACAGCCGTGACCAAAGAGCCGGGTGCGGGGTACAGGTCGCGATAGAAGGCTGCTGTTTGGTGAGGATTTTCGCCATACCGCAAGTCTTGCAACTTCACAAAGCGGCCATTGGACTGCGCTGGGTATTCGGTGCGCGTGCCGTCTTCCAAGTTGTAAGAAGACAGGTAATCGCTGATGGCGGCGTCGTAATTGCTGATGCGGTTGAAAGCAGCGACAGACAGAGCAAAGCGTGTTTTCTCAGACACTTTGCCGCTGGTTTTGAGCTCGTCAATCACGGTGGCGTATTGCGATGCGTCGGTGAGTACCGCCACATCTTTCCAGTTCTTGGCTGCACTGCGCACCATGGCCGGACCGCCAATGTCGATGTTCTCAATGGCATCTTCCAAGGTGCAACCTGGCTTGGCCACCGTGGCTTCGAAGGGGTACAAATTGACGATGAGTAAATCGATGGTTTGAATGCCGTGTTCTTTCAAAGCGGCCATGTGCTCAGGCACATCGCGGCGTGCCAACAAACCACCATGCACTTTGGGGTGCAAAGTTTTAACGCGGCCGTCCAGCATTTCTGGAAACTCAGTCACTTGTGCCACTTCGGTCACGGGCAAGCCTTGCTCGGCCAGCAACTTGGCCGTACCGCCGGTAGACACCAGTTCTACCTTGAGAGCATGCAGCGCTTTGGCGAGTTCGACGATGCCAGTTTTGTCGGAGACAGAAATCAGTGCTTTCATTTTTTCACTTCAAAAGTTTGTGTTCGATCAGTTTCTTGCGCAGCGTGTTGCGGTTCAGGCCCAGCCACTCCGCAGCGCGCGATTGGTTTTGGTCAGCTTGTTGCATGACCACTTCCAACAAAGGTTTTTCCACCACATTGAGCAACATCTCGTACATGCCATGCGGCTCAGAGCCTGCCATGTCTGCAAAGTAGGTGTTCAAACTGTCGCGGATGCATTCATCA
This sequence comes from Limnohabitans sp., assembly GCA_024642215.1. Lineage (GTDB taxonomy): Bacteria > Pseudomonadota > Gammaproteobacteria > Burkholderiales > Burkholderiaceae_C > Limnohabitans_A. Next base: position 2,883 of record JAHEBO010000041.1, read on the forward strand.
ATTTTCTTCTTGCTCATTCCATCGTCTCCAAAGCCATGTCAGGCTGAACGCCCGCCATAGCCTGTGGCATGCGCTCTAAGCGCGCTGCCATTTCTTCAAAAAAATCTGCCACGGCACGCGATTGCAATTCAGCCGTTTCCAAAGTGTTCATGTGGTCTCTGAACGCATCACCACCCGGCAAGTCACGCACGTACCAACCGATGTGCTTGCGGGCAGAACGCACGCCCGTCAGTTCACCGTACAAGCCATAGTGGTCTTGCAAATGGTCAAGCAAAGCGCGCTTCACTTCGACCACCAAAGGCGGCGCTAGATGCTCGCCAGTGTTCAAGAAATGAACGATCTCGCGGAAGATCCAAGGACGGCCTTGTGCGGCGCGTCCCACCATCAGGGCATCGGCGCCGGTGTAGTTCAAAACTTGCTGAGCCTTCTCGGGTGAATCAATGTCGCCATTGGCCACCACTGGAATGTTCACGGCCGCTTTAACGGCGGCCACGGTATCGTATTCGGCAAAGCCTTTGTAGCCTTGTTCGCGGGTGCGGCCATGCACCGTCACCATTTGAATGCCAACGCTTTCAAAAGCTTTGGCCAAAACCAAGGCATTTTTTTCTGTGTCGCACCAACCGGTGCGCATCTTCAAAGTGACAGGCACGCCCCGGGGTGCACACGCGGCCACCACTGCTTCAGCAATTTCAATGGCCAAACTTTCGTTCTGCATGAGTGCAGAACCTGCCCATTTGTTGCAAACTTTTTTGGCGGGGCAGCCCATGTTGATGTCGATGATCTGCGCACCCTGATCGATGTTGTACGCGGCAGCCTCGGCCATCATGGGCGCATCGGTGCCCGCAATTTGCACCGCAATAGGACCTGGCTCGCCATCATGGTTGGCACGGCGCGAGGTCTTCAAGCTTTTCCACAAGTCTTTGCGTGACGTGACCATTTCGCTCACGGCATAGCCCGCACCAAACTGTCTGCACAGTTGGCGAAAAGGCCTGTCGGTGACGCCAGCCATCGGCGCCACAAACACAGCATTGGGCAAGACATAAGGTCCGATTTGCATGGAGAGGTGTGGGAAGAAAAGTGCAGGGACTGCTTAAAAAGGAGGCACGATTGTATTGCTTAATTTTTGAGCAAGGGCATTATTTTCAAAGAAATTTCAAAATTGAAACCTTTGGCTACACTCTGCAGAACATGGAAGATTGGATCGCCCCTCATCTCACGCAGCTTTTGGCCTGGCTGGCGTTTCCGGAACACGGTTTGTCCACTGTGTTCTTGATTTCCTTCATCTCGGCCACCTTGTTGCCATTGGGCTCTGAACCCGCCGTTTTTGGCTTGATCAAACTCAACCCCGACCTGTTTTGGGCCGCCATTTTGGTGGCCACTGCCGGCAATACCCTGGGCGGCATTGTGAGCTGGTGGATGGGTTATGGCGCGCATCAAGCACTGAATTTGGTCAAGAAACGTCAAAACCAAACAGTCCCTGGGCGCAGCAGTTGGGGCGATAAGTTTCATGGCCAAGCGTTGGCATGGCTTGAAAAACTAGGCCCCAAGGCCTGCTTACTGTCTTGGCTGCCTGGCGTGGGCGACCCGCTTTGCGCGGTGGCCGGTTGGCTCAAAATGCCGCTACTGCCTTGCGCCATTTACATGGCCATTGGCAAGTTGCTGCGCTATGTGGTGATGACGTCTTTGCTGCTGTGGGTTTTTTAGCAGCACACGCTTTTTTAACGCAGCACCAACAAAGTTGCCACCAGCACCAAGAAGGCCAACAGTACTTTTCTGAAAGCGTCTTCACTGAGACGGTGACGCATCTTCTGTCCCGTCTTCAAGCCCAAGGCCATGGGCACCAAGGCCAAGAAAGAATAGCCCAAGTCCATCAACTCCATGCGACCAAAACCATACATGGCCAAGTACAAAGGCCACGCGGCATTCAAATAGATGACGCTGATGCAACCCACAAACTCATCGCGCTGCAATTTCAAAGACATCATGTAGCTGATCAGGATGGGTCCCATCAGGGATGACACTCCGCCCAACATGCCCGACAAGGTGCCCACCAAGGCACCGACCCAGCGCTCTTTTTTCGGTGGAATTTTGAAGCTGGGTTTGAACAGCATGGAGACAACTGCCAACACCACCGCAAAAGCCACCAACATGTTGAGCTGCTTCACGCTGAAGGACAAAGTCCAGTGCACCGCAAACACGGTCATGATGGCCTGCGTCACCATCAAGGGCCAAAAACGCTGCAGACTGGCTTTCCAACTGGCCTCTTGCCAAGCTTGCCAAATGTTGGACACCAACACGGGCACGGCCACCAAGGCAATCGCTTGGGTACTGCCAATCATGAGCGACATGATGGGTACGGCAAACAGCGGCAAGCCGACGCCCAGTGTGCCTTTGACAATGCCGCCAAAAAGGATCGCCGCAGCGCACGCTGCAACGATCAACACCGTGTCGGTGTTGAACAAAAATTCCATGAAGCGAGCCTTGTGAAATTCGCGTGCGAGATCGTCCTTACGCGCAATGACGATAACGCAGCACGAAGGATTTAGATCTTGAAAGCTTCCAGAGACTCTGGCGCAAACAGCTCTTGCGGGCTCAGTTTGCGGGGCGACAAACCTTGCTCTTGGTGATAGCGGGTGAAGGTTTCCAACACATTCAGGTTGTTTTCCAAACCATACGACCACCAGTCGTTGCCAAACTCACGGCGTGCATCTTCCACGTGGGCGGTCAGCCAAGGCAACATGGCCTTGAGGGCTGCTGTTTCGTACAAATCTTCGTACGTGCGGCGCTGGGCTTCAATGAAGGCTTTGGTGAGGGACTGCGCAATCCAGCGATTGGCTTCATACACTTCACGGCGAATCACCACGGTGTGCATGATGGGGAAAATTTTGGTTTGACGGTAGTACGCACGCTCAATGTCGACGTAGTTCTCAAACAGGCGCTTGACCTTGCCATCGCCCTTTAAGAACGATGAAGGCATGCGTGCGGTGTACAGCGCATCGAGTTCGCCTTCGTGCAACATCTGCGACAAAGTTTGATGCGGCTGAATGGGGTGCACTTGAATGTTGGGCGGCAGATTGATCTTCTGCTTTTCAATGCGGCCGGTTTCTTCTTCGCCACCAAACAGGTAAGGCTGCGCATCGACAGGCACGCCGTAGTGGTCTTGCAAAATGCCGCGAATCCACACCGGCGCGGTCATTTGGTACTCGGGGCTGGCAATGCGTTTGCCAATCAAATCTTTGGGCTCGTTGATGCCAGAGTTGGCATTCACGTAGATGCACGAGTGACGGAAGAAACGTGAGGGAAACACAGGGATCGCAATGAAGGGGCGATCGGGTCGGTGCAAAGACACGCAATAGGATGAAAGCGACATTTCGCAGACATCGAACTCACGGAAACGCGCCATGCGGAAGAAGGTTTCTTCCACAGGCAAGTTCAAATAGTTCAAATCGATACCGTCTACCTGCACGCTACCGTCCATGAGGGCGCGGGTGCGATCGTAATTCCAGCAAGCAAAGCTAAGGGGAAGTTTGGCCATGTCTATTCTTTCAGAATGAGTCCTGATGATGCAAGCTGCGTTTATACCGTTTGGGCCGAGCGGTGCTGTCACCTTCTGAGGGCCAGAACGCCGCGCGGCATGAGCAAACTTCACAATGCGCCAAGGCGGTGCGTTCACACCGCCACCGCCGCACGGGTAAGTGTTCTTAACTGCTGAACAAGAAGTTCATCACGTCGCCATCTTTGACCACGTATTCTTTGCCTTCAGCGCGCATTTTGCCGGCGTCTTTAGCGCCCTGCTCGCCTTTGAAGGAAATGAAATCTTCGTAGGCAATGGTCTGGGCGCGGATGTAGCCTTTTTCAAAGTCGGTGTGAATCACACCAGCCGCTTGCGGGCCTGTGTCGCCCACATGAATGGTCCAAGCGCGCACTTCTTTCACGCCCGCCGTAAAGTAAGTTTGCAAACCCAACAATGAATAAGCCGAACGAATCAAACGGTTCAAACCAGGTTCAGATTGGCCCAACTCTTCCAAGAACATCTGACGGTCTTCGTCTGACATTTCCGACATTTCGGCTTCCAGTTTGGCGCAAATGGCCACCACCGGTGCGTTTTGCGCTGCCGCGTAGGCCTTCAATTTGTCAAGCAAGGGGTTGTTCTCAAAACCATCTTCGGCCACATTGGCCACAAACATGGCGGGCTTGGCCGTGATCAAGAAAAACTGTTGCAGCAACGGACGCTCTTCTTTGCTGAAGTCGATGGTGCGAACCGGTTTGCCTTCGTTCAAGGCCGCTTGGCATTTTTCCAAAATGGCCACCAACTTGATGGACTCTTTGTCGCCTGAGCGCGCTGTTTTTTGCACGCGGTGCAAACCTTTTTCTACAGCCGACAAGTCGGCCAAGCACAACTCGGTTTGAATCACTTCAATGTCGGAGATGGGGTCAACGCGGCCAGCCACGTGAATCACGTTGTCGTCTTCAAAGCAGCGCACCACGTTGATGGTGGCGTCTGTTTCGCGGATGTGCGCCAAGAATTTGTTGCCCAAACCTTCGCCCGTGCTGGCCCCCGCCACCAAACCTGCAATGTCCACAAACTCGACAATGGCCGGCACGATGCGCTCGGGATCGATGATGGTGGCCAGCTCTTGCAAGCGTGGATCGGGCACTTCCACCACGCCGGTATTGGGCTCAATGGTGCAGAAAGGGTAGTTTTCGGCCGCAATGCCTGCTTTGGTCAGGGCGTTGAAAAGGGTGGACTTGCCAACGTTGGGCAGGCCCACAATGCCGCATTTGAGGCTCATGGAGGACTTTCTTGGATTCTTCGAACAATCCGAGATTTTAAAGGGTGTGCGTGGTCTAATTTCCAACCATGAGCAAAGCCCGCCTTGAATGCACCCTGGCACCGCCCGGCACACCCTGCCCACGACTGCGCGTGGTGGCCATTGTGTTGGCCGCCGGCACCGCGTCCCGCATGGGGGGACGGCCTAAATGCCTGCTCCAGCGCGATGGCGAAACCCTGCTGCAGCGCCTGCTTCACCGCTTAGAAGCCGCAGGCATTGACGAAACCGTGCTGGTGCTGGGTCACCAAGCAAAAGCTGTGACACAGGACTTGGATGCCGCCGAGGATCACTTGCCGCCTAGCCGCATGGCCGTCCACCGCATCCTCAACCCCCAGCCCACCGACGGCCAAAACAGCTCCTTGCACCTAGGTCTGGCCAAGGCCCAAGCCTTGAGCCCCGACTGGCTGATGGTGGCGCTGGCAGACCAGCCCCTCCTTGAAACCCAAGACCTGCAAGACTTGGTGGCAGCGGTTAAACATGCACCTCGGGGCACGCAAATGCTCCAACCCCAAGTCAAGGCACATGAACAAACGCCACAACCGGGCAATCCTGTGATGTTGAGCAAAGTCGTCATGGCCGATCTACTGCAGAATGGTCAGCGCTTGGGACATGCAGACCCCTCCATCCTGCCCGGTGGCAAGGAATGGCGTCAACACAACCCCGCGCACTTTCACCCTTGGCCCACACCCAATGTGCATTACCGCATCGACATGGACTCGCCAGACGACCTGGCGGCCTTGCAAGCCCAGTACGGTATTCAACTGGTCTGGCGCGAAGGGCTTTGATGGCCTTCTACAATTCACACCATGACGCACTCCTCCACCCCTTTTGACGTCTGCATTCGAGGCGCTGGCATCGTTGGCCGCAGCTTGGCCTTGTTGTTGGCTGCACAGCAGTTGCGCGTGGCTTTGGTCCACAAAGGCGCTACGGACAAATCGGACACAGGACACAGCGATGTGCGCGCCTATTCCCTCAATGTGGCCGCCAAGCAATTGCTCACCGACTTGCGATGCTGGCCTGAAGGCGCAGCCTGCACCCCTATTTTGCAAATGCAGATTCAAGGTGACCAAGGCGGCGACTTGCGCTTTGACGCTGCCGAACAGGGCGTTGAAGCCTTGAACTGGATGATCGACGTGCCGGTGCTAGAAGCCAAATTGGCGCAGGCAGTGGGCTATCAAACTTACATTGAAGAAATGTCAGAACCTGTCGATGCGCCACTCACCGTTATTTGCGAAGGACGTGCCAGTCAAACCCGTGCGGAGTTGGGTGTGCGCTTTGAAGTGAAGCACTACGCTCAGCATGCACTGGCGTGCCGCATTCAAACCACCACACCCCATCATCAAGTGGCGCGTCAGTGGTTTCAAAACACCCATGGCCCCGAAATTTTGGCTTTCTTGCCCATTGGCGGCGAAACCAGCCATGCCTGGGCAGTGGTGTGGTCACTCACGCCAGCCCGTGCGCAAGAACTTTTGCAAACCCACGAAGCCGACTTTTGCATGCAACTTGAAAGCGCTTGCGAACTGGCCGCAGGCCACATTCAACTGACCAGCGAACGTGCGGTCTGGCCGCTGCAATTGGCCAAAGCAGACCGATGGATTGGCCAGATGCCCCAAGCCAGCGCAAGCGGCAAGTCTCAAGCCTTTGCATTGGCGGGTGATGCCGCGCATGCCATGCACCCATTGGCGGGTCAAGGCTTGAACGTGGGCTTGGGCGATGTGGCAGAACTGGCCCGCGTCATTCAGGCCAAAGAATTTTGGCGTCCTTTGAGCGATCACAAATTGCTGCGCCGTTATGAACGTGCTCGCCAAGCCGAAGTGATGGCCATGGGCTTCGTGACAGACGGCCTTCAAACCTTGTTTGCCCAGCCCGCTTTGCCACTGCAAAAACTTCGCAACTGGGGCATGACAGGCTTTAACCATTTCAGTCCATTGAAAAAATGGATGGCACAACACGCCATGAAATCTGCGTCTTGATTGACATGCCCCCCTTAGCTCTCCACCTTAGGAATTGAACCCCATGCGCTTGATTCAAGCTTTCACCGCCTCATGCCTGTTGCTGGCCAGCGCAAGTCTTTGGGCACAAGACGCCAATTTGAAAAAAACATTGGCCGAACGCTTGCCATCTTTGCCCAAAATTGAAGAGATCAGCAAAACGCCGATGCCAGGTGTGTTTGAAATACGCGTGCAAGGCAACGAGCTTTTCTACACCGATGCCAAAGGCGATTTTCTGATTCAGGGCGCATTGATCGACACCAAACAAAAGCGCAACCTGACCGAAGAGCGCAACGACAAACTCTCAGCCGTCCCCTTTGACAGCTTGCCTTTGAAATTTGCTTTCACACAAGTTAAGGGCAACGGCAAACGTAAACTGGTTGTCTTTGCCGACCCCAACTGCGGCTACTGCAAGCGCTTTGAACGCGACTTGCAAAAGATCGACAACGTCACCATTTATCACATGATGTACCCCGTGCTGGGCGAAGACTCCAAAGTGAAATCGCGCAACATTGCTTGCGCAAAAGACCGCGCCAAAACTTGGAACGACTGGATGCTTCAAGGCATTGCGCCGCCTGCCGCTGCGTGCGACAACCACAACATCGAGGCCATTGTGGAGTTTGGCAAAAAGAACCGCATCAACGGCACACCCACTTTGTTTTTTGCAGATGGTTCGCGCGTACCAGGTGCCATTGAAGCGGCACAAATCGAAACGCTCTTGAACACGGTCAAACCATGAGCACACACGCAGATCAAACGCGCAAGCACGTCAAACTTTTGGCCTATGCGGGGCTAATTCCTTTTGTGGGCATGGCCATTTTGATGTGGCTGATCGATGCCGACCTGCATCCCTTTGTAACCTTGGCTTTGGCTGGTTACGGCGCCGCCATTGTGTCTTTTTTAGGGGGCATCCACTGGGGCATTGGCTTTCGCAACGTGGCGCGCATGCACAACGCCCCCCTGTTCAATTTTGGCTGGGGCGTGGTGCCTTCTTTGCTCGCTTGGATTGCCATCACCATGCCAGCCTATGCAGGGCTGCCTTTGCTGGCCTTTATCTTGACCCTTTGCTACATGGTTGATCGAAAAGCCTACGTTGAAGCTGGCTTACAAGACTGGTTACCCATGCGCCTGCACTTAACCGTTGTTGCCGCCATGAGTTGCCTGATTGGCGCTGCCGCCACATGATCAAGATCAACATGCCTGCCATTCGCTACACCGTCGACGCAAGTCAAACACACAGTCATCTCTTTCAAATTTCTTTGCACATTGCCAAACCCGATGCGGGCCAGGTGGTGTCATTGCCTGTATGGATTCCAGGCAGTTATTTGGTTCGTGAGTTTTCCAAAAATCTACAAAACCTCAAGGCCAAACAAGCAGGCAAAGCGGTGGCCGTTTTTCAGGACCACAAAAGCCAGTGGCACGTCGATTGCAAAAACACCGCAGCGCTCGAACTCACCTACGAGGTGTATGCCTTTGACAACTCGGTGCGCACCGCATGGCTAGACACACAGCGCGGCTTTTTCAATGGCACCAGTGTGTGCCTGCGCGTGCACGGCCAAGAAGATGCAGCACATGCACTGACTCTGACAGCGCCCAAAGGGTCTACATGGTCTGTGGCCACTGGCCTGCAAGCCGTCAAGGTCAACAAGCAAGGCTTTGGCGAATACATGGCGGCGCACTACGACGAGTTGGTCGATTGCCCGTTAGAGATGGGCAATTTTTGGCGCGGGGAGTTCACAGCCTGTGGCATTCCCCACGAATTTGTGGTGGCCGGTGCCATGGCCTCTTTTGATGGTGCACGCTTGATTGCAGACACCCAAAAAATTTGTGAAACCGAAATCAAGTTTTGGCACGAGAAAAAACCAGCCGCTAGCGCACCCTACAAACGCTACGTTTTCATGCTCAATGCGGTCGATGATGGCTATGGCGGCTTGGAACATCGGAACTCCACAGCCCTCATTTGCAACCGCCGCGATTTGCCTGGCATGGACATGAAAAAAATGTCGGAAGGCTATGTGACATTGCTAGGCCTCATCAGCCATGAGTATTTCCACACTTGGAATGTGAAACAACTGCGCCCTGCCGAGTTCAAACGCTACGACTACACCCAAGAGAACTACACCGAACTGCTGTGGTTCTTTGAAGGCTTCACCAGCTATTACGACGACCTGCTCTTGCGCCGCGCCAAATTGATTGACGATGCGCAGTATTTCAAACTGCTCAACAAAACCATCAACTTGGTCTTGCAAGCACCTGGACGCCATGTCCAAAGCGTGGCGCAAGCCAGTTTTGATGCCTGGGTGAAGTACTACCGCCAAGACGAAAACACACCCAACGCCACCATCAGCTACTACACCAAGGGGGCATTGGTGGCTTTGTGCATTGACCTGACCATGCGCTCAGAAGGCACGTCCAATTTGGACCAAGTGATGCGCGGTTTATGGGCACGCTGCAAAGGTGGCCCTTTGAGTGAAGCCGATTTATGGGCCGAACTGGAAGCGCAAACTGGCAGAAGCTGGAAGAAAGAACTCAAAGCCTGGGTACACAGCACCCAAGAATTGCCCCTCAAAACATTGTTGTCCTCGCATGGCGTGGTGGTGCACGAAGACGCGCCACAAATGGCGCAGCGCTTAGGTCTGCGCGTGACAGAAACTCAAGGCGTGGTGCAAATCAAAGCCGTTTTGCGCGGTGGTGCTGCAGAAAAAGCAGGCATGGCGGCAGGCGATGAATGGTGGGCTGTGGCCAGTCCCAAAGCCAAATCACAAACTTGGCGTCTGAAGAAAATCGACGACCTGACACTGCTGCTGGGCAATGAGAAAAAGGCCATGGCCACCATCACGCGTGATCAAAAAGTATTTGCCTTGCCTCTGACTTTGCCCACTGATGTTCACACATGGCGCTTAAGCCACACACCCAACGCGCACAGCGCCCGCACCAGCGCTTGGCTGGACGGTGCTTAACGCGCGCTGGCTTAAAAATTACTTGCCACGCAGGTCAAGCACGCGCTTGGCCTTGCCTTGGCTACGCTCCACGCCACCTTCGGCGCGCAAATCGATCTCCACGCTCGAACCAATGTAAACCTTGATCTCGTGCTGTAACATTTTGGCAGCTGCACGTGCTTCGATGCTGTCGGGCTGGGTGCCGGGGCGGGTTTCGACCGCCACCTTCAAGTTGTCCATGGGGCCTTCACGCGTCAGCACGCATTGGTAATGCGGTGCCAGCTCGGGGCGCTTCAAAATGAGTTCTTCAATTTGCGAGGGGAACACATTGACGCCGCGAATGATCATCATGTCATCGCTGCGACCTGTGATCTTTTCCATGCGGCGCATGGTGCGTGCCGTGCCGGGCAACAAGCGTGTTAAATCACGCGTACGGTAACGAATGATGGGCAGAGCCTCTTTGGTCAAACTGGTGAAGACCAGCTCACCCATTTCGCCATCGGCCACAGGCTCGCCGGTTTCGGGGTTGATGATTTCGGGGTAGAAATGATCTTCCCAAATGGTGGGGCCATCTTTGGTTTCGATGCATTCGCTGGCCACACCTGGCCCCATCACTTCCGACAAGCCATAGATGTCGACGGCATCAATGCCCATGCGCACTTCAATGGCTGCACGCATGTCATTGGTCCAGGGCTCGGCACCAAAAATACCAATGCGCAATGAGCTGCTGCGGGGGTCAATGCCTTGGCGCTCAAACTCATCCGCAATGGCAAGCATGTAGCTGGGCGTGACCATGATGATCTCGGGTTTGAAGTCTTGAATCAGTTGCACTTGACGCTCAGTTTGACCGCCACCAAAAGGCACCACTGTGAGGCCCAGTTTTTCAGCACCGTAGTGCGCGCCCAAGCCCCCTGTGAACAAGCCGTAGCCATAGCTCACGTGCACCATGTCCCCAGGTTTGGCGCCACCAGCGCGAATGCTTCGTGCCACCACGGTAGCCCAAGTGTCAATGTCGCGCCGTGTGTAGCCCACCACTGTGGGCTTGCCGGTGGTGCCGCTGGAGGCATGAATGCGCGAGCAATCCGAACGCGGCACCGCAAACATGCCATAGGGATAGCTGTCTCGCAAATCGGCTTTGGTGGTGAACGGAAACTTGGCCAGGTCGGCCAAGGATTTGCAATCGCTGGGATGCACACCGGCTTTGTCAAACTTGGCCTTGTAAACGGGCGAGTTGTCGTAAGCGTGTTGCAGCGTGGCTTTGAGGCGCTTGAGCTGCAAAGAACGCAGCTCATCGATGCTGGCTTTCTCAATCGGCTCGAGGGGCAATGGGGAGGCTTTGCTCATCACTATTTCTCCAAACTTTTTCCAACGTTATTCAGGGATCACCGTGCCAGGAATCTGCGCACTTTTGCCACGGAACATGGCAATGACCTCGCCCTTTTGGTTGGTCACCTTCATGTCGTAAATGCCGTGGCGGCCACTCAGCGTTTGCTCTTGCCCCACACAGGTGAGCACATCGCCCAATTGGCCAGACTTTAAAAATTCAATGCTGCAGCCTGCAGCCACTGCCACCTTGTTGTAGCTGTTGCAGGCAAAGGCAAAGGTGGAATCGGCCAAGGTGAAGATGAAACCGCCGTGGCAAATTTGGTGACCATTCAAATGCAGTTCTTTCACAGTCATGCGAATGACCGCACGGCCGGGTTCACATGCCAAGAGTTCCATGCCCATGGTGTCTTTGGTGGCGGTGTCCACCGCAAACATGGAGACGCCCACTTGTTTGGCCAACTCAATGGCGGCTTGTGAATGCATCGTGGTGGAATTGGAAGAAGTGTTCATGAGGATATGAAGGCGTTTAACAAGGCTCATTCGCCTCTGAATTGCGCGGGACGTTTTTCTAAAAAGGCTTTGACGCCTTCAATGTAATCGTGTGTTTTGCCCAGTGCCGATTGGGCATCGCGCTCTTGGTCCAGTTGTTCAGACAAGCTGCGAGTGTGTGCACCCATCATGAGCTTGCGCGTGGCCACCAAAGCCTTGGTAGGCATCACCGCCAATTTTTCGGCCATGGCCATGGCTGCAGCCAGCGCATCATCGGCAACATCCCAAATCACGCCCCACTCTTTGGCTTGTTGTGCGCCCAGTTTGTCGCCTGTCATGGCCAAGGCCAAGGCGCGTGGCATGCCCAAACGCTCCACCAACAACCAGCTGCTGCCTGCATCGGGAATGAGGCCAATCTTGCTAAAGGCCTGAATAAAACTGGCTTGGGGTGACGCAATGGCAATGTCGCAGGCCATGGCCACTGACGCGCCAGCACCAGCCGCTACGCCATTGACTGCCGCAATGATGGGCATGCGCAGCGATTGAATGCGGCGCGTGCTGGGGTTGAAAGCCTGGTCAATGATGGGGCCAGGATCGGCGCGTTTCACCATGTCGGGGCCGGGTGTGAAATCAAATTCAGACAAATCGGCACCGGCGCAAAAGCCGCGGCCTGCACCTGTGAGCACCACAGCGCGAATTTCAGGATCGGCTTCAGCTTGGTCCAATGCGGCCCACAGGTCGTGGTGCATTTGACGCGTGAAACTGTTCAGTGCGTGAGGACGGTTGAGCGTGACCAAGGCCACGGCACCGCGTTTTTCAAAAGTCACCGACAAGGTGGCTGCCAAGTTTTGGTCTGGGGTCATGGTCAAAGCCCTGCATGTGCACTAAAAGATGGAAATGTACCATTAACCGACCGATCGGTTGGTTAATGTTTTCCCTTGATTTGAACCCTATTTTCATCCCGGTATAGTCAGGGGTGAAGACACCAAGAACCTGACTGGAGAACTGTTTTGGCATACGAAAACATTGAAGTCCGCACCGAAGGCGGCAAAGTAGGCATCGTCACCCTCAATCGCCCCAAGGCTTTGAACGCCTTGAACGGCCCCTTGATGGACGAGTTGGGCGCTGCATTGAAGGTCTTTGACGCCGACGAAGCCATTGGTTGCATCATCGTCACCGGCAGCGAAAAAGCCTTTGCCGCCGGCGCCGACATCTCGGCCATGGCCAAGCACAACTTCAACGATGTCTACAAAGAAGACTTTATTACGCGCAACTGGGAAACCATTCGCAGCATTCGCAAGCCTGTCATTGCGGCCGTCAGTGGCTTTGCATTGGGCGGTGGTTGCGAGCTGGCCATGATGTGCGACTTCATCATTGCGGCAGAAAACGCCAAGTTTGGCCAGCCCGAGATCAAACTGGGCATCATTCCTGGTGCAGGCGGCACACAGCGTTTGCCCCGCGCCATTGGCAAATCCAAAGCCATGGACTTGGTGCTCACGGGCCGCATGATGGACGCCACCGAAGCCGAACGCTCAGGCTTGGTCAGCCGCGTTGTGCCCACCGATAAATTGATGGAAGAAACGTTGGGCGCCGCCTTGCTGATTTGCAGCATGGGCCAACTGGCTGTGATGGCCGCCAAAGAAAGCGTCAACCGCGCCTTTGAAAGCGGTCTCAGTGATGGCGTGATGTATGAGCGTCGCTTGTTCCACGCGATGTTTGCAACCGATGATCAGAAAGAAGGCATGGATGCGTTTTTGAACAAACGCGCACCCAACTTCACGCACCGCTGATCTGCGCCTAGTTTTGCAACACACACTTACCACCGCGCCCATCGTTCCGACAATCTGGCGCTTGGCGCTGCCCAACAGCTTGGCTATGACGGCTGCAGCCTTGGTCAGCATTGCGGAAACTTGGTACGTCGGCCGTCTGGGCATCATGCCCTTGGCAGGCATGGCCTTGGTTTTCCCATTGGTCATGATGCAACAAATGTTGTCGGCAGGCTCAATGGGCGGTGGCATTTCATCGGCCATCAGTCGCGCCATGGGCGCCAACAACCCCGCCAAGGCCCAAGCGTTGGTGCTTCATGCTGCGCTGATCGGCTTGGGCATTGGCTTGTTTTTCACCTTGTGTTTTGCGTTGTTCAGTCACGAGGTTTTCAGCGCCTTGGGTGGCCAAGGTGAGGCGCTTGCACATTGCTTGGCCTATGCCCATGTGGCTTTTGCAGGTGCCGTCAGCATTTGGCTCACCAATGCATTGGCCGCTGTCATTCGTGGCTCGGGCAACATGCGGACGCCCTCCAAGGGATTGCTCATCGCATCTTTGGTACAAATTACCTTAAGTGCCCTGCTTGGCTTAGGCTGGGGACCAGTTCCCAGCTTTGGCATGGCAGGCATTGCCGCAGGATCTTTGATCGCTTTTACGGGCAGTGCTGTGTACTTTTTCTGGTTTCTGCGATCCGAGCACAGCACACTGAGATTGAGTTTCAACAGCCCGTTGTCCAAAGACTTGTTCATGGACATTCTCAAAGTGGGCGGCATGTCCAGTATTTCTTCTTTGCAAACAGTGGCCACCATTTTGATCGTGACACGTTTGATTTCCAACTTTGGGCCTGAAGCTTTGGCGGGTTATGGCATTGGCACGCGCTTGGAATTTTTATTGGTACCCATCACCTTTTCTTTTGGCGTAGCATGCTTGCCACTGGTCGGTATGGCGCTGGGCGCCAAGATGGTGGCACGTGCCAAACAAGTGGCTTGGACAGGCGCTGTGATGTCTGCTGCGCTGGTCGCTTGCATTGGTTTTGTGGTGATGCTGTGGCCAGGTTTGTGGGCCAACATGTTCAGCAGCAATCCCGTGGTATTGGCCAGCGCAAGTCAATACTTTCAATGGGTGGGGCCTTGCTATGGTTTCTTTGCGCTGGGCTTGTGCTTGTACTTTGCTTCGCAAGGTGCTGGCAAATTGTGGGGGCCTGTGTTGGCAGGCTCCTGGCGCTTGCTGCTCGTGGGAGCGGGCGGCATATGGCTCACGCAACATAATGGCACTGCCGAACAGATGTTCATGCTGATTGCCATGGGCATGGTGAGCTATGGCGTCCTCACCGCTTTGTCGGTTTGGAAAACCAGTTGGGCGCGCTAAGCAAGGGCTTTGTTCAGTGCCACCCTCCCAGTCATGAGCCTTAAGTCGATTGAACTTTAAAAATACCTCGGCGCTCACCCACTTCTAAACCTTTGATGTTTTTCAAAGCCTGTGCACGCCAAGGTTTGAGTTCTTCGCGCTGCGCAGCATCCAACCAACCCAATTGGTCTAAGGCCTCCACCGTGGCGGCAAACAAAGCCACCTTGTTGCCATCGGCAATCTTCAAAGCCAAGGCTTGTCCGCGCGAGCGACTGCCAATCACTTGAACGCCATCAGCGCCCACCTTGGTCACCCAATCGCCACGGCCCACGCGCATCAAATCAGCATCACTGCGTCCTGTGCCCGACACCAATTCGGGGTGCGCGGTCATGGCTTCACCTAAAAGCTTCAAACTGGCACCGTACACATCGTCGACTTCGGGCTTGGCCAAGCGTGCATAACTGCGCGCCAAAGCCGACAAGGGCACTGCAAAATTGGGCGCAGAGCAACCATCAATGCCCCAGCCCATGTTTTCTGAGGCCACGCCCGTGACATCGGCCACGGCTTGGCGGACTTGCTGCTGCAAGGGATGGTCAAGTTCGGTGTAAGTCTCTTTGGACACGCCATGCAAAGCGCAATAGGCCAAAAATCCGCTGTGTTTGCCACTGCAATTGTGATGACGCTCGTCGACCTCAAAACCATCAGGTAATGGCTTGTCATTGAAGCTAAACCGATAGGGCACATGGCATCCGCAGCGCAATTGTGAGTAGGTGTTGCCACTCTTTTGCAAGATGGATGACACCTGCTCAAGGTGCATGTCTTCGCCGTTGTGACTGGCACACATCAGGGCCAATTCTTTGGACGTTAAACCCAGCTGCTGCGCGCCGCCACTCTGAATGAGAGGCAATGCTTGGAGTGCTTTCAAGGCCGATCGGGTAAAGCTCAACCAATGGGGATTGCCCACTTGCGCTAAAACGCGCCCCTCGGTATCGGTTACGGCCAAAGCGCCCATGTGCAGGCACTCAGAAATGCCATTGCGCGTGAGCTCAATCATGGGTGAGAAGTTCATAGTTGTCATTTTTTCAATGTCTCGCGCTCTTTTTCGTAGCGGTCATGGTTGGGCAAAGTTGCTGGTGTTTGGGTGGTGCCCGTGGTTTTGGTTTTGTCGGCGCCTCGAATGCCCTCGTAGACCGATTCATACGAAATGAAGGCACAGCCCTGCAGCAAGGCCGACAGCCCCAAAACACAGATGGCGTTGATCAAGTTTTGACCCGTTTTTACAGGCGCTTTGCATGGCCGATTGAGGGCACGATGCCCAAGATGGAATTGATTCATGTCAACAGTGATGCGGTTTGATGGATAACTTTTTGAACGTTCGGTAAAGTTTGACCGAATTTAACCCAAATGACTAGAATGATTGCCAGAACTTACGCTAGGTATTACTTTGGCACGCAAACCCTTGGTCACGGCTCCCGAGCTTGAGGCATTACTTGCCAAGCCCATAGACGATTCAATCAAAGTCGATCCTTACTTTCCATTTCGGCTGGCCATTCTCACCGTCGTTTCTGCCGCATGGTTTCTGCGTCTCACGCTGTTTACCAGCGACGTCGCCGCCGATTTATTTTCCAACCCCGACGTTAGAAACTACATGATGCCCGCCCTGTATTTCAGGGCATGGATTCTTTTTGTGTTTATTTCTGTGGGCGTTTGGTCTTACAAAAATGGCAAGTACCCCGCCATTCTGTTTGGCTTGCTGTTTGTCTCAAGTCTTTTTAACCTGATGTTTGACGTCAGCATTCTGTATTTAGAAAAACTGGCGCAACGCGATGTCCGCATTACCTTTGTCATCATGGGTCGCCTGTTTGTTTCCTACATCCTGTTCATTTCTATGCGCCGCGCGCACCGCATTCCTGTGGGCCGTGACAAATGGAATGTATTTTTGCCGTTCCAGAAGTAAACCAATCTGCAAGCTCAGACGTTAGAACCCTGTCCACTGGAGACTTCCATGAAAAAATTAATTGCCCTCATCCTCATGACCCTCAGCGTGTCTGCCATGGCACAACACGGCCACGGGCATGGCCACTGGGCTCGAGGCTACGGCAGCGGTTGGGGCTGGGGTGTGCCAGCCGTCATTGGCGGTTTGTTGGTCTATGAAGCTGTCAAGCAGCCTACTTACGTGCAGCAACCGGTTTATGTTCAACAACAGCCTGTCATTGTTCAACAGCAACCCGTTTACACCACCCCATCCAATCCCACTTGTACGCCTTGGACAGAGGTTCAGGCGTCCGATGGCACCATCACGCGTAGCCGTACCTGTACGCAATAATTGTTGGGTTCAGGCTTCTGGGTCTACTTGTTTAAACTGAACCACATTGCCCTCTGGATCCCAGCCATCCAACACAATCATGCCGCGAAAGCGCCATGCCTGTTTCACAGGCTTCAAAAATCCACCCGTCCGCTTTACAGCAGCGCGCACTTGCGCCAAATCGGCCACCACAAATGTGGGCTTCATGGCGGCGTCTTCTCTGGGTTTTGGCGGTGAGGCAATTTCAATGCTGTCAGCGTATCTTTTAGAAATGGCATGGACCACCACCTCCTGACCTGAACCGACCAACAAGTCATGCGTCGGTTCCGACTCTTGTGCCGTGAGGCCCAAGGTTTGTTGGTAAAAGGCAGACACCTTGTCTTTGGATTTGGCAAAAACGACCAGTCCCTGAAGACGCGCATTGAGAGAGTCAGACATCTGAAAACCAGCTCATTGATAATGTGAACATGTTGAACCAAGAATCGTACACTGCATTGCCTCAGGCCATTGAAACGCTCACTGCCCTCCTCTATCGGATGGGCAGCTATGCCACCACACATCTGGTGGATGACGCCGCCATTTTGGCACTCGTCTTTTGTTGAGCCTAGTAAATACCCCAAGGGATATCGCACCTTTTCTGGGCATTTGCGCTTTAAAATTGTTATTTGTACTTATTATTGAAACTTGAAGGGTTTTTGTGTGACCGTCTCGCCTGTCGTTTCAGCCCTCGAACTTGATGCCCTTTTGGCAAAGCCCAATCCTGGCGGCGTCAAAATCGACAGGTTTTTTCCATTGCGCCTTTGGATCATCGTGATCGTCTCGGCGCTTTGGTTCATTCGGTTGACAATCTTTACCAACGAAGCTGCCAAAGAACTCTTCACGAACCCCGCTGTTCGCGACTTCATGCTGCCCGCTTTGTATTTTCGGGCCTGGGTTTTGTTTGCATTTGTGGCGGCAGGCATCTGGTCTTATGTCAACTCCAAATACCACGCCATCACATTTGGCCTGTTGCTGGTTGCCAGCGTTTTCAATTTGATTTTTGACCTCACGGTTTTCTACGCCGAACGATTAACCGTTCAAGACGTCAAAACCACTGTGTTTATCTTGGTCAGGGTGATCTTGTCCTGGATGCTGTATGTCTCAATGCGCAATTCATATCGCATGCCCCAAGGCATCGACAAATGGAATCCCTTGCTGCCGTTTAAAAAGTTGCATGGGCACAATGACGGTTCATCAACGCCAACTACCAAGGCGTCAAACACGCTCAGCAACTTCGATTCGCACTGACCACAAGGCAAACAACTTGATGGACTGCTGGGTGGGCCATGCTTGCGAGAGTGCCAAAGTGGGCAACAGCGTTGCCAAACACAGCATTCGCTTAAAGCGTGACGACATGAGCGATTGAAACAGCATGATCAGGACGCCTTTGCCTGGATCGCAGTGCTTTAACTTGCTCAATTGGCAGGTGTAAACCCTAGACACACAAACTCACAAGTCGTGTAAATTTAATTATATAAAGTAACTGTTTGAAGGCAGTTGTTTGTAGAACATTTCAATCACAACTTGAAGGCACACCATGAACCAGTTTCAAATTAAGCGAGGCGCTCAAGGCCTTGGCCTCTTTTCGGCCGCTATGGCATTGGTCGCTTGCAGCACGCTTCCCAATCATTCAGTGCCCACTTTAAAAGCGGCCAGCGGTGCCAACTTGGCCAACTGCTCGGCACTTGTCGATCAACTCAAACTCTCCAACACCAAAATTGAATCGACAACGTTGGTGGCGACAGGCGTGATCAAACTGGGCAACAACGCAGTGCCCGAACACTGCTTGGTCAAAGGACGCATGCACGAGCGCAAAGGCTCAGATGGTCGAGATTACGCCATTGGGTTTGAAATGCGCTTACCTGTGGCGTGGAACGGCCGATTTTTCTATCAAGGCAATGGTGGCCTAGATGGTGCAGTGGTACCCGCCTTGGGTGCATTGGGTGGCGGTCCACTCACAGGCGCATTGATGCAAGGTTTTGCAGTCATCAGTTCCGATGCGGGTCATTCGGGACCACAAACACCCTTCTTTGGTTCTGAGCCCCAAGCACGTCTAGACTATGGCTACCAGGCTGTTGAAAAACTCACGCCGATGGCCAAGCAACTGATTCAAGGCGCTTATGGCAAAGGTCCTGACCGCTCCTACATCGGTGGTTGCTCTAATGGCGGCAGACACGCCATGGTGGCCGCCTCTCGACTGGGCGATCAATACGATGGTTACTTGGTTGGTGCGCCAGGCTACCGATTGCCTTATGCTGCATTGGCGCAAATTTGGGGTGCCCAAAAATGGGCCGCCATTGCCACGCCAGGTGCCACCGTCAAGAATCCCATGAATCCCAATGGCACCTTGCCTGACTTGGCCAGTGCCTTTACTGCACCAGAGCGTGCCACAGTGTCGCGAGCCATTGCACAAAAATGTGATGCGTTGGACGGCGTTGCTGACGGCATGGTGCAAGCCACGCAAGCATGCCAGGCTGTATTTGACATCCAAAAGGATGTACCCACTTGCACTGGAGAACGCAATGGTGCTTGCCTCACCGCCGCACAAAAGACGACCATTGCAGACGTGTTTGGTGGTGCCAAAACCAGCACTGGCCAGCGCATTTATGCCAACTTCCCTTACGACACGGGCGTTGCCGGCGCCAACTGGGCCACATGGAAATTCATCGACTCCCTGATCCGGGATCCATTGGCCATCAGCACCATTTTCAGCGTGCCGCCCAAGCCGCTGAACCCGCTTCAAGAAAACGTCACAGAGCGTTTGGCGATGTACTCAAGCACCAACGACACCTACCTTGAGTCTGGCTGGTCCTTGATGACACCGCCACAAGAAAGCAAGCCTGGCAATATGGGCGCACTGCGTGCACGCGGTGCCAAGATGGTCTTGTATCACGGCGTGAGCGATGCCATCTTTTCGGCCGATGACACCCGTCAATGGATGGAGCGCCTGAACCAAGAAAACGTGAATCCAGGCTCAGACTTCGCCCGCTACTTTCCAGTTCCGGGCATGAACCACTGCAGCGCCGGATTGGCCACAGACCAATTTGATTTGTTAACGCCACTGGTGCAGTGGGTTGAACAAGGCATCGCGCCCCAAGCGGTTGTAGCCAGTGTGCGCGGTGTAGGCAATGCCGGGGGCGTGAACACAGAATTGCCGGCCAACTGGTCTTCAACACGAACACGCCCTCTGTGCGCTTACCCAAGCGTTGCAAGCTACAAGGGCAGCGGCTCTGTAGAAGACGCACAAAACTTCAGTTGCAAATGATCCTTGCTTGACACTGCTAACTGCTGCCACCCCAGGGCAAGATCAAAACAGTGTCAGGCTTGTCATCGTGCTTTGGCTTGAAGCGAGTCAAACTCAGGACTGAATCAAATACCAACAAATAGGTGGCAATGCACACCAAAATTAACACGAAGTGATGCGGGCGCATTCGAATTCCTTTGTAGGTGAATCGTAGGCTGTGCGGCCTGCAAAAACAATTCAACCTAGGGTCTAGAACCGCTTAGACTCAGTTAGAAGCGTTGTCTGCTCAACCCAGTTGACGCGAGGTCAACAGACACTGCTATTTTGATCTTCAAAGAAAATACTTGAGCATGCCAATTGAACTGTCTAAAGAAGTACGGCAACAAGCCATCGCCTCCATAGAGCGTTACTTTCAAGAAAACATGGATGAAAAAATCGGCAACATTGCGGCTGGCGCGTTGCTGGGATTCTTTGTCGATGAAATTGGGCCCGTGATTTACAACATGGCCGTCACAGAAGTACAAGACAGACTTCAAGCCCGCGTGATGGAAGTCGACCTTGAAGTGAACGAAGATCCATTCCAATATTGGCGCAAATACGATCAACTCAAAAAGAAGTAAATTTTGTCATGACATTTGACGTCCAACTCGCCACCGACAACTACATCAACGCCCTTGGCGCAGAAGTTCTGACCAAGGCAGCCGCATACACATCTGGATCACACTGGACACTGCTCTGGGGGTTTTTAATTTCTGCCGCTGTCACTTGGCTATTCGTCAAAATTCAAGTTCTAGAAAAAATTGAAGACAAGCTAAGAAACAGAAGTCTCTGGCTTCGATCAGTGACAGTCAGCGGCGCATACCTTCTCCTCTCTTCTGTGCTCGTGTTGCCATGGACGCTGTATTCAGATTGGTGGCGAGAAGTTGCTTATGGCAAAACAAGCCAGCCACTCACTGACTTTGTAACGCAAGGCAGTATTTCACTTGTCATCTCCAGCGTATTGGGTGGCTTGTTTTTTTCTGGCGTCTATTTTTTAATGCGTCGTCTTGGCAAAAATTGGTGGGCCTGGTCCGGTGGACTGACTGCTGTGTCAATAACCGCTTTGATGCTTGTTGGGCCAATTTGGATAGAGCCACTCTTCAACAACTACACACCCTTGCCCCAAGGCCAAGTGCGTGAGGCACTGGAAGTGTTGGCCAAGCAAGCCAACATCCAACCAGACCGCATCTTTGTCTATGATGGCTCGCGCCAATCCAATCGGTTTACAGCCAACGTTTCTGGACTTGGCTCTAGCGCTCGAATTGCCATTTCTGATGTGGCGCTTAAATCGGCCTCATTGGATGAAGTGAAGGCTGTCACAGGGCACGAAATTGGACATTATGTGTCTGGACATATTTGGAATTTGATTGGCACAGCGATGGTGCTGTCGATGATTTTCTTTTACCTCACAAATGCCATGTTTAACAAGGTGGCCATTTGCATGGGTTTATCGGCAAACATTGAAGACCCCAAAGGCATTCCCGTATTGCTCTTGTGCATTTCATTTTTGAGTTTGTTGGCACAACCCATCACCAATTATGTAACGCGCGTTGGTGAAATAGAAGCAGATCAATATTCTTACAAAGCAGTCAACTTGCCTGACGCCATGGCCTCTGCGTTGGTCAAAACTGCTGAATATCGTGACCCACGCCCTCACCCATGGCAAGAACTTGTTTTTTACACACACCCCTCAGTGGAGAAGCGTGTCAAAGCCGCCATGGAATGGAAGGCTTCACATCCAAACTGAACAACAGTCCAAATCAAGATTGCCATTCCAAAATACAACATCGAGACGATGATCTTGCAGCTATTCAAACTACTGACCGCATTTTCTGTGTGCATCACTGCAGCGAATGCAGCAGACGTCACAGTTGCAGTTGCCGCAAACTTTACTGCGCCCATGCAAAAAATTGCCGCCATGTTTGAAAAGGACACTGGGCACAAAGCATTGCTCTCATTTGGTTCTACGGGGGCTTTTTATGCACAAATCAAAAATGGGGGCCCCTTTCAACTGCTTTTGTCTGCCGATGATGAAACGCCATTGAAATTAGAAAAAGAAGGCTATGCACTTAGCGGCACTCGCTTTACCTACGCCACAGGCAGGTTGGTTCTTTGGAGTAGGCAAGTCGGTTTCATTGATGAGAACGCTGAGGTTTTGCGTTCAGGCAAGTTTCAGCGCATTGCCATTGCAAATCCCAAACTTGCACCGTATGGCGCTGCTGCAATTGAAACCATCAACAAGTTGGGCTTGATGCATGCGCTTCAACCCAAATTTGTTCAAGGTGAAAACATCGGTCAAACGTTTCAGTTTGTGAGCACCGAAAACGCCCAGTTGGGATTTGTTGCACTTTCACAGGTCTATGCTGAAGGAAAATTGACACAAGGGTCTGGATGGATTGTGCCCAACAACCTGCACAGCCCCATTCAACAAGATGCCGTCGTTTTAAAAGCGGGGCTCAACAATCCTGCCGCCAACGCTTTGCTCGCTTTTCTCAAAAGTGACAAAGTCAAAGCGATCATTGCATCTTATGGCTACGACTTGTGAACTTGAACCAGTTATTGGCAATTGACAGCCGCGTGGAGAGCATACTTTTGAGCTTTTGCCAAACGAGGCCGTCTACTGAGATTTGAGAAGTGATTCAAGCTTGTCAAAACTTCCGGTCCATCCCATTGTCATCCCAGCGCGTTCATTGACAAATTGATTGATATCGTCTGACGTGGCCTCTTCGGGTGTCCAACACAATGTGATGCGACTTGTCTGCTGATCTTCTTGAACCAATTCGATTTGCGTTCGCATCTGTAACGGCCAATGCTCAAAGAAGACGGGACGAATGACTTGCTCGGTGGCATCACAGAATTGCTGTGTGTACGCAATGCGGTGGGGCCGACTTAATTCCAGATAGTTGATCAAGCCATGCATGGACTCACCGCCATTGAAGGACATTTCATAGAAAGATGTGCCCGACAGCGGGGTTGCTGTTCTTAGGAATTTCATGGAGGCGCCAGTGGGCGCCAACCACTGTGCCAACAGATCTGGGCTAGAGAGCATTTCATAAAGACGATTCACTGTGGCATGAAAGCTTCGCGCAATTAGGAAAACTTCCTTGCCTGTTATTTGTTTAGCAAGGAATTCACCCAATCGATCCCATGTCGTATCACCACCCGCTTGACGTATGTGAGCTTGCATCTCTTGCGCAATCTCTGCTGATGCAAACGCCATTTGCATTGAAAGTTCGGTTCGATTTTGATGCGCTTTGAACTGGGCGGTGACGCGAAATAGCGGTGGCCGATCTTGATGGCCACCGTGGTCATAGACCAATTTTTGCATGGGGAGCACTTCAAGGTATTGGGTGGTATTTTCGTAGTCTGTACCGTCTGGGCCATGCATTGTGTAGTGCCAGTGCCCGCCTGATTTCAAATTTCGATCGTGATGGGTCAACGAAAAACCACGCGGCCCCCACCATTGGGAGACTTTCTCAGAGAGTGCCCATGCTTCCCAGACCGCCAGCAATGGCGCATCATAGACGCGGTTAATCGAAATGACATTGGATGAATTCAATGATGACATGGTGTAGTCGTCCCTGCTTTAACTCACTTAGATGGCGACGCATCTGCAAAAAATTTATAACTTGCGCGCAACCCAAAAAGTAGCGCCATGCTTGCCGTAGCACTCAGCGTGCTCAGTCCCTCTTGCAATGTAAAAACCTTGTCCGGCTTCAAACGTTTGCGTGCCAGTTGCAAGCGTCAATTGCACTTGACCAGCTGCCACCTGAACTCTGGCATCAAAGGGGTGTGCATGCTTTTCAATCACAAGGTTCGGCGCCCATTCCTTTTGAAGGATCTCATCGAATCCGTCGTCCATGGCTTGTGCTGTGAATTCAATCAGGCTTGTGTGTGATTGCATCGGTCTTCCTTCTTAGGATGCTTAACGTTACCAGAAATTTGTTAAGCTCAGACTGAACTGGAGGCTGTTATGAAACACAAATTTGCAATCATTGGGTTGGGAATCATGGGGCGGCGAATGCTCGAAAATGTGATGCGCCATCCAGAATTTGAAGTCTGCGGCCTGTGGGATCCTTCGGCTGAGGCTGTTGCCAAAACACATTTAATTTTGCCAAATGCCCCTGTCGCACAAAGTGCACAAGCGGCCATGCAAGATGCGAACGTGGTTTATCTGGCCTGCCCGCCTGGCCCCCGCAAAACCTACGCATTAGAGGCTGCCGCGAGGGGACAGGGCGTCTTTATGGAAAAACCCCTGGGCACTGACAACGCGCAAAGTCGAGATCTCTTAAAGCAATTGGAAAAGGCTCGTTTGCCAAGCGTCGTGAATTTCACGCAAGCCGCCTCGCGTGGTTTTGAAGAATTGTCGCGCGCTATGCATGCGGGAGAAGTAGGCGAGGTACTGGGCATCGATATCGTTGTGAATTACCCCGCTTGGCCGCGTGCATGGCAAAAGGAAGCGGATTGGTTGCGCTTTCGCCATGAAGGCGGCTACACCCGAGAGGTTATCTCGCATTTCTTGTTTTTAGCCGGGCGCTTTTTAGGCCCATTAAGCGTGCAGCATGCATTGCCACGTTATCCGCAAGACACCAGCTTGTGCGAGTTGGACATGCTGGCCAGGCTAAGCACGGCAGACGGTCGGCCAGTGACCGTGATGGGCACCACTGGCGGCATGCAGCCCGACCGTCAAGAGGTTACTGTGCGCGGTAGTCGCATGAGCTATCAATTCAGAGAATTTTTTCAGCTTTGGCGTTCTGATGGCAGTGCTTGGAAAGAAGCCGTTGACTGGTCGCACGAAGATCCACGATCCAGCGCCTTGCAACGCCAATTGAATGAAGTCGATCTTTGGCTAAGAGGCAAACCTCACAAGCTAGCCACGGCACAAGAAGCTTTGGCAGTTCAAGAACTTGTAGAGGCCATGCTTTTAGGTCAGCCGAAAATTTAAATGTTTTACTAACGTGAAGTGACGCTCATTTCCTTCAAACGGTTCTTCTGGAAGCCTACTTAAGGC
>JAHEBO010000001.1:0-68628 GCA_024642215.1 Limnohabitans sp.
GCCGACTCATTTGGCGAACGCGACGAGAGCTTGGTCCAAACCATGCCCAAGAAAGACTTTCCACCTGGCGTGAAAGTAGGCGGGCAGTTGCGGGGTCGCACCCCCGATGGCCGTGAAGCCATTTTCAATGTGGTCAAAATCAAGGGCGATACCGTGATGCTAGATGGCAATCATCCATGGGCAGGTCAAACTTTGCGTTTCCAATTGAATGTGGTTGACGTGCGTGCGGCCATTCAAGAAGAGATTGAGCATCGCCATGTGCATGGTGCACATGGTCACCACCATTGAGCGTGTCTCTTTAACAAAAAGCCTGCAGATGCAGGCTTTTTTTACGCTTGTGTTTCGCTGCCGGGTGAGGGCAAGTCAAAGCAATCTTTGACGCTGAAATAGACCGAGGTGAAAAACATCGCGGCCATGAGCAAAGCGCCTGGCATTAACACAGCGCCCGTGAGGTCGTTGCCCCCTAGCGCACTGCTGATGGTGAGGATGACGGTGGCACCCACTACAAAAACGCCCACCCATGCCAAGAGGTAAACCGCAAACGCACCCAAGTTGCGCCAGCACGCCACAGCACTGAAAAACATGCTTTTAACAGGGGGAATGCCATGCCAATGAACCAATGCGGGTGCATGCCAAAACATCATGGACAACGGAATGTAGAGCACAGTGGCCAACCACATGGCCATTTGAAAGTCAGATGCATTGACCACTTCAGGGGTGATAGGGGCATTGGCCAAGTAAACCTTTGCAAAACCACCACCATCCACCAGGGCGGAAACCAGCATCACGGCCAAAAAACTGCCGGCGTAAAGCAAGCCCAAGGTGAGCATGGCTTTGAGGCGTTGTTGGCCGGCGCGAAAGGCAATCATGAGCACCGTAGGCATAGGGAATTTGCCTGAGGCGGCTTGTTCAGTGGCCACCATGAGGCCCAGTGTGGCGGCTGGCAAAACCAGGAGTGCAACTGCTGCACCAATGACCGGAATCATGGACAAAACGGACACCCACGCCATGAACAAAAAGAACAAGCCGGTAAATGCCAAGGGTTGTCGCCAAAAAGTGCGAATGCCTTGTTGAACCCAAATCAAGCCTTGTTTGGCTGGAACGATGTGAAGCTTCATGCCCGGAGCTTAAGCGGAGAGGCTAGGCGAGCGCGCAATACCCGTTCGAAATGGGTGGGATCATGCGGCTTGAGCATGGCCGCATCACGCGGCAAATGGAAGTCCCACAGGCGGGAAATCCAGAAACGCAAAGCACCTGCACGCAGCATGGCCGGCAGCAGTTGACGCTCGGCTGGGCGCAAGGGGCGTACCGCTTGGTAGGCATCGATCATGGCTTTTGCGCGCTCTGCATGGTGTTGGCCTGTAGGCAAATCAATGCACCAATCGTTCAAACACACGGACAAGTCAAACAACCAGGTATCGACGCCTGCAAAGTAGAAATCAAAAAAACCGGTGAGCTTGTTGCCGTCAAACATCACATTGTCGCGAAACAGGTCGGCGTGCACAGGGCCTTTGGGCAGGGCTTGATAAGCGGCGCCTTGCGCAATGTGATTTTGGTAGGCCAATTCGCTTTGCAGCAAACCAGATTGGGCCTCGTCCAAATACGGCAAGACCACCGGCACGGTGTCGTTCCACCATGGCAGGCCGCGCAGGTTGGGTTGGCTGCGGTTGTAATCTTCGCCGGCCAAATGCATTCGAGCCAGCATGTCGCCTACAGCGGCGCAATGCACGGCTTCGGGCGCCAATTGGCTTTTGCCTAGAAGTCGGTTGACCACTGCAGCCGGTTTGTCGCACACGGTGTGCAAAATGTCGCCGTCGCGGTTGGCCGCAGGATTGGGCACGGGAATGCCTTTCTCGGCCAGATGTTTCATCAGAAACAAATAAAACGGCAGCTGCTCGTGGTTCAGGCGCTCGAACAGGGTCAGAACGTAGTCACCCAGGTCGGTGGTGGCGAAGTAGTTGGTGTTTTCAATGCCACCCTCGATGCCCCTTAACTCGGTCAGTGTGCCAAGGCCCAGTTGAGACATGAACTCGGCGGCTTGTTCTTCAGTAACGGGCGTAAAAACAGCCATGGTTTAAGGGTGGGTGAATAGGATGAAAAAAAGGCCCGAAGGCACAGCGAAACGCATGCCGAGATTGTAGAGGGTGTTGGCCCCAAATTTGCCCCGATTTGACTCGGCAAAACCCGTCTAGGACAGGCACAATTGGGGCATGAGCGACAAGAAAACCCTGCTGTTGGTGGATGGCTCCAGCTATCTGTACCGTGCATTCCATGCCATGCCCGATTTGAGGGCCGTGCCTGGCGACCCTGCCAGCCCTGCCACGGGCGCCATTCGCGGCATGATCAACATGATGGAGCGTTTGCGCAAAGACATTCCCGCCGAGTATGCGGTTTGCGTGTTTGACGCCAAGGGCCCCACCTTTCGGGATGAAATTTACCCCGAGTACAAACAAAACCGCAGCCCCATGCCCGACGATTTGCGCTCGCAAATTGAGCCCATTCACGCCTTGGTTCGTTTGATGGGCTGGAAAGTGCTCGATGTGCCGGGCGTAGAAGCCGATGACGTGATTGGCACTTTGGCGGCGGTGGGTTCTTCGCACGGCATCGAAGTCATTGTGTCCAGCGGCGACAAAGACTTGGCCCAGTTGGTCAATGAACACATCACCATCATCGACACCATGAATGGCAAGCGCCGCGACCTGGCTGGGGTGCAAGAGGAGTTTGGTGTCCCTGCCAACCTGATGCTGGACTACCAAATTTTGGTGGGCGATACAGTGGACAACGTACCGGGTGTGCAAAAGGTGGGTCCTAAAACTGCCGCCAAATTGTTACTGGAATATGGTTCGCTCGACAACTTGATGGCGCATGCCGATGAAGTGAAGGGTGTGGTGGGCGAAAACCTGCGCAAAGCCGTCGATTGGCTGCCCACCGGTCGTCAGCTTTTGAAAATTCGCACCGATTGCGATTTGAACGGCTACGTGCCCGAGTTGCCTTCGCTTGAAACCATTCGCTTGGGTCAGCCCAACGAAGCCGATTTGTTGGCCTTCTACGAAAAGTATGGTTTCAAAGGCTTGGTTAGAAGCCGTGGTGCTGGTGCACCTGACTCCTCAGGTGCAAGCAAGCCCAACAAAGCTGCATTTGTGCCACAAGATGATTTGTTCGCAGAACCCGCGCCTGTGGTGACGGTCACCGGTGACAAACATTACGAAACCATTTTGACCTGGGCGCAATTCGAAGCCTGGCTGCCCAAGTTGGATGCCGCTGAGTGCGTGGCCATCGACACCGAAACCACATCACTTGACGCCATGCGCGCCGATTTGGTGGGCATCAGCTGGAGCGTGAAGCCTGGCGAAGCCGCCTACTTGCCCCTGCGCCATGATGGCCCCGATGCACCCGTGCAATTGCCCATGAATGAAGTGCTTGCCAAACTCAAACCTTGGCTCGAAAACCCACTCAAACTCAAAGTAGGTCAGCACATCAAATACGACCGCCATGTGTTTGCCAATGTGGGCATTGAAGTGCGCGGTTATGCACACGACACCATGCTGCAAAGTTATGTGCTCGAAGTCCACAAGCCCCACAGCTTGACCAGCTTGGCATTGCGACATGTGGGTCGCACGGGCATCACTTACGAAGATTTATGCGGCAAGGGCGCGCATCAAATTTCGTTTGCGCAAGTCGACGTTGAAAAAGCTTCTGAGTATTCATGTGAAGACTCAGACCAATGTTTGGATGTGCACGGTGTACTCTGGCCCCGCATTCAAGCCGACGCCAAATTGCACGCCATCTACGACATTGAAATCGCCACCAGCGAAGCCTTGTTTCGCATTGAACGCAATGGCGTGTTGATTGATGGCCCCACCTTGGCTGCACAAAGCCAAGCACTGGGTCAGCGTATCTTGCAGCTCGAAACCGAAGCGTACGAAATTGCGGGTCAACCTTTCAATTTGAGCAGCCCCAAACAATTGGGCGAAATCTTTTTTGACAAATTGGGTTTACCCGTCATCAAGAAAACCGCAACGGGTGCGCGCAGTACCGATGAGGAAGTGCTTGAAAAGCTGGCAGAAGACTATCCCTTGCCCGCGCGCATCTTGGAACACCGCAGTTTGTCCAAACTCAAAGGCACCTACACCGACAAGTTGGCGCAGATGGCTTTGCCCAGAACGGGCAGGGTGCACACACACTATGCGCAAGCTGTGGCAGTCACAGGACGTTTGTCCAGTAACGATCCCAATTTACAAAACATTCCCATTCGCACCGCTGAAGGGCGAAAAGTACGCGAAGCCTTTGTGGCACCTGTCGGTAGTTTGATTGCCAGTGCCGATTACTCACAAATTGAATTGCGCATCATGGCGCACCTCAGCGGCGATGAGGCTTTGCTGCGTGCGTTCCATCAAGGTTTGGATGTGCACAAAGCCACAGCTGCCGAGGTGTTTGGTTCTACACCAGACCAAGTGTCGAGCGAACAGCGCCGCTATGCCAAAACCATCAACTTTGGTTTGATCTACGGCATGAGTGCATTTGGTTTGGCCAAAGCCTTGGGCATCGACAACGGGGCCGCCAAAAATTACATCGAGCGCTACTTCCAGCGATTTGCGGGTGTGAAAAGGTACATGGATGAAACGCGCGAGCAAGCCAAGTCACAAGGCTATGTTGAAACGGTGTTTGGCCGTCGTCTGTATTTGCCAGAAATCAACTCACCCAATGGCCCAAGACGGGCTGGTGCAGAGCGTGCGGCCATCAATGCGCCCATGCAGGGCACTGCTGCCGATTTGATCAAGCTGTCGATGATTGCCGTGCAAGCGGGCATTGACCGTGAGCAGCGCAAAACCAAAGTGATCATGCAAGTGCACGATGAATTGGTCTTTGAGGTGCCAGAGGATGAAGTGGAATGGCTCAAAGTGGCCGTGCCGAAATGGATGGCCGATGTGGCGGCCCTCAAGGTGCCCCTGCTTGCCGAAGTTGGCGTGGGTCTGAATTGGGATCAAGCACATTGATGAAGACCAGCATTCAGAAATTTCAAAATGCCTTGGGCGATGCCGAAATGCAGGTGCTGCAGCAATGTTTGAAGCATGCCATGCAGCCTTTGCCAGAAGATGCCTTGCCTTGGTATTTGGGCCATGCAAATTCTCCTACGGGTTATCTCACGCCGGCTCATGCCAAGGTGATTCTGGATGTGCGCAAAGACTGGGTAGCCGTGCCGCATGGTTTGGTTTGGGATACACCAGATCACTCGCATGCATCGCGCAGTGTTGCATTGGCCAGTTTGGCTGCTGAATTGCGAGACCTTGGACAAGTTACGGGCTGGCGCAATGAAGTATTCAGTTTCTGGCCCGATTCGGAAGTCTTAGTGAATGGTCGATGCGTTGAGCCTAACGGCACACTCAAAGCGTCATTTGAAATGGAACGAGCGGCCTATCGGTTTTTTGGTTTGCGCAGTCATGCTGTGCACGTCAATGGCTTTACCGCCGACGGATTTTTATGGTGTGGACGTCGCTCACTCTCCAAGCCCACCGATCCTGGCATGCTTGACAACATGGCGGCAGGCGGTTTGCCCGTGGGTGAATCTTTGCAATCCTGTGGGGTCCGTGAAATGGCAGAAGAGGCTGGACTTTCGGCCGCATTGGCAATGACCGCCGCGCCCAACGGCCAAGTGACCACGTGCCGGTCTGTTGCCCGAGGCTGGCACCATGAAACTTTGTGGGTCTACAACTTGGTGGTACCTGCCGATGTTCAACCGGTCAATCAAGATGGTGAGGTGGCTGAGTTCAGTTTGCTGTCACCGCAGCAAGTGGTTCAAGCCATTGCTGCCAAGCGAATGACTGTTGATGCCTCCTGCGTCATTGCGCATGCGGTGCTGCATGCCGATTTCAGCGCCGAGAGTTGCTGAGAACTGACAAGTTGCCAGCGAGATGGAATTAAGCCTTTATTCAATGGCGGTGGTGCTGCTGGGCTACTTCGTTTTGGGTACTGCAGGCTTTGGTTCTGCCTTGATCATCGTGCCACTGTTGGCTTGGGATTGGCCCTTGGCATTCGTGGTACCCATGGTCTTGTTGATCGATGTGCCTGCTGCTGTCTTGCATACAGGCTTGAATTTTCGGCAGGTCATGTGGCGCGAATTGCCGCCTTTGTTGCCTTCTGTCTTGGTGGGGGCTCTCACGGGGATTGGGCTGATGCATTGGACTCATGGTGATTGGCTCTTGTTGCTTTTGGGTGTTTATGTCATCTTCATTGGATGGCGTGGGCTGCAAGGCGCATCAAGCGTTGTTCAACTGAATGCATCTGCCATTCATTTTTCTGGCTTTGCCATGGGCTTGGTAGAAACCATGTTTGGCACAGCGGGCCCAGTCGTCATGTCATGGCTTTCACAACGATTATCGGATCCGTTTTTAATACGTGCCACCATGCCAATGACCATCATTGGTTTATCGTCCATCGCACTTGGCATGGTCGGGGCATCTGGTGGTTTGAGTGATGATGCCCTTTGGGCTGCATGGGTGTGCTTATTGCCGTTTGCGTTAGCAGGTGTTTGGTTGGGCCATCAATTTTCTCGGCAGATGTCTGCCGCCGTGCTTCGGCCCTTCATCTACGGTTTTTTGTGCCTGAGTGGTTTTGTTTTGTGCGCAAGAGCCCTGCGCGGGTTATATTCATTCCTTGCGAATTGAGAGTGGCAGATGATCCCCATACATGTTGAATCAGCTTGGAAAGGTACTTCGGATTGCCGCGCCTGCGGTATCCGTGATTTGGTTTTGTTCGCTGATTTGAATGAAGATGATTTTGGGCTGATTCATGCACCCATTGATGACATGGCTTATCCTGTAAGCGGCTTGATTTATTCGGAAGGCGATAAGGCCTTGGGCGTGTTCACGCTGCGTCAAGGCATGGTCAAGTTGGTTCGATCGACTGCAGATGGCCGAGAGCGCATCATTCGTGTTTTGCGTGCAGGCGATGTCGTGGGCATCGAGGCCCTGGCCACAGGGCATTACGATTCAGAAGCAGTGGCGCTCAATGATGTGAAGGTTTGCCGCATACCCTTAGGTGTGATGCACAACCTCAGTACACAATCCCCCAGACTTCACAACCGCTTGATGCAGAAGTGGCAGCAGGCTTTAAAAGGCGCAGATGATTGGCTGGCTGATTTAAATTTTGGAACCGCTCGCCAACGGGTTTCTAAATTCATTCTCAAAATGCGCCATGAAGATCACCCCGATCAAAGCAACATGTTTTCTCGTGAAGACATGGGCGCCATGATGGACCTCAAACTTGAGACTGTCAGCCGCGAAGTCAGTGGCTTGGTACGCGAACAAGTGATTGAACCCCTCGATAAAGCAGGGCGGCTTTATCGCATTCAAAACGAAAATGCTTTGGTTTCCGCTTGAATGCAACAAACATCAGGGTTTAGGACCTGTGGCCGACAAAAACAGTCGGAGAAAAAATACACCCATACCAATCATGAACATGATGCCGATGAAACTCATCAGGCCGTAGTCAGTGAAAAACAAGTCGTGGAACAGTTTCATCATTCTCTCCTTCTGTGTATTGCTGACATAGCAAAGTCAATGAACACATCTTGCGAGTGTTTCAGCAAGTTCACTTTGATCTAAGTTAAGTTTGAGCTTCGTTTTTTCACATAAAGTACTGGACATTTAAATACCTGTGGGGGTATATTAAAAGCCATTGACTTGATCAAAACAACTCGCAAAATGAAAACACCCCACGACTTGGTCTCGACTGCCAAACAATCGGTCCTTGAAATTCCAATCGACAAAGCCCCTGAAGTCATTGCGCAAAACGACGTTTTGATCGACGTCCGTGAGTCTGAAGAGTTTCAGGCCGGGCATTTACCAGGTGCCATTCACATGTCCCGTGGCATGTTGGAATTCAAGCTCGCAGCCAATCCACAGTTTCAATCGCGCGATCTCAAAATCACCTTGTATTGCAAAACCAGTGGCAGGGCTGCACTGTGTGCACAGTCATTGAAAGCAATGGGCTATTTCAATGTGTGCTCCATTGCGGGCGGATTTGATGCATGGCAAGCAGCAGGCTTTCGAGTTGAGAAACCCGTTGATCCTTCCTTTGACTAATCATTTTTTAAAAGATCGACTTTATGAGTACCTTTGAACATGCTGAGCTCATTCAAAACATCAATGAATGCCTCACACCTTTTCGTAAATCTCAGTCCGATGCGATGCAGGGGTTTGGGCAATTGGCACGCAGTGCAATGGCTGAAGGTGAAGTCAGTACCAAGCACAAAGAATTGATTGCTTTGGCGATTGGCATTACGCAGCACTGCTCTGGCTGTATCGGCTTTCATGTGAAGGCACTGTTGAAGTTAGGCTGTACACGCCAGGAGCTGGAAGAAATGTTGGCCGTGTGCCTGTACATGGGCGGCGGCCCGGCCTTGATGTACGCCGCTGAAGCCCTTAAAGCTTGGGATTCATTGGCCAGTTAAAAACCAGTTATTGTGCAATGCAGCACTTAGGCTGACTTGCAGTTGTTGGTTTTGTATTTCTTTTGATAGCCATTCAGAAGTTTTTTGATGGCTTTGAGTGGCAAATTGCGAATCCACATGGGCAGGAAGCCTTGCGTCTTAAAAGCAAAGAGTGCAGACCATTTCGTCAGAGGACGAATCCAAGCCGTTGCTTGTAGAAACTCTTTTTGTTGTTCACTGTTCATGGTTTTTGCCCAACGTATCCCACCAATGCCGACATGCCGCTGTGGCCAGGACCTTCATCGACTTCTTGCAGGTAGGTTTGGAGGTCTAAAACTTTGTAGTCTTTGAATGAGGTGAGTAGGAGGGCTTCGTCATACAGATTTTCTAGAATGCCAGGACCCCCTGTCTTGTAGTGCATTTGGTCTCTGCCATACCCTTGAATGATGAGGGTGCCGCCAGGTTTAAGTGCAAAATTTAATTTTTCGAAGAGTTCCGTGCGAGGCCCTGGATCTGCAAACTGAAAGAAGATGCCAGCAATGGTGTCGTAGTGTTCGGCTTTCCAATCAAAGCTTTCCCAGTCGCTGCAATGAATGTTAACGCTGACCTGTTGTTTGTTTGCCAATTTCTTGGCTTTCTCAATCGCAACAGGCGAGAAGTCGAAGGCATCTACATCAAACCCTTGAGAAGCTAGCCACACACTGTTGCGGCCTTCTCCGTCTGCAATTGACAAGGCCTTGCCTTTTTGAAGCAATGCTGTCTTGCCAGCCAAATATTGATTGGGTTTTTCACCAAAAAGGTAATTGACTGTGGAGAAGCGTTCGTTCCAACGCGCCAATGGGTTAGAAAATTGCGTCATGTCAGGTTGCTCCAATTGCCAATGTTATGAACATTTCGGTAACCGTGTTTGAGCAACAGAAGTTTGGCCATGCCACTGCGTGAGCCGCTGGCACAGCACAGCACCACTGGTTTGTCTTTGGGTATTTCGCTCAATCGGCTGTTTAATTCAGACAGAGGAATGTTCAAAGTACCCGCTGCATTGGCATTGGCAAACTCTCCTACAGAGCGTACATCGACAAGTGTGGCGCCTGCACTCTTCAATGCGGGCAGATCGGATTTCACTTGCTTGGCGCGCAGCCATTTGTATGTCCACCAAAGGATCAGAAGTAAAAACGGCCAGTATTCTTTGAAAAATTGTTCCATCGTTGAATTTCTTTTGCTTGTTAAGTGTTGATTTGTTGGTGAATTTTTTGAATAGTTTTTCGCGCAAAGAACAAAACAAATGGAATCATCAAACCTGCAAATAATTCGGGGTTGATGTTCAAGCCCAAAGCTTTGAGAGCCTTGCCGATGTACACGGCCAAGCTCACCACATAGTAAGTGATGGCAGCAATCGACAAGCCCTCTACCGTGGACTGCAGCCTGAGTTGAAGGGCTTGGCCGCGAGTTAGTTTTTCCAGCAGTAGTTGGTTGTGTTGCTCGGCCGCAATTTCGACGCGGGTACGCAGCAGCGCGCTGGCTCTGGCCACGCGTTCTGCCAAATTGCCCAGCCTGTCTGCAGTGGCATTGACGGTTGCCATCGCAGGTGCCAAGCGGCGTTGCATGAACTCTCCCACCGTTTGAATGCCCGACAGGGGGTTCTCACGCATTTCGGAAATTCTCTCTAATACGATGGCGTTGTAGGCCCGTGCAGCAGAAAATCTGTAGCTGTGCTCTGCCGTGGCACTTTCGACTTGGACGGCCAAGCCTGCCAAGTCTCTCAGCAGCACATCGTCAGTGTCAATTTGCTTTTCCAGTCTGTGCGTGATATTTACCAGTTGTGTTTCTGTGTGAGTCAATTTGGCACCCAAGCTTTTGGCCACCGGCAGGCTGAGCAATGCCATCATGCGATAGGTCTCCAGTTCTAGAAACCTTTGCGCCACACGACCCGCGCGGCTGGGCG
Source organism: Limnohabitans sp. (assembly GCA_024642215.1). Lineage (GTDB taxonomy): Bacteria > Pseudomonadota > Gammaproteobacteria > Burkholderiales > Burkholderiaceae_C > Limnohabitans_A. Next base: position 10,374 of record JAHEBO010000001.1, read on the forward strand.
AAGTCTCAGGTGAAGCCAGTATCAAAACTCTTTCAAATCCTTGGGCGTCAATTCTCAAATTGGACAATAAATGAGAATGGGAACGGCCGTTGGCGTTGCGGCCCATTTGAGCGCCAATCAAGGGACTGTTGCCCAGCCATAATCTGGCGTGATTGAGCGCGTCCGAATCCTCCATGCCTTGATTGAGCATCACAAGCTGTATGGCGGTGATGGTTTTGCCAGGAATGCCTTGGATCCAGTCTGTGCCGGTAGCCATGGCCAGTGAAAGATCCGGGAATTCTTGACCCCACACCACAGAAGCAGGTAATTTTTGAATCAGGGTGTAGCGCGTGAACTCGGTATGGCGTTCCCAGATCAAACTGAAATCGTCGGTTTGGATCTGATAAAAATTTGCTTTTAAATTCTCAATGGCCAAATTGGATTGACCTGGTAGCAATTTCAAGTGTGCCAATTCATCGTGTGTAGAAACTTGTTCATTGATGACCGCCACGTAAAAGACCAGCGCAGGCAGCTCAATGAGGGCTGATGGCCTGGTATGGATCTCGTTGTGAAGTGTCGCTCGCAAAGCCTCTTCTATAGGCAGTTTTGAACTGGTCGAACGGGTCATGAGGATCCTTGCGCATCAGGCCATAGCGAGTCGCTACTGGCCATGCCAATTTGAATTTGCCTTGAAGCGCTTGTTTGTAAGGGCCAATTAAAAAGCTTCTTTTTCAGCCTCTAAATAAGCAAGGCTGGTGTATTTGCCAATGTTGTTCTCAAAGCCCTGCATGTCTGTGGCACGTTTTTTTACGCGAGGATCATTGAGAACCATCTGTTTGGCTTCGGCCTCTGATTTGCCATCTTTGACGGCCTGCAAGCTGGGTTCCCAAATGCCCGCTAAAAACTGACCGTAGGTTTCCAGTAAATTTTTGGCAGGTTGGCCATGACCCGGAAGCCACAACTGCTGGCCTGCGTTGTTGCTGAGCGCTTTGAAGTATTTGAATGTGCCTGGGTAGGAGCCGTCATCGATGTTGGCTATGCGGTTGGCCATGGCAATGTCGCCCACACTGGTCACTTTGTCTTGAACCACTTCAACACACAAGTCGGCATCGGTGTGGGCGCGTCCATAGTGATGCATGACCAAATCGACATCGCCAAATTTGAACTTTTGTCCGTGCGTGACCAGTTTGTTGGGCGGAACAGCTTTGGTGCCTGCTGAAGACTGATTGGTCCAACGCTCCATCAAAATGCGCCAAGTGTTGCCTTCGATGCCCTTAATGGTTTCTTGTGTTTTGGCCAATGCATAAATGGGCAGTTGTGAGCCATATTCTTCAGCAAATGCGTGATTGCCCAGCCAGTGATCACCATGAAAATGGCTGTTGAACACAGCGATGACGGGCAAGGGCGTCACTTTTTTGATCATGCGAATGGCCATTTGGCCAATTTGCAAAGAGCTGCCGGAATCCAAAATGATGACGCCGGCTGTGGTGACCACAAAGGTGACGTTGGACATCATGCCGCGATTCTCGGGCGTGGGAAATCCATCGGGTGCAAAGATCATCCACACATGCTTTGACAGTTGGATGGGGGGAATGTCTTTGACGGGTGGGCCAACCAAAAAGTCCTGCACATCTGCTGCAAAAGTTTTCACTTCTGGCCACATGCCTGCGATGACCATGCCAATTGCAGTTGCGCCTAAAAATGAGCGGCGTTTTAGCGTGGGGTGGGACATCGTTGTCGTTTTTAAATCGGCCATGAACTGCTCCTGTTAAGCGACGTAACCTGGGTTGGGCAAACCACCCGTGATTTTGGGGGCGTTGAGTTGACGGGGCTTGATACGGCCGTTGGGTTGGGTTTTGAGCCATTGCTCGACCACTTCCCAGACTTGCTTGTTGCCTTGCGTGCGGGCTTCTTCGGCAACGGGTGCCCAACCCGCCACTTTGTATTTTTTACCAGACTCAATGAGCTTGCCGTTCAAACGCATCTCTTCAATGCGCTTGCCCATGCCTGCAGTGGGGTTGCATTGGTATTGCAAGCCGCCCACACGCACCATGTCACCACCTTGTTGGTAGTAGGGGTCTGGGTTGAACAGGTTGTCGCAAACGTCTTCTAGAACCGTTTTGATGGTCTCGCCGGTCATTTCTGTGACGGTGGCGAATGAGTAAGTGGTGGCGGTCATGTCCAGTAGCCATTCGCGCGTAATGGCTTGACCTGGCAAAAGAGTTGTGCCCCAGCGGAAGCCAGGTGAGAAAGCAATCTCCGCACCTTGAACATCCATCAAAGCATCGACCAACAATTGGTCGCCTGTGCCGTTGAAGTTGCCACGGCGATACAAGAGACCTTCAGAGATGCCCAACTTTTCGTTTAACTTGCTCTCATAGGGGGCGCGAATTTTGGTGATGAGCGCATCCATCTCTTTGTCGGCTGGCAACATATTGGAGAACACAGGCAACAACTTGTAACGGAAATCGGTGACGCGTTTTTCTTTGACCTCAAAGTCGAGCACGCCCAAGAACTTTCCATTAGAGCCCGCGTTGGTCACGATGGTTTTGCCACCTTTATTGCTGACCAATGTGGCCACAGGCATGCCGTCATGGGTATGTCCACCCATGATGGCGTCGATGCCTGAAACTCTGCTGGCCATCTTCAAATCGACGTCCATGCCGTTGTGGCTTAAGACCACGACCACCTGCGCACCTTTACCTCGGGCTTCGTTCACCATGGCTTGCATGTTTTCGTCTTGAATGCCAAAGGCCCAATCGGCCACCATGTAGCGTGGGTTGGCAATGGGGGTGTAGGGGAAGGCTTGGCCGATGATGGCGCACTGCACACCATTGATTTCTTTGATGACGTAGGGCTTGAAGACGGGGTCGCCAAAGTCTTGGGTCTTGATGTTTTGCGCCACAAATTCAACTTTGCCGGCAAAATCTTTTTCAACAATTTCTTTCACGCGGTCCATGCCCAGGGTGAATTCCCAGTGGCCCGTCATCACGTCCACGCCCAATAATTTGCAGGCGTCAACCATGTCTTGGCCGTTGGTCCAAAGGCATGTGCCTGAACCTTGCCATGTGTCACCGCCATCGAGCAACAAGGCACCTGGGCGGCTGGCTTTCATGCGTTTGACCAAGGTGGCCAAGTGTGCAAAGCCACCGACCTTGCCATAGCGTGCTGCAGCTTTTTCGTAGTTCAGATAGGTGAGGGCATGGGCCTCTGAAGAACCTGGACGGATGTTGGCAAACTTCAGCAAATGCTCCCCCACCAAGTGGGGCAAGTTGCCCTTCATGCTGCCCAAGCCCAGATTGATGCTGGGTTCACGGAAATAAATGGGTTTGAGTTGTGCGTGGCAATCGGTCATGTGCAAGAAGGACACATTGCCAAACTTGGGAATGTCGTACAGACCGTTGGCGGCTGTTGCAGCATCTGCATCGGCGTAAGTGCCCATGCCCAAACCGGCCATGGTGCCCGCGCCCATGACTTGCATAAATTCACGTTTCGAGAGGTTCATACTTTTGTCTTCGCTAATATATGGTGAGCAAAAAAACCCGGACGTGCCGGGTTTCTAATGACGTTATTGGTTAACTGGGGATTTGGGATCTAACAACAAGCCCACCAGATGACGCACTTGCGTTTCTGTAAGGATGCCGCTGTGACCAGCACGAGGCATGTTGGAGCAAGCGTTGTAGGCTTTTGCATTCCAAATTTTGCCCCAGGTGTATTCCACAATCAGTTTGACTTCGGGGCTGTTTGGATTGCTGACGCCGCGAATTTTTCCGTAGTTGTAGAGACTGGGGCCAATGGTGCCGTAAGAAATTTCTTTTGGGTCCATTTGGTGGCAGTTGTAGCAGTTGCCGCCATTCACAGTTTTTTCATCATCCGTGAAGGTGAGGCCGCGACCGTTTTGAGCAATCTTTTCGCCTTCTTTCCAATCGCCCAAAAACTTGCCATCGGATGGCCACTTGATGGTTTTGAGATTGGCCGCTTCAATGGCACTGGTCGCTTTCTCGTCCAAGGGTTTGCCAGAGGCATCGGCTTCACTGCACGCCCGATTGGTTTCATCGGTATTCAAAATGCTGGCCTTGACGATGCCTTCGTCGCGGAATGAGGCTTTGACAATTTGCTGTGTGAGAGCATTCAGGTCAGCCACTGAGGGCGCTGAAGTGCAACCAACAGCCAGCAACATGACCGATGCAACAGCCAAGCCCGTGCGAAGTTTTGAATTCATTTTTTTCATTGCATGGACTCCGAATTAGCGCTTGATGGCTGGGGCGATGGAAGCAGAACCTTGTGAGTTCACGCCAAGGTACACACCCAATGCGATGGTGGCATCGCTGGCAAAACCAGGGTAGGGGAAGCGTTGCTGACGGTAGCAATCGTTGAGGCGTTGTTGCATGCCCCACATTTGACCATTGGACACGCGGTAGGCGGGCCATGCGGCAAAGCCAATGCCATCGCCAGGATTTTTGGTGAGGTTGGGCAGGTCTTGGAGGCGAATGCGTTTGCCATCTTCCGCATGACATGAAGCGCACGAAAAGTCGTGCGGACCGCCACGGAGGAAGAACAAACGTTTGCCCACTTCATAAAAAGTTTTTTCTGACGGATGGGCTTGGGACAAATTGAATTTCATGCCCTTAGATTCTGCGGCCAACCAAGTGGCCAAGGCCGTCATGTTGACTTGTTCGCCCTTTCCAAAAGGCGTCTTGGCAATTTCGGCTGCATTGAAGCCTTGCAAGGTTTCCATGCAGGTGAGCAAACGTGACTCCATGTCTTGAACACGGCCAGTGTCTGCAAAGTACTTGGGCAATTCAACAAAGGCACCCTTGTAAACACCGGGCCCTTTGCCTAAATCACATTTTTCAAGCGATGCATTTTTGGGGCCCCTTTTTTGAGTCCACAAACCTTCGCCCTTGGCTTCGAACAAGTCGGCAGGGTTGCCGTCTTGCAACATGGCTCGGTATTCATCAATGCCTTGACTGGCCGTTTTTTGAGCCAGGCTACCTAGGCTGAGGGTCATTAAACCTGCAGCCAATAAGACGTAGAGTGTTTGCTTCATGGGCGCCTCAATGTGTCAACTTCAAAAACTGAAAAAGGGTGAAGATTGCGCTTCACCCTTGATGTGCAACTTGGTGGCTTAGGACACCGTTGCTTCGTCGGTACGGGTGTCGCCCTTGCTGTCTTTCCAAGTGACTGCAATTTTGTCACCGGCTTTGGCGCCTTTGACTGCAAATTGCAAAAATGGATTTTTGGAGACAGCAGGTCCCCATTCGGCTGCCAGAACGGGTTTGCCGTTGTGCGTTGCTGTGACTTCTTGGATGTACCAAGCTGGTACTGTTTTGCCAGCGGCGTCTTTGCGCTGACCGGATTCCATTTCGTGACTCATCAGAACACGAACAGTTGCTTTGTCGCCAGAGGCTTGGGCGCGAATGCGCATTGGATCTGCCATTTTTTTCTCCTGAATATGTGTGAATGAACTAAGAGGTGAGGGGGTTAACCGCCACAGCCACCCAAAGTTACTTTGACTTCTTTCTTAGCGAACAAAGCCTTGCCGTCGGCCATGATGGCCACAGCGTAGACATCAGACGATTGGCCCATCTTGGCGCGTGTCGAGAAATTGGCATCTACCGCATCGCTCACGTGGAACATGGCCACCAATGCTGCGGGGTTCTTTTCAACCAAGACCAAGATTTGCTTGACGCCTGCCAATGTGGTGCTGGCACCCAAAGGAACCACAGCGCCATTTTCTGCAATGTCAGGACCTGTGATGGAAACGTCTTTGCTTTCAGCAATGGCACCACCGCCATAGGCTTTAACCGCGTCTTGAACCGACTTGGCATCGAAGCCGGTTTTGTTAAATGCTGCGTGAGCAAATTGAGGGAAGCCAGCAGAAGCCAGCAAGCCTGCAACCACCATGCTCTGTTTGATTGTCTCGCGACGAGTTTGCATCTGATTCTCCTTGTGAATAAGTTGATGCTATTGAAATCTGCGTCAAAGTCAATGCAGTAAAACCTGATGAACTTTGACCTCGTTTTTACTTGTGACTGCCGTTGGCAATCCACTCAGCGATGAGCTTCGCGTCTGCATCGCTTAAGTTTTGTGCAGGCATGGGGATTGCCCCCCAAACACCTGAACCACCTGACTTGATTTTGCCTGCAATGTAATCCACTTTGCCCGGATATTTTTTGGCAATGTCGTTGAAGCCAGGGCCTACAATTTTCTTATCGATTCCGTGGCATGCCGTACAGACATTTTTGCTCAACAAGGCCATGACAGCTTTGTTGTCAGATTTACCCTCTGCTGCTTTAGCGGGTGCGGCGGGCGATGTACTTGGCACAGGAGCGCTTGTACTTGTTTTACCAGTACTGCCTTCTGGTTTGGAGGTGTCGGCGCCTTTTTGCTGACCGACCATGCGATTTTGTTCACTCAAGTTGCCATGGGCGTTCCGAGCAAAGTCTGGCAAGAAGGAAGCCACTTTGGCTTCTGGTTTGCAATCCTTCATGCAAATCGTGTTTTGCGTGTCGGGTTTGTTGTTACCACCAAATTCTTTGCCAGGCCACATGGCGTGTGCTGTGGTCATGCCATTGCGGTTGGGCATGCGATTTTGCACCTCGGCAATGTTTTTGTTGGACAGCACAAAGTCATCGGGCACCACGCCTGCCAAGTTCAGCAAGAAGCCTGTGACGGCATAGACTTCTTCTGTGGTGAGTGTTTTGGGACTGGTCCATGGCATGGCACGGTTGATGTAGTCCCACAAAGTTGACACTGTGGCCACCTTCATGATGGTGGTGCGACCGGGGAAGTCTGTGCGCGTGAGGTTGGCGACACGGCCGGTTTTGATGTCTTCGGCAGTGGTGCCACCAATCAATGGGCTGAAGACCTCGTTGGATTCACCAAAAATACCGTGACATTGCGCACATTTGGCTTCCCACACATCTTGGCCTTTGGCCACAGAACCAGAGCCTACAGGCAAGCCTTTAAAGTCGGGGCGAACATCAATGTCCCAGGCTGCAACTTCTTTGGGCGTGGCGTCTCGACCCACGCCAGGATATTTGGTGCTTTGTGCAAATGCCGAAGCCAATGACAGGCTGATGGCGATGGCCAGGACAATCTTAGGAAACTTGAACATTTTTCACCTCGCCATTTTCTTGTACCAACCATGACTGAATGGCATTGTTGTGATAGATCGAACGCGTACCACGCACATCGCGCAGTTGTTTGTACATGGGCTGGACATAGCCTGTTTCGTCTTGTGCGCGACTTTGGATGATGGCGGGTTTACCATCCCAGACCCAATCCAAATTGAAGCGCGTGAGGGCTTTTGACAACACCGGCGTTTCGAGTCTTGCTTGACGCCAGTTGCGTCCGCCATCGGTTGACACGTCGACGCGTTTGATCTTGCCTTTGCCCGACCAAGCCAAGCCTGTGATGTTGTAAAAGCCTTTGTCCAACAAAACTTGGCCGCCGGAGGGGGTGGTGACCACGCTCTTGCATTCTTGAATGTTGGTGTACTGACGGTGCAAGCCACCGGGTTGCAAATCGATGTAGTGCACGGCTTCGTCTTTGGCGGCGTAAGGCTGATCACCCACTTCAATACGACGCAGGTATTTGACCCAGCTCACGCCTTGAACACCGGGTACAACCAAGCGCAAGGGGTAGCCATTTTCCGGACGCAGCATTTCGCCGTTTTGGCCATAGGCCACCAACACTTCACCTGATGTGATCAGGCTCATGGGAATGGTGCGTGTCATGGCTGAGCCGTCGCCGCCTTCAGCCAAAACAAACTTGCCATTTTTTAAATCTGCACCCGCCAACTCAAGCAGGGTGATGAGCGGTACGCCTGTAAATTCACTGCAAGACAACATCCCGTGTGTGTACTGCACAGTTGGCACAGCAACATTGCCCCAATCGACTGCCGTATTGGCGCCGCATTCAATGAAGTGGAAGCGTGAGACGGAGGGCAAGCGCATGATTTCGTCCATGGTGAAAACCTTTGGGTTTTTCACCATGCCGTTGATCATGAAGCGATGTTTGGAAGGATCAATGTCCCACCAGCCTTGGTGGTGACGTTCGAAGTGCAGGCCACTGGGCGTGACGATGCCAAACAAAGATTGCAGAGGTGCAAAAGACACGGAAGCTTGCGTGGTTTGTGTCAAACCAGGGCTTTGGCGTCGTTGCAAATTGGCTTCGTACTTTGAGGGTTTGCCGTAACCTTCAGTGGCAACGCCTTGACCCAAGCCAGTGGCGTGCTCGGGTAACTTCAAAATATTGGGGTCGCCACCCTCGGTAGGGATGGGGTTGCCTTGGGCCCAAGCGCCGGTGGGTGCGGAGACGGCCGCGACGCCAGCTGCAGTGGCTGTCGATGCAGCAGCAAAAGCACGTCGAATGAAATCGCGTCGACCTTGTTTGCCTTCAGCAAAGACTGTTTTCACATCGGCCGACGTCAGAAAATTTTCTGGTGCTTTTTGCACACGTCCTGAAGAATTGAATTGCTCTTTCACCCTATCTCCTTGTTGCGCATTTGTCAGCGCGCTGATGGCTGTCATTATATAAGTCAATACTTATTTATGAGTTGATTCTCTGTCCTGTGACTGAACACAGAATTACAAACTGAAGTGCCGATTGTGAAACGTGCGTCAGCAGCAGAATTGATTTAAATCAATTCTGCTGCTAGGGCTTGCCAAGTACTCAATAACGATAGCTTGCCAATACTTGCCAATTGTTTTGGCTGTGTGAAATGCTAGCGCTCGGTGTGGCCACGGTCACTTTGCCTGCATGCGACATGGCTGCATCTAATTGCCATTGCTTGTTGAGCTGATAGCTGGCACCCAAGGTCATGTGGTCTTCCACAATGGCAGGGAACAAGGGGTTGGTCATTTCTTTAGGAATGGGATTGCTTGCCAAATTCAAACCGCCGCGCAATGTCAAAACATCGTTTACTCGGTAGGCTGCGCCCACAGAAACAACCGTTTGATCAGCCCAGTTTTGCGGCATCGCAAAGCTCACGCTGCCCCCCATGCCTGCACTGGTGTAGCTCATGGAGAATTGCTTCATCACCTTGGACCATTCAACCCGTTTGACATCTGCTGCCAGAGTCAGTGCAGGGCTTGATTTGAACGCCATGCCGATGGCCAGTGTGGCGGGCATTTGGAAGTCCAAGACCTTGAGTTGTCCCACATCTGCAAAGCCGCCTGGTGCGCTCATGCTTGCGCCTTTGGCCGATGTTTTCATGTCACCTTGTGCGGTTTTCAAGTGATAGCTTGCGCCCAGCGTCATGTCGGGCGTGGCTTGGTAAGTCATGCCCAGCTTGCCAGTCCAACCTGTGGCTGTGGCGGCGCCACTGAAGTCGCTGGTGTTTGAAAAGTCGATGCGAGCCCAAGGCGCTTGTGCGAGCTGGGGCAAGGCCATGCCTAGATTGCCAGAGGGCATGCCATTGACCATGCCACCCAATTGGGCACCTGTGGCCGCCATTTTCATGTCTAAATTGGACCAGGCAAAGTCCAGTGTGGCACCCACATTCAACTTGTCGTTGACTTGCATGGCAACAGGAAATAGCACGCGTCCCACGCTGAGTTCCGAGCGAACATCAGAGCCAGAGCCCATGGCCAATGCCGAGTTTGCGGCGTATTCAGTTCCCATGCCGCCTTGACCAAACATGCCAACACCATAAGTCAGGGAGCCAGCTTTGCGAACCCAGCCAAAGGCGGGCATGACATAAGACGTTCCGCCAGAGTTGGCTGTGGGAAAGCCAGGAATGGATGTGCTCACTTTGGGGCCTAAAACTCCCAAGGCCAAATCGAAGCGGGTGCCATCAGGCCCCATTTGCAAGGTGGCTGGGTTGTTCATCATGGCCGCCGTACCATTTTCAATGGCAGTTGCTGCGCCGCCCATGGCCAGCGCCACAGGGCCATAGCCTTCCAAAATCATGCCGTTGGTGGCCCAAGCAGACGTACCCGTCATCAAGATGGCGGCAGCGATGGCTGTGGTATTTTTTTTAAATTGGATGTGCATGTTGTCTCCTCCTGAATATTAAATTTCGCCTTTAGAGGCACGTTCCATCATTTCCCAGATGGTGTCTCTGACGGCATTGGCTTCTTCTTTCAAGGGGGAGGGCAATTTGCGACCCATCTTGACCATCATGTCCATGTTGAGGGTGTAGAGCCACAAGCCATCTTCTTTTTCAACCACGGTGACGCGGCAGGGCAGGTAGGCAGCCATGTGTGGGCTGAAGTCCACCATGCGGCGGGCAGTTGTGGGTGTGCAGAAAGAGTAGACGGTGAGTAACTTCTGCTTTTGGCCTGTACGTGCTTCAAGTTCTTTTGACAAAGGCAAGGTGCCGACGTCTTTCATGTTGCGCTCAGTGGCGACCTGCTTCAGGATTTGTTCGATGTCGTTGGGGGTCACGCCCTTGGCAACTTTGCGTTCCCAAGTGGTTGCAACTGCAATGTCACCTTCGGCTTCAACCCAGCGATCCCACATGCGACTGGCTTCAGCCCCCGCACCACTTTCTAATTTTGTCATGGTGCTAATTGTTCCGCAGCCTGTCAGCATCAAGCTGGCTGTCATTGCAGCGGCCAAGGTGGCTTGCTTTAATCCAAATCGCATATGGGTTCTCCTGTTTGATCATTCGCAACTGTCAAGACTTGCGTGCATTCGCAGGTCTCCAGTGGATGCCGGATCATCAGGGAAAAAAACCCATAGGGGTATCCGAAAATACCCTAGGGGGTAAGGTAAGCTGGATGTCAGTCTTTATTTGAATTTGTAATGGTCACGATTCAAAACAGCGGCAACAGCGGTGACTTCTTCTGGGAAAAAGCCCAAATTGAGTTCGGTGTTGCACTGCTCTACCATGCCTCTTAAAAATCCTGGGGTGTTGATGCGGCCTTGTGGCTTGTACATGGCACTGCCATTGCCGCCCACGCGTTTTTGATGGCAGCTGTCGCAGTTGTTTTGGGCGATGAGCTGTGTGCCTAATTTCAAGTCGGCATCTTTGAAGAGGGCAGGTTGAGCCATGGCAACGTTGCTCAAAAGAAAACCGGCCAGTGCGAATGTTTGAAGGTTCATGTCAATCTCTGCTCGTGAAATATATAACCAGTGGCTAATTTAACGGATGGCTGCTGGGGCAGGCGCCGCCAGATGACCACCTATTTCTAGGTGCTTTCCCCATGCACTCAGGGGGGTTTTGTTTGAATGCCCAGTGTTCAGCCGCGCAACGACTTTCTGGCCAATGCGATGCGTTCATCCAAGTAGGCACCATAAAAGTCAGGCAAGTAACCACCTTCCATGCGCTCGACCAACTCTTGTCCTTTGGGTCCTAGGAAGATCAGGGTGGGGGCGATGCTGACGCGCCATTGCTTGACCCATTGGTCGTGGGTTTGCATTTGGCCGTTGATGCCTTTGAGTTGAAGGTCACTTCTCATGTCCACTTGAACGATGGGAAATCCTTGTTTTTGCATGGGGCTGAGGTAACTTTCTCTGGCCATTTTGCAAAATGGGCAACCCGCTAAGCTGACCATGACGATCAAGGGCTCTTTGGCTTTCAGGGCTTTTTCAAGTTCATCCGGTAGCGACGTTGCAACAGGCAGTATGGCCGGTGCAGCTTGGCTTTGAAGGGGCAAGCCCAATAAGGTGCTGGTGAGGCTCAAACCTAGGCGAGATACACACGTTCTGCGTGTGATGAGGGCCTGAGAAGCGTCAGAGAGTGGGTGCATGGGCAATGAGGGTGAAAAAAAGGGACAATCTAAGGCTTTCTGCTGTTTAAAGCAGATCCAGTGGCCTCCCGTTTTGAAGGGGCAACTTTCGATATATCAGTGCATGGTGAATTATTGGGGAACTTTGTGAATCTCGCAAGTCTTTTGGAAACCTACGGTGATCATTGGATCTTGGCCCTGGGTGGGGCTGTGATTGGGCTCTTGTTTGGCTTCAGCGCACAGCGGTCTAAATTTTGTGCCAGGGCTGCAGTGATTGAATGCTGTGAGGGGCAATGGCGGCAAAGATTTGCAGGATGGATGCTGGCTTTTGCTGTGGCCATGTTGATGGTGCAACTTGCCATGTTGTTGGGATTTTTAAAGCCTGAAAGCGCTAGACACTTGGGCGCACAAGGCAGCATCTCTGGCGCTGTGTTGGGCGGCCTGATGTTTGGGGTTGGCATGATCATGACCCGCGGTTGTGCAAGCCGATTGATCATTCTTTCCGGTAATGGAAATTTACGCGCTTTGCTATCCGGTTTGGTGTTTGCAGTGACTGTGCAAGCCACCATTTCAGGGGCGTTGGCGCCAGTTCGCCAATACATGGCATCTTGGTGGTTGGTTGATGGTGGACCGCAGCGAAATATGCTCAACGCATTAGGCACATCCTCTTGGATGGGCTTGGCCATTGGCTTGCTTTTTTTAGGCATCGCTGTTTGGCGTTTCCGAGCCACAGCAGGTGGTCCCAAGCCCTTGGTACTGGGGAACGTATTTGTTGGCGTGGCCATTGCACTGGGTTGGTTTTTTACGCAATGGATTGCCAGTGCGTCATTTGAACCTATTCCACTTCAAAGTCTTTCCTTCAGCAGCTCTTCTGCCGAGTGGTTAACCCGTGTGCTCTACACCGACACGGCGCCGCGATTTGGCTTTGATGCAGGCTTGTTGCCCAGCGTTTTCGCAGGTTCTTTCATTGCCGCGTTTTTATTTGGAGAATTCAAATTTGAAGGTTTCCAAACTGAAAACAAATTAGGCCACTACCTCACGGGTGCTGTTTTGATGGGCTTTGGTGCTGTGTTGGCGGGCGGCTGCACAGTGGGTGCTGGCATGTCAGGTGGTGTGGTGTTTTCCAACACGGCATGGTTAACACTGCTGTCTATCATGGGGGGGGCTGCATTGACCTATCGTTTTCTCAGGTCGATTGGCGCACCGACCTAAATCCAGCCTTGCAAAGTCAGGCGGGCTTTTGACGCATGTCAATTTGACCGAGCTGCTTACTGGTAGCATCCTTATCAGTCCATACTGATATAACGAGGATTGTCCGTGAGCATTGCACTTAACGAAGTGGTCGAAATATACGGCGAAGGCACCGTTTTGGCCATCGGTGGCGCTGTCATTGGTGTGCTCTTTGGGTTCTTTGCGCAACGTTCCAAATTTTGTCTTCGTGCCGCTGTCATTGATTTTTGGCATGGCCATTTCAAAGACAAACTTTCAATTTGGTTACTGGCTTTTTCTGCTGCAGTCATCGGAACGCAAGCTTTGGTTTTGTGGGGCGGATTGGACAGCAGTGGTGCGCGTCAAATTGCAGCGCGCGGCAGTTTGTCGGGTGCCATTGTGGGTGGCTTGATGTTTGGCGTTGGCATGATCTTGACGCGGGGTTGTGCCAGTCGCTTGCTCATTCTGTCGGCCAATGGCAATTTACGCGCTTTACTCTCTGGATTGATTTTTGCCGTGGTTGCGCAGTCGAGTTTGTCGGGGGCACTGATGCCCGCCAGAATCGCCATCAGCGAATGGTCAACTTTGGATGGCGGTCCTGGCCGCGATTTGTTGGCCATGGCTGGCGCCGGTCACATGACTGGATTGGCAATCGGTTTGTTGAGTTTTGTCATTGCCATTTATTTTGTCAGCCGCAGCACCAGCAAGCCTGTGATGCTGTGGGTGGGCGGTATTGGCACTGGTTTGTCAGTGGCTGCTGCATGGGGCTTCACGCAATGGGTGGCCAAAAATTCATTTGAACCGATTCAAATTCAAGGACTGACCTTCAGTGGCCCCTCCGCTGAGTGGTTGATGCGCGTGTTGCAATCGCCTGCACCCAAAATTGGTTTTGAATTTGGCTTATTGCCTGGCGTGTTTTTAGGATCCTTCTTGGGTGCCTTGGCTGGAAAGGAGTTTCAACTCGAAGGATTTAAAGATGGCTACAGCATGCGCCGTTATATTGTGGGCGCAGTGCTGATGGGCTTTGGGTCGATGCTGGCTGGCGGCTGTGCCATTGGTGCAGGCGTCACGGGTGGCGCTATTTTTGCACTCACAGCTTGGGTGACCCTGGTCGGCATGTGGCTAGGTGCAGGGCTGACGGATCGCTGGTTAGATTCGCCAGCCACGCACAGGCACCCTTAAAAACGCTGAGGTTTATTTGCTGCTGAGATATTCGGCCACTGCCGCCATTTCAAGGGGCGACATTTTGACCACAATGGCATGCATCACGGCATTGTCATTGTTGCGTTCACGCGTGTTGAAATGCTTCAATTGTGTTTCTGTATACACCGCAAATTGACTGGCCAAGCGAGGCAAAGTGGCTGTGCCCTTTGCATCTGCGCCATGGCAGCTTGCGCATGCAGGTAATCCGCTGAATTTGTTGCCATTGTGGAAAATATAGTTGCCAACTGCAGCCAGACCGGCATCTTTGGGCGCTTCAACGGGCACACTTTGTTTTTCAAAGAATTTGCCGACGGCCAGCATCTCGTCAGGGCTGAGCTTGGCCACCATGTCGCGCATGGCCGTGCTTTTGCGTGCACCACTTTTGAAGTTGGCCAGTTGTTTGGCAATGTACTCATGATGCTGACCGGCCAAGCGCGGAAACACCTCACTGGATGAATCACCTTCTGCACCATGGCAGAGAAAACAAGAGCCAGAAATGATTTTCTTGGCCCTTGCTTCATCGGCTTGTGCCATGGCTGTTAAGCAAAAGCTGAGTGAAGTGAAGGCCGCAGCCAAGAACTTCACAATGGATGCGATCTTCATAGTGCCAACTTATGCCAGAGTGTCTGCCCAAATATTGCGTGCCCATGCCATGGCATAGCGGCCTTCCAATTCGTTGGCAGCGCTGGAAACGCCGCCCGAACCGGGCACTGCAAGCATGGTTTTCTTGTCGGCGTCGTAAGCATGCACACTGGCCACGTGAACCACATCTTCAGAGCTGACAAAACTGTAGCAAGTGTTGTTGTAGATAGGCATGTTGTTGGGCGTTTTGCCGCTCAACAATGCAACCACTGCTGCTGCACAAGTTTTACCGTGTTGATTGGCCATGTGACCCGATTTGGGCATGGCGGGCGCAATTTGAATGGAATCACCCAACACGTGAATGTTTTTGGCAGCCTTCGATTCAAAGGTGAGGAAGTCGACTTCGCACCAGCGTTTGTTGGCCGTGGCCAAGCCAGATTTGACGGCAATTTCGCCGGCACGCATGGGCGGAATGACGTTTAACACATTGGCTTTGACATCGTCGTTGAATTCAAATTTCAAGGTGTTGGTGGCTGAATCAACATCCACGGCGTTGTGTTTGCCACGGTACTCGACAATGCCCTTGTAGCGTTCAGCCCAAGCTTTTTTGAACAACGGTCCTTTGGAAGTGACATCGTCGTTGGCATCCAAAATCAGAACCTTGCTTTTGGGCTTTGCTTTGCTGAAGTACTCTGCCACTTGGCATGCACGCTCGTAAGGGCCAGGAGGGCAGCGGTAGGGTGCCAATGGAATGGACAATGCGTAGACGCCGCCATCGGGCATGGCCTCCAATTGTTTGCGCAATGCCACAGTTTGAGCACCCGCTTTCCAAGCGTGGAGCACTTTGTCTTGAGCACCGGCCTTGTTCAGTCCTGGCAGTGCGTCGAACATGAAGTCAACACCTGGTGACAGAATCAATCGATCGTAGGGCACTTCAGAGCCACCCGCCAATTTGACGATGCGTTTGTCAGGATCAATTTGGGTGACGTAGTCTTTGACCAAATTCACGCCATGGCGTTTGACCAAATTGTCGTAAGACGTGGTGATGTCGGCCATGGTTTTGCTGCCGCCAATGACCAAATTGGAGATGGGGCAGGAGATGAAGCTGGCATTGGGTTCAATCAAGGTGACTTGAATGCCGTAGTCTGACCACATGCGGACATATTTTGCAGCGGTCGCACCGCCGTAGCCACCGCCCACCACCACAACTTTGGGACCATTGCCACCGGCGGTGCTTGCACAGCCAGACATCAGACCCATTGCGCCCAAAGCAGAAGTTGCAGAAGCAGTTTGAATAAATTGACGACGTTTCATGACAACTCCTTATTTTTTCTGTGCTGCAAAGTAAGTTGCAATGGCCACGATTTGTTCATCGCTATAACCCTTGGACAATTGATGCATGATGGTTGCAGGCTTGCGGCCTGCTTTGAAGTCCATCATTTTCTTCACGATGTCGTCTTTGTTGGCGCCTGCCAAAGCTTCATTGCCAGACTCGGCACGACCATTGGTGCCATGGCAGTTAGAACAACCAGCTGCCCAGCTGCGAACTTGCAAGGGATCGGGGGCATTGGTTTGAGCCTGAGCGCTGGTGGCAACGCTGAGAAGCGCAGCGCCAAAATAGAGCCAGTTTTTCATATGATTTGACATGTTGGAAGAATATAAAAATGAACAGTTCGGGTCTTGGTTCAAGGTCGGATGTAAACAAAGCCAGATTTAGCTTGTAAGTTTGCAACCTCAGCAACGCCTGAGGGCACAACAGAGGCTTCCATTACCACTTTTTCTTTTGGAATTTTTCGGGTTTCAAGTGTGTTGTTGCAGACATTGAATTTCACGCCTTTGGTGGCCAAATCACCAATGGTGCCTGCAAAGGGTTGTCCGGAAGGTGTCATGGCACCCTCCAATAAAAAGTCAATGCCAGGGCCATGGGTGACCACGGTGATTTGGGCCTTGGGGTCGGCGGACAGGTGGTTGCGAATATTGCCCATCGCCCGCGCAGCTTGGGCCAAGCCCTCGTTCAAGTGGTAAACCACTTTGGTTTGAGCGTGCGACGCTGCGGTGAAGCACAAAGCGAGAGACAGTCCGCATGCACGGATCAAAGACATGGTATTCATTAGCCGTTCCTTATTTATCTAGATGTTAATCCGGCGCGAAGGGACTTTGGCACAGTACTAACCCGACTTCAAACTGACTCGAGACTTTCAGTGGCAATTTGCGTGCAGACGGCGCGGCAGAGGTCCACAAAGCTTGGATTGGCAATGCTGTAATAAATTTGAACGCCATCTCTGCGTTTTTGGAGAATGCCCGCTTGGTAAAGGGTGCTGAGATGCTGCGACATATTTGATTGAGTGGTGTCGACCTCTTCCAGCAACTCGCTGACATTTTTTTCTCCAACACACAAGCAACTCATGATGCGCAAACGCATTGGCGCAGACATGACGCGAAAGATTTCAGCGGCACGATTGAAGGTGGCGTCGTCTTTTTCGAGAGTGTCGAATTGAATGGTTTTGTTGCTTTTCGCTTTCATGGTTTGAAATATAGCCTGAAACCGTCATTTTGATTGCTCTCACTTTTTGCCATAATTGCGTCACGGGCATGCAGTGGATGTCCAAGATCTCGGCAACTGCGACATGACTTGTGGTGAAACGACTCACGTTGCACTAAAGTCAACCAAGGAAAAACCAATGAAAACTTTGAAATTGACAGCGCTTGTGATGGGCGTTTTGTGGGCTGCTACTGCAGCGGCTCAGGTTGCTGTGGTGGCCGAGCCTTGGGCGCGTGCAACTGTTCAAGGACAAAAGGCAACAGGTGCCTTCATGAAAATCACCTCCAAAGAAGGTGCCAAACTGGTGGGTGTGAGCAGCCCTGCTGCGGGTGTCACTGAAATTCATGAAATGAAAATGGAAAAGGACGTCATGAAGATGGCCCCCATCAAGTTCTTGGAGATTCCGGCTGGCAAGTCTGTGGAGCTCAAGTCGGGTAGCTATCACGTCATGTTGATGGACCTGAAAGCTCCGTTGGCTGACAGTTCTGTGGTGCCCGTAACCCTCAGCTTTGAAAATGCAAAGGGTGTGAAGTCTCAAATTGACTTACAAGTTCCCGTGAAAACGATGAACATGCAACAACAACACAAGCATTGATCTTCAAACGGCCATTTGGGACTGAACCCATTTGGCCAAGTCGGATGCCGAACGTGCACCAGAAATTCGGGACACTTCTTTGCCGCCCTTGAACATTGCCACCGTGGGTATGCTGCGAATGTTGTGCTTGGCGCCCACCTCTTGGTGCGCCTCTGTGTCCACTTTCACAAATCGGGCGTGTGGCTCCAACATGGCGCACGCCTTTTCATATTCGGGTGCCATCATGCGACAAGGGCCACACCAAGGTGCCCAGAAGTCGACGACCACAGGGACCTCGCTTTTTGCAATTTGGGCCGCCAAGCCAATAGACGTTAGGCTAGCAGGGTGCTTGTCAAACAAAGGCTTGTGACAACTGCCGCAAGACAACTCAGCTTCTAATTGGTCCGTTGCAACTCGGTTGGTGCTGTTGCAGTGAGGGCAAACCAAGTGTGTTTTCATGTCGATTCCTTTTAACGTCCTCTGATTCAAATGGCGCTTGTTTGTTGCTTTTCAAGGTCATCATGATGCATTCTTCACGGCAGGAATTGATCTAAGTTAAATCTCAATGGGCTGGATTCCCTAAGAATGGCGGTGTGCATTGTTGTTTCTGCAAGCAGCCACATCTTATGGAGGCGTTCATTCATGTCAGAAAAAACCATTACCGTTGAACTTCGCCAACGCTCAAAATACCAATTTAACATTGAATTCAGCGAAGGCATGCCGCAGCTGATGACAGATGAGCCGGTACCTTTGGGTGAAGGCAAGGGGCCAACACCTGTTCATTTGCTGGCTGCAGCTGTAGGCAATTGCCTGAGTGATGCTTTGTATTTTGCGCTGGCCAAGTTCAAGCAATCGCCAGAGCCTATTCATACCGTGGTGAATGCGGAAGTTGGGCGCAATGCAGAAGGGCGCATGCGTGTTCTGCGGATAGAAGCCAAATTGCATTTGGGTGTGGAGGCAGACCAACTTGAACACCTTGATCGCGTGCTATCGCAATTCGAAGATTTTTGTACTGTGACGCAAAGTGTGGGGCAGGGCATTCCCATTCACACGCGTGTTTTGGATTCAAAGGGTGTCATTTTGAAAGGCCCTTGACGGTTCATTCAATCGGCGCAAAATGAATCCATTCACTTCGGGTCAAAGGGGCAGAAATTTCAAAGCAAGGGCTGCGATCAATGTGGGCAGCAATGCCCCGCCCAATAAGCCTAGCGCACTGATGCTTGCATTTTGAAATCCCTTCTTGAGCAAGGCAGCGCCTGCAGGGTTGGGTGCGTTGGCGATCACCGTGAGGCCACCGCCTGCAACGGCGCCTGCCACCAAGTTGTATTTGGCTTCGTCTGAAAGGCCTTCAATCAAAGAGCCCAAGTAGGTCAGGGCCGCATTGTCTGTGATGGCGGTCAGCCCCAATGCGCTGCCAAACAAAGCGTTGGGCGAAAGTTGGGTGAGCAGCGGTTGCAGCCACCACTGTTGCATGCCGCCAATCACCACCAAGCCCGCTAGGAAAAATGCAACCAGCAGCGCTTCTTTGAGGATCAAAGGGTTTTGGTGCTTGGGGTAGGCATGCGTCACACCTAAAAACAATAAAAATAAACCCAAAAACGCCACAGGGTAATGACCCAACACCACAACGCCTGCTAACAAAGCCAGATGGCTCAAGACCAATGAGACAGGCACGGGGGCGATGCTTGAATTTTTGATATCGATCGGTTCTTTTTGCAGGTAAGGCTTGAGTGCATAAGCTGCCAGGCTGGCATTGATCACCACAGCTACTGCCGATTTCCAACCAAAATTCAAAAGCATCCATGCGGAGTCCCACTGCCACGTGCTGGCCACCATCAGCACTGGCGGTGCGGCAAATGACGTGAGAGTGCCCCCAATAGAGACGTTCACGAACAACACACCCAGTGTGAAATACTTGAGTCGCTCGGGCACCTTGGCATGAAATACCAGAGGTGCCAGCATCAGGGCTGCCAGCGTCATGGCTGCAGGCTCTGTGATCAAAGAACCAATCAAAGGCACGATGGCAAGTCCCATCCATGTGCGAACCAAGCTGGTGGGCAAGGGGACGCGTGATGCCATCGCACTGACAAGCTGTGTGACAGCAAACAAGACAGGGCGTGAAGCCGCCATGACCATCACCACAAACACAAACAAGGGTTCTGTGTAATGGCGTGACTCGGCATACGCCAGTGCTGCGGGACCACCTTGGAGGACTGCCATGGCACCGACCAAGATAAAAGCCCAAAAGCCGAAGACCACTTCAACTTCGCTCAGCAAATGAAGAAGCCCAGAATGCTTGGGATAACTTTTGGCCAGAGCCGCAAAATAACTGACGGAGAAAGTATGGAGCAGTGCCAGCGCAAAGATGAGCGCAGCGATGTGTTCAATTTGCAAGGAGAACATTTGTGTCAGGTCGAGCGAAGTCCGCGAGGCGGCCCGACCATCGCATGAACCTGCTATTCCCTTTGAACAGCACCCAAGACAAATCTTATATAGATTGAATTAACTGTGTGTTTCAAGGTCTATTGCAAACTGAGTGGGTGAGCAGGCAGGGGAGGTTGCAAACCTGCCTTGTTGGTTAAAACCATTCAATTTGTGGCCAACCCCGCTTGGCCGCTTCGGCGCGCAGTTTGACGTCGCCTTGCGTCACAGTGGCATGCGTGACGGCCTCTAGCAAGGGGAGGTCGTTGATGGAGTCGCTGTAGCCCCAGGTTTCCAATTGTTCCCACTGCAAGTCTTGCGCATTGCACCAAGCTTTGAGTCGCGTCACTTTGCCTTCGCGCATGTTCAGCACGCCTTGCGTTCGTCCCGTGAACAAGCCTTCATGGACCTCGGCCTCTGTGGCAATTAAATCTTGAACACCCAAATAAGCTGCGGTGAGTTCAGTGATGAAACGGTTGGTGGCAGTGGTCATGACCACGCGGTCGCCATTGACTTGGTGTGATTCGATTTGAGCTTTGCCGCCAGCGCACAAGCGCGGAATTACCCAATCATTCAAAAATTCATGGCGCAGCGGTTCCCAATCTTGCGGTGATTTCAAGGTCAAGGTGCCAATGTAGAACTCACAAAAGGCCTGCACATCGACGGCACCCGATTTGTAGTCGTGCGCCATGGCCTCGTTCTTGGCCGAGAAGATGGCTTTGTCAAGAAAGCCTTTGTCGATCAGGAAGTCGCACCACAGCTGATCGCTGTCACCATCGAGCAGGGTGTGGTCTAAGTCAAACAGGGCCAGACGCATGTCAGTTGCTGCGCAGGTGCCAGGCTTTAGGGCGTGTGAAGGTGGCCAAACCTTCGCGTGACAAGGTGAGGCCAACACCGGAGTGGCCGTAGCCACTCCAAGGCAGGCGAGGGCTGACGCGGTCGCAGCAGTTCCAGTACACCGTGCCCGCGCGAACTTGAGACAGCACGTCGCGTGCATGTTCTTCATTGGGCGTATAAACACCCGCAGTTAAGCCGTATTGCGTGTCGTTCATCAGGCGCACAGCTTCGGCATCGTCGCTGACTTTTTGGATGCCGATGATGGGACCAAAACTTTCTTCACGCATGAGGGTCATGCTGTGATTCACATTGTCAAAGACCGTGGCTTCAAACCAATTGCCTTTGCCACCCATGGGGCCCTTACTGCGCTGACCGCCGATCAAGCAACGAGCACCTTTTGCTTTAGCGTCGGCAATTTGATCTTCCAGCACTTTGAGTTGCGGTGCGCGTGTGAGGGGGCCGAGGTACGTGTCAGCTGCCATGGGGTCACCCATTTTGAACGTGCGGATGGTGTCGACCAAGGCTTCGACAAATTTGTCATGAATGCTGGCATGCACATAAATGCGTTCAACCGAACAGCAGCTTTGTCCTGCGTTGTACATGGCACCATCTGCCAATGATTGTGCCGCGGCAACGGGATCTGCATCGGCACAGACGTAGGTGGGATCTTTGCCGCCCAACTCCAACTGCAGTTTGGTCATGCGCGGGCCCATCACGTTGGCAATGTGTTGGCCGGTGGCCAAAGAGCCTGTAAAGAACATGCCATCGAGTTGCTGTGCTAACAAGGCATTGCCTGTGTCGGCTGCGCCAATGAGCGTGGCAAAGACATCTGCGGGAATGCCCGCTTCGTGCAACAAACGGCCCATGGCCAAGCCGCTCATGGCCGCAAATTCGGAGGGCTTGTACAAAATGGCATTGCCCATGAGCAAGCCTGGTACAAACACATTGCCACCCACAAACCAGGGATAGTTCCAGGCGGAAATGTTGCCAATCAAACCCAAAGGAATGTGTTGAATTTGCTCGCACATACCGTCTTGGTTGAAGACCGTCTCGGTTTTGAGAATGCCTTCAGCTTCAGCCAAAAAGAAATCAACACGGCCTAGGAAACCATTCAGTTCATTGCGAGAATGGCCCAAGGGTTTGCCGGTTTCTTGCGTCATGATTTTGGCAAGGTCGTCCAGCTGCGTTTGGACCAAAGCACGGAAACGTTGGATACAGGCCATGCGATCTGACAAAGGTGTGGCCGCCCAAGCAGCTTGTGCATTGCGCGCTTTTTGCGCTTTCAGGGCCACGGCAGCGCCATCGTCGATGGGCAGTTGGGTGATCAGTTCTTCGGTGGCGGGGTTGATGACGTCAAGCAGTTTCATAGGTGTCCAATGGGTTCAATGTCTGAGTTGGCCAATTCAGCTTTCTCAAGCTGTAGGCTTGTGGCGGGCTGCATTCAAAAAATCGGTCAGGATGGGGCTGTCGTCTAAAGTGCCCAGTGAAGGCTTGTGAAATTCTGGATGCCACTGCACCGCAGCCACATAAGCTTTGCCTTGATGCCGTATGGCTTCGGGGATGCGATCGTGAGGGCAGTAGGCCTCCACCACAAAGTTGGGTGCCAGATCTTTCACACCTTGGTGGTGAATGCTGTTGACCTTGGCTTTTTGGGTGCCGCCTAGTAGTTTCGATAATTTGCTGTTGGGATCGAACGCAACGTCGTGCATGTTGAGGTCGTATTGCACGCCGTCACGGTGCATCAAGGCTTCAGGCCTTTGAGTGGCAATGTCTTGGTACAAAGTGCCGCCAAACGCCACGTTGATCATTTGCATGCCACGGCACACGCCCAACACGGGTTTGCCTGCGGCCACAAAGGCTTCAATTAATTTCTTTTCATAGGCGTCGCGGACGCGGTCGCCTGTCCAGCGCGGGTCCATGACTTCTTCGCCGTAACTGCCTGGCCACACATCACTGCCGCCCATCAGCACCACACCATCTAGCCAGTCGGCGTAATCTGCAATCTGCGCATCGCCCACTTGCGTATCGCCTTCAGGCGAAGGAATCATGACCGCCAGATCGCCTTGCGACATGACCCAATGAGCCACTGATTGTTCAATGTACTGAAGCGTCTTGCCTTTGAAAATTGGACGCTCATTGTCTGGGTGGAAAAAGCAAGCCGAGATGCCAATTTTGAGTCGTTTGGAATTGGAGGACATGAATGCCTAAGCCTTCAATTACATCGCAGCCTTGAACAGCATTTCAAAATCGGCTGCAGTGCAAGGACGAGGGTTGGTTTGATGGCAAATGTCGGCGGTGGCAATTTCAACCAAGCGCGCCATGTGTTCTGGCTTCACGCCATGAGTGGACAAGCTGCCTGTGATGCCGATGGACGCTTTCAATTCTTTGAGCCATGTCACGAAGGCACTGCCGCCGCCTTTGACATTGCAAACATGGGCCAGTTCATTGAATTTTTCAGGCACGGCTTCGTAGTTCCAAGCCATCACCACATCGATCATCAGCGCATTGGCCAAGCCGTGGTGCATGTCGACCACCGCACCCAGGGCATGTGCGCAAGAGTGCACCGCACCCAAATCTTTTTGGAACGCAATGGCGCCCATCATGGACGACATCATCATGTCGCTGCGGGCTTTGAGGTTGCTAGGCTCGTGGACGGCAGTGTGCAGCGCTGCTGCGCCAATGCGTGTGCCTTCCAAGGCGATGCCATCACACAAGGGGTGGTAGGCAGGTGACAAGTAGCTTTCAATGTTGTGCGTCAGCGCATCCATGCCGGTGGCTGCGGTAATTTTGCCGGGCAAGCCCACGGTCAATTCTGGATCTGCAAAAACCGTTTGTGCCAACAACTTGGGATGGAAGATCACGCGCTTTTGGTGTGTGTCGTCTTCGCTGACCACGCTAGAGCGGCCCACTTCAGAGCCTGTGCCTGAGGTGGTGGGCAAGGCCACAAAGTAAGGCAGGGCACCCGTGATGCTGCGCACTTTGGGATGGTCCCATGCGTATTCCAAGATGGGGCCGTCATGAGTGGCTGACAAGCCCACCACTTTTGCCACATCCAATGAAGCACCGCCGCCCAAACCAATCACGCAATCGGCCTTGTGTGCATTGAAAGCGACACCGCCTGCCGTGACTTGTGACGCGGTGGGGTTGCCATGCACGCCTGCATAAACGGCCACATCCAAGCCGCCTAAGTGGCTGATGAACTCTGCCATGAGTGGCAAATCTGCCATGGCTTTGTCGGTCACGATGAGTGGGCGCTTGTAGCCTAAATCTTGGAGGTGTTTGCCAACCAACTTGCGGGCGCCCACACCAAAGTGAATGGGGGTGGGGAAGGAGAATTTATCAATGTTCATGAAGGCGTCCAGTTTGATCTGAAAAATTAAATGATTTCGAAATAGCGCTTGAGTTCCCAATCGGTCACGCCATCGAGCCATTGGCGCCACTCCCATTCACGGGTGGCGGCAAAGTGATCCACAAATGTATCGCCTAACCAATCGCGTGCCACTTTGGATTGTTGGAAATTGCGGGTGGTTTCGATCAGTGTGCGGGGTGCACGGGGAATGTTCTCGGCGCCACCGTTGGTGCCATGAATGGCTGGTGCGGTGAGTTTCATGCCTTTTTCCACTCCGTCTAAACCTGCCGCAATAACGGCAGCCATGGCCAGGTAGGGGTTGACGTCGGCACCAGGGCAACGTGTTTCAAGACGTGTCGATTTGGGTGAACCCGAAATGACGCGGAAGCTGGCTGTGCGGTTGTCGATGCCCCAAGTGGGCTTCACAGGTGCCCAGAAGCCATCCACCAAGCGCTTGTAGCTGTTGATGGTGGGCCAGAACATGGGGGCAAATTCCATCAAGTGCGCAACTTGGCCCGCCAAGTAACTTTCAAACACTTTGCTCATGCCATGACGGCCTTTGGCGTCGGCAAACAAATTCTTTTTGCCATCGCTCAGGCTTTGGTGAATGTGGCCACTGCAGCCAGGCAACGCGGCATTCCACTTGGCCATGAAGCTGGGCATGATGCCAAAGCGTGCGCCAATTTCTTTGGTGCCGGTTTTGAACAAAATGGCGCGGTCGGCTTGGGTGAGCGCATCGCTGAAGGCAATGGCCGCTTCGTAAACGCCGGGTCCTGTTTCGGTGTGCAGGCCTTCAATCGGAACGCCAAACTGAAGCATTTCATCTTGGATGGCATTGAAGAACTCGCGGTTTTGGTTCATGCGCAGCAAAGAGTAACCAAACATGCCAGGCGTCAAAGGCGTCGGGTCGACCCCTTTTTTGTGCTGCCATGAATGAGAGTCTTCTAAGAAGTTGAACCATTCAAACTCCATGCCGCACATGGGGTTCACACCCAATTTTTCGGCGCGCTTCAAGACTTTCTTCAAAGTTTGGCGAGGACACAAGGGATGGGGCGTGCCATCGCTGTTGACAAACTCGCCAATGAAAAAGGGCACATTGTTGTCCCAAGGCACGTTGCGCGCTGTGTTCAAGTCCAAGCGTGCCAGCGCATCTGGAAAGCCATGTTGCCAGCCTGTAAATGTGGTGTTGTCGTAACACTGATCGGACGAGTCCCAGCCAAACACCACGTCACAAAAGCCAAAGCCACCAGCAGGATAGGGCTCTGCTGCACCTTTGAATTTGTCGATGTGCAAATACTTGCCACGCAATATGCCGTCAATGTCACTCACAGCCACTTTGACTTTTTGAGCGCCACTTTTATCAACCGCTTTGAGTGCGGGGTGTACTTTGGAGGTGGCCATGGTCTGTCCTTTACAAATTCAATGCGCTAACAAGCATCAAGCGGGTGCGCCGCTGGCAATGCCCAATTCTTTCAATGTGAGTGCCACGGCGTGCACGGCTTGTTGCATTTCAATGGGGCCAATGGCACCAATGCAACCCACACGGAAAGTTTCAATTTCAGTCAGCTTACCGGGGTACAAAATGAAGCCATGCTTTTTGGCGGCTTCGTAGAATTTTCTAAACTCGTAATTGGCGTCGGCTGGCGCATGGAAGGTCACGATGATGGGCGCTTGCACTGAAGGGTCTAAGTAGGGTTTAAAGCCCAAGGCAGCCATGCCTTCTACCAAAGTTTTGTAATTGCTTTGATAGCGTTTTAAGCGCGCAGGCTGACCGCCTTCATCTTCAAATTGCTGAATGGCTTCGGCCAACGCCACCATCACGTGGGTGGGCGGTGTGAAGCGCCACTGGCCGGTCTTTTCCATGTACACATATTGGTCGTGCAAGTCCATGGCCAAGGAGGTATTGTTGCCTGCACAACTGTCAAGGATCGCTTTGCGAATGAACACAAAGCCCATGCCTGGTACGCCTTCCAAACACTTGCCACTGGCGGCAATGAGGGCATCAAAGCGGGTGGTGCGCGCATCAATTTCAATGGCAGCAAAGGAGCTCATGGCATCGACAATCAAGCCCTTGTTGTGCTTTTCGCAAACCTTGGCCACATCATGCAATGGGTTCAAAACACCAGCACCGGTTTCGCAGTGAATCAAAACCACGTGCGTGATGCTAGGGTCTTTGTTGAGCAAAGTTTCAAGTTCAGCAGGGGAGACGGCTTTGTCTTCCGCAGTGGGCACAACTGTGGTTTTGCGACCCATCATGGTGGACAGTTTGGCAGCGCGTTTGCAATAAGCCCCGTTGTCTAGAACCAAGATGTGACCGCTGGGGGGCACCACGGTGGCAACAGCTGCTTCAACGCTGAAGGTGCCGCTGCCCTGCAAAGGGACCACCACGTGTGAGTCGTGGCCATGAACAATGTTCAGCAAGCTTTTGCGCACGCGCGCAGTGACAGCAATGAAATCGTTGTCCCAAGAACCCCAATCGCGCAGCATGGCCAGCTTGGTGCGCAATGTGGTGGTGAGGGGGCCGGGGGTCAGAAGAATGGCTTCGCGTTGCATGGTGAAAATGTCTTTGTCGTTAAAGTGATTTTAAAAATGGCTTGATATCGGTGCAGAAATTATCGAACGCGCCAAGCTTGTGTCCGCTTGTCCACAAACCAGCTTAGCAGCGCAAACAAAAAGGTGGCAACGGTGGAAATTAAACCAATGAGCACCGCCATGGCTGCTGCGGCACCAATGTCGCCGGCTTCGTCCAAATTTAAAATGGCAATGGACGCCACCTTGGTTTCGGGTGAGTACAAAAACACCACCGCAGAGATGGTGGTCATGGCATTGATGAAGAAATAACGCGCAATGTCCACCATGGCAGGCGTACAAATGGGCAAGGTGACACGCCAGAAAGTTTTGTAAAACGGTACTTTGAGCGAGGCGCTGACCGATTCAAATTCCGCATCCAAGGATTTCAATGCCGTGGTGGCCGTGAGGTGCCCAGTGGTGTAAAAGTGAACGATGGTGCAAAGCGTTAGCAAGGCCATACTTTGGTACATGCCATGCAAGGGGTTGTTGGGCATGTTGAAGAAAAAGATATAGCCCAAGCCCAAAACCAAACCAGGCACAGCCATCGGTACCACGGCCAGCAATTGAAGTGGTGCGCGCACAGCGTTCATGCCTTTGGTTTTCTCCAGCAAATAGGCTGTGACAAAGACCAAGAGGGTGCCAAAGAAGGCGGTGCCGCTGGCCATTTTCAAACTGTTGACAAAACCTTCGCCCACTTCACCATCCACCAACCCCAAGGTGTAGTGACGCAAGCTGGGTGTGAGGTCGTAAGGCCAGAAGCTGGCAAACGAGGCAAACACGGCCATGCCCAGCATGGCCAGCATCAGGATGGCAATGAATGTGCAATAAACCAGCATGATGGCATCGTGCCGCGCATCGGGTTTGGGCTGATAGGCCACAGCGCGTGCACTGAGCATGGCCGTTTGGCGCGCGCTCACATAACGATCAACTGCAAAGCTCAAAATTGCAGGGGAGAGCAGCAGCAAAGCCACCACCGAGCCTTTGGAGAAGTCTTGCTGGCCAATGACCAGCTTGAAAATATCGGTGGCCATCATGTTGAAGTTGCCGCCGATCACTTTGGGAATGCCAAAGTCAGTCATGACCAAGGTGAAGCTGACCAAGGAGGCTGAAATCAAACCGTACTTTGCACCAGGCAGCGTGATGGTGAAAAACTTGCGTTGTGTGCTGGTGCCCAATGCATCGGCCGCCTCGTACAAGCGCGCATCGGCCAAAGCCAGGGCAGTGACCAAAATCATGAGCACATGGGGAAAGGCGGCAAAGCACTCAGCAACTACAACACCTGCAGCGCCGTAAATTTGTTCAATGCCGACGGCTTGCATGGCGTCTTTTAAAACGCCCTGATTGCCAAACCAATAAATAAGGGAGATGGCCGACAACAAAGAGGGCGCCAGCAAAGGAATCAGGCTGATAGATCGGAACAAAGATTTGCCTGGCATGCAACTGCGGGTGAGGGCGTAGGCAAACACAAATGCCAAGGGCACCACAATGAGCGTCACCAGCAGAGACACCCAAACACTGTTCCATAAGCTGTGCAGCAAGGAAGGTGTTTGTAAATAGCTCAAAAAATTGCGAAGGCCAACAAACTGCCCTTGATCGTCTTGTGCCGCTTGTTGCAGGATGGCCAGCAAAGGTGCGGCCAAAAAGGCCAGCAGGATCAACAGAACCATGGTCAGCCCTGCAAAGCCAAACCACTCACTCCAATGCGTGCGTTGCTTCACTTGATTTAATGCGAGAGTCATGCCTGAGTTAAAACAATTTGATGCGCTCTGGCATCAGTTTGAGAGGAAGCGTTGACCCGGCTTGCAAGTTTTGCTCGGCTAAAAAGTTAAGAGACAAATAAACCGTGAGGGCTTTGTTGGACAGCGCAGGTGCCATGACATGCACATGGCAAAACGCACCTAAAAATTCAATCTCATGAATGGTGGCTTGAAACACGCAGGCATCGCCAGCCAAGATGGGACGGGCCAAAACATCTTCTGGTCGCAAATACACTTTGACATCGCCTGCAGGCTGATTTTTAGCGGGTATGTCCTCTAATGGAATTCGCATCTCGCCCAGTTCCAATTCTTGGCCAGTCACTTTGCCAGTTAAGACGTTCACTTGGCCCACAAAATCTGCCACGAAAGCGCTGGCAGGTTCTCTGTAAATTTCGGTAGGTGTTCCCACTTGTTCAATGCAGCCGTGGTTCATGACCACGATGCGATCGGCCATGCTCAAAGCCTCCTCTTGATCGTGCGTCACCATGATGGTGGTCACGCCCAAGCTTTGTTGCAAAGATCTGATTTCTTCTCGCAGCCGAACGCGTTCCAGTGCATCGAGCGCTGACAAAGGTTCGTCGAGTAACAACAAGCCGGGCGAGGTGGCCAAGGCACGGGCCAAGGCAATGCGCTGTTGTTGACCGCCGGAGAGTTGACTGGGGTATTTGGTGCCGCTGCCTGGCAGACCGACCAATGTCAATAATTCTTGGACGCGTTGTTGAACGACGTTTCGCGCTACTTTGCGATTGACCAAGCCATAGGCCACATTGTCCGCAATGCTGAGGTTGGGGAACAGTGCGTAACTTTGAAAGACGATGCCGTAATCCCTTTCTGCGGGATGGGCTGTGGAGATGTCCTTGCCAGCTTGATGGATGACTCCGCGCGTTTGCACTTCAAGCCCTGCAATGATGCGCAGCAGGGTTGTTTTGCCGCAGCCTGACGGGCCTAAGAAGCACACCAATTCACCAGGAACAATGTCCAGGTTGATGTCTTGCAAGGCAACAAAGTTGCCGAAGGCTTTGTGAAGGTGTGTAAGAGAAAGATAGGGGCTTGCAGACATGAGTGACCAACAAAAAGGCCGCCTTGGCAAGGCCAGGCGGCCGTTTGGTGAAAATTAACGCTTTTCTGATTTGCCGTTGTAACGTGCATTCCATTCGGTCAGGATGCGCTCACGTTGGTCTGCGGCATATTTGAAGTCCAATTTGACCAAGCGTGACTCGTAATCTTTAGGCACGTTGGGCAATGGGTCTGCAACACCTGGGTGTGCAGTGATAGCGAAGTTTTTGCCATACAGTCTCATGGCATCTTTGCTAGAAGCCCAGTCGGCCAATTTCTTGGCAGCGTCCAATTTTTTGGTGCCTTTGTGGATGGCAAAAGATTCCAAATCCCAGCCCAAGCCTTCTTTGGGGAAGACCAAGTCAATGGGTGCGCCTTTGGCTTTGTTGGCGTTGGCACGGTATTCGAAGGCAATGCCCACCACATACTCGCCGCTAGACGCCATGTTGCAAGGCTTGGAGCCAGAGTGGGTGTACTGCGCAATGTTTTCATGCAGGCCGTCCATGTATTTCCAGCCGCCGCCTTTGCCGTTTTGATCACCAAACAAGGTGAGCCAAGCAATGACGTCAAAGTAGCCGGTGCCACTTGACGCGGGGTTGGGCATGACGATTTGGCCTTTGTAAACAGGCTTGGTCAGATCTTTCCATGTCTCTGGCTTTGGAATGTTGCGCTTCTTGGCTTCAATGGTGTTGAAGCAAATGGTGGCACCCCAAACGTCCATGCCCCACCAGGCCGGTACTTTGGCTGGATCTCGGTACTGCGGCATGATGGCGTCCAAATTGAGTGGCGCATAGGGCTCGAGCATGCCGTTTTTGTTCATCAATTCGAGGCTGGTGGCGGCAACGCCCATGACCGCATCGGCTTGGGGGTTGGCTTTTTCAGCCAGCAGTTTGGCTGTGATCACGCCTGTAGAGTCACGCACCCATTTGAGTTCAATCTCTGGGTAAACCTTGTTGAAGCCTTCTTGATAGGCCTTCAATTGGTCGACTTCCAACGCTGTGTAGACCAGCAGTTGGGTTTTTTGAGCCCAGGCCATCGAGCCTAGCAACAGACCGCCCACCAAAAGGGCAGATTTGTAAAGTGCGCGCATACGTCATCCTTATCAAGTTAAAACCAACTACTTTCCACGCCCGCTGTGACAGCGTTGTGACAAGCCCGTGAAAATCATTGGAATCGAAGATTTGCGGCATGTCAATTGTTTTTTGTAAATTGTTGACAATTTACCAAGTTGTGATCAAATTCGGTGCATGTCGATCGAAACCGTTCTACCCGTTGCACCGCCTTCAAGCGCAAGTGTGGCCAATGCCACCATCACCATGCTGCAAAACCACTCCCTCACGGGGGCTGTGCAGCAAGAGATTGAGCGCCTGATCAATGTGGGCGAATTGGGGCCAGGTGACAAGCTCACAGAAGCTGCCCTGGCAGAGCGCCTCGGTGTTTCTAGAGGCCCTGTGCGAGAAGCCTTCCGCGTCTTGGAAGAGGTGGGACTGGTTCAGTTAGAAAAAAATCGTGGCGTCTATGTCAGGCAAATTCCCCTTGAAGAGGCGCTTGAAATATTTGACTTGCGCGCCATGATCGAAGCGCATGTCGGTAGTACTTTGGCCGCCAACGCGACAGATGAGCAGCTGGCGAACTTGCGCACGTTGGTCACGCAAATGGAGCATGCCGTTCAGGTGGAAGATGAGGCTACTTATTACCGCTTGAACGTCGAGTTTCATGAGTCCATGGTTTCTTATGCCGGCAATAAAAAACTCATTGGCATGTACCGCAAACTCACACGAGAGTTGAGTTTGTTCCGTCGCCGCAATTTCTCAGACCACGCTTTGTTGGTCACTTCGGTCAATGAACATCGAGACATCTTGGATGCCATCGGTTCTCGCAATGCCGTTAAGTCCGCAGAAGCTTTGCGTCAGCACGTGCTCATGAGCCGCGAGAGAACCATTCGAAATTTCGTTAAATATTCAGAGCGCTCAGCGCCATAAAAGGAAACACCATGCAAGTGAACAATCGCACCTATCAAATGCCCAAGCAACCCGTGGTGGTGGTGTGCGTGGATGGTTGTGAACCCGACTATTTGGGTCAAGCCGTTGCAGGTGGGCACATGCCTTGGATGAAGAAAGTATTGGCAGAGGGGACCGGCTTGCATGCTGATTGCGTGGTGCCCAGTTTCACCAACCCCAACAACTTGTCAATCGTGACAGGCGCACCCCCTAGCGTGCATGGCATCTGTGGCAATTTCTTGTACGACAGTGCCAATGACGCCGAAGTGATGATGAACGACCCCAAGTGGTTGCGAGCACCTTCATTGTTGGCTGCCTTGGCTGATGCGGGTTGCAAAATGGCGGTGGTCACTGCCAAAGACAAGTTGCGTCAATTGTTGGGTCACAACATGAAGGGCATTTGCTTTTCTGCGGAGAAGGCCGATAAGGCCACAGTGGCAGAGCACGGCATTGACGATGTGTTGCGCAAAGTGGGCAAACCATTGCCCAGTGTGTACAGCGCAGACCTGTCCGAATTTGTGTTTGCAGCAGGGGTGTGGTTGATGAAAAACCAACGGCCCGATGTGATGTATTTGTCGACCACCGACTACATCCAACACAAGTTTGCGCCTGGCACAGATGGCGCCAATTCTTTTTACGCCATGATGGACAGTTACATGGCGCAACTCGACGCCATGGGTTGTGTGGTGGTGCTAACCGCAGACCACGGCATGAACGCCAAAGTGGGCATGGATGGCCAGCCCAAAGTGATTTATTTGCAAGACTGGTTTGATGCGTGGTTAGGTGCAGGCGCTGTGCGCGTCATCTTGCCCATCACCGATCCGTATGTGGTGCACCATGGCGCTTTGGGCTCATTTGCCACCATCTATTTGCCGGCGGGCACAGACCCCATCATGGCCTGTCAAAAGCTGCAAGCCGAGCAGGGCATCGAGGTGGTGTTGACGCGCGAGCAAGCCGCTGAAAAATTCGAATTGCCCGCAGACCGTTTGGGTGATTTGGTGGTGGTGTCTGACTACGACACGGTGCTGGGGACAGCCAAATCGAAACACGACTTGTCGGGCTTGGATGTGCCCTTGCGATCACACGGTGGTATCAGCGAGCAACGCGTGCCTTTGATCATGAACCGCGCCGTGCCCAACTTAGACCGTCAACGTCGCTGGCGCAATTTTGATGCGTTTGATCTGGCTTTGAATTTTGGACAAAACGCATAAGTTTTAAAGGCTAAAGTCATGAGTCAAGTCGAACAATTCATCCAAGACCATCAGCTCAATGCCATGCGAATTGGCGGCAAAAAGGTGGGTGCAGGCCGCGATCGTTTCATTGAAGTGTTCAACCCTTATACCGAACAACGCATCGGTACGGTACCCAAAGCGACCTTGGAAGAAGTGCGCGAGGCGTATGCCTTGGCGCATGCTTACAAACCCAAGCTGTCACGTTTTGACCGCGCGGCTATTTTGAACAAGGCCGCTGCATTGGTACGCGACCAATTGGACGACATTGCCAACCTGATTTCTGCTGAAGCAGGTTTGTGCCTAAAAGATGCGGTGTATGAGGCGGGTCGTGTCAGCGATGTGTTGCTGTTTGGCGCGCAAGAAGTTCTCAAAGACGATGGGCAAATTTTCAGCTGCGATTTAACGCACCATGGCAAACAGCGCCGTGTTTACACGCAGCGTGCACCCTTGTTGGGGGTTATCACAGCCATCACGCCGTTTAACCATCCCATGAACCAAGTGGCCCACAAAGTGATTCCGAGTGTGGCCACCAACAACCGCATGGTTTTAAAGCCCTCTGAGAAGGTGCCGTACTCTGCCATTTACTTTGCAGACTTGCTGTACGAGGCTGGCTTGCCCCCCGAGATGCTCAGTGTCATCACGGGCGACCCTCGTGAAATTGCCGATGAAATGCTCACACACCCTGCGGTGGATTTGATCACCTTCACGGGTGGTGTGGCCATTGGCAAATACATTGCTGACAAAGCCGGCTACCGACGCATCGTGTTGGAGTTGGGAGGCAACGATCCGCTCATCGTGATGGAAGATGCCGACTTGGAAGAGGCTTCCAATTTGGCCGTTCAAGGTTCGTACAAAAATTCGGGCCAACGATGCACTGCGGTCAAACGCATGCTGGTGCACCAAGCGGTTGCCCAAGACTTTACCGATTTGGTGGTGCAAAAAACCAAGGCCTGGTCTTATGGTGATCCTTCCGACAAAGACAACTTGATGGGCACCGTGATCGACGAAGCCGCTGCCAAGTTCTTTGAGTCCCGTGTGAACGATGCCATTGCCAAGGGTGCCCGTTTGCTGGTGGGCAATCAGCGCCGAGGCGCTTTGTACTCGCCCACTGTGGTGGACCAGGTTAGTCCTGAGATGCTGCTGGTGAAAGAAGAAACCTTCGGCCCTGTGTCACCCATTATTCAATTCAAAAACATCGATGAAGCCATTCAAATTGCCAACGGCACGGTCTATGGTTTGTCGAGTGGTGTGTGCACCAACCGCATGGATTACATCGTTCGCTTTGTGAACGAGTTGCAAATGGGCAGCGTCAACGTTCGCGAAGTACCTGGCTACCGTTTAGAGCTCACTCCTTTTGGTGGCATCAAAGATTCTGGTTTGGGCTACAAAGAAGGCGTACAGGAAGCCATGAAGAGCTTTACCAACATCAAAACCTATTCAATGCCCTGGGCTTGAAAATATGCACAACCTCCTGAACCTGCTGGCCGCCATTGCACTGTTGGTGTGGGGTACGCACACAGTGCGAACAGGCATCTTGCGAGTACTGGGCGCATCCTTGCGTGAGTTGCTGGCCAGTGGTGTGAAGAAGCCGGTCTGGGCGTTTGTGTCGGGTGTGGGTGTTAGCAGCTTGTTGCAATCGAGTACCGCGACTTGCTTGATCGTGAGCTCATTTGTGGGGCAGGGCATCTTTTTAACCTCCACGGCTTTGGTCATGATGTTGGGGGCTGATGTCGGCACCAGCTTGATGGCCCTGATGTTCTCATTCGATTTGAGCTGGCTCTCGCCGTTGTTGATTGTGGTGGGCGTGGCTGTGTTTGTGGCAAATCAAAACAACACATGGGGTCGATGGGGGCGTGTGGCCATCGGCTTGGGTTTGATGACATTGGCTTTGCACCTGATTGTGGAAGCCACACGACCCATCACCCAGTCGAATGGCATGCATGTGCTGCTCAGTGTGCTGCCCAATGATCCCGTGATTTTGATTCTCATTGGTGCGTTGTTGACCGTCATTTCCTACTCCAGCTTGGCCATGGTGTTGTTAACGGCCACGTTGTGTCAAACGCAAGTGGTGTCCTTGCCGATGGCTTTGGGATTGGTGCTGGGTGCCAATTTGGGCAGTGGCTTGCTGGCCTTCTTGACCATGTCCAAATCGGCGCCTGATGTGCGGCGAGTTCCCATGGGCAATTTGATGTTCAAGGCCCTTGGTTGTGCGCTGGCTGTACCTTTCTTGGGCTTTTACATTCCCGCTGCAGACGACCTTCAAGCTTTGGGCTTTGATGCTGTGGTGAGTTTTCATTTCTTGTTCAATGTATTGCTCTCGCTCTCGATGGTGATGTTCACAGGCCCATTGGGTGAATGGTTAACGCGATATTTGCCAGCCAACAAGGTGGACGGCAGCAAAGTACAGCCAAAGTATTTAGATCCCACAGCACTCAGCACACCTTCGTTGGCCATTGCGTGTGCTGCGCGAGAGGCCTTGCACCAAGCCGATGTGGTGGAGACCATGTTGCGCGGCATTGTGCCGGTGATACAAAACGACGATTCCGAATTGGCCGCCAGGTTGCGTGAAATGGACGATGGGGTCGATGATTTGTATTCCGCCATCAAGTTTTACTTGACGCAAATTTCGCGCGAGGCCTTGTCTCAAAGAGAAGGCCAGCGTTGGGCTGACATCATGTCATTTGCCATTAACATGGAGCAGGTCGGCGACATCATTGAGCGTGTGCTGCAAGACATTGAAGATAAAAAAATTGCCAAAGGCCGGAAGTTTTCGGAAGCGGGTTTTTCTGAAATTGAAGATTTACACCAACGCTTGGTGGCCAATCTGCAATTGGGCATGAGTGTATTTTTGGACGGTGGTGTGCGCAACGCCCAAACGCTGCTTGAACAAAAAGTTCAGTTTCGGAATTTGGAACATGAATACGCCAGCCGCCATTTGGCGCGCTTGCAAGAAAACACCCCGCAAAGCATTGGCACCAGTTCTTTGCACATCGATTTGATCAGCGATTTGAAGCGCATCAATTCGCACATCTGCTCGATCGCTTACCCCATTTTGGAGCAGGCAGGGGCGTTGACCAGTACACGCCTGAAGCAGCCAGACCTCTTGTCTGACTGATTCCCTAATCATCACATCAGTCCAGGACGCACATGGCTCTAAGCTTAGACGACATAGAAAAATTGTTTGAACAAAAGGGCCATGAGCAATACACCGGCGAGCCCGTGACCATGTTGCAGCATGCCTTGCAATCAGGCTATTTGGGCGAACAAGAGGGTGCCAGCGATGAGCTGGTTACCGCTGCCTTTCTGCATGATTTGGGGCATTTGCTGCACGACCTGGGCGAGACGCCCAGCTTGCATGGCGTAGACGATGTGCATCAGTACCGAGTGGTGCCATTTTTGCGGGGCTTATTTTCAGATGCCGTCATTGACGCCATTCAGAGACACGTCGATGCCAAGCGCTATTTGTGCGCAGTGCGTCCAGCTTATTACGAAGGCCTGTCAGAGGATTCCAAGCGCAGTTTGAAACTGCAGGGTGGCATTTTTTCAAATGAAGAGGCTGACAGGTTCATCGCTGAACCAAGTGCACCGGATGCTGTGCGTTTGCGATTGTGGGACGATTTGGCAAAGCAACCTACACTTGAAACACCAGGCCTTTCTCACTACATGCAAATCGCAAGACGCTGCGCATTGAAGGCATAACCGGGCCATGACCTGGTCTGTTTTGTTCATTGTATTGTTGGGTGCATTGCTGCATGCCAGCTGGAATGCGTTGGTCAAGTCGAGCACTGACAAAACCTTGGACACTGCGCTGATCCATGTGCTGTGTTCTGTTTTGGCCATGCCCGTGTGCTGGTATGTGGGGCCACCACCGCCTGAATCTTGGCCCTATATTTTGGGGTCTTTGGTGGTGCATGTCGGGTATTACTTTGCTTTGGCGGGGGCCTACAAGCATGGTGATTTAGGCCTGACTTACCCCTTGATGCGAGGCACCGCGCCTATGTTGGTGGCCATTGCTTCCTTTAGCTTAATGGGTGAAGCCTTGTCGTCTTTGGCATGGTTGGGAGTTGCGTGCATTTGCGGGGGCGTTTTGCTGCTGGGCTTTACCAAGGCGTGGTGGTCGCATCGCAAAGCCATCCTGTTTGCGCTCAGTAATGCGGTGTTGATTGCCATCTACACCGTGATCGATGCCAAAGGTGCACGCAATTCTGGTCATGTGGCGCAGTACATCAGCATGTTGTTTGTGCTCGATGGTTGGCCCTTCGCCGTCTTGGTATTTGTTCAACGCAAAGGCCAAGTTTGGCCCTATGTGCGCACGCGTTGGCCGGTGGCCATGGGCGGTGCTTGTGCATCGATTGGCTCTTATGCCATTGCCTTGTGGGCCATGACGGTGGCGCCGGTTGCCATGGTGGCGGCACTGCGTGAAACCTCGGTTTTCTTTGCGGCACTCATTGGCGCTTGGTTCTTGAAAGAGGTTTGGACGCGTCAGAGAATTGCCGGCACTGTCGCCATTTTGTCTGGGGTGGCCGCACTTCGTTTGGGTTAATTCAATCAGGATTCATCATGGCAACACAACAGTTTCCAACGCAAGCCAAAATTGTGATTGTGGGCGGCGGCATCGCCGGTTGCTCGGTGGCCTATCACTTGGCCAAGCTGGGACAGACCGATGTGGTTTTACTGGAGCAAGGTAAGTTAACCAGCGGCACCACTTGGCATGCCGCAGGTTTGGTGGGGCAAATGCGTCCCAACCGCAACATGACGCGCATGAGCAAATACGGCATTGAACTTTATTCAACGCTGGAAGCTGAAACGGGTTTGGCCACCGGTTGGAAACAATGCGGCAGTGTCAACGTGGCACGCACACCCGAGCGCATGAAAGTTTTGCGCAAACAAATTGCCTTGGCCCGCAGCTTTGGTGTGGAAGTTCATGAAATCACGCCTCAAGAAGTCGGAGAGCGTGCGCCCTTGTTACGCACCGATGACTTGGTGGGCGGCATTTGGATTCCTGGCGATGGCAAGGCCAATCCGGCAGACTTGTGCATGTCTTTGGCCAAAGGTGCACGCCAGAAGGGCGTGAAAATATTTGAAGACATTGAAGTGACGGGTGTTGACTTGCACGAAGGCCGTGTCAAAGGCGTCAAAACCAAACAGGGCGACATTCAGTGTGACATCTTGGTCAACTGCGCCGGTCAATGGGCACGTCAATTTGGTCTATTGGCGGGTGTCAATGTGCCTTTGTATTCAGCCGAACATTTCTACATCGTCACTGACAAGATCGAGGGAATCCACCCCATGTGGCCCGTGGTACGCGACCCGGATGGCTACATTTATTACAAAGAAGAAGTGGGTGGTTTGGTGATGGGGGGCTTTGAGCCTGTGGCCAAACCCTGGAATGTGCATCCCATTCCTTCCACCTTCCAATTTGAATTGTTGGGCGAAGATTGGGACCAGTTTGAAATCTTGATGGAAAACGCCATTCAACGCACGCCTTGTCTAGAAACAGCCAAGGTCAAAATGCTATTGAATGGTCCCGAAAGTTTCACGCCCGACGGCAATTTTATTTTGGGTGAAGCACCTGAAGTCCGTAATTATTTTGTCTGTGCTGGATTCAATTCAGCTGGCATTGCCAATTCGGGTGGCGCGGGTCGCTTGATGGCCGAATGGATTGTGGGCGGCGAGCCCAGCGTTGATTTATGGGATGTGGATGTGCGGCGTTTTGGTTCCTTCACAGGCAACCGAAAAGCGCTTTCCGAGAGAACTGCAGAAACATTGGGCTTGCACTATGCCATGCGCTGGCCCCGTCAAGAATTGCAAACGGTACGGCCTTTGCGTTGCTCGCCACTCTATGACATCTTGGCGGCGAAGGGTGCAGAATTTGGCAGCAAAAATGGATGGGAGCGAGTCAACTACTTCAGGCCTGCTGGCGCTGCGCCTGCGCGTGACACCCTGGACACCCCCGACTGGTTGCCATGGATGCAAGCCGAGCAGAAAGCCACGCGCGAAGCCGTGGCGCTCTATGATCAAAGTTCATTCTCGAAGTTGTGGGTGAACGGACCAGACGCGCTGAATTTCTTGCAACACATGTGTGCCAATGAGATCGATGTGGCCATCGGCAAAATGGTCTACACACCTTTGCTCAATGACCGGGGTGGTTTTGAGAGTGACCTGACGGTGATTCGTTGGGCCACCGATCGATTCATGATCGTGACGGGTTCGGGCCAAACCACGCGCGACCTCGATTGGTTGCAACGCCATGTGTCTTCCGAGATGCGTGTCTCTGTCAACGATGTGTCGGCGCAGTATTGCGTGTTGTCTTTGATGGGGCCCCGTTCAGCTGAGTTGATGGCGCGTGTGTGCCCAGACGACTTGTCGCCACAGAGTTTGCCGTTTGCACACACCAGAGAGATTGATCTGGGCCATGCCAAAGTGCGCGCAGCGCGCATGAGCTATGTGGGTGGTCCAGGATACGAGCTGTACGTGCCAGTTGAAATGACGCGCCATGTGTATCTGACTTTGCAAGGTGCGGGTGCCGATTTGGGTTTGCGGGATGCCGGTTATTACGCACTGGATGCTTTGCGCATTGAACGCCAACGAAGAGCATGGGGCGCTGAAATGGGCCCCGATGAAACGCCCTTTGAGGCAGGCCTTTGGGCCGGTGTCAAATTGGACAAAACGACAGAATTCAAAGGTCAAAAGGCATTGCTCGCGCGCAAATCGCAAGCCCACTTGAGCCTCGACAAAAAGCTGGTCAAAATTGTGGCCAAAGATCCGCAGCATTATTTGTGGGGTGGCGAGCCGTTGAATGTGAACGGTGAATTTGTCGGGGAAATTACATCGGCAGGGTGGGGTTATGAAGTTGGTGCCATGGTGGCCCTGGGTTACATCCGAGGTGATTGGGCACGCCAACCTATCGAACACTTGCAGGCCCAGGCCGAGCTGTGGGGCGTGCCCATCGATGTGGTGATTCATGAAGCCATCTAAAGGCTGCTGCAGACAGGCATAATTTGGGCTGTGCCCCGTGCATGTCTGGGCGTAGGAATATGAATGACTTTATTGGCTATTTTGTTGGGCACCCTGGCTGCGGGCATTGGCAGCGTGTGGCTGGCGGCTTGGCTTAGCTTTGGCATTGTGAGCCGCTATACGCAGCACATGCTCAGTTTGGCGGCTGGCGCTTTGCTCGCCACGGCCTTTTTGCACCTGTTGCCTGAGGCCTTTGAGGCTGGCGTTGAACCCCACAACCTGTTTGTCACGTTGCTGTTTGGTTTGCTGTTTTTCTTCTTGCTAGACAAAGCCGAGTTGTGGCACCACGGACATGAGCACCACCATGGCGATGCGCACCATGGTCATCAGGGTCACCATCAC
Organism: Limnohabitans sp.; assembly: GCA_024642215.1. Classification (GTDB taxonomy): domain Bacteria; phylum Pseudomonadota; class Gammaproteobacteria; order Burkholderiales; family Burkholderiaceae_C; genus Limnohabitans_A. Next base: position 50,726 of record JAHEBO010000001.1, read on the forward strand.
GACGATGCGCATGATCACGCGCATTCAGCCGACGCGTCACTCCATCACGACGCACATGCCAAACCGATGTCGGGTGGTTGGGCCATTCTGGCGGGCGACAGCGTGCATTGCTTTGGCGATGGTGTTCTGATCGCTTCTGCCTTCATGGTCGATTTGCGTTTGGGCATTGTGGCTGCATTGGCTGTGTTGGCGCACGAAGTGCCGCACCACATGGGCGATTTGGTGGTGTTGCGACAGGGCTCTGGTAGCCGGCAAACGGCTATTTTGAAAGTGACTTTGGCGGGTGCCATCACCGCACTTGGCGGCATCATGGGCTATGCGCTGCTGGACCAACTTCACGGTATCTTGCCCTACATGCTGACGATGGCCAGCAGCAGTTTCATTTATGTGGCATTGGCCGACTTGATTCCACAATTGCAAAAACGCCTCAGCTCGCGCGAGACAGCCTCACAAATTGTTTGGCTCACTGCAGGTATCGGCTTGGTCAGTGGCGTGAGCATGTTGGCGCATTCCTCAAGCCTTCACTGACACCCTGACATCGCCATGCTGCTTTTTGCTGCGCAGGATGGATTCAGGACTTGGCGCAGGGCAGGCCAGGTGTGTTGCACCACTCGCTCCAGCTGCCTGGATACAAACGGGTCACGCCTAAGCCAGCCAATTCCATGGCCAAAATGTTGGGCACCGTACTGACGCCACTGCCGCAGTGATGCACTACCGTAGATGCCGGCCGGCCGGCCAAGAGTGTTTCAAATTCTGCGCGCAGCAGTTCCGGTGATTTGAAAAATCCTTCGGCGGTAAGGTTTTCATTGAAGGGGCGGTTGAGGGCGCCAGGAATGTGGCCTGCAACGGGGTCAATGGGTTCCATTTCACCGCGATAGCGCGCAGCACCACGGGCATCGATGACGGTGAGGTTTGCATGGCCTACTTGCGGCGCCAGCTGGGCGGTACTGACCCATTCGCGAAGTGCAGGCTTCAATGCAAATGATGCAGTTGATTGCGTTGGCGCCGCAGCGCCTGATTCAACAGCACCGCCGGCTGCTTGCCAAGCTTGCAAACCACCGTCTAACACGGCCACACCGTCGTGACCCAACCATTTCAGCATCCACCACAAACGGCCGCAATAGTTGGCACCATTGCGGTCGTAGACCACGGCTTGCATGTCATTGGTGAAACCTAAACTGCCAAGCCACTCGGCAACAGTTTCCCGCGCAGGGAGTGGATGACGGCCACCATTCACGGCCGTTGTGCCGTGTGTACTGAGGTTGCGATCTAAATGAGCTTGTTGCGACCCTTGAATGCGTACCGTTTCAAACATCACATCGGCCATTTCGGGTTTCATCAAATCGCAGCTGCAGTCAAACACCATGAAGGCTTGCCCAGAGCTTTGCAGGTCTTTGAGTTGTTGGACGGAAATGAGGGTGGTGAACATCGGATGCATCCTTTCAGGGTCAATGGACTTTAATGGTCTTCAATGGGAATGTCTGTCGCGTTGCGCGCACGCAGTACAGTGGCGGCAATGGCACTGATCACAATCACACAAATGCCCGCCCAGCCAATCCATGGGATTTGGTCGCCAAACAAAAAAAGGCCAAACAGCGCAGAAAACACAATGCCTGAATATTGCAAATTGGCCACCACCATGGTGGCGCCGTCGTTGTAAGCGCGGGTCATGCACCATTGGCCTAAAGCGGCCAAAATGCCCATGGGCAGCAGCAACCATGCTTGAGGCCAAACCCATTCGCTGGTACCCGTAAAGAGCATGCAGATGGCGCCTGTGACGGTGGCGCCCAAAGAGAAGTAAAACACCGTGCGCTCAACGGGCTCTCCTTCGCGTCCCAAGGCGGCAACTTGTAAATAGGCCATGGCGGCAATCATCCCTGACGACACGCCCACCAAGCCTGCAAATATTTGGTTTTGTTCAAAGGTGGGGCGCAAAATCATGATCACACCCACAAAGCCCACCAGCACTGTGAGGGCCACTGGAATTTGTTGTTTGGCGTTTTGCAGGGACCCCGCCCAAATGGTGCTGCCCACCAAAAACGCCGCCACCCAAACACCGCTCATGTAGTTCAGTGTCATGGCGGTGGCCAATGGCAAATAAGCAATGGCATAAAACCATGCGGCTAAAGAAGTGACGCCCACCACGGAGCGCCACAGATGCATTTTGGGTACGGGCGTTTTGAGGGTGATGCCTTTGCGTTGGCAAGCAATGACCATGATCAAGGTGCCAATGGCACCGCGGTAGCAGACCAATTCAAAGGTGTTGAAATGCGTGGCTGCAAACTTGACGCACACACTCATGGTTGAGAAAAACAGCGAGGCCAGAACCATCCAGAGTGCTTGCATGCGTGTCAGTCAGAAAGGGCGTCGCCCATTTTTCGTCGGTACCATTCGTGAAAATGTTGCATGCCATCTTCCATGGGGCTTTGGTACGGCCCTACTTCGTTGTCGCCGCGCTTGAACAAGGCTTTGCGACCCGCGTCCATGCGTTCGCCAATTTCATCGTCCTCGATGCAGGTTTCCATGTAGGCGGCTTGCTGTGCTTCTACGAACTCGCGCTCAAAGGCCACAATTTCTTCGGGATAGTAAAACTCCACCATGTTCAGCGTTTTTTCGGGGCTGATGGGGTGAAGTGTAGAGACCGTTAGAACGTGTGGGTACCACTCCACCATGATGTGCGGGTAGTAGGTGAGCCAGATGGCGCCGAATTCGGGAACGGCACCTTGACGGTATTGCATGAGTTGCTCTTGCCAGCGTTTGTAGACGGGGCTGCCCGCCTTGCCTAAACGGTTGGCAATGCCCACGGTTTGAACTGAAAATTCTTTTTGGAATTGCCAACTGAGGTCGTCGCAAGTGACGAAATTGCCTAAGCCCGGGTGGAAGGGCTCAACGTGATAGTCCTCGAGGTAAACCTCGATGAAGGTTTTCCAGTTGTAGTTGCACTCGTGCATTTCAACGTGGTCGAGCTTAAAGCCCGTGAAGTCGAGGGCAGCGCGAGGACCCATGCCGGCTAAATCGGCTGTCACATCGCGGCCATTGCCTTCAAAGAGCAAGCCATTCCATTCTTGGAGTGGGTAGTTTTGGAGGTTGAGGCAAGGGTCTTGCGCAAAATGAGGTGCACCCAGCAAATTGCCAGAGGGTGCATAGGTCCAGCGGTGAAGCGGGCAAACAATGTTGCCACCCGCGCTGCCCTTTTGTTGGGTATGAAGTGAACCACGACCTTGCAGCATGACCGCTTGTCGGTGCCTGCAAATGTTGGAGATCAATTCGACGCCGCGCTCGGACCGAACCAAGGCACGGCCACCGGCCTCTTGGGGCAGGGCATGGTAGTCCCCGATGTCGGGAACGGACAGTTGATGACCCACATACTTGGGGCCTTGCTGAAAAATGCTTTTCAGCTCGCGCTGAAACAGCGCGTCATCAAAGTAGCTTGAAACTGGTAGTTGGCTTGCGGCCTGCTGCAGTTGAAGACTTAAATCAGACATGGGTGACCTGACCTAGAGACTCCCCCTATGAAGGGGCAGGGACAATGCGGGGCCTTGAGGGCTGACCGCGAAAAAAACGGACCGAAGTCCGCGATGAAGGGCAATTGTACCCGCTGGTCAGCAATTTAGGGTTGAAGACGCCCTAAAATGCCCATCTTTAGAACGAATCAAGCCATGCCCAAAGCCACTCCCTCCTCAGCCAAAGCACAGGCCCCCCAGGCTGCTCCTGAAAGCTACGAAGAGGCGGTTCAGGAGCTAGAACAGTTGCTGGCCAAACTGGAGTCAGGTCAATTGCCACTGGACCAGTTGCTCACCCACTACCAGCGCGGAGCCACCTTGTTGGCCTATTGCCGTGAACGTCTGGCGGCCATCGAAAATCAAATCAGTGTCCTAGATGAGGGCAGTTTGAAACCTTGGGACGGCGTATGAACAAGTCTTTGATGGCTGAATTCAGTTTCAAAACGTGGGCCGATGCCAGGCTGGCGCAGGTTGAACAAGTTTTAAAACAAGGCATCGATGGCCATGCACCCGCAGGTTTGGGTGAGGCCATGCGCTATGCAGTCCTGGATGGTGGCAAACGCTTGCGTCCCTTGTTGGTGTTGGCTGCAGCAGAGGCGGTCGGTGTTGATTTGGAAGCGGCCAATTTTGCCGACCAAGCTTCTACTGTGGCGGCGTTTCGTGCAGCTTGTGCTGTGGAGTTGATTCATGCGTACTCTTTGGTGCACGATGACATGCCCTGCATGGACAACGATGTATTGCGCCGCGGCAAGCCTACGGTTCATGTGCAGTATGGCGAAGCCCAAGCTTTGTTGGTAGGCGATGGTTTACAAGCCTTGGCCTTTGAATTTCTCACCCCTTTAGATGGCAGCACCGACTTGCAAGTGCAAGCTTTGCAAGTGGGTTTGTTGGCCCGTGCTGCTGGTTACCAAGGCATGGCCGGTGGCCAAGCGATTGACTTGGCCAGTGTGGGGCTGCCCCTGACCGAAGCACAATTGCGCCAAATGCATCGCCTCAAAACAGGCGCGCTGTTGTTGTGCAGCGTGCAATTGGGTGCGGTCAGTGCGGGCAAGCCCAGTACAGTGGTGTCAGAAGCACTGGCGCACTATGCACAAGCCTTGGGCTTGGCCTTCCAAGTGGTGGACGACATTTTGGATGTCACCTCCGACTCGGCCACACTTGGCAAAACGGCGGGCAAAGATGCTGCCGCAGACAAACCCACTTACGTGTCTTTGCTGGGTCTTGCGTCAGCGCAAAAACTGGCAGAACAACTTCATGCAGAATCGCTGGCTGCCCTTGATGCCAGTGGTTTGAATGCCACCGCCACAGCCGCCCTGCGTGCCTTGGCCAGCCAAGTGGTGGAACGGAAAAATTAACATGCTTGAATCGATTCATTCACCCGCCGATCTGCGAAAACTGCCGCGTGCTGATTTGCCGCGTGTGGCCGCCGATGTGCGTCAATGTGTGCTCGACAATGTGTCGAAGACGGGTGGTCACTTAAGTTCTAATCTGGGAACGGTCGAGCTGACGGTGGCTTTGCACTACGTTTTCAACACGCCCGAAGACCGCATTGTGTGGGACGTTGGCCATCAAACTTATCCGCACAAAATTCTCACGGGTCGTCGTGAACGCATGCCAAGCTTGCGTCAATTGGGCGGCTTGTCTGGCTTTCCCCGTCGCGATGAAAGTGAATACGACACGTTTGGCACAGCACACTCTTCGACCAGTATTTCTGCAGCCTTGGGCATGGCCATTGCGGCACGCCAAAAGGGCGAGTCACGCCATGCGATTGCGGTCATTGGCGATGGCGCCATGACAGCGGGCATGGCCTTTGAAGCCATGAACAACGCAGGCATTGAAGATTGCAAATTGTTGGTGATCTTGAATGACAACGACATGTCGATCAGCCCACCGGTTGGGGCGCTGAATCGCTACTTGGCGCAACTGATGAGTGGTCGTTTTTATTCAACGGCCAAGAACATGGGCAAGAACGTTTTAAAGAGCGCACCGCCTTTGTTTGAACTGGCCAAGCGCTTTGAACAACACGCCAAAGGCATGGTGGTACCGGCCACGATGTTTGAGCAATTTGGTTTCAACTACATTGGCCCCATCGATGGCCATGATTTGGACTCGCTCATTCCCACGCTGGAAAACATCAAGCAACTCAAGGGCCCTCAGTTCCTGCACGTCATTACCAAAAAAGGGCAAGGCTACAAACTGGCTGAGGACGATCCCGTGAACTATCACGGTCCTGGCAAGTTCGACCCCAAGGTGGGTTTGGTGCCCGCAGCGACGGCTCCCAAGCCTGCTTTCATGCACATCTTTGGCCAGTGGCTTTGTGACATGGCCGCCCAAGATACGCGTCTGGTGGGCATCACACCTGCCATGCGCGAAGGTTCGGGCATGGTGGAGTTTCACAAGCGCTTTCCCGATCGTTATTACGATGTGGGCATTGCCGAACAGCATGCCGTGACGTTTGCCGCCGGCTTGGCCTGTGAAGGCCTGAAGCCGGTGGTGGCCATCTACTCCACGTTCTTGCAGCGGGGTTATGACCAATTGATTCACGACGTGGCCTTGCAAAATTTACCTGTGGTGTTTGCCTTGGACCGCGCAGGTTTGGTCGGCGCCGATGGTGCAACCCATGCAGGTGCATACGACATTGCATTTTTGCGCTGCATTCCCAACATGTCGGTGGCATGTCCCAGTGATGAGCGTGAATGCCGTTTGTTGCTCAGCACGGCTTATGCGCAAAATCACCCAGTGGCAGTGCGCTACCCCCGCGGGGCGGGTGTGGGCGTTGAAGCAGGTCATGGATTGGACACGCTTGAATTGGGCAAGGCAGAAATCAGGCGTGAAGGCAAAGACCTTTGCATTTTGGCCTTTGGCACGCTTCTTTATCCGGCTTTGCAGGTTGCTGAGAAGCTCAATGCCACTGTCGTCAACATGCGTTGGGCCAAGCCCTTAGACATTGACATGGTTCTGAGAATGGCAGCCAGACATCATCACTTGGTGACCCTCGAGGATGCCTGCGTGATGGGAGGGGCTGGCAGTGCTGTTTGCGAGACGCTTCAAAGTGCGGGTGTTTTAAAACCTGTCTTGAGCTTGGGTCTTTCTGACGAGTTCATTGAGCATGGCGATCCCGCCAAATTGATGGCTTTACAGGGCTTGGATGCCGTCGGTATAGAGGCATCGATCCGAAAAAAGTGGCCCTCAGCCGTCTGAAGGGTAAACCCCTTCGGTCTTGGCTTTAATTTTTTTTACAATCAACGGTCATTACTTTTCCTGGAGTCTTTATGGAATCCCTGTTAGCGCTGTCCAAACGGATAGACAGATTCAGTGAGTGGGTGGGTCGTTGGGTGGCTTGGTTGGTTTTGGCCGCCGTGCTCATCAGCGCTGGCAATGCCGTGGTTCGCAAAGCCTTCAATACCAGCTCGAATGCTTTTCTTGAAATTCAATGGTACTTGTTTGCTGCTGTTTTCATGTTGGCTGCGGGCTACACCTTGATGCGCCAAGAGCACGTCAAGATTGACGTCGTTTCAGGTCGTTTTTCCAAGCGGACACAAATTTGGATCGACATCGTGGGCATCTGCTGCTTCTTGCTGCCCTTCGTTTACTACATCATCAAGTTGGCCATGCCATTGGTCATCAATGCTTTTGTAACGCACGAAATGTCCTCCAATGCTGGTGGTCTTATTCGCTGGCCCGTGTTTGCTTTGTTGCCATTGGGTTTGTTGTTCTTGGGCATTCAAGCTATTTCTGAGCTCATCAAGCGCGTGGCGTTCTTGAAGGGCATGATTCCCGACCCCAGTAAAAAACAGGGTGCCAAAACACCCGAAGAAGAATTCGCAGAGTTCTTGTTGCAAAAAGAAGTTGCTGCCCGTGAAGCTGCACAAATGGGAGCCCAAAAATGACCGAGTTCTTGATCGCCAACATGGCGCCTATCATGTTCGTGTCGCTCATCTTGTTTTTGATGTTCGGCTACGCAGTTACTTTCTCTTTGGCCGCTTGCGGTCTGTTCTTTGGTTTTGTCGGTGTTGAACTGGGTGTGATTCAAGCCACCTTCTTGCAAAGCTTGCCGCTTCGCATGTTTGGCATCATGCAAAACGACACTTTGCTGGCCATTCCGTTCTTTACCTTCATGGGATTGATCTTGGAACGCTCGGGCATGGCGGAAGACTTGCTCGATACCATTGGTCAGTTGTTTGGCCCTATCCGTGGTGGCTTGGCCTATGCCGTTATTTTGGTGGGTGCCATGTTGGCTGCCACCACTGGTGTGGTGGCGGCTTCCGTGATTTCCATGGGCCTCATTTCATTGCCCATCATGCTACGCTACGGCTATGATCGCCGCATCGCGGGTGGTGTGATTGCTGCCTCAGGTACTTTGGCGCAGATCATTCCACCTTCCTTGGTGTTGATTGTGTTGGCCGACCAATTGGGCAAGAGCGTGGGCGACCTCTACAAAGGCGCTTTCATTCCAGGCTTTGTACTCACAACTTTGTATGTGGGTTATATCGTGTTGGTCAGCTTCATACGTCCTCAGTGGGTGCCAGCCTTGCCTTTGGAAGCTCGTACCATCAAGGAAGATGATGGCACTTCAGGTTTGCGCTCTTTGTCCATCTTGACCCTCATTTCCGTGGCCATGTCCATTGGATTTGCCAAGTGGTTGCCAGACACAACACCTTTGGACGAAACCATTGTGGTCTCCATGTGCGTAGGCGTCGGCTTTGCCTTCTTCGCATCCTTGGTCAACAAAATGGCCAAGCTGGGTCTTTTGTCCAACATGGCTGAGCGTGTCACCTTTGTGTTGATTCCGCCCTTGGCTTTGATCTTCTTGGTCTTGGGAACCATTTTCCTGGGCATTGCAACGCCTACCGAAGGTGGCGCGATGGGTGCTGTGGGCGCATTGATCATGGCCTTGGCGCGTAACCGCATCGATATGAAATTGATTCGCCAAGCCATGGACTCCACCATGAAGCTGTCTTGCTTCGTGTTGTTCATCCTGATTGGCGCCACCGTGTTCAGCTTGGCATTCCAAGGTGTGGACGGCCCTGTGTGGGTTGAGCACTTGCTGTCTGGTTTGCCTGGCGGTCAGTTGGGCTTCCTCATTGTGGTCAACATCTTGGTGTTTGTCTTGGCCTTCTTCTTGGATTTCTTTGAACTGGCCTTCATCATCATCCCGCTCATCGGCCCTGTGGCTGAAAAATTGGGCATCGATTTGGTGTGGTTCGGTGTATTGTTGGCTGTGAACATGCAGACTTCCTTCATGCACCCACCCTTTGGTTTTGCGTTGTTCTATCTGCGTAGCGTGGCGCCAGTCGAAGATTACATTGACCGTGTTACCAAAAAGACCATTAAGAAGGTCACCATTGAAGACATCTATTGGGGTGCTGTGCCCTTCGTGATCATCCAGGTCATCATGGTTGCACTGATCATTGCCTTCCCAGGCTTGGTGTCCAGTGGCCTCACCAAAGAGCCAACAGTTGACGCCGAAGCGGTCCTCATGCAAATGCGTGCTGACACCGCTACAGATGAAGCCGATGCCGCGAAGACCGAGACAGCAGGTCAAGAGGTTGACCCTGTCAAAGCTTTGATGGAATCGATGAAAGACGATCAGGGTAAGAAACCTTGATACGCTGAACTGCCAGCACCTCCCACAAAGAGGTGCTGTTTTTTCAAGCAACAAAAAACCCGCCTAGGCGGGTTTTTTGTTGGGGACCTTCAAGGTCCCCTGAGCCTTGGCTGTGAATTACAGCTTCTGGCGTTCCATGAAGTTGTTCATGCCAGACTCAGCCAAGCTGAACCACTGGTTGGCTTCACGACGGAAGTTGGAGTAGTCAGCGAAGATTTTCTTCCAGGCTGGGTTGGTGTTGTTCAAGTCGGCATACACCTCTTGTGAAGACTTGAAGGCAGCGTCCATCACATCTTTGGGGAAGGCACGCAATTTGGCGCCTTGACCAATCAGTGTTTTGAGGGCTGCTGGGTTTTTGTAGTCGTACTTGGCTTGCATGTCGGTGTGTGCATAGGCTGCAGCACATTCAACGATGGCTTTGTACTCGTTAGACAAACCTTCGAAAGCCTTTTGGTTGACGTACAAGGCCAACTGTGGGCCCACTTCCCAGAAACCAGGGAAGTAGTAGTTAGGTGCCACTTTGTTCAGACCCAATTTGAGGTCGTCATAAGGGCCAACCCACTCGGCTGCGTCGATGGTGCCTTTTTCCAGAGATTGATAAATCTCGCCACCAGGAATGTTTTGGGGGACAACGCCCAGGGGTTCCAGCACTTTGCCGCCGAAACCACCCACACGGAACTTCAGACCTTTCATATCGGCCAAAGATTTGATCTCTTTGCGATACCAGCCGCCCATTTGAACGCCTGTGTTGCCCATTGGGAAGTTAACGATGCCCACTTTGGCGTAGAACTCACGGAACAGCTTCAAGCCATTGCCTTCGTACATCCAAGCAGTCATTTGGCGGCTGTTGAGGCCGAAAGGAATGGCGCAATCCAAAGCGTATGTTGGGTCTTTGCCGAAGAAGTAGTAAGGCGCAGTGTTGGCCATTTCAACGGTACCGTTGGACACGCCGTCGAGCACGCCGAATGCAGGCATCAATTCGCCGGCAGCGTGAGTGGTGATGGTGAACTTGCCGCCAGACAATTCGCCAACTTTCTTGGCAAACACGTCGCAAACACCAAACAATGTGTCGAGTGATTTGGGGAAGCTAGAGGCAATGCGCCAGCGCAGTGTTGCTTGAGCGTGAACCGCTGGGGCTACGCCTGCGGCCAAGACGCCAGCAATACCGGCATTTTTGATAAGGGAACGACGATCCATGGGGTTCACTCCGGAAGTCTAGGTTAATGAATTCAGGACGCCAAGGCGACACTGATGACTGTTGACAGTCATGACCGTATTGTAAGAAATTTGAGAACCAAATTTGCGCGGGTTTTCCCTGCGCTAGATCAAGGATCAAGCGGCTGTTGTCGGGGTTTTAAGTTCCACCAAGGCAGCTCTTTTCGCAGGGAGTGAACTTTGCCCGATTGATTGGTTTGATAGCCCGGCATTTTTTGCAGGCTTGTTTGCCAATCGTGGTCCTCTAAGTACTGCCTCAGTGCAGCGACAGGTGGGGAGTCCAAAGCACTTTTGAGGCAAGCCAACCAATAGTTTTCAGTTGCCAGGGGAATGAAATCAAGGCCGGTTGCCAGTGCAGCACTTTCGATGGCCAAGCCGGCATCTGCTTGGCCTGAAGCAATACAGGTGGCCACTGCACTGTGAGACAGTTCTTGCCTATCATAGCCTTTGAGTTGTTCGGGCTGGATGTTTTGATTGATCAGCAATTCATCTAGCAGCAAGCGTGTACCCGTTCCCAGTCCGCGATTGACGTACCGAAACCTGCCATTCACGACATCCTGTAGGGTTTGAATGTTCAAAGGATTGCCTGCCTTGACCAGCAAGCCTTGTGTACGCTTGGCAAAACCAATCAGTTTGTGGTGGCCCGGTTTGAGGAGAGGCTTGTAAGTGACTGCGGACAGGCTTTTGTCTTTGGGTTGAGACAAGGTGTGAAACCCCGCAATCTCGCAGCGACCTTCGTTCAAAGCCCGAATGGCATCAACGCTGCCACAAAACCGAATGTCAAGATGCAAAGCTTGGCGTGCAGTGGACTCCCTGAGTCGGACCAAGGCATCGTCGTGGCTGGCATAAAGCGTCAAGAGGTGGGCTTCTGGGTCAAAGGCGACCGCAAAGGTCCGCTCAATTTCCGCCAGCAGGGATTCAATCGGCGCTGCAAGGCGGGCCTGGGCCTGTCTTTCGGCCCACAACAGCTTGCTCGCAAACTCAGACAGCTCTGCCGGCATGCCTTTTTCCCAAACGATCAAGTTTTGATTCAGGCGCTGCTCCCATTTTTTCAACTCACCCCAAACATGACGGTATGACATGTTGAGCGATTTGGCCGCAGCAGCAATGGAGCCTTGCTCGCGCACGGCCTGAAGCAAGTCCATCAGGGGGTTGCGCAACAAAGCCTGCTGCCGATGTTTTGACACATCGGCAGTTGAAGAGGGGGTGTATTCAGGTCCCCAAGCGTAAGAAAGTTCAATTTTTGGCAAGGCTCAAGTGTGCCTCATTTAAGCCAGGGTTCTTGGGGTGTGAGGGGTGCCCTATGCACCGCATTTCATAGTTGTACACCCGCCTGGTTCAGGTTATTTAAAACGGCTAGCATCGCGGCAAGTTTTAACCTTTATGAACACCTTCACAGACAGCGCGTTGACCGCGTTTCAGCTCATCACTTCCATGGATCCTGGTCTTTGGACCATTGCGGTCAGATCATTGGGTGTCAGTGCCACAGCGTGTTTGATCGGGTGTATGTTGGGCGTGGCCTTTGGCGCTTATTTGGGTGTTTCACATTTTGCTGGCAAAACGATGGTGCTGACGGTCTTGAACACCTTCTTGGCACTTCCCTCCGTGGTGGTGGGTTTGGTCATTTACTTGTTGTTGTCGCGCACGGGCCCTTTGGGTTCCTTGGGCTGGTTGTTCAGTTTCAAAGCCATGGTGTTGGCGCAAGTCGTATTGGTGGTGCCCGTGGCAGCCGCCTTGAGCCGCCAAGTGGTGGAAGATGCAGAGTCTGCGCATGGCGAGCAATGGCGTTCATTGGGTGCAGGCAACTTGGTGCGTTGCCTGCTGCTGGCTTGGAACGAACGCTTTGCGTTGCTGACAGTCATCGTGGCTTGTTTTGGTCGTGCGATCTCAGAGGTGGGCGCCGTCATGATTGTGGGTGGCAACATTGATGGCTTTACGCGCGTGATGACCACGGCCATTGCGCTAGAAACCAGCAAGGGTGATTTGCCTTTGGCCTTGGCGCTAGGTTTGGTGCTGCTTGCCATCGTGGGTTGCTTGAATGTGATGTTGGCCTTGTTTCGTTATGGGCAAGATCGTCACCGGCAATCGCAGCCCACCAGTTTGCGAGGCTGGGTGGCATGAAACCTCTTATTTCTTTGAAACAGGTGGGCCTGAAATTGGGCCATGTGCAAGCTTTGAGCCATGTCACTTTGTCCATCCATGAGGGTGAGCAAGTGGCATTGATTGGGGCCAATGGTTCTGGCAAAAGCACCTTGCTGCGCGTTTTGAATGGACTCCATCGCGTCACTGAAGGTGCTATGCATTTGGCCCCTTGCCGCCAGGCCATGTTGTTTCAGCGGCCCCACATGTTGCGCACCAGCAGTTTGAACAATGTGGCCATTGGTTTGTGGCTTGACCGCAGTTTAGGACTGAGTTGGCAGCAAGCCAAGTTGCGTGCTTTGGATGCTTTGTCTTTGGTGGGTTTGGCTGGCGTTAAATCTCAAAACGCAGCCACCTTGTCTGGCGGGCAACAACAACGCTTGGCCTTGGCAAGAGCTTGGGCGAAAGGCCCCGAATTGTTGTTTTTAGATGAGCCTACTGCCAGCTTAGATCCGCCTGCCAAAAGAGAAATTGAAGCCTTGGTGCATCAATTGATCGAGCCTCAAGCCACCAAGCCTGCCACCACACTTGTGTTTGCGAGTCATAACTTGGGGCAGGTGAAACGATGGGCGAGCCGCGTCATTTACATCGAACAAGGCCGCGTGATGGCTGACTTGCCGACCACAGATTTTTTCAACGCCGAGTGTTTGAAACAACACAGTTATCAGGCCTTTTTATTTCTTCAAGGAGAAACTTCATGACTTCCACTCTCAAAGTGACATCTCACACAACATGGCTGCGCGCCATCACCTTGGGACTTTCGGTTTGGGCCTTCAGTTCCCAGGGCTTGGCCCAATCCATTGTGATGTCGTCTACCACCTCCACCGAACAGTCAGGTTTGTTTGGCCATTTGTTGCCTGAATTTAAAAAGGCCACTGGCATTGACATCAAAGTGGTGGCGCTAGGCACTGGCCAAGCCCTGGACATGGCGCGTCGCGGCGATGCCGATGTGGTGTTTGTCCATGACCAACCCGCTGAAGAAAAGTTTTTGGCTGAAGGCTTTGGCATCAAACGTTTCCCTGTGATGTACAACGACTTTGTGGTGGTCGGCCCACAAGCCGATCCGGCCAATGTCAAAGGGAATGACATCGTGGCCGCTTTGAAAAAAATCTCCAGTGGCAATGCAGCTTTCATTTCTAGGGGTGACAAAAGCGGCACACACGCTGCAGAGTTGCGCTTCTGGAACCAAGCAGCACTGGCCGACAAAAAGGGCAGTGGCTACAAAGAGTGCGGCTGTGGCATGGGCCCTGCGTTGAACATTGGCGCCTCCACTGGTGCGTATGTCTTGACCGATCGCGGCACGTGGCTGAACTTTAAAAACCGTGCAGATTTGAAAGTCTTGGTGGAAGGTGATGCCAAGTTGTTCAACCAGTATGGTGTGATGGTGGTCAACCCCGCCAAGCATGCGCATGTGAAGCAAGCCGATGCACAAAAGTTTGTCGATTGGGTGATTTCAAGCAATGGTCAAGCCGCCATTGCCGCCTACAAAATTGGCGGTGAGTCAGTGTTTTTTCCGAATGCTAACAAATAAGACAACTCAGCCAACTGAGCCAGTTCAATGATCACGGTTGGCTTGGTTAACGGCCTTAACGACCGGTGAAGCAAACAGGCGCCGAAGGATCGATGGGGGGTCCTTCGTGCGTGTTCTTGGCGTGGGCCACATCCATGTCGCGCGGCAGGGGGACACCGTTTTTAACCGCCAGTACTTCGGCCATGATGCTGACGGCAATTTCAGCGGGCGTCTTGCTGCCAATGTAGATGCCGATGGGGCCGCGCAGTCTCGCCAAAGACGCTTCAGTTTGGTCGAAGTGTTCCATCATGCGTTGCTGGCGCAGCAAGTTGTTGCGGCGTGAGCCAATGGCGCCAATGTAAAACGCGTCTGTTTCTAAAGCTGCCAGTAAGGCCAAATCATCGAGCTTGGGGTCGTGCGTTAAGGCAATCACGCAGCTTCGGCGGTCGGGCTTGAAGCTGCCGACCAAGTCGTCGGGCATGTCGTGCTTGACTGTGACGCCCGCCACGGACCATGCGCCGCGGTATTCTTCTCGCGGATCGCACACGGTGACTGCAAAGCCGTTGAAGAGGGCCATGGTGGCCAGGTACTCGGTCATCTGGCCCGCGCCAATCAGCAGCATGCGGTATTCGGGACCAAAGGTGTTGATGAGCTGATGTTCGTCGATGTGCAGTTCGCTGGGCGCATCACTGGCGGTGAGTGAGACCACGCCGGTTTTGAGATCGGTGCAGCGTTGTGTCAGTTGGCCGCGCTCGAGCATGGCAATCAATTCAGCCAAACTGGCGGCATCGGAATTGAACTCCAGCAACAATTCCAGAGTGCCACCACAGGGCAGACCAAATCGATGCGCTTCATCGGCACTGATGCCGTATTTCAATCTGACGGGTGCGCTGTCAACGATGGCATTGGCTTTGGTGTACTGCGCAATGAGGTCGTCTTCAATGCAGCCGCCCGACACCGAACCGACGACAGCGCCGGTTTCACACAAAGCCATGATGGAGCCTACAGGGCGTGGTGACGAGCCCCAAGTTCGGACCACGGTGGTGAGCATGGCTCGCTGCCCAGCTTCTCGCCAAGCTTTGAGGGTTCGCAAAACCACAATGTCTAAGTTTTCCATTTTGCGATGCCGGAATTAGCGGACCATGGACCAAACGGCACCAGCACCCACCAGCAAGGCCAACCAAACCCACATGGGCACTGTGCCTGAAGAGGTGGCAGACTCGGGTACATCGCCAGTGGAAGCCGTTGTGCCTTGCGCTTGCGGGAACTTGGCTTGCAATGCGTCATCAAAGCGCTTGAAGAAATCTTCGGCCAAAGATTTGGCGGCACCATCAATGAGGCGTTGACCCAGTTGGGCCAACTTGCCGCCCACGGTGGAGTGAACGGTGTATTGCAATTCGCAACCGTCGGCATGTGGATGCAAGGACACTTTGGATTCACCCTTGCCAAAACCTGCCACACCACCTTGTGCTTCAAAGTTCAAAGCGTAAGAGTTGGGTGCTTCAATGTCGGTCAATGTGACTTTGCCAGTGAACTTGGCAGACACGGGGCCAATCTTGATGGCCACGCCAACGTTGTAGACATTGGCTTCTGTCAATTCAAATTTGTCGCAACCAGGAATGCAAGATTTCAAAATGGCTGGGTCGTTCAAGGCGTCCCAAGCTTGTGCTTGCGCCACGTGCAATACGCGCTGTCCTTGCATGTCCATGATGAGCGTCTCCTAATGTTCAGTGTAATTTCAAGAGCTTAGACAAGGCACTGGCCAGTTCTTCTAAGCGCGATAAATTGTGGATGGCCAACATGCCGTTCACATGGCGATTCAACACGCTTGCACCGGTTGCAATGGGAGCGTAGCCCCCAAAACGCAGCAAAGGGTTGAGCCAAAGCAAAGAGCGTGTGTGTCGCTTGAGCCAAACAAGTTCTGAGTCTAGCGTTTCCGCAGTGCCCGTGTCCAAGCCATCGCTGATTAACAACACCACGGTGCGTCGGCCTGTGAGTTTTTTGGCATGTTGACTTCGGAATTGTGTGAGCGATTGGCCCAGCTGCGTGCCTCCCGCAAAATCTTTGATTTGGCGACTGGCCATGGCCAACATGTCATCGGTGTCGCGCAGTTTGAACGCAGGGTTTAAATCGGTGAGGCCTGTGCCAAATGCAAAGACTTGACGGGGTGTGCCGCGGGTGGCTTGGTGCAAAAAGGCCAGGAGCAGACGGGCATAGCGTTCCATGGAGCCCGAAATGTCGACCAAGATGAGCAGGGGCAGTGCTTGAGGTTTGCGTTGCATGCGGGGCAAGCGCAACACATCGCCATCTTGGCGTGCGGCCATTTGCATGGTTTTGGCCCAATGCATGCGTTCGCCACGACCGCCAGCACGGGTTCGGCGGCCTTGAATTTGGGGCAGGGGCAACTTGACGCGTCGCGCTAATTTCTCGACCAAGTTGAATTCGCTGGCGCTTAGACTTTGAAAGTCGGCTTGCTGCAAGCGCTCACGATCGCTGGCGCTCATTGCGGCGTCAAACTTCAGTTCATCTTCTTTGGGTTTGACGGGATCGTTGTGTTTGTTTTTTGCGGCCAGCGCTTCTTGCACGCGCGACTTGCGGGGCACGCCGGGTGTCGCTGTTGGGGCTTTGGGCAGCAACTGCGAAAGCAATTGGCGCGTGAGTTCGGGGTCTCTGAAAAACGCTGAAAACATTTGGTCAAAGACCACCAGGTCTTCTTGGCGGCTGACCAAGCAAGCTTGAAGTGCTGCAGACAAATCGCCTTTGCGTTCAATGCCAACCAGCTGCGTCGATTCAATGGCCAAGCTGATGCGCGACGCATCGATGGGCAAGCCCGCTCTGCGCAAGGCTCTTGCAAACCCAGTGATGTTGTCACTGAGTTTGCCAGTGCGTGCGTCGCCCAACAACATGATGTGAAATGCTTAAAGTACAGTGGGGGCTGGGGCCAGCAAGTCGTCAAGCAAAGGCGTGATGGCTGCTATGTCCTCACGCTGCTTGAACAAAATTCCCACCGTGTCTTGCACCACTTCAGGGTCGAGCGTCAGGGTGTCCAAGGCGACCAGGGCTTTGGCCCATTCCACGCTTTCTGCAATGCCGGGTGCGCGCTGAAAGGCACTGGCAAAGGGCTGGCTGCGCAGACGGCCCACAAACTCGGCCACTTGTTCGGTGAGATGTGCACTGGCCTGTGGCACTTGCGAACGCACCACCGCCAATTCGCGCTCGCGGTCGGGGTAGTCCATCCATTGGTACAAGCAGCGGCGTTTGACGGCATCGTTCAAATCGCGGGTGCGGTTGCTGGTGAGAATAGTGACCGGTGCCACCTCGGCTTTGATCGTGCCCAGTTCTGGAATGCTCACTTGGTACTCGCCCAAATACTCAAGCAAAAAGGCTTCGAAGGGTTCGTCGGTGCGGTCCACTTCATCGATGAGCAGCAGGGCGCCAGGCGCTTGGGTTTGCAAGGCTTCGAGCAAGGGACGCTTGACCAAGAAGCGTTTTTGGTAGACCTCGCGCTCAATGTCTTGAGGCGTGGCCCCAGAACCTGCATGCGAAGCCGCAGCGCGCATGTGCAGCAACTGTGCCGCATGGTTCCATTCGTAAAGGGCCTCGCGCTGCTCCATGCCGTCGTAGCATTGCAAACGAATGAGCGGGCGACCCAAGACTTTGGCCAAGGCTTTGGCCAGCTCAGTCTTGCCCACGCCAGGTTCACCCTCTAGGAGAAGAGGGCGCTCTAATTTGAGGCTCAAAAAAACGGCGGTGATAAGCCGCCGTTCCGCGAAATAGCCCACGCCTTGAAGGGCCTGGGCAAGTTCGTCGATGCTTTTAAAAGTGTCTTTTGCGGTCATCCGTTCGCCTGTTTCACCGCCCTTTGGGTTTGCACGGTGATCAGGTGAGCGCGATAGGCCTTTGAAGCGTGCAGGTCGGCATTGAGATC
>JAHEBO010000001.1:68728-119759 GCA_024642215.1 Limnohabitans sp.
GGGCGCTCGTAGTTGAATGCGTACATGGTAAATACTCCGAATTTTGAATTAGGCCTTGGCGGCTTGAATGGCTTCCCACACGCGGTGCGGTGTGGCAGGCATGTCAAAGTCTTTGACGCCGACAGGTGCCAGTGCGTCTAGCACGGCGTTGATCACGGCTGGCGGGGAGCCAATGGCACCTGCTTCGCCGCAGCCTTTGGTGCCCAAAGGGTTGGTGGTGCAGGGGGTGCACTCGTGACCGATGGCGAAATCGGGGAAGTCGTCGGCGCGGGGCATGGTGTAGTCCATGAAAGAGCCAGTCAAGAGTTGACCTGTTTCTTTGTCGTACACACAGTTTTCCATCAGGGCTTGGCCGATGCCTTGCACCAAACCGCCGTGAACTTGGCCTTCCACAATCATGGGATTGATGATGGTGCCGAAGTCGTCCACTGCCGTGAACTTGTCCACTTTGGTGACGCCGGTTTGAGGATCAATTTCCACTTCACAGATGTAGGTGCCTGCAGGGAAAGTGAAGTTGGTGGGGTCGTAGAACGCGGTCTCGTTCAGGCCTGGCTCCAACTTGTCCAAGGGGTAGTTGTGCGGCACATAGGCTGTGAGTGCCACCGTGCCAAATGGGATCTTTTTGTCGGTGCCCTTGACGCTGAATTCGCCATTGGCAAAGTCAATGTCGGCATCGCCGGCTTCCATCAGGTGGGCTGCAATTTTCTTGGCCTTGGCTTCAATTTTGTCGAGGGCACGCATGAGCGCTGCACCGCCTACAGAGATAGAGCGTGAACCGTAAGTGCCCATGCCGAAAGGCACGCGGCCGGTGTCGCCGTGAACGATGTCGACGTTTTCAACCGGAATGCCCAAGCGTGCGGCCACCACCTGTGCAAAGGTGGTTTCGTGACCTTGGCCATGGCTGTGTGAGCCGGTGAACACCGTCACGCTGCCTGTGGGGTGCACACGCACTTCGCCGCATTCAAACAAACCAGCGCGAGCGCCCAAGGCACCGGCCACGTTGCTAGGGGCCAAGCCGCAAGCTTCGATGTAGCTGGAGTAACCAATGCCGCGCAGCAAACCTTTGGCTGCGCTGGCGGCTTTGCGGGCAGGGAAGCCGGCCAAGTCGCCCAGTTTGTTGGCGTGGTTCATGAGGGCGTGGAAATCGCCGGTGTCGTACTGCAAAGCCACTGGCGTTTGGTACGGGAACTGTGTGATGAAGTTTTTGCTGCGAATGGCGTCTTGCGTCATGCCCAGCTCGAAGGCGGCGCGAGACACGATGCGCTCTAGCAGGTAAGTGGCTTCGGGGCGACCTGCACCGCGGTAAGCATCAACAGGGGCTGTGTTGGTGAACCAGGCGTCCACTTCCACATAGACCTGAGGGGTGGCGTATTGGCCAGCCAACAGTGTGGCGTACAAAATAGTCGGCACAGCTGTGGAGAACGTGGACAGGTACGCGCCCAAGTTGGCGTCGGTGTGAACGCGCAAGGCCAAGAACTTGCCGTCTTTGTCGATGGCCAATTCGGCGTGGCTGGAGTGGTCACGGCCGTGCGCGTCGCTTAAGAAAGCTTCTGAACGGTCGCAGTTCCATTTGATGTTGCGGTTGAGCTTTTTAGAAGCCCAAGTGAGGCAAACGTCTTCGGCGTACAAATAAATTTTGGCGCCAAAACCACCGCCCACATCGGGTGCAATGACGCGCACTTTGTGTTCAGGCAAGCCCATCACAAAGGCGGTCATGAGCAAACGCTCAACGTGGGGATTTTGATTTGAGACGTAAAGGGTGTACTCGTCGTTGGCGCGGTTGTAACTGCCAATGGCGGCGCGTGGCTCCATGGGGTTAGGTGCCAAGCGGTTGTTGATGAGATCGAGCTTGGTGACGTGAGCAGCATTGGCAAATGCAGCATCGACGCCTGCTTTGTCGCCAATGGCCCAGTTGTAGCAATGGTTGTCGGGTGCTTCAGCGTGCAGGGCTGTGGCAGTTTTGGCTTGACGCACATCGACCACTGCGGGCAAGACATCGTATTCCACTTCCACCAACTCGGCAGCGTTTTTGGCCTGCTCTAAAGTTTCGGCTACCACCATGGCCACATGGTCGCCCACATAGCGAACCTTGCCATTGGCAAGGATGGGGTGAGGCGGCTCGTTCATGGGCTTGCCGCTGGTGTCGGTAATGAGCCAGCCGCAAGGCAGGCCATTGATCTTGGCGTCGACCACATCGGGGCCGTCGAGTACTGCAACAACACCAGGTGCGGCAAGCGCAGCGGTTTTGTTGATGCTTTTGATGTTGGCGTGTGCGTGAGGTGAGCGCACAAACACCGCGTGCGTCATGTTGTCCAGACGAATGTCGTCGGTGTAATTGCCAGCGCCTGTGAGGAAGCGGTAGTCTTCCTTGCGTCGCAAGGCTTCACCGATGTGGGGGAGTTTGGAAAAATCTGATGCACCCATGGTGAGCTCCTTAAGCTTTCATGGCAGCAGAACCTTGCTGCACGGCCTTGACGATGTTTTGGTAACCGGTGCAACGGCACAGATTGCCTTCGAGCAATTCGCGAATTTCGGTTTCGCTGGCATTGGGGTGGCGCTTGGCGATATCCACTGCGCTCATGACCATGCCAGGGGTGCAGAAACCGCACTGCAGACCGTGGCATTCTTTGAATGCGGCTTGCATGGGGTGCATGGTGCCATCGGCTTGGGCCATGCCTTCAATGGTGGTGACTTCGGCGCCTTGGGCTTGTGCGGTGAGCATATTGCAAGACTTGACGGCGCGGCCATTCACATGAACGGTACAAGCGCCACATTGGGCGGTGTCGCAACCCACATGGGTGCCCGTGAGTTTGAGGTGCTCGCGCAAGGCTTGAACGAGCAATGTGTTGGGGGCGGCATCAACGGAGACTGATTTGCCGTTGACCTTCATTTGAACCTGCATGCGTGACTCCTCGGATTGAATTCGTCCTCCAGTAGATCACGCAGCAAGCAAATGTTCGGTAAGGGCTTTCCCCAATTTCCAATGAATTAGGCGAGCTTGGACCTTCGCCACTGACTCACCACCATGGGAATGACCATGGCCACGCCGACCAAACTGGCCGTCAGGCTGGGGGCAATCATGAGCAAGGCGGCAAACAAGCAAGAGAGCTGTTCCCAGCGTTTCATTTCTACCAACAGGAACTTGCTCAATGCAGCCGCCATGAGGGTGATGCCAAAGACGCAACCGCTGAAGGTAATGATGAAACTTTCCCATGTGAACCCTTTGGCCACCAACAACAAAGAAGGTGAGAAGACAAAGACAAACGGCACCAATGCTTTGGCCAGGCCCAAACGGAAAGCGGTGTTGCCAGTCTTGAAGGGGTCACTGCCTGCCATGCCTGCTGCTGCATAAGCCGCCAAGGCAACAGGGGGGGTGATGTCTGCCAGGACGCCGTAATAGAACACAAAGAAGTGCGCCACCAAAGGCTCAACACCCAGGCCCACCAAGGTAGGGGCCGCCACCGTGACCATGATGATGTAAGTCGCTGTGGTGGGAACACCGCAGCCCATCAAAATGCAAACCAAACCGGTCATGACCAATGCCGCCAACAAGGTCAGGGTATTGGCGGAGGCCCAAGCGGTAGGAATCCAGCCACTCATGAATGCAGAAATGGTTTGAGCGGCTTGCGTGATGATGTAGCTGATTTTGAAGCCCACACCAGTGAGCGTGACCACACCAATCACGATGCCCACGGTGGCCGCTGCAGCGCCCACCGCCAAGGCGTACTTGGCGCCCGTTTCAAGCGCTTCCACCAGGACATGAGGTTCAATGCGACCGCGTACGCCCGCCCAAATGTAGGCGGCAGCACCCACGGCCAAAGCCAATGCGAACAAGCCTAATTTGATTTCGCTGTTCTCATTGCCAAAGTCGGAGAAGGCGAGGGTCATCAAGATGCCATGCATCACGGCCAATAGGCTCCAGTTTTTCAACTGGTTGCCGCTGACTTTCGTAGACAAACCCACAATGGCGCAAGAACTGATGCCCACAAAGGCTGCCAAGTAAGGCGTACGGCCAGAGACCAAAATGCTGATCAGCAAGCCCAAAGGAATGAGTGTGGGCCAACGCATTTTGAGAGACTCAGCCAAGCGCGGCATTTCTTCTTCTGTGAGTCCGCGCAGACCATATCGCTTGGCTTCGAAGTGCACTTGCATGAACACGCCGAAAAAGTGCATGAACGCGGGCACCACCGATGCGGCAATGATGGTTTGGTAAGGCACGTTCAAGAACTCAATCATCAAGAACGCTGCAGCACCCAGCACGGGCGGCGTAATTTGACCGCCAGTGGAGGAGGCTGCTTCAACCGCTGCGGCAAAGTGTTTTTTGTAGCCCACGCGAATCATGGCGGGAATGGTGAGCGAGCCCACCGTGACGGCATTGGCCACGGACGAGCCACTGAGCATGCCAAACAAGGCTGAGCCAAATACGCTGACCTTGGCAGGGCCACCTGCATAACGACCGGCAATGCTAGAAGCAACGTCCAAGAACAATTGACCCAAACCAATGCGTGTGGCCATGACGCCAAACAACACAAAGTGGAAAACATAAGTGGCCACCACGCCCACCGCCACGCCGTAAATGCCTTGGCTGGTGAGGTACTGGTGATTGATCATCATGGACCAATTGGCGCCAGCATGTTTGAGCAAGCCTGGGAAGTAGGGGCCAAGCAATGCATAAGCCGTGAAGCCAATCGCGATCAGTGGCAAAGGCCAGCCCATGGAGCGGCGTGTGGCTTCCAGCAGGGTGATGAACAGAATGCTGCCCATGATGACGTCCATGTTGCTGGGGTTGCCCACGCGGAACATCAGGTCATCAAAGACATAAGGAATGTAGAGCACGCTCAATGCGCAGGCACCGGCCAAGAGCCAGTCCACCAGGGGCACCCCCCCTG
The DNA here is from genome assembly GCA_024642215.1 of Limnohabitans sp. Classification (GTDB taxonomy): domain Bacteria; phylum Pseudomonadota; class Gammaproteobacteria; order Burkholderiales; family Burkholderiaceae_C; genus Limnohabitans_A. The sequence goes on from JAHEBO010000001.1 coordinate 73,618, forward strand.
GGTTGAGCAAAGAGCTTTTAACGTCGCGATTGGCCGATGAACTGCTGGCTGCAAACACCAAAAAAATCATGCCCAACACAAAGGCCAAGTGCACGCCGCGGTGTGTGATTTCTTGCAGCAAGCCAAAGCCTGCGGTGTAGTAGTGAAAGCAAGACAGGGCTATTAAGAGCCATTTGACGATTTGCGTCGCCGGCGGCAAGGTGGGCCGAAAACGCATTTCGGGATCAAACTGTTCTTCGAGTTCTTGTAGTTTTTGATCGTCGGGGAGCAATGTGGCAGCGGTCATGTGAATACTCTGGAAACTTCAAGTAGTAACGGGCGAGTTAACGATCAGTTAACTCGCCCGTTGGCATTTAACGAAACGTTAAATTATTTCAAGACACCCGCTTCGCGGTAGAACTTTTCTGCACCGGGGTGGAAAGGAATGCCAGCACCTTGCACAGCGTTTTTCAAGGTGATCAGCTTGCCCTTGGCGTGGCCAGCGGCCAATGCTTTTTGGGTGGACTCGCTGTAGAGGGCTTTGGTGATTTGGTAGATGGTTTCTGTGTCAGCTTTGGCGCTGGTGACCCATTGGGCACCCACAGACAATGTGTTCACTGCGTCGACGTCTTTGTACGTTGCAGCAGGCACGTTGTCGTTGGCAAAGAAGGAGCTGGTGCTGCGCAAGGCTTGAGCTTGTGCGCCGTCGATGGGCAACAAGGCAATGCCGCCGCCACTAGAAGCCAATTCGGCAATGGCGCCAGCAGGTGCACCGCCCACGAAGAAGAAGGCATCCAAAGCGCCGTCTTTCATTTTGTCAGCCGCTTGGTTGGGCTTGATGTACTCGGGCTTGATTTCGGACTCTTTGATGTTGTAGGCAGCCAAGATCAAACGGGCGTTGACCAAAGTGCCAGAGCCTGGCTCGTCCAGGGCAACGCGCTTGCCTTTGAGTTCGGCAATGCTTTTGATGCCAGATGATTTTTTAACCACCACGTGAATGGTTTCGGGGTAGAGGTTGGCAATGAGGCGCAAATCTGGAATGTTGGGCTTGCCTTCGTAAATGCCGGTGCCTTTTTGGGCCCAAGTGGCCACGTCAGACTGAGAGAAACCTGATTCCATGGCGCCGCTGGCCACGCCATTGACGTTGGCCACAGAGCCATTGGTGGCCTGGGCTGTTGCGATCAGCTTGCCTGGCACAGACACCGCGTTGGCAATCATGCCGCCCACGGGGTAATAAGTGCCGGCTGTACCGCCTGTGCCAATGCGGAAGAAAGCTTGTGCTTGTGCGCTGGTGCTGACGGTCAAAGCCAGGGGGAGGGCCACAGCCACACCAAGGGCTAGGCGACGTGCAATGTGATTCAGGGTCATAGGTGCTCCAAGTAAAACCAAACAATGTTGCAGTAGACCTCATTCCCCAGATTTAGGGTATAGGACTAATACCGAGTAATTTGACAGTGTAAAGCCCAAAATAAGTCAAAACCAGCGAGCCTAGTAAATGAATGCCAGCGGTGAACAAGGCAAGCGTTAGACGCCCTTGCTGCAGCATGCCCACCACTTCCGCAGAAAACGTGGAAAAGGTGGTCAGCGCACCCAAAAAGCCAGTGACGCACAAAAGTCGCCATTCAGGCGAAAGTTGCGGCATGCTCTGAAAAATGCCGACGCAAAGGCCAATGAGGTATCCGCCTATGAGGTTGGCCGCCAGCGTGCCCCAAGGCAAAAGACCATTTTCTGGTGCACTGGGATTTAGCCACAGGCCCAGTTGCCAACGCGCCAATGCGCCTAGGCAAGCACCGATGCAAATGGCTATGACAGCAAACATGGCGGTGATCCTTGTGAATTAAATCAATGGGCAACACCCGCTTGGGGCTTAAAAGGGCGGGCCTTCTTCTGAAGAGGCGGCTTCTGCAAACACATTCTCACCGCCCAGTGCGGTGACCACGTCTTGGATGAGTGGGCCTAACATGCCGGTGCTCAGAACCACATCGGCATCGAACTTGTCATCGCCTTCGGTGCCAATGGCTTCAGGCTCTGTGCCGTCTAGAAAGCTGACTTTCTTGAACTGCAAATTGTCGGTGAGCACAAAGCTGGCTTTGCCTTCCCAGCTGAGGCCCAGCTGGGTGGGCAGCTTGCCATCGCGCACATGCTTACGCACTTCGTCGGTGTTCAAAACATGGCGGGTGTACTTGACCATGGGTTGGTCTTCAGCGCCCGATTTGAGGACGCATTCTTTTTCAACACTTAAAGCTGGGGGCAGCTCGTGCGGGTCGGTGGCCAATAACCAAGCGGCCATGCCGGTTTGTGGCGACGTGGCGGTTTGCAGAAGGTTGAGGTCCAAACCAGGCAAGGCTCGCACCAATTGGGTGATGACCTCATCGGCTTTGCCCGTGCTTGCAGCATCAATGGCCAAAAGGCGATCTTTGGAGTTGATCCAAACCATCACCGCGCCTTGTTTGGCAAAGGCCTGGGGCAACAGGCTGTGCAAAATGTCTTCGCGCATTTCGCGTTGCTCTTTTTTGCCTGGCTTGCGGCCGGTCTTTTCTTCGATGTCTTTGGCCTGAAGCTCAGCTTTGCGTTTGACCACGGAGGATGGAACGGCCTTGGTCTCGATCAACAATTTGGCAATCCATTGACCGCCTACGGACTCTAGCAAGGGACCATGGGCAACGCCGCGTGGTTCGGTCCAGCCGACCGATTTGTCTTGACCGGGGGCGCACTCTGCAAAACGATTGGCAGCCAGTGCCGTTTCAATCTCGGGAACAGTCGCCACCCAATTTGGCCCAATTCGATAGGCCATTACATTTTTAAACACGAAATTCCTTTGGGTATTCTTTGACTTGAGGTCAAATCAATCGACATCATAGGGTGTTAATTTTGAATCAAAATCAGCCACACTTCATCTCATGGTTAGGAATTCTTTGTTACCCCACCTAACGGTACTCAAACGCTGGGGTGTGTTGATGTTGGACACACAATTTCCGCGTTTGCCGGGAGATATTGGTTGCCCTGAAGGCTGGCCAGTGAACTTGCTGTACCAAAAAGTACCCGGCATGTTTCCCAAAGAAATTGTGCGCAGCGCAGACAGTCTGAAACAACACTTGGTGCTGCCAGCCTTTGTCAATGCCAGTCAACAATTGATCGAGCAGGGGGCTGAAGGCATCACCACCAGTTGCGGATTTTTGGTCTTGCTGCAAAACGAATTGCAAGCGGCATTGCCAGTGCCTGTGTTGAGTTCAAGCTTGTTGTGTTTGCCACAATTGCTGGCAGTGCATGACACGGTGGGTGTCTTAACGATGGACGATGAAGCCTTGGGTGTCGCACATTTTTTGGCAGCAGGTGTCGCAGCAAAAGACTTGTCTCGCTTGCGCGTGCAGGGTGTTCAAAAAAATGAAGCCTTTGCCGTGGCAATTATGGGAAATCAACTGGAAATGGATGTTGCGGCAGCTCAGCAAAGTGTGGTGTCGGCCGCATTGCGTTTGAAACAAAAAGCCCCCGATGTGAAGCATGTGGTTTTAGAGTGCACCAACATGCCGCCTTATACGGGGGCCATTCAAGCGGCAACAGGCTGGCAACTGCACAGCCTGCATCAACTGCTTACAACTTCATCTGCTGAGGCATCCAAGTAACGATGCCTGGGAAGAAGTAAATCAACAAAATGGCCACCACCATCAAGAAGAACATGGGCAGCGTGGCTTTGGCAATCCACAACAAGTCTTTACCGGTCATGCCCTGCAACACGAACAAATTAAAACCCACAGGTGGGGTAATTTGAGCCATCTCAACCACCAGCACAACGAAGATGCCAAACCACAAAGGGTCGATGCCGGCTTTTTGCACGGTGGGCATGATGACGCCCATGGTGAGGACCACCATGGAGATGCCATCTAAGAAGCAGCCCAAGACCACGTAAAAAACAGTCAGCGCCAGGATCAGTTCAAATTGGCTCAGACCCAAAGTGGCTATCCATTCTGCCAAGTGTCGCGGTAAACCGATGTAACCCATGGAAAGCGTCAAGAAAGAGGCCCCAGCCAAGATCAGCGCAATCATGCAGTAAAGCCGTGTTGCACCCATCAGGGCTTCTTTGAAACTGGCCCAATTCAAGGAGCCTTGAACAGCGGACAGAACCATGGCACCTACCACGCCAACTGCAGCGGCTTCAGTGGCAGTGGCAATGCCAGCGTAGATCGAGCCAAGCACAGAAGCAATCAGCAACACGACAGGAATCAAGCTGCCCGACTCGCGAATTTTTTCCATGAACGTGTATTGGCGATCGTTGGCAGGCACCTGATCTGGATGTCGCAATGCCCAGTAGATGATGTAGCCCGAAAACAAGCAGGCCAACATCAGGCCAGGCAAAACGCCGGCAATGAACAACTTGGCAATGGACACGTCTGCCGTGACGCCGTAAACGATCATGATGATGGACGGCGGAATCAGCAGGCCCAAAGTGCCGGCACCTGCCAAGGTGCCAATGACCATGTTGTCTGGATAACCCCTGTTGGACAGTTCAGGCAAAGTCATCTTGCCAATGGTGGCGCAAGTGGCCGCCGAGGAACCGGAGACCGCTGCAAAAATGGTGCATCCCGCCACATTGGTGTGTAAGAGGCGACCCGGCAAAGCTTGAAGCCAAGGCGCCAAGCCTTTGAACATGTCTTGGCTGAGTCGTGTTCTGAAGAGAATTTCCCCCATCCAGATGAACAAAGGCAATGCGGTGAGGGTCCAACTGGAGGAGGACCCCCAGATGGTGACGGCCATGGCGTCGCCAGCAGGACGGCTGCTGAAAAGTTGCATGCCCACCCAGGCAACGCCCGAGAGAGACAGGCCAATCCAAACGCCACTTCCCAATATCAGAAACAGTGTTGCAACCAGCAGCGCCGTGATCAGTAAATCATTCATATTTATTCGTTGTGAAGTGCTTCGTCGGAACTGAGGGCAACACGTTTGCCTTGAATTTCCATGATGAATTCGTCAAGGAAAGCAATCGCTAATACCAATGTGCCCACTGCCATCGAAATTTGTGGAATCCACAAAGGCGTTGCATCGTTGCTGGTGGAGATGTCGTGGAAAGTGTAGGACTGCCAAGACAATCGAACACTGTAGTAAGCCATGAGGCAAGCTAGAAAAGTTGCCATGCCCAAGGCCCACAGTTCAATGCCTTTGAGCCAGCCACCTGTGAAGCGGCAAATGAGCACCGTCACGCGAATGTGTTCCCCCTTTTTCAAGGTGTGTGCCAAAGCTAAGAAACCACTGGCTGCCATGCAGTAGCCTGCATAGGCGTCCGTGCCGCGTAAGTGAAAGTGAAACTCACGCCCCACAATGGACAGCAATACCATGACGAGCATGATGCACATGAAAAGCGCCGCCAAGGCGGCGGCGCTGTCATAGATGCGATTTAACAAAGTTCGCATTTTCTATTAGGGCTTGTTGTAGGCGTCAACCAAGGCTTTACCCTCTGGTCCTGCTTTTTCAAGCCATTCCTTCAACATCACATCGCCCACTTTTTTCATATCGGCTTTGAGTTGTGCAGATGGTGTGACGATGTTCATGCCATTCTTTTTGAGCAAGTCAATGTACTCACCGTTTTTGGCTTGTGACAGTTTCCAACCGCGCGCATCGGCATCAGCACCGGCTTTCAACACGACTTGCTTTGTACCTGCATCCAATGCATCAAATGCGGCTTTGTTCATGATGACCGCATTTTTAGGCAACCAGGCTTGTGTGTCATACCAGTACTTGATGTGCTCGTAGGTTTTGGTGTCGTAGCCTGTAGAGCCAGAGGACATATAGCTTTCAATCACGCCTGTGGCCATGGCTTGCGAGAGTTCTGCTGCTTGAACGGTGACGGGTTGTGCGCCAACCAACTCAGCAATGCGAGCTGTGGAGGGGCTGTAGGCACGCCATTTCACACCCTTCAAATCGGCTGCTGAGTTGATGGGTTTTTTCACATAGATGCCTTGTGGTGGCCATGCCACTGCATACAGCAACATCATGCCTTGTTCAGCTAATTTCTTTTCCAAGAAGGGGCGCTGTACTTTGTAGAGCTTGAAAGACTCTTCGTAGCTGTCAGCCAAGAAAGGCAGGCCATCGGCACCAAACAATTGCCATTCATTTTGAAAGTTGGCCAACAAAATTTCACCAATTTGTGCTTGGCCGCCTTGAACTGCACGTTTGATTTCGGGGGCTTTGAACAATGACGCATTGGCATGCACGGTGATCTTCAGCTTGCCGCCAGAAGCTTTTTCAACATCGGTGGCAAATTGCACCAAGTTTTCAGTGTGAAAGTTGTTGGCGGGATAGGCGGCCGGCAAGTCCCATTTGGTCTGCGCTTGGGCCGATGCAATGCCACCCAGGGCAAACAAGGTGCTGATCAGGGCTTTTGAAAGTTGACGTCTTTTCATGGGTACTCCGTTGAATGAAAAAAAGTGGAAAGCGTGTGAAGAATAGCACTGACTGTGAATGCAAAATACAGACCATGCTTGGTAGAAACGCCATGATCTCCCAAAAGAGTAGTCTGAAAGGTTTAACATCTGCTCAGATTCGTGCCAACACCTGCGCGTCAATGGGCACAAGCAGCAGTAGTTTTAAGGAAATGCAATGACCAGCGTACCGTCCAGTCCTCTGTGGCAATTTTGGATTGACAGAGGGGGCACATTTACCGACATCGTTGGCAAAATGCCCGATGGTCAGCTGGTGACACACAAGTTGCTGTCTGAAAATCCAGATCAATACAAAGATGCAGCCGTTGCTGGCATTCGTCACTTATTGGGCTTGTCGAAGGACCAGCCTGTCAGCCCCAAGATGGTGAGTTGCGTCAAGATGGGCACCACGGTGGCCACCAATGCACTGTTAGAGCGAAAGGGCGAGAGAACGTTACTGGTCACCACGCGTGGCTTTCGCGATGCGCTGCGCATTGCCTACCAAAACCGCCCCCGTTTGTTTGACCGCAACATTGTGTTGCCCGAGTTGCTTTACAGCGAAGTGATCGAAGCCCAAGAACGCTTGTCTGCGCAGGGTGAAGTCATTGAAGCCTTGAACACAGACGCACTGCGCGCGCAATTGCAGGCACAGTTTGAGGCCGGCATTCGCAGTGTGGCCATCGTGTTCATGCATGCCTACCGCTACCAACAACATGAAACTGTAGCGGCGCAATTGGCGCGCGACATTGGCTTTACCCAAATCAGCACCTCGCATCAAACCAGCCCCTTGATGAAGTTTGTCAGCCGTGGTGACACCACGGTGGTGGATGCCTATCTGTCGCCCATCTTGCGTCGCTATGTCGATCAAGTGGCCAGTGAAATGCCCGGCGTTAAGCTGATGTTCATGCAGTCCTCGGGCGGCCTGACCGACGCCCACGCCTTTGCGGGAAAAGACGCCATCTTGAGTGGTCCTGCGGGCGGAATTGTGGGCATGGCTCGAACCGCTGAGGGCGCAGGTCACGACAAAGTGATCGGTTTTGATATGGGCGGAACGTCAACGGATGTTTCGCACTATGCCGGCCAGTTTGAGCGAGAGTTTGAAACGCAAGTGGCAGGCATTCGCATGCGCGCACCCATGATGAGCATTCACACCGTGGCAGCGGGTGGTGGCTCTCTGTTGCAATTTGACGGCGCGCGTTTGCGTGTGGGCCCTCAAAGCGCTGGCGCCAATCCTGGGCCGGCCAGTTACAGACGTGGTGGCCCTTTGGCTGTGACAGATGCCAATGTTTTAGTGGGCAAAGTACAGCCCGATTTTTTCCCTGCTGTGTTTGGTCCTGAGGGCAATCAGCGCTTAGACAAACAGGCTGTGGCCGAACGCTTTGCCGCTTTGTCAACTCAAATGAACCGACCTGCAGAAACCATTGCCGATGGGTTCTTGCGCATAGCGGTTCAACAGATGGCCAACGCCATCAAGAAAATTTCTGTGGCACGCGGTTATGACGTGACTCGCTACACCTTGCAGTGCTTTGGAGGCGCGGGCGGTCAGCACGCTTGCTTGGTTGCCGATGCGCTGGGCATGACGCAAGTTTATGTTCACCCCTTGGCTGGCGTGCTGTCGGCCTACGGGATGGGCTTGGCCGACCAAAGCTTGATTCGCGAGCGAGCGGTGGAGTTGCGCCTCACGCCAGAGGCCATGCCTTCTTTGGTGGCGCCCCTTCAAAGCTTGGGGGATGCTGCACGTTCTGCGTTAGCCAAACAAGCTTTGGGCGACGTGATTGAACTTCACCAGCGCGTGCATGTGCGCTACGAAGGAAGTGACTCTGCGCTGGTGGTCAGCATGGGCAGCCTGGCAGAAATCACCGTTCGTTTTGAGCAAGCATACCGCCAACGATTTGCTTTTTTAATGACCGGCAAAGCGCTCATGGTGGAGGCTGTGTCGGTGGAGGCCGTCATCAAAGGTGATGCCGCAGTTGAAGTGCCGCAAGCGCTGAATCCAGCACGCGATGTGCCAATGCGTGCTACCGTCAAAATGTATTCTGCTGGCTCAGACGGTGAGTCGCGTTGGTGGGATGCGGGTTTGTTTGTGCGCGAAGATTTGCGCATGGGCGATGTGATTGCCGGCCCTGCCATCATTGCCGAGAAGAACGCCACCACGGTGGTAGAGCCTGGTTGGCAAGCGCAAGTCACCGCACTAGATCACTTGTTGCTAAACCGCATGGAAGTGCGTCAAACCAAACATGCGGTGGGCACCACTGTCGATCCAGTGTTGCTGGAAGTCTTCAACAACCTCTTCATGAACATTGCAGAGCAAATGGGTTTGCAATTGCAAAACACGGCGTACTCTGTGAACATCAAAGAGCGTCTTGATTTTTCATGCGCTTTGTTCAATGCTGAAGGCCACCTCATTGCCAATGCACCGCACATGCCGGTGCACTTGGGCAGCATGGGCGAGAGCATCAAAACCGTCATTCGAGAAAACGCAGGCAAGATGCGCCGCGGTGACGTGTTTGTGTTGAATGACCCTTACCACGGTGGCACGCACTTGCCCGATGTCACCGTCATCACGCCTGTGTTTTTAGAGGGTGCAGCGCAGCCTGAGTTTTATGTGGGTTCGCGCGGCCACCATGCGGACATCGGCGGCACCACGCCAGGTTCGATGCCGCCTTTCTCCACCACCATTCAAGAAGAAGGCGTACAGATCAACAACTTCAAGTTGGTGTCTGAAGGTGTCTTGCAAGAGCAGGGCATGCTGGACTTGTTGGCCAGTGGCCAATACCCCAGCCGCAATCCACAACAAAACATGGCCGATTTGCGCGCGCAGTTGGCCGCCAACGAAAAGGGCGTGCAAGAGCTGCACAAAATGGTGGCCGAGTTTGGTTTGGATGTGGTTCAGGCCTACATGCGCCATGTGCAAGACAATGCCGAAGAATCGGTGCGCCGCGTCATCACACGTTTGAAAGATGGTGCCTTCACATTGCCGCTAGACAATGGCGCGCAAATTCAAGTGGCCGTTCGCGTGGATGCCAAAAACCGCAGCGCAGAAATTGATTTCACAGGCACCAGTGCGCAGCAGACCAACAACTTCAATGCACCCACAGCGGTTTGCATGGCTGCGGTGTTGTACGTGTTCAGAAGTTTGGTGAACGACGACATTCCTTTGAATGCGGGTTGCTTAAAACCATTGAACGTGATCATTCCCGAAGGCTGCATGCTCAACCCCAATTTCCCAGCCTCCGTGGTGGCGGGCAATGTGGAAACTTCGAGTTGCATCACCAATGCTTTGTTTGGCGCTTTGGGTGTGATGGCGGGCAGTCAGCCCACCATGAACAATTTCACCTTTGGCAATGCCAAGTACCAGTACTACGAAACCATTTCGGGCGGCAGTGGTGCAGGTGTGATGGTGGACGAGCAAGGGCAGGTCACTTCTGGCTTCAATGGCACATCCGTGGTCCAAACCCACATGACCAACTCACGGCTGACCGATCCTGAAATTTTGGAATTCAGATTCCCCGTGCGCTTGGACAGTTATGCCATGCGCGAAGGCTCGGGCGGGCAAGGCAAATGGCATGGCGGCATGGGCGGTGTGCGCCGTATTCGCTTTTTAGAGCCAATGACCGCCAGCATCTTGTCCAATGGCAGAGTTCATCCTGCGTTTGGCATGGCTGGTGGCAAGCCAGGCGCGCCTGGCATCAACCAAGTGCAGCGTGCCGATGGCCGCGTAGAGGTGCTGAAGCACATTGGCCAAGTGGAAATGGCCCCAGGCGATGTGTTTGAAATTCACACGCCTGGTGGCGGTGGTTTTGGCGCTGACACCGTCAAGTGAACAAATAGCCTAGCGGTAAGACGCTAGGTGAATGTTTGTTTCTGTTGATCGAATACCGCTGATCAAACGAATTCTTTCGAGCGCCTTAGACAAGTCCTTCATGGAGGGGGCTTCAATTTCCGCCAAAAGGTCCCAGCGGCCATTGGTATCGTGAAGTGCGCAGACGCTTGGTTCACCCAGCAAACTGGCGATGACCTGACGCGTGGTGTTGCCTTCCACCAAAACGCCCATCCACGCATTGATAGTTTCAGGTTCAGTGTCGGGTCTGAGCCTGATGGTGTAGCCCACGATCACTTGTGAGTCTTCCAGTTTTCGCAAGCGATTGTTGATGGTGCCGCGCGACACTTTCAACTTGTGAGCCAAGTCAGCGATGCTCATTCGAGCATCTTGTCTGAGCAAGCCGATTAGTTTTTGGTCAGTGTCATCCATTTGGAATTATTCTTGTAAATATTACCGAAATGATACTTTGAAATGTCATTTTGGTAAATAAATTATCAAAACAGTACATTTTTGACCATTTCAATTGATTCACTTCTTTAGCAAACTCGTCTCTCTTCGTTGTTTAGATTTTGAGATGCCTCTATGAATGTTTCTAATCCTCAGTCAAGCCCAGTCTTTTCAAAACTGGCCATATCGCTTAGCCCGCTTTATTTGAGTGCACCCGCCGCGGTTGAGTTGGTTCAAAGCATTGGCTTGAAGGCTTGCATGGCTGGCATTGCCGAGTTCATCCATGCAGACTTTTTGCGTTGGGAGGACTTTGATAAATCGGCACGCGTTGCCAATCATTCCTTGGATGGTGTCATTGAATTGATGCCCATTGCCGATGACACCACCTACAGTTTCAAGTACGTCAATGGTCATCCCAAAAATACGGCGATGGGCTTGTCTACCGTCATGGCCTTTGGCGTGATGGCGGATGTTGCGACGGGTGCACCTTTGTTTTTGAGTGAGTTGACACTGACCACGGCCTTGAGAACGGCCGCCACTTCTGCATTGGCGGCCAAAGTGTTGGCCAGGCCAGACAGTAAAGTGATGGCATTGATAGGCAATGGTGCTCAAAGTGAATTTCAAGCATTGGCATTCCAGCACTTGGTGGGCATTGAGACCGTGCGTTTGTATGACCTTGATCCACTTGCCAGCGCCAAATGCATGGCCAACTTAAGCCGAAGTGGCTTGGATTTGCAAATTTGCGACAGCATTGCGCAGGCGGTCCAAGGCGCAGACATCGTGACCACTGTGACGGCCGATAAATCTTGTGCCACCATCATCACATCAGATTTGATCGAGCCAGGCATGCACATCAATGGCGTGGGCGGCGATTGTCCTGGCAAAACTGAATTGGCCGCGTCTGTTTTGGCTGCGAGTAAAGTGTTTGTGGAATACACCCCTCAGTCGCGTGTGGAAGGTGATATTCAGCAAATGCCAGATGACTTCGCAGTGACCGAACTCTGGCAAGTCTTGAAGGGACAAAAGTCAGGCAGAGACCACGTCTCTCAAATCACGGTGTTTGATTCTGTCGGTTTTGCATTGGAAGATTTTGCAGCTCTGCGATTCATGTATGAAGCTGCATGCGCATTGGGGATGGGAGAGCGTTTGTCCTTAATCCCAAAATTGAGTGATCCCAAAAACTTATTCGGGACGCTGCTGAAAACAGGACTCAAATCTGACGGCCTGTGTGTTGCGTCATGATGGCATCGGTAAGGCAGCGCGCAAAGTAAGCTGCCGCTGGTGTCAGCGGTATATCGGGCGGTGCAAGCAGAACGAGTTCAATCGGCGGCGGATTGAGCTTGCGCAAGGAAATTTCGACCAAGCCCCGACATTCGGGTTGCGCTAACAAAGGCGACGGCATGACGCTGACGGCATCCGACTGCCTTACCAAAGCCATGGCTGCCATGGCATCGCAGCGCGTCATCAGACTGGGAGCCTTGACTCCCGCTTGTTTGAACATGGCATTCAAGCCATCGTCCAAATCATTGGCAAAGGGACCAGGTAAAACCCATTCCAATGCGGCCAAGCGGGCTGCGGTGGCTTGCAACAAAATGGGGTGCCCCTGACGCACCACTATTTTTTGCGGTTCTTTGAGGAGTCGTGTGGCATCAAATTCTGTATGGGTCACTTCGCCGCTGTCAGCCACGATTGCAAAATCTAAAGAACCATCCCGCAAGCTGGGTAGAACGCGTGCCACCAAACCTTCGACCAAGCGCAACTGAACTTTGGGATATCGCCGTCTGAACCACATGAATGCTTCGCCCAATACCGTGAGCATGAGGTAAGGCGTAATGCCAACGCGCAAGGTCCCTGTGTCGTCACCTTGTGACTGCCTTAGGTCTTCATGCGCCAAAGTGATTTGGCGCGTGACCAGTTTGGCTCTGGCGTGTAATCTTTGGCCGGCTTCTGTAAGCACGACGCCACGCGATTTTCTAATCAGCAAAGAAACGCCAACATCTTCCTCTAGCGTTCGCAAGGACTTGGTTAAGGCCGCTTGCGTGAGGTGCATTTCGCGTGCGGTGGCCCGAATGCTGCCGTGTTCAACCACGCCGACTAGTGCTTGTAGTTGGTGAAGCTTCATGGTGACTCCAAACGAGGTTTTAAATGACAACTAAAAGTTGTCATGCTGAAAAATTATAGCCTTCCGTTTGTCGTTGGGTGTGCCTAGTATCGACTTGCTGAAATTTTCACACTACGAGCTTTAGATGCTCTCAACAAAGGACTTTTTCATGAAACGATTCGCATCACTGAGTTTGTTGCTCCTCAGCGTTCTCACGCATTTGATGCCAGCACATGCTGACTCATACCCCAATAAGCCTGTCACTTTGATGGTGCCTTATCCACCGGGTGGCTTGTCGGACGTCATTGCACGAAAAGTGAATCAGGCGTTGGCGTTAGAACTGAAGCAGCCCGTCATCATTGAAAACCTTGGAGGAGCGGGCGGTGCTATTGCTGCACAAAAAGTCTTGAGCGCACCAGCTGATGGGTATTACATCTTTCAGGGTTCACCCAATGAATTGATTTTGGCGCCGCTGGCCATGAAAGCGGTGAAATACAAACCCGAAGATTTTCGCTTAATTCAGCAAATGGCCTTGGCGCCAATGGCCATCGTGGCGCGCAAAGACTTCCCTGCAAAGAACGCCAACGAAATGGTGGCTTATATTCAAAAAATGGCCAAAGAGGGTAAGCCTGTCAATTACGCCAGTGTTGGCAACGGCAGTTTCTATCATTTGATTGGTGAAGAATTGTCGAAAAAGATTGGCGCGGAAATGCTCCACGTGCCCTACAAAGGTGGCGGCCCCATTTCACAAGATTTATTGGGTGGTCAAATTGACTTGTTCATCACACCCTATGGCGCGCCACACGTGGCCATGGAAAAAGAAGGCAAGTTGCGATTCATTGCCGTTCTGTCTAGCGAACCCCAACGCTTGATCAAACACATTCCTTCTGTGGATGAAAACAAATTGCTCAAAGGATTTCATTACACCATTGGCAGTGGTTATTACGTGAAGAAGGGCACACCCGAGCCCATTGTGGAGGCCTTGCACAAAGCCCTGACCAAAGTGATGTTTGATGCTGACTTTGTGGCTACGATGGCCGCCATGGGGCAAGACCCTTCTCCTGCATTGCGACTCGATGAAGCGGGCAAAGCCTATGCCGACGACATCAAGTTGTACCAAGGCATTGCCAAATCCATCAACTTGCAAGCGCAATGAATTTTTTGCACGCCATGCGTGAACGCGTAGCGCCCTTCGTCGCGCTACGCCACGATTTGCATCAGCACCCTGAATTGGGACTTCAAGAATTTCGAACCGCTGCTTTGTTGGCAGAACAGCTTGAAAGTTGGGGCTACAGCGTAACCCGAGGCTTAGCAACAACAGGACTCGTCGCGCAATTGGTTCGAGGTGATGGTCGAAAGCGTTTAGGCATTCGGGCGGACATGGATGCCTTGCCGATTCAAGAAACCAATCGCTTTGCCCATCGCAGTCTTCATGATGGGCTTATGCATGCCTGTGGCCATGATGGTCACACGGCCATGCTGATGGCGGCGGCAAAATACATTTCACAAGAACTTGATTTCTCAGGTACTTTGAATTTAATTTTTCAACCTGCAGAGGAACATCCAGGCGGCGCCAAGCTCATGATTGAGCAGGGCTTGTTTGAAAAATTTCCCTGCGACGCCATCTTTGCGGCGCACAACATGCCAGGCATCCCAGCAGGTCAGTTGGTATTCATTGATGGCCCTGCAATGGCATCGTCAGACGATGTGACCGTTATCCTGACAGGCTTGGGTGGTCATGGTGCCATGCCGCATTTGGCGCAAGATCCTATCGTTGCGGCATCCAGCATTGTGATGTCTCTTCAAACCATCGTGTCACGCAACGTCAACCCTTTGCAAACGGCTGTGATCACGGTAGGAGCCTTGACGTCTGGAAAAGCCAACAACGTGATTCCAAGCTCTGCGCGTTTAGAGTTGAGCGTGCGTGCACTGGATCGCGAAGTTCGTGATCTACTGCAAGTTCGTATTACAGATTTGGTCACAGCCCAAGCACAAAGCTTCGGCTTACAAGCGCAGATCGAGTACAAGCGGGATTATCCCGTGTTGGTGAATACAACAGTAGAAACCGAATTTGCACGCGCCGTGGGCGTGGCGTTGTTAGGCCATGAAGGCGTCACTTTGCAAGGCCGTCCTCTGACAGGGAGCGAAGACTTTGCTTTCATGCTGGATCACTGTCCGGGCAGTTACTTGATGATTGGCAATGGGATAGAAATAAATGCCGCATCACCCACAGATATCGCACATGCCTGCATGGTGCACAACGCTGGCTATGACTTCAATGACGAAATTTTGCCTGTGGGTGCAGCGTATTGGACTTTGTTGGCGCAGCGTTACTTAACAAACTAAAAAAATACCATGACTCAAGCTTTATGGAAACTCAGCGCCACCGAAGTGGCCTCTTGCATTGCTCATCGCGAAGTATCAGCGAGACAAGTGACCGAGAGCGTTCTCGCGCGTATTGAAGATATCAACCCCAGCATCAATGCTTTGGCAATGGTCAATGCAGCATCTGCTTTAAAAGCCGCAGACGATGCGGATGCTGCGCAAGCTCGAGGTGAATCGCTGGGACTTTTGCATGGCGTACCCGTTACCATCAAAGTGAATGTGGATGTGGCCGGCGAAGCGACGACGGATGGCGTAGCAGCGTTGAAGGACAACATCGCCACCAGTGACTCCCCACTCGTCCAGTCGATGCGTGAGGCTGGAGCGATCATTGTGGGGCGTAGTAATGCCCCAGCATTTTCGCTTCGATGGTTTACAGACAACAGTTTTCATGGCCGTACCCTGAATCCGTTTGATCCAGCCGTCACACCGGGTGGTTCCAGTGGTGGTGCGGCGGCTGCGACTGCACTGGGAATGGGCGCTATTGCGCACGGCAACGACTATGGTGGCTCCATTCGTTATCCAGCTTGGGCTTGCGGTGTTGTGGGTTTGAGAACCACCGTGGGCCGTGTGCCTTCGTACAAAGCAAGTGCGCCCAATCGCATCATCACCAACCAGCAAATGTCAGTGCAAGGTCCACTCACTCGAACAGTATCAGACGCTCGTTTGGCTTTGCAAGTCATGTCGCGTGGTTCTGCCTTAGATCCACAATGGGTTCCCGCACCTTTAGAAAATCCAGACAGTCAAAAACTGACGCGCATTGCAGTTTTTAAAAGTTGGACGCATTCAAAAGTTGATCCCAGTGTCAGTGCAGCCGTGGCTCAAGCAGCGCATTGGCTAGAGGCCGCTGGTTATGTCATTGAAGAAGTTGAACCGCCGCACTTTGCAGAAGTGTCTGCTATGCAATTTCACATGGTCATGAATGACATGCGACGCGCCGGCGCAGGGTTCATGCAACAGTTGGGTGACGATGCCTTGCGAAGGGCGCTTCAGCATTATTTGGACATCAATCCAATTTGGGACAGAGATCAAAATCTCGAAGCCCTCACGAGACGTTTTAACATTGCCAGAGACTGGGCGGTGTTCTTTGAGCGCTACCCAGTTTTGCTCATGCCAAACTCATGGGAGCGTCAACTTCCCATCGACGATGATCAGGGCACTGCAGCGCGAATGAGTGAAATTTTATTGGCACAATCTCCTTTGTTGAGTACCGCTGTCCTTGGCTTGCCTGGCTTGTCTGTTCCGACGGGCATCGTGGCCGGATTGCCAGTTGGTGTGCAAATTGTGACCAGTCGTTTTCGCGAAGACATTGCATTGCATGTTGGTGAGTTGGTAGAAAGAGCTTCTGGTTTTTCTGCCATCCAACACCTTACCGCTTTGAATTCATAAACAAATGGCCTTGCGGGTGCGCAAGGCCCTGGGTCTGAAAGGCTGGCCATATTCGAGGATTGGATTCGCAGCCCTTCCATCATTTAAGACTTGGTCGATTTGGGTTTGTCCGCTGATTTTGCTTTTGCCGGCTCAATCGCTGCCCCCCCTTGATAGCCCGAGCCATTGACCGTGAGGCCTTGCGCTGAAAATTTGGCCGAGCTTTTCTCGCCCATGCCACTGACGCGGTGCATGAGATCGGGCCAATCTTTGTAGTTGCCTTTGTTGCGCTCTTTCAAAATTTTGCCCGACAGCGAAGGGCCAATGCCTTTGATACCGTCTAACTCAGCCGCGTTGGCTTTGTTGACATCAACGGCTGCAAAACTGCTGAGTGAAAACAGCAGGGCGGTGGTGCTTAAGATTTTTTTCAACATGTTGAATTCCTAGGTTTGGCATCACCCCAACGGTGATGCAAACCCGATTCAACTGCTGATTGAATGGCAGAAGTACATTCTGCAATTCAAGGTGAGCGCAAGCAAACGCTTGAAAGCGATTTAGAGCTCTTCAACTCGGCGAGGTGGGTAACTGTCCCACGCTTGGCAGCCTGGGCAGTGCCAGAAATGCTCCTTGGCTTCAAAGCCACAGGCTGCACAGCGGTAACGCGCCAAAGGCCGTGATGCTTGTTCAAGGGCTTTTTGCACAGGTGCTCGCGTGGCTTCTGTGCCCAAATCGGCACCCGCCAGCCAACGTGAAGCCGCCAGCAAGGAAGGTTGTTTTTGCAGATGTTCAATGTAACGCTGACGGACCAAATTGTCGGCATCTATCCCATTTTTTTCCAATGAGACAATGGCGTCCATCACATCAATGCAAGGGCTTTGTGCGTAATGTTGCTGCAGCAATGACAAAGCTGCGGGGACTTGATTGGCCGCTTGTGCTGCTCGAACCAAGCTTGCTGCAGCCAAAGGTGCAGCAACAGAACCCGATTCAAACAATTGACTCAAGGTGGCGCAAGCTTGAAGGGCGTGGCCTTGGTTGAGTTGCAGTTGACCTAACAGCAGTCGAGGGCGGGGTGCGTCAGGCGTTTCTGCCATGGCGTTTTGTAGCAGTTGTGCAGCACCTGCGGCATCGCCTTGCGCATTGAGTTCGCGGGCTTGTTCGCACAAGTAATGGGCCTTGCGCACAGCAAAACTGACCTCGCCTGATTGCTCGAGTTGTGAGGCAACTTCGCGAGCTTGCGGCCATTCGCGTGAACGCTCATAAATGGCCAGCCGTGCCAACCTTGCTTGGCCTTCGAAGGCCGTGCCTTCCAGCTTGCGCAAAGCGTCTTCTGCGCGGTCTAGCAAACCGGCTTTGACAAAGTCTTTGGCCAATGCATTTTGCGCACGCTGACGGTCTGCGGTGCTCAGGTCGCCTCGTGACAGCAGATGTTCGTGAACGCGAACAGCTCTTTCATATTCGCCGCGGCGGCGAAACAAATTGCCCAAAGCAAAATGCAACTCAGAGGTGTCTGGATCGTTTTGGACGGCTTCAATGAAGGCATCAATGGCCTTGTCCTGTTGCTCGTTGAGTAAGAAGTTCAGACCTTTGAAATAGGCGCGTGGTGCTTGACGGTTGTCGATGCGCAACTGACGCAAGTCGAGTCGCGAGGCTAACCAACCGAGACCAAAGGCTGCGGGCAGGCCAATCAAAATCCAAATGAGGTCAAGTTCCATGCGGTACTTCCGATTGTGGTTCTGCATTGCTTGCAGCCGGGGCTTGAACAGCTTTGGCTGCTTGCCGTTGGCGCCACCAGCGCGGCACCATGCCCAACACGCCCACTACCATGCCTAAAGCAAAGGCAATCAACACAATCAGCACCATGGGTGAGCGCCACTGTGTACCGAAAAAGAAATAGACCTTGGCTTCGTGCTGATTGTTCAGCGCGAAGGCAAACAAAGTAAAAAAGACGGCTGCATTCAGTGTCCACTGAAGCAGCTTGAGAAATTGTTTCATGAATGGCCTCAGGCAGCACTGTCATTCTAAATCGATGCTGCACCCAGAAACAAAAAAGGCCCTTGGATGGGCCGATTTATTCAGAGGGAGCAGGGGGCTTATTCGGCCTTGCCATGCAGGATGTCGAGGGACTTTTTGTCAACGGCTTCGCGAAGCGCTTTGCCAGGCTTGAAATGCGGGACACGTTTTTCAGGGATTTGCACGCTTTCACCAGAGCGAGGATTGCGGCCAACACGGGGCGGGCGGCGGTTGATGGTGAAGCTGCCAAAACCACGGATCTCAATGCGGTGGCCTTTGACCAAGGCTTCGCTCATGGCGTCCAAGACCGTTTTGACGGCGAATTCGGCGTCACGGTGCGTCAGCTGCTCAAAACGAGCGGCCAAAGCTTCAACGAGGTCGGAGCGGGTCATGTGAGAGAAAGTGAAATGAATTGACGCATAGAAAAAGCCTCCGCCCAAGCCCCGCAGGGGCCCAGGCAAGAGGCTTTGTTCATCAGCAGACCATTAAGCTGCGTCGTTGTTGTCCAACTTGGCACGCAACAAAGCGCCCAAGCTGGTGGTGCCAGCGTTTTCACGTGAAGACTGTTGGCTCAAAGAAGCCATGGCTTCATTTTGGTCAGCAGCATCTTTGGCCTTGATGGACAACTGGATGTTGCGTGTCTTGCGATCGACGTTGACGACCACCGCAGTGACTTCGTCGCCTTCTTTCAACAAGCTGCGAGCGTCTTCCACGCGATCGCGTGAAATTTCGCTGGCGCGCAAGTAACCAATGATGTCGTCGCCCAAGTCGATTTCAGCGCCGCGAGCGTCAACAGTTTTGACTTTACCAGTCACTGTTTGGCCCTTGTCGTTCACTGTCACGAAAGTCGTGAATGGGTCGCCGTCGAGTTGTTTGATGCCCAAGCTGATGCGCTCGCGCTCAACGTCGACTGCCAACACGATGGCTTCAACGTCTTGACCCTTCTTGTAGTTGCGAACAGCGGCTTCGCCGGTTTCGTTCCATGACAAGTCGGACAAGTGAACCAAACCGTCGATGCCAGCGGCCAAGCCCACGAACACACCGAAATCGGTGATGGACTTGATCGGGCCTTTGACGCGGTCGCCACGCTTTGTGTTTTGAGCGAACTCTTGCCATGGGTTAGCACGGCACTGTTTCATGCCCAAGCTGATGCGGCGCTTGTCTTCGTCGATTTCCAAAACCATGACTTCGACTTCGTCGCCCAATGACACGATCTTGGAAGGTGCCACGTTCTTGTTGGTCCAGTCCATTTCAGAGACGTGCACCAAGCCTTCGATGCCTGGCTCGAGTTCCACAAACGCGCCGTAGTCGGCGATGTTGGTGATCTTGCCGAACATGCGGGTGCTTTGTGGGTAGCGGCGGTTGACGCCCATCCAAGGATCGTCGCCCATTTGCTTGAGGCCCAAGGACACGCGGTTTTTCTCGGTGTCGAACTTGAGGATCTTGGCGGTAATTTCTTGACCGGCTTGCACCACTTCGGAAGGGTGACGAACACGGCGCCATGCCATGTCGGTGATGTGCAGCAAACCATCGATGCCGCCCAAGTCAACGAATGCACCGTATTCGGTGATGTTCTTGACCACACCGTGAACGACGGAACCTTCGCGGAGGTTTTCCATCAGCTTGGCGCGCTCTTCGCCCATCGAAGCTTCGACCACAGCACGGCGTGACAACACGACGTTGTTGCGCTTGCGGTCCAACTTGATGACCTTGAATTCCATGGTCTTGTTTTCGTACGGTGACAGGTCTTTGGTAGGACGTGTGTCAACCAATGAACCTGGCAAGAAAGCACGAATGCCGTTGACCAAAACAGTGAGGCCGCCTTTGACTTTGCCGCTGGTGGTGCCGGTGACGAATTCGCCGGATTCCAAGGCTTTTTCCAATGACAACCATGATGCCAAACGCTTGGCAGTGTCACGGCTCAAAATGGTGTCGCCGTAGCCGTTCTCGATGGAACCGATGGCCACAGACACGAAGTCGCCCACTTGGACTTCGATTTCGCCCAGATCTGATTTGAATTCTTCCAGGGGCACGTAGGCTTCAGATTTGAGGCCGGCGTTAACAACCACGAAGTTGTGTTCGATGCGAACAACTTCAGCGGTGATCACTTCGCCTGGGCGCATTTCCGTGCGCTTCAGTGATTCTTCAAATAGGGCTGCAAAAGATTCTGACATTCAAGTTCCTAATCCGCAAAAAGGTCTGACGACTGCAGGATTGCGTCGTTAACAAGGCTAGATGCGGCGGTTGTTTGCGTTTTCACGCGGGTTAAGTTGATGAACCACAAGACAAGTGCGCAAGCAGCGCGGAGGGTGTCTTGTGGACCTCTGTTCAAGGCCTGCCTGTTTTAAACAAGAAAGTTAAACAGGAAAGCCTTGTTTGCTTTGCCACCAGTCAAGGACCTGATGCACCGATTGTTCGATGCCTAAGTCTGAGTTGTCTAGCAGCATTGCGTCTTGCGCTGGCTTTAAGGGTGCCACACTACGAGAACTGTCCCGTAGGTCGCGAGCCTCTAAGTCAGCCCGAAGATCGGCGATTTTAGCCTGAAAACCTTTAGAAATCAATTGCTTATAGCGTCGATCGGCTCTTTTTGCGGCACTGGCGGTTAAAAACACCTTCAAAGGCGCGCCAGGAAAGATCACCGTGCCCATGTCGCGGCCGTCCGCCAAGAGGCCAGGTAGGCGCTGAAAGCTGTGCTGAAGGGCCACCAAAGCCACCCGAACGGCGGGCAAAGTAGACACCTTAGAGGCGTTCATGCCGCCTTCTTCGCTGCGGATGGCGTCGGTCACATCTTGATCATTGAGCAAGACGCGGTCGCCTTCAAAACGCACGGGAAGCTTTTCGGCCATGGCGGCAATGGCGAATTCATTGACAGTTTCTAGACTCAAGCC
This sequence comes from Limnohabitans sp., assembly GCA_024642215.1. GTDB lineage: Bacteria > Pseudomonadota > Gammaproteobacteria > Burkholderiales > Burkholderiaceae_C > Limnohabitans_A. The sequence goes on from JAHEBO010000001.1 coordinate 95,029, forward strand.
AGCCTTCAATGCGGCATAGGCCGTGACGCGGTAAAGGGCGCCAGAGTCTAGGTAGTGGTAGCCCAAACGTTGTGCCACCAAACTAGACAAGGTGCCTTTGCCTGAGGCTGTTGGGCCATCGATACAAATGACGGGAATGCACTCTGGAGGCGTTTGGGCCAATGAGAACAAGGCCTCAAAATAATCTGGAAAGGTTTTGGCCACGCACTTGGGGTCTTCAATGCGCACAGCTTGCTGGTCGGCGTTGAAGGCGGCCAAAGAGAAACACATGGCCACGCGGTGATCGTCATAAGTGTGAATGCTGGCTGCTTTCCACTGGCCAGTCGGCAAAGGATGAATGCGCAACCAGTCTGGGCCTTCTTCCACTTGCGCACCCAGCTTGCGTGCTTCTTTGGCCATGGCCGCAATGCGATCGGTTTCTTTCACACGCCAGCTGGCAATGTTGCGCAGGGTGGTAGGGCCGTCGGCATAAAGGGCCATGACGGCCAAGGTCATGGCGGCATCAGGGATGTGGTTGCAGTCCAAGTCGATGGCTTTGAGGGGCCATGCGCCGCGTTTGATTTCTAGCCAATTGGGACCACTTTCAATGTGAGCACCCATTTGGGCTGCGGCTTCCATGAAGCGAATGTCACCTTGAATGGAGGATGCGCCCACACCTTGAATGCGAACCGCTTGGTCGGTGGCGGCCAATGCACCCAAGGCAATGAAATAACTGGCCGATGAGGCATCGGCTTCAACATGAATTTCGCCGGGTGAGGTGTAGTGGCTGCCAGCGGGAATGGTGAATCGTTGCCAAGCATCGCGCTTCACGTTGATGCCATAGCGCGCCAACAAGTTCAAGGTGATTTCAATGTAGGGCTTGGAGATCAGTTCACCCACCACTTCAATCACGATGTCTTTTTGGGCGGCCAATGGCAGCGACATTAACAGTGCCGTGAGGAACTGGCTGGACACATCGCCGCGCACTTGAATGGGCTTGTCAAGTTGAAGTTGTGGCTTTAAAACGCGCAAAGGTGGATAGCCTTCGTTGCCCAAATAATCTATGTGGCAACCCAAGAGGCGCAATGCATCGACCAAATCGCCAATGGGCCGTTCGTGCATGCGCGGCACACCTTTGAGGGTGAAGTCGCCGCCCATCACGGCCAATGCGGCGGTGAGGGGACGCATGGCGGTGCCGGCGTTGCCCATGAAAAACTCAATGGCTTCGGTGGGCTTTTTTAATCCGGCTGACAGGCCATTCGAAGTGCTTTGTCCTAAGCCTGTAATGCAAACACTGTTGGTGCCCGCCTTGGGTTCAACGCCGCATCCGAGTTGGCGCAATGCGGCCAACATCACGCGGGTGTCATCGGAATCTAAAAGGTCATGAACCCAGGTGCTGCCTTCGCACAGTGCAGACAATAACAAGACGCGATTGGAAATGCTTTTAGAGCCGGGCAACGTGACAGTGCCACCAGCTTGTTGCAAAGAGGGAAGATCAAGAAACGCGGTGGCAAACATGTCGTTTTGATTATTCTGCTGTGTGCTGATTGGCGCCGATGCGCCAATTGAAACGTAAATCACTGGCTTGGCGGATCATGTCTTCAAGCGCTTGTGGGTTGTTGTTTTGAATGGCATTTTCAAAGTCGTTCAGGGCATCTTTGAAATGGCTGATTTGCAACAATACTTGATCACGGTTGGTGCTCAGAATGTCGCGCCACACTACGGGGTCGCTGGCTGCAATGCGCGAAAAATCTCTGAAGCCTGGCCCGCCCAATGCAATCAACTCAGGACCGTTGTGCTGTTGAAAAATGCCGCGAATGATGGCGTAGGCTAAGACATGCGGCAGGTGGCTCACAGCCGCAAAAGCTGCATCGTGTTCGGCAGGGGTCAGTTCAGTGATGAAGCTTCCCAGGCTTTTCCAAATTTGCTTGGCAAGTTGCACTTGCGTTTGGCCTGAGCTGGTCATGGGCGTCACAATCAGCGCGCGGTCTTTGTACAAGTCGGCATCTGAATGTTCTACACCTGCCACCTCTTTGCCCGCGATGGGGTGTACCGGTACAAAGCAGTGCAGTTTGTCGCCCAGAGCGTTGATGGCGGAGGCCACAATGTCTGATTTTGTCGAGCCCACGTCCATCAAAAGCGCGTCTGAATTCAAGGCTGGCGCAATGGCCTCAAAGCAGGCTGCAGTCGCCTTGACGGGGACTGCCAATAAAACCAAATCGGCGTCTTCAACGGCTTGTGCAATGGTGTCTACGGCAAGGTCGATCACACCCATGTCGAGGGCTTTTTGGCGAGATGACTCAGATGCGCTGAAGCCAACGACGTGAGGTGCCCACCCCGCCGCTTTGGCAGCCAGGGCAAAGGAGCCGCCCATCAGACCGCAGCCAATGAGAGCGACTTTTTTGAACTTCATTCTGGAATAGGGTAAGAACCCAGAACCTTGTAAAACGCACACAAGCCTTGAAGTTCTTTCAATGCGGCAGCAACATGCGGCTGTGAAACGTGGCCCTGAATGTCGATGTAGAAATAGTATTCCCACTGGCCAGATTTGGCAGGTCGAGATTCAAAGCGTGTCATGGACACGCCATTGTTTTTGAGAGGCATCAACAGGTCATGCACGGCGCCGGGTTTATTCGGTACTGATACCACCAAGCTGGTGCAATCTTTGCCAGAGACAGGCGGTGTGGCCAAGGTTTGCGGCAAGCAAATCACAGCAAACCGGGTGCGATTGGTGGCTTCGTCTTGAATGGCGTGGGCCACGATGTGCAAACCGAATTGGGCGGCAGCGCGCTCGCTGGCCAATGCAGCCCAAGTGGGATTGCTGGCGGCCAAGCGCGCACCTTCAGCGTTGCTAGAAACCGCACGGCGCTCTGCATTGGGTAAATTTTGGGTGAGCCATGTTTGGCACTGTGCCAAAGCCTGTGGATGCGCCAACACTACTTCTATGTCTTTGAGGTTGTCGGTTTGTCGCAGCAAATTGTGGCGAACCAACAAGCTGACTTCGCCAATCACATGCACGGGTGAGCGCAAGAACAAATCGAGTGATCTGGCCACCACACCTTCGGTGGAATTTTCCATGCCCACTACGCCAAACTGAGCTGTGCCCGCTGCGGTGGCATGAAACACTTCGTCGAAGTTGTTGCAGTAAATGAGATTGGCCGCACTGCCAAAAAACTCAATGGCGGCTTGTTCGCAGAAAGTACCTTGAGGGCCTAACACGGCAACACGCTGAGGCGCTTCAAGGGCCAAACAGGCCGACATGATTTCACGCCAAATAGAGGCCACATGCGCATTCAACAGCGGACCTTGATTGGCTTTTTCAATTTTGGCAATGACCTGCGCCACGCGATCGGGCCGGAAGAAGGGTGAGCCTTCTGCACGTTTGATTTCACCCACTTTTTCAGCCACTTTGGCACGCTGGTTCAGCAAGCTCAAGAGCTGTTGATCGAGCGAGTCAATTTGAATGCGCAGTTCGCCTAAGGCGTCTGATTGAATAGGTTGCGTCATATGGGTTCAGTGATGAAAGTCAAACGGCGTGGCCGTGTGCTCAAGCCTGTTTTGCTTCGAAATCTTGGAGGTAAGAAACCAGCGCCTGGACGCCTTCTAGCGGCATGGCGTTGTAAATGCTGGCGCGCATGCCACCCACCGACTTGTGGCCTTTGAGTTGAAGCAACCCGCGTGCTTTGGCACCTGCGAGGAAGGCATCGTTGCGCGATTCATCACGCAAATAGAAGGGGATGTTCATGCGTGAACGGCAAGACGGGTCAACGCGGTTTTCGTAAAGCTGCGATTGGTCTAAAAAGTTGTAGAGCAAATCGGCTTTGGTGATGTTGCGCTGTTCCATGGCGGCCACACCCGTCATGCCATTTTCTGTTTGTGCTTTCAACCATTTGAAAACCAGGCCGGCAATGTAGATGGAATAGGTGGGGGGTGTGTTGTACATGGAGCCGTTGTCGGCCACCAGTTTGTAATTGAAAGCGCTGGGGCAATGCTTCATGGCTTTGCCCAAGAGGTCTTCACGCACCACCACCAAGGTAAGACCTGCGGGTCCTAGATTCTTTTGGGCGCCGCCAAAAGCCAAGCCGACTTTGGACCAGTCGATGCTGCGTGAGGCGACATGCGAAGAAAAATCAATCACCAAAGGTGCGTTGCTGCCCAAGGCTTTCAGGTCGGGCAGTGAGTGGTATTCAACGCCGTCGATGGTTTCGTTGGTGCAAACATGCACGTAGCTGGCGTTGGCGCTCAGTTGCCATTCGGCAGCGGAAGGGATGGTGGTGAATTGGGTACCTTGCGCGCTGGCTGCCAAATGAGGCGTGCAAAACTGCGCGGCTTCTTTGAATGATTTTTGGCTCCAGCTGCCGGTGACCACAAAGTCAACCGTGCCTTCTTGCGACAAGTTCAAGGGCACGATGGCATTTTCAGCAATGCCGCCACCTTGCATGAACAAGATTTTGAAATGAGAAGGTACTGCCAGCAATTCACGAAGGTCGGCTTCAGCTTCTTCGTAAATCGACATGAACTCTTTGCCGCGGTGGCTCATTTCCATGACGCCCATGCCGCTGCCATGCCAGTCCAGCATTTCGCTGGCGGCTTGGATCAAGACGGCATCGGGAATGGCGGCAGGGCCGGCAGAAAAGTTGTAGGGCCTTGTCATTCGGCTGAACCGCTTTCGTCGCCGCCCGTAGCAGCTTCTCCGCCTTCGGCGTCTGACGTGCCATCGGCTGCTTCGTCTTGCATGTTGGCATCGTTCTCCACGATGCGTTGCAAACCAGACAATTTGGCGCCGTCGTCCAAACCAATCAAAGTCACGCCTTGTGTGGCGCGACCCAATTCGCGAATTTCTGAAACGCGAGTGCGAACCAACACACCCGTGTCGGTGATCAACATGATTTCGTCGTCGGCGTGCACCAAAGTTGCCGCAACCACTTTGCCGTTGCGCTCGGATTGCTGGATGGCAATCATGCCTTTTGTGCCGCGACCATGACGTGTGTATTCTGTGATGGAGGTGCGTTTGCCGTAGCCATTTTGGGTGGCTGTCAGCACGCTTTGTTGTTCATCTTCGGCCACCAGCATGGCAATCACACTTTGTGTTTCATCGAGCATCATGCCGCGCACACCGCGGGCATTGCGACCCATGGGGCGCACATCGTTTTCATCAAAGCGAACGGCTTTGCCGCCATCGCTGAACAACATCACGTCGTGCTTGCCGTCAGTGAGTGCTGCACCAATCAGGAAGTCGCCTTCGTCCAAGTCAACGGCAATGATGCCGGCCTTGCGAGGGTTGCTGAATTCATCCAAAGAGGTTTTCTTCACGGTGCCCATGGAGGTGCCCATGAACACATAGTGGTCGGCCGGGAAGCTGCGCATGTCGCCTGTTAAAGGCAAGACCACGTTGATCTTTTCGCCTTCTTGCAAGGGGAACATGTTGACGATGGGGCGACCGCGTGAGCCACGTGAGCCTGCAGGCACTTCCCACACTTTGAGCCAGTACAAACGGCCGCGATTGGAGAAGCACAAGATGTAATCGTGTGTGTTGGCAATGAAGAGCTGATCGATCCAATCGTCTTCTTTGGTGGCGGTCGCTTGCTTGCCGCGACCGCCGCGCTTTTGCGCCCGGTATTCAGACAAAGGCTGGCTCTTGATGTAACCGCTGTGCGACAAAGTCACCACCATGTCGGTCGGGGTGATCAAGTCCTCAGTGGCCAAATCTTGTGCGTTGTTTTCAATGAAGCTGCGACGTGCGCCAATTTTGGTTTGGCCAAATTCTTGGCGTAATTCGCCCAGTTCAGTGCCAATGATGGTGGACACGCGCTCGGGCTTGGCCAAGATGTCGAGCAGGTCTTCAATCTCAGACATCACTTCTTTGTACTCAACCACAATCTTGTCTTGTTCCAGGCCGGTCAAGCGTTGCAGACGCATCTGCAAAATTTCTTGGGCTTGGGTGTCGCTGAGGCGGTACAAGCCGTCGTTGCCCATGCCGAAGTCTTTTTCCAAACCATCGGGACGGTAATCGTCTGCATTCACAGCGCCGCCATCGGCGCGTGTGCGTGTGAGCATCTCGCGAACCAATTTGCTGTCCCAACGACGGGTCATCAATTCGGCTTTGGCCACGGGCGGTGTGGGCGCATTGCGAATGATGGCGATGAATTCATCAATGTTAGCCAAGGCCACAGCCAAGCCTTCCAGCACGTGACCGCGTTCGCGCGCTTTGCGCAAAGTGAACACGGTGCGACGTGTGACCACTTCTCGGCGGTGTTGCAAGAACACGCTGATCAGGTCTTTCAAGTTGCACAACTTGGGCTGACCATCAATGAGGGCCACCATGTTGATACCGAAGGTGTCTTGCAACTGCGTCTGTTTGTACAGATTGTTCAACACCACTTCAGGCACTTCGCCGCGCTTGAGTTCAATGACCAATCGCATGCCCGATTTGTCGGACTCGTCTTGAATGTGGCTGATGCCTTCGATCTTTTTCTCGTGAACCAATTCGGCCATGCGTTCTTGCAAAGTCTTCTTGTTCACTTGGTAAGGCAGCTCGTCCACCACGATGCACTGGCGCTGGCCTTTGTCGATGTCTTCAAAGTGGCACTTGGCGCGCATCACCACACGGCCGCGGCCTGTGCGGTAGCCTTCTTTGACGCCACTGATGCCGTAGATGATGCCAGCCGTGGGGAAGTCGGGCGCGGGAATGATTTCCATCAACTCGTCGATGGTGGCTTCGGGGTTGCGCAGCATGTGCAAGCAAGCGTCAACCACTTCGTTCAAATTGTGAGGTGGAATGTTGGTCGCCATACCGACCGCAATACCGCCAGAGCCATTGACCAACAAGTTGGGAATGCGGCTTGGCAGCACCAAAGGTTCTTTTTCAGAGCCGTCGTAGTTGGGGCCAAAGTCGACGGTTTCTTTGTCGATGTCAGCCAACATTTCGTGCGCAATTTTGGCCAAACGAATTTCGGTGTATCGCATGGCCGCAGCGTTGTCGCCGTCCACCGAACCGAAGTTGCCTTGACCGTCCACCAACATGTGGCGCATGGAGAAATCTTGCGCCATGCGAACGATGGTGTCATAGACAGATTGGTCGCCGTGAGGGTGGTATTTACCAATCACGTCACCCACGATACGTGCAGATTTTTTGTAAGCGCGATTCCAGTCGTTGTTCAACTCGTGCATGGCAAACAACACACGGCGATGCACTGGTTTGAGGCCGTCTCGTGCATCGGGCAGGGCGCGTCCCACAATCACGCTCATGGCGTAGTCGAGGTAACTGCGGCGCATTTCCTCTTCTAGACTGATGGGGAGGGTTTCTTTAGCAAACTGGGTCATGAGGGGTCAGGCGCACTGGGTGAAAGACTGCCATTTTAGGTCTAAAGAGTGTCGTTGATTTGCAACACATTCGTCAGATTGATAAGTTCGCCTTCAGGGGCTTTTCACCAAATTGGGGATTTGGCCCAGAGCTATGGCACAATCATTTCAACGTTTTGGGTGATGGTCATTCAAATCGTCTCTTTTCTCGCAGGATGTCTGCGGTACTTATCCCCATGAGGAGAACCATGAAAAAATTCAACAAAGTGGCAATGGTGTTGGCTTCAGCTGCCTTGGCAAGCGCCGCAGGTGCTCAATCCGTAGACAACTGGCGCAACGGCTCAGGCGAATTTGCCTGGAAAAACGGCACAGCTGAATACTGCTGGCGCGATGCCAACTGGACACCCGCTACTGCTGTAGCAGGTTGCGATGGCGCTATTGCTGCACCTAAGGCTGCAGCGCCTGCACCCAAGGCTGCCCCAGCACCTGCTGCCAAGCCAGCTGCACCCGCACCCGCTCCAGCTGCCGCCACCAAAGTGACATATGCTGCTGACACCTTCTTTGACTTTGACAAATCAGTGTTGAAAGCTGACGGCAAAGCCAAATTGGACGACTTGGCTGGCAAAGTCAAAGCGATCAACTTGGAAGTGATCATTGCCGTGGGTCACACCGACTCTGTTGGCTCTGATGCATACAACCAAAAGTTGTCTGTCAAGCGCGCTGACGCTGTCAAGGCTTACTTGGTCACCAAAGGTATCGAGAAAAACCGCGTTTACACAGAAGGCAAGGGCGAGAAACAACCCGTTGCTGACAACAAAACAGCTGCTGGCCGTACTAAAAACCGCCGCGTTGAAATCGAAGTTGTCGGTACACGCCCAAACAAATAAGCTTTTGCTTGTTTAAAGAAGATCAAGCCTGTCTTGATCTCAAAAGGCCTCCTTTGGGAGGCCTTTTCACTTTGCGCGACAATGTAATTTATGAGTACACACACATCCTCTCCATTTTCCAGCGCCAACGTGGACCCCGCAGAGTTGGCCAAATTTTCAGAACTGGCCCATCGGTGGTGGGACACGGACAGTGAATTTCGTCCTTTGCATCAAATCAATCCACTGCGCTTGAATTGGATTCAAAGCTTGGCACCCTTGGCGGGCAAAAAAGTTGTCGACATTGGGTGCGGCGGTGGCATTCTGTCCGACGCCATGGCCAGGCAAGGTGCGCAAGTTTTGGGCATCGACTTGGCAGTGAAGTCTTTGAAAGTAGCCCAATTGCATGCTTTGGAGGCGGGAACACAAGGTGTTGACTACAAAGAAATCAGTGCAGAAACTTTGGCCGCCGAGCAAGCTGGTCAATTTGATGTGGTGACTTGCATGGAAATGCTGGAACACGTGCCCGATCCAGCGTCGGTGGTTCAGGCTTGTGCCCAATTGGTCAAACCGGGTGGTTGGGTGTTCTTCTCCACTTTGAATCGCAATCCCAAGTCGTTTTTGTTCGCCGTGGTGGGCGCTGAATATGTGTTGAACCTGCTGCCCAAAGGCACCCATGAATACGCCCGCATGATCAAGCCCAGTGAATTGGCCGATTGGACTCGTGCAGAGGGCTTGGATGTTTTGCAAATGAAGGGCATGAGTTACAACCCCTTTACGAAAGTCTACGCATTGGGCAAAGACACGGATGTGAATTACTTGATGGCCACGCAAAAGCCATTTGACAAAGCGGTGTGAGAAAAAAGCCATCATGAAGTTCGAAAATATCCAAGCCGTACTGTTTGATTTGGATGGCACGCTCATTGACAGTGCGCCAGATTTGGGCGCAGCAGTCGACAAGATGCGCGTCGATCGCGGCATGTCTTCTTTGCCCTTGGCGCACTACAGGCCCATGGCCGGCGCGGGTGCACGCGGCATGATTGGCTTAGCGTTTGGCTTCACGCCCGAGCATCCTGATTACGAGTTGATGAAAGAAGAGTTCTTTCAAAACTACGAAGCCTGCATGACGCAGCGAACCTTTGCGTTTGAAGGTGTTGCGGCATTGATTGCAGACTTGGTTTCGAGACAATTGCCATGGGGCGTGGTCACCAACAAGTCCCAACGATTTACCGAACCGCTGACGCAAGGCATGTCTTTGTTTGCCTCTGCATCTGTGGTCATTAGTGGTGACACCACCCCGCACGCCAAACCACATCCAGCACCTTTGCTGGAGGCGGCCAAGCGCTTAAAAATCGATCCTGCACGGTGTGTTTATGTGGGTGATGATGAGCGCGACATCGTGGCAGGACATGCGGCTCATATGAAAACGGTGGCGGCAACTTATGGTTATTTGGGCAGTCAAACCGATATTCAAACGTGGCAAGCGCACGCGCAAATTGATGCCCCCCAGCAACTGTTGAAACTCTTGTCAAACTGATGCGCGTGTTTGTTGCTTATGGCCTAAGCGCCTGTCATTTGACATGAGCTTGGCACAAATACATCTCATTCGAGAACGTTTGCGTCGCTTAGGTGCGCGGCCAACCCATGAGCAGCGTATTTTGCGTCTATGGGCGCAGGCCAAGCCACAAAATAGCGGAAGACGGCCGCTCGAGAGCTTTATGCCGACGGCTTTGCGTGATGACTTGCCGCAATTGACCAAGGACTTGAACGGTCTGCTGCGCTTGCAATCTGAACACCCGGCTGAAGATGGTTCGGTCAGGTGGTTGTTGGCTTTGAAAGACGGTCAAACTGTTGAAACTGTGGGCTTGCCGCGTGATGGTGTGTGTGTGTCATCGCAGGTGGGGTGTGCCGTTGGCTGTGTGTTTTGCATGACAGGTCGCGACGGTTTGATCAGGCAGGTGGGTAGCGCCGAGATTGTGGCGCAAGTCGCCTTTGCAAGATTGCATCGCCCCGTCAAAAAAGTGGTGTTCATGGGCATGGGAGAGCCCGCACACAACTTGGACAACGTGATGGAGGCTATCGAGGTCCTGGGCACTGTGGGCAACATCGCGCACAAATCTTTGGTGTTTTCGACGGTCGGCGATCCGCGTGTGTTTGAGCGATTGCCAACGGGTTTGGTCAAGCCTGCAATGGCTGTGTCCTTGCACACCACGCGTGCTGATTTGCGTTCACAGTTATTGCCACGTGCACCCAAAATGTCTCCTGAAGAACTGGTCGAGGCCGCCGAAATTTATGCGCGTCAAACCGGTTATCCCATTCAGTATCAGTGGACCTTGCTTGACGGGGTGAATGACTCTGAAGAAGAGTTAGACGGCATTGTTCGTTTGCTCAAAGGCAAATATGCCTTGATGAACATGATCCCTTACAACGCCATCGATGACTTGCCCTTCAAACGTCCTACTTGGGAACGCGCAGCAGCCATTGCGCGAACTTTGCATCAGCGAGGTATTTTGACCAAGCTGAGAAATTCAGCGGGTCAAGATGTGGAGGGCGGTTGCGGACAGTTGCGTGCACGTGCCCTACAGTCCGCGTTAAAAGATGTGCCCGTCAAGGATCAGGCAATGCCCGTTCACTTTGTCAGCGCAAAGCCCGCAACAGTTTTGTAATGGTCTGAGATTTGACGCACTCGTCTTGGCTGATGAGATCGTCAATGTGACTGTAAGGCTTGTCACCACTGAGGTTCATTGTGGCGTTGAGTTTTCGTAACGCCGCCACCCAACAAATCTGAAACGGTGGGTGAAGCTTCGACGGTTCATGGGTTGATTATTTCACTTTGGGAAAGATTCCGCTTGACAGGGCTGTGCCAAAAACGACCACCACGCCCAGCAATATCATGCTCAAGGTTACCGACTCGTTCAAAAAAGCCACACCGTAAATCAGGGCGAAAACAGGAATTAAAAACGTCACCGTTAAGGCTTTGGCGGGGCCAGCCCGATTGACCAAGCGAAAGTAAAAAATGTAGGCAATGCCAGTGCATGCCACGCCCAAAATGATCAATGCCCCCCACGCTTGGGCGCTTGGCATGACCGCTGGCATGGCCCAAAATGCTGGCAAGGTGAGCGCCAAAGTGGCGCCCAATTGACTGCCCGTGGCCGACACCAAGGGCGGTAAATTGGGCATGTACTTTTTAGTGAAGCTGCCTGAAATGGCATAGCACAAGGTGGCCAACAAGCAAGCCGCGATGGCCGTGTATTGGCCCCAAGCGCTGGCATCCGGGTTGGCTGCGCTGTGGTAATTGGTTTGGTTGCTGGCCAACAGGGCAACGCCCATAAAGCCAATGATCAAACCCGCAATTCGCCAAAGATTCAAGCGATCTCCTAGCCAAACCCAGGCGACCATGGCCGCAAACAAGGGGACCGCCGCATTCAAGATGGCTGAGAGTCCTGTAGAGATGTGCAATACAGCATAAGCAAAAAGCGCAAATGGCAGTGCTGAGTTGAAGGCGCCAAAGCCGAGGATGAGTTTCCAATTCTTTTGGAAAATGGGCCAGTGTCCTTGTCGCAACATGAAGGGCCCTAAAAACAAAGTGGCCACAAACACGCGAGTCCATGCAGTGGCCAAGGGGCCAAACTCTGATGCCCCAATGCGCATGAATAAAAAGGAAGAGCCCCACAAGGCGGCCAGCAAAAGGTAATCCACTCGCCAATCTGGCGAGTTATTTGGGTTCAAACTCATAAGTTGCTTGTGACCGATGTAGAAGTTTCAAGGGCATTTTCAAGTTGGAGCAAGGCATTTTTCCGCCACACACCACCGGCATAGCCAGTTAACTGCCCCTGTCCCCCCAACACCCTGTGACAGGGAATCAAGATGCTGATGGGGTTGCGACCAATGGCGGTGCCCACGGCTCTGACTGCACTGGGTTTGCCAATGGCTGCGGCCAATTCACCATAGCTGCAAGTTGCGCCTTGTGGAATGCTCAGCAACGCTTGCCAGACAGCTTGCTGAAAAGCCGTACCACCGCTCATGTCGATGGGAATGCCTTGAAGCCAATCGCGCGCAGATTGCTTGCGCGGTAATTTTGAATGCCAGTAATTGTTCAGCAATGCTTCGGCCTTGACCAAGAAGGTGTTGCTGGGGCTGGCGCGCCACGGATGAACATCGGGATGGTGCTTTTGCCCTTCAAACCAGACGCCATTCAGTCCCGCAGGGCTGGCCGACAAAGTGATCGCACCCCAAGGACTGGTGATCTGTTTGAAGCAGGTTTGGGAATGAAATTGCATGCAATGATCCTATCCGATTTCAGGTGCATCCACCTACAATGGAGGTCTGTTTGCACCACCTTTGGGTTTGTACTTTATGCAAGTCACGGCATCAATTTTCAAGGCTTACGATATTCGTGGCACCTTTCCAAGAACCCTCAACGAAGACTTGGCCGAAGGCTTAGGCCGAGCCTTTGGCACCTTGGCCTTGAAAGAGGGGCGTGGCACTGTGGCCGTCGGCCGCGATGGTCGTTTGAGTGGTCCTGTCTTGTCAGGTGCCTTGATGCGCGGGTTGGTGTCGGTGGGCGTTCAAGTCATTGATGTGGGCCTGACCACCACACCGCAACTTTACTTTGCGGCGCATACCGTTTGCGACAGCGGCATTCAAGTGACAGGCAGTCACAACCCCAAAGATGACAATGGCTTCAAGATGGTGCTGGGCGGTCGGGCTATTTATGGCGATGAAATTCAAGCATTGCGACAAGTGATCGAAAACGAAACTTGGGTCTTGGCCGACAAGGGCGGCGTGCGCTCGCATGACATCATGCCTGCTTACATTCAAAGAATTGTCAGTGGCATTCAACTCAGTCGCCCCATGAAAATAGTGGTCGACTCCGGCAATGGCATTGCAGGCGCCAGTGCGCCAGATATCTTTCGTGCCATTGGCTGTGAAGTGATCGAACTGTTCAGTGAAGTCGATGGCAATTTTCCAAACCATCATCCCGATCCCAGCAAACCTGAAAATCTCCAAGACCTCATTGCGGCTTTACAAAGCACGGACGCAGAATTGGGCTTGGCCTTTGATGGTGATGGCGATCGTTTGGGCATCGTCACCAAAGATGGTGAAACCATTTATCCCGATCGCCAGATGCAATTGTTTGCGCAGGATGTGCTCAGCCGTGTTCCGCATGGCACCATTTTGTTTGACGTCAAATGCTCGCAACGTTTGGCGCCCGCCATTCGCGCGGCAGGCGGTACACCGTTGATGTACAAGACGGGCCACTCCTTGATCAAAGCCAAGATGAAAGAGATTGAAGCTGCCGGCGGTCAAGCGCCATTGGGCGGCGAAATGAGTGGCCATGTCTTCTTCAAAGAGCGTTGGTATGGCTTTGACGACGGCACCTACGCGGGTTGTCGTTTGTTGGAAATTGTGAGCCGCAGTCCTGACGCCAACGTGGTTCTCAAGGCACTGCCCACCAGTTTCAGTACCCCTGAATTGAATGTGGCTTGCCAAGAGGGTGAGCCGCATCAACTGACTGCCCAACTCCTGTCTGTGGCGTCAACTCATTTCAGTTCGCCCGCAGAAATCTCAAGCATTGATGGCTTGCGTGTTGATTGGCCAGATGGTTTTGGGCTCATTCGGGCCTCCAACACCACGCCCGTTTTGGTGTTGCGATTTGAAGGTCAAACGCAAGCTGCATTGAATCGCATCGAGCACGACATGCTGACATTGCTGCGCACGGTAAAGCCCGATGCGAATTTGCAAAGTGCAGCGCACTGAGCGCATCGTTTCAAGACCGAAAAAAGAATTTGTGAAAGCTGCTTTGTCTCTGTGGTTTTACAGCACCCTGATGAAAGGGGCGAAGCCTTTGCTGCGCCGAAAACTTCGCCGAAGAGCCAAGGCCGAAGCGCTGTATGGCCAATTCGTCGAGGAGCGTTTGGGCCATTACACCAACGCCTCACAGGGTGATTGGGTGTGGGTGCATGCCGTGTCTTTGGGTGAAACGCGCACCGCAGGTATTTTATTGAAAGGCCTGCGTGAGAACTTTCCCGGTTTGCGCTTGCTCCTAACCCATGGCACAGCAACAGGCCGCGAAGAAGGACACAAACTGCTGCAGCCAGGGGACGTTCAAGTTTGGCAGCCTTGGGATTCTCCAGACGTCGTGGCTCGATTCTTCAAAGCCTTTCAGCCTCGTCTAGGGCTCATTTTGGAAACCGAAATTTGGCCCAACTGGGTGCGCTGTGCGCAGCAATTCAAAGTGCCGCTGGTGTTGGTCAATGCCCGCATGAGTGAAAAATCCATGCGCAAAGCCATGCGCTGGCCATCATTGATGACCTCGGCCTATGCTGGATTGAGTGCTGTGTTGGCTCAAACCAAAGACGATGCGGCAAGGCTGCAAACTTTGGGGGCACACGTTGCCAAGGTCACGGGCAATTTGAAATTTGATGCCACGCCCGATTCAGTCCAAGTTTCACTGGGCCAAGCATGGCGAGCAAATTTGACACAGCCCATATTGATGTTGGCCAGTTCTCGTGAAGGCGAGGAGCGTTTGTGGTTGCAGGCATGGCAGCGCTTTGTAGCCGCCAACCCCAATGCGCACGTCCAGTGGCTGGTGGTGCCACGTCATCCGCAGCGGGTCAACGACGTTGCGCAACTCTTGGCACAACATGGATGGCAAGTTTCTCGCCGATCCACTTGGGGTGCAGAAGAGGGCAATGGGCCACCTTCAAACACAGCACACCCCAATATTTTCTTAGGTGACAGTTTGGGCGAAATGGCCTTGTATTACAGCTTGGCCGATGTGGCCTTGTTGGGGGGCAGCTTCGAGCCATTGGGGGGGCAAAACCTGATAGAGGCGGCTGCTTGTGGCTGTCCTGTTGTGATGGGGCCGCACACATTTAATTTTGCGGAAGCTTCGCTGGCCGCTGTAAGCGAGGGCGCTGCATTGCGTGCAGACGATATGGATGCCGCCATCAAAAAAGCTGTTGCCCTGGCGCAAGATACGCAAGCCCGAAAACAACATTCGTTCAATGCAAGCAAGTTTGCCGGGCAGCACGGTGGTGCAACTCAGCGCACAGTCTTGGCTGTGCGCGAGTGGCTCATCAAGGGTTCAGCAGGGCATTGATGGAAGCCAAATCGGCTTCTGTCAAAGCGCCAGCTGCTTGGCGCAATTTCAATTGGCCCATTAACACGTCGTAACGAGCTTTGGCCAAATCACGTTTGGTTTGGAACAATTGACTTTGGCTGTTCAAGACATCAATGTTAATGCGAACACCCACTTGGTATCCCAACTTGTTGGCGTCCAAAGCACTTTGGCTAGAAGCTTCGGCAGCTTGCAGCGCGTTGACTTGGCCTAAACCTGATTGCAAGCCAAAGTAAGCGGTGCGAGTGGCTTGGGCCACGTTGCGTTCGGCTGCGTCAAGATCTGAACGTGCTTTTTCTTCTAAGGCCACAGTTTCTTTGATGCGATTTTGCGTAGCAAAGCCTGCAAACAAAGGCATGTTGAATGCCAAGGTGACGCTGTTGGTGTTGGAATCAATTTGCGATGTGTTGATGCCCTTGCCATTTTTATAGCGGGTCGGTGTGTAGCCTGCCACCAAGTCCAGGGTGGGTTTGTGGCCGGCTTCAGCTTTGCTGGTTTCTAATTTGGCAATCTCCAAAGCCGCACGGCTTTGGATGACGTTGGGGTTTAAGGCCGAAGACTGTTCTACCCATTGGTCCAAAGTTTGTGCTTCAGGGCCAGACAGTTTGGCTTTGCTTGAAAGTGACTTGGGCTCAATGTTGTTCAAGCCAACCAGTTGGTTCAAGGCCAAACGTTTAATGCGCAAATCATTGTCAGCTGCAATTTCTTGTGCCAAGACCAAGTCGTAACGCGCTTGTGCTTCGCGGGTATCGGTGATGGTGGAGGTGCCCACTTCAAAGTTGCGTTTGGCAGCAGCCAGTTGTTCCGCCACGGCTACTTTTTGTGCTTTGACAAAGTCCAAACTTTCGCGCGACACCAACACATCGAAATAGGCTTGGCTAAGACGAACCATCAAATCTTGTTCGGCCGCTTTGAGTTGAACGCTGGCCAATTCCAATTGACGTTGGCCTTGTTGGTAGCTGGCAAAGTTGGCAGGGCGGTACAGGGGCTGTGACGCACTCAGTGTGGCTGCCTTGCTTTGTGAGGTGACTGTTTGCGCTGCAGCAATCAGTTCAACATCGGTCTTGTTGACGTTGGCCGTCAAACCGATGGTGGGCAACAACAGGGCCTTGGCTTGGTCGCCCTTAGACAAATTGGCTGTGTACTGAGACTGCGCTGCCTTGTAGGTGGCGTCGTAGCTGCGAGCTGTTTCGTACAAGGACATCAGGCTTTGTGCTTGTGCTGATCCAGCGAAAGCAGCAGAGATGGCCAACGTGATGGGAAGAAAGCGCAAATTCATGTAAATCTTTCGTGGCATGAGCCAAGTTGAGATAAAAGTCAGAAATCAATAAACGGGAATGCTGGGGTCCACTTGACTGGACCATGCATTGATACCACCACTGATGTTGGTGATGTTGGCAAAACCATGGTGTTCTAAAAATGCAGCAACTTGCATGCTGCGGCCACCGTGATGGCATAAACAAGCAACAGGTCGGTTCTTGTCCAATTCAAACATACGTGCCGGCACGGTTTGCATGGGCATGATCATGACTTCGCAGCCTTCCGGTGCAATGCTGGCCAATTGACATTCCCAAGTTTCACGAACGTCCAAAACCAAAGGCACACCTTGCGGTGCCACCTCTTGCAGCCAGTCTTTGAATTGAGTGGGACTAATTTGTTGCATGTTTAAAACGAAAAACGGTTGTGCTCGGGGAAACCTTGCAAACGCGGTGCAACGGTATCCCACGGTTGTGATGTTTGCCACTGCTGCTCGCTGGTGCGAGTGATCAGACTGGCGCGCATGACAGGCTCTTCGCCTACCACGGCCAAAAGGCGGCCACCGATCTTCAATTGGTTCAACAAAACTTGAGGAACTTCAGGCACAGAGCCACTGAGGAAAATGACATCAAAAGGTCCATCAGCTGGTGCCCCTTGGCTGCCATCGGCGTTGCGAACTTCGACGTTGGCAATGCCAGCTGCTTGCAGGTTGGCGCGAGCTTGTTGCGCCAGAGTACTGTCAATTTCCAAACTGAGAACAGAGGCCGCTTGGTGCGCAGCCAATGCGGCCATGTAACCGGAGCCTGTGCCAATTTCCAAAACTTTGTCTGTGGCTTGAATGGCCGCATCTTGCAAGAAGCGAGCTTCAACTCGGGGGGCCAACATCATTTGTCCCGCAGTGCCGTGGGCTTGCAAAGGGATTTCCATGTCCACAAATGCCAAAGCCTTGTGCGCCATCGGCACGAAATCTTCACGTTTAACCGCCGACAACAGCGACAAGACCTGTCCATCCAAGACATCCCAAGGACGAATTTGCTGTTCGATCATGTTGAAGCGGGCGATATCATTGTTCATGGTTACTCCAGGGGGTATCAGATTCTAACTAACTCCATTTTAGCTTCTGGCCGGGCTTAGGACGTGCCTTTTTGCTTGCCGGACCACAGCCGTTTTAAATATTCGCTCAAATCGTCCATGTAGCAATAAACCACAGGGACCACGACCAAGGTGAGGAGGGAGGACGTAATGACCCCGCCAATGACCGCTTGCCCCATGGGCGCACGTTGTTCAGAGCCTTCGGTGATGGCAAATGCAAGGGGGATCATGCCGAAAATCATGGCCAAGGTGGTCATCAGAATGGGGCGCAAGCGAACTTTGGCCGCCATCAAGAGTGCATCTGTGCGGCTGAGGCCCCGCACCGGTTCACCCGTCTCCGAAACGCCGTCTTCACGGGCACGGATGGCAAAGTCCACCAACAAAATGGCATTTTTGGTAACCAAACCCATCAGCATCACCACGCCAATGACAGAAAACATGGAAAGGGCTGAACGGAAAGCCATCAGGGCCAAGACCACACCGATCAGGGTCAGGGGTAGGGCTGTCATCAAGGCCAAGGGTTGCAAAAAGCTCTTGAATTGGCTGGCCAAGATCATGTAGATGAAAATCACAGCCATCAGCAGGGCGGTGGTGGCGTACTGAAATGATTCATTCATGCTTTTGGTGGAGCCGCCAAATTGGTAGCGGTAACCGGGTGGCCAACTCACAGCATCCAAAATTTGACGAATGTCGCCCGAAATTTCGCCCGCCGATCGAAGTGAGGCATTGGCATTGATGGACACCTCACGCATCAAATCTCGGCGATTGATTTGGTTAGACCCTGTGGTTTCTTGTACTTGGGCAATTTGGCCCAGTCTGACCGTACGGGATTGGCCATCGGGCGATGCGACGCTGAAGGGCATGCGTTCAAGGTCTTGGGGGCTGTTGCGGAAGCCTGGCGCAAGTCGCACATTGACATCGTAAGTTTGATCGTCAGGGGCGCGCCAATTGCCCACCGTTTGACCCGCAACCAAGGTGCGAAGTCCACTTGAAAGGCTGGCCACTCCAAAGCCCAAGTCGGAAGCAGATTCGCGCATGACATTGATGGCGATCGAGGGTTTGTTGGGTTTGACGCTGCTGTCTAAATCGACCAAGCCGGGAATGGCGCGAAATGAGTCCATGAGTTTCAGGGTGAGCCGTTCTAACTCACGTTGATCAGGGCCTTGAAGCGAGAACTCAATTTGCTTGTTGCCGCCCACACTGTCAAGGGTACCCACGTGTGTGACCGTAATGCCTGCTACTTTGGCCAAGCGCTCGCGCAGCAAAATGGCAATGTCTTCCACACTGCGTGTTCTCAGTTTGCGCTCGATCAATCGGATGTAGATGCTGGCGTTGTTTTTGCCTTGTGCATTGGGGGTGTTCATGCCGGTGAGGGTGTATTGAACCTCCGGAAATTCACGTACGATGGCTTCCACTTGCTTGGCTTTGAGTGCGGTGCTTTCCAACGATGTACCCACGGGTGTTTGGAAATTCAAGGTGGTTTCGGAGTAGTCCCCTTTGGGGACAAACTCTGTGCCAAGCAAAGGCACCATCACGATACTGGCAATGAAAATGGACAGCGCCATGAGCAAGGTGCTGCGCTTGTGCGTCAGGGCCCACGAAAGCATGTGCTGATAGCGCTCGGCCATGCGCTCGGTTTGAATTTCAAACCAATGCGTGACGCGGCCGATGCTTCGATCGTAAAAACTCAAAGGCCCAGTCGAGTTGATTGGTTTGTGAATGCTCGGATCATGCCAAACGCTCGACAACATAGGGTCTAGGGTAAAGCTGACAAACATGGAGATGAGCACGGCCGCCACAATGGTGATGCCAAACTCGTGGAAGAACTTGCCAATGATGCCTTCCATGAAGCCGATTGGCAGAAACACGGCCACGATCGACAGGGTGGTGGCCAAGACGGCTAAGCCAATTTCTTGCGTACCTGTCATGGCCGCATCGTAGGCATTTTTGCCCATTTGAACGTGCCGCACAATGTTCTCACGCACCACAATGGCATCGTCAATCAGCAAGCCCACACACAAGGACAAAGCCATCAAGGTGATCATGTTGATGGTAAAGCCAAACATGCTCATGAACCAAAAAGTGCCAATGAGCGAGATGGGCAAAGTGAGTCCGGTGATAACCGTAGAGCGCCAAGAGTTCAAGAACAAAAAGACGATGAGGATGGTCAGCAGGGCGCCTTCAATCAAGGTTCTGCGAACGTTGTCCACGGCCACACGAATTTGGCGGGAACCATCAGAGACCGGTTCTAGGCGCACATCGGCGGGTACTTGTTTTCTCAACTCTTTGAGTGTGCCCATGAGACCATCCACCACTTCAATGGTATTGGCATCTTGGGATTTTTGGATGGTGAGCAGCAAGGTGCGCTCGCCGTTGTAAAGCGCCATGTTCTCAATTTCTTGAGCGCCGTCTTTGACTTGGGCCACTTGAGACAAACGAATGGGCGTGCTGCCTTTGCGCGCCACAATGATGCTGCCAAAATCTTCAGGTCGCTTGACACGGGATTGCACTTGAATCACACGCTCTTGCGTCGAAGAACGGAGAGCGCCCACCGGCAAGTCTTGGTTTTCATTGCGCACCGCATTGGCGATTTGTTCTGCACTCACCCCCAACGCTTCCATGGCATCTGGGCGCAAATAGATGTTGATTTCTCGGCGGCTGCCACCAATCACATTGACTGCGCCCACGCCACGTACATTTTCCAAGCGTTTCTTAAGCACTTGCTCTGCGTAGTTGGTCAGTTCCACCAGACTGGTCGCGCCCGCCGCATTGCGGGCCTCTGGAATAACGGCCAAGGACCAGATGGCTTTGCTGGTGGGATCAAAGCGAATGATGCGAGGTTCTTTCACTTCATCGCGCAATGTAGCGCGAATACCGGCTACTTTTTCGCGCACGTCGTCTGCGGCTTTGCGGCCGTCGATGTTGAGTTGAAACTCAATCACCACCACCGACTGATTTTCGTAACTGCGAGAGGTGAGCGCATTGATGCCGGCAATGGTGTTGACGCTTTCCTCAATTTTTTTGGTCACTTCGCTTTCAACAATTTCTGGCGAAGCACCTGGGTATTCAGTGATCACGACCACCACGGGAAAATCAATGTTTGGAAATTGATCAACCTTCAATTTTTGAAACGCAAACAGGCCCATCACCACAAAGGTGAGCATCACCATGGTTGCAAAGACCGGATTCTTGAGACTGACCTTGGTGAACCACATGTTAGAAAACTTTCAAGAGGTTCAGGGTTTGGCGCTGATGGCGGCATTGCCGGCGGTTTGATCTGCAAGTGTGACCAAGGTGCCATCGCGAACAGCGCCGGCACTGGGCGCCAGGACCAGCGTTCCCTCACTCAATTCACTCAAAGCCATCACAGCTTTGCCATCGGCTTCGCCCTTCAAACCAATGGCCACTTTGACATGCAGCACTTTGCCATTTTGAATGGTTTGCACATAGGGTTCTGTTTTGTCGCTGCGCACGCTTTCAAGCGGAACTACCACGGCCTGAACTTGTTGGGTGCCCAAAGTGCCTTGCACAAAAACACCATGACGCAGCAAGGGATGGGCACTGAGACCCAAATAGACCAGAACGCTTCGGCTGCCCACTTGGGTGCTGGGGTTGATGCGCAGTACTTTTGCCGTGACAGTTTGCTTGCTGGTTTCGATGAACAGCTTGGCGGCCTGTCCCACTTTGACACTCAATGCATCTGCGGAGCTTAAGGTGGCTTCCAATTCCAACTGTGACAAGTCCACGATTTCAACAATGCGCGCTTCTGGGGAAACACGTTCACCCGGTTGGACCAAGCGTTGACTGATCAAGCCACTGAGGGGTGCTTTCAAAACGCAATCGTCGACGGCTTTGCTGGCCACATCCAGTGCAGACAAGGCCGCTTGGTAAGTGGCTTTGGCGCCATTCAGATTGGCGATGGAGGTGTCCAAGGCTGTTTTTGAAATGAAGCCCTGATTGACCAAAGCATTGTTGTTGTCAAACTGGCGCTGCGCGACTTCAACTTGGGCGCGCGCAGCCTCTGCTTGCTGCTGTGCTTGCCGTTGACGCGCAACATATTCGGTGTTGTCAACCCGGGCCAAGACCTGGCCTGCCGCTACCGCGTCACCTTCACGCACGTCCAAGGCAAGCAATTCACCTGCTACGCGCGCTTTGACCATGGCGCTGCGTGTTGCTTTGAGGGTGCCAGAGATAGGCAAGCCTTGTGTCATGCTAATTTTTTGTGCCGTGACCACATCAGAACTTGCCAAGGAAATGCCGCTGGGGACGCTCGTTTTTGGGCTGTTTTTATCAAGGCGCTTGGTGCCCATCCACCCTTTGCTGTAACCCAGCGCGACGGCCAACAAAAGAAGGATCACTGCCGCAATAAGGGCACGTTTTTTGGTAATGGTCATACAGGTGTTTCGACGGAGAGGCCACGCACGATGAGCTTGGCGTGTTGTTCAATGTAGTTTTCGGGGGGCACATCAGGGGCGCCAGCAAGGCACAGCCCATTGGCATGTTTCGACATGATGAAAAACATCATCGGGGCAATGATCACCATCACGGTGCTGTCGATGTCAAAGTTTTTAAATTCACCACTGGCACGGCCTCGCTCAAGCACATCCTTGAGCAAACGAACCGCAGGGTTGATCACTTCTTCTTGGTAAAAAGCGGCCAGTTCAGGAAAGTGGTTGCCTTCACTGATCATCAGTTTGGTAATGCCAGAGGCCTTGGTGGCACCATACCTGCGCCACCATTCCCGCATCAGGAATTGCAGCAGTTCTTGGCTGCTGCCCTTGAAGTTGGCCACCTCCAATGCACCTTCCGTGACCGTTTTCACCACGTTTTCGCGCACCACAGCTTTGAACAACTCTTCTTTGCTGGGGAAGTACAAAAACAACGTGCCCTTGGACACACCGGCTTTGAGGGCAACTTCTTCTGCACGCGTGGCAGCAAAGCCTTTTTCAACAAAAAGGTCCAATGCTGCATCCAGCAATTCGCCGGGGCGATGCTGTTTGCGGCGTTCACGTTTGTGAGGGGAAAGTAATTCAGACACGTTTAATGACTCGTTGGTTAGTAATGTACGGTCTTGGGTCAGGAGCGTCAAGCTTCAAGCGGAGGATGAGCCAAAAAAAAGACCGCCTGGGCGGTCTTTTTGACAGAGAACTTGAGCGATCTCAATAAAAGGCCTGAAGGCCGGTTTGTGCGCGACCCAAGATCAGGGCGTGTACATCGTGCGTGCCTTCATAGGTATTGACGGTTTCGAGGTTGATCATGTGGCGAATGACATGGTATTCATCGTGAATGCCGTTGCCGCCGTGCATGTCACGGGCCATGCGTGCCACGTCTAGGGCTTTGCCGCAGCTGTTGCGTTTGATCAGACTGATCATCTCGGGCACAGATTTGCCTTCGTCCATCAGGCGACCGACGCGCAAGCAGCCTTGTAGTCCCAAGCTGATTTCGGTTTGCATGTCGGCCAATTTCTTTTGGATCAATTGGTTTTGCGCCAAGGGGCGACCAAACTGAACGCGGTCCATGGTGTACTGGCGCGCACGGTGCCAGCAATCTTCGGCGGCGCCCAAGGCACCCCAGGCGATGCCATAACGGGCTTTGTTCAAACAGCCGAAGGGGCCTTTCAAGCCTGACACATTGGGCAACATGTTTTCTTCGGGCACAAATACATCGTCCATGACGATTTCGCCGGTGATGCTGGCGCGCAAGCTCATCTTGCCTTCAATCTTGGGTGCAGTGAGGCCCTTCATGCCTTTTTCCAAAATGAAGCCGCGAATGGCAGACTGGCCGTCGCCTTCACCTTCCAACTTGGCCCACACCACAAACACATCGGCGATCGGCGCGTTGGTAATCCACATCTTGGCGCCCTTCATGATGAAGCCGCCGTCCACAGGCTTGGCACGTGTGAGCATGCTGGCGGGATCGGAGCCGTGGTTGGGTTCTGTCAGACCAAAGCAGCCCACCCATTCGCCTGTGGCCAATTTGGGTAAGTACTTTTGACGCTGCGCTTCAGAACCGTATTCATTAATAGGGTGCATCACCAAAGAGCTTTGCACGCTCATGGCACTGCGGTAGCCGCTGTCGACGCGTTCGACTTCGCGGGCCACCAAGCCGTAGCTGACATAGTTCAAGCCCGCGCAGCCATAGCCTTCAATGGTGGAACCCAAGAAGCCCATGCTGCCAAACTCGTTCATGATTTCACGGTCAAATTTTTCATGGCGAGCCGCCATCAACACGCGGGTTTGCAACTTGTCTTGGCAAAAGTCGTGAGCGGCATCGACGATGGCGCGTTCATCTTCGCTCAGTTGTTCGTTCAGCAAAAAGGCGTCGTCCCATTGAAAGCTAGGCTTCATGATGTAAATCCATCCAAGATTAATGATGTTGGGATTTTATCGTCATGCGAAATGTTCTATTGGCCTGTCCCATAGACAAGCCTGTCTAAGAGGTGACAAGTGCCTTCTTCTGGCGGGGTTTTAGCTCAGGGGCGGGCGTTTTGGGTCAGAATGAATGCATGCAAATTCCTACTCATGCGCAAACCCTGGTCCTTGGCGGTGGCTGCTTCTGGTGCACCGAAGCGGTGTTCGTTCAAGTCAAAGGTGTCCTGGACGTGGAGTCCGGCTATTCCAACGGTCAAACCCGCAACCCCACCTACGAGCAAGTTTGCTCAGGCACAACGGGCCACAATGAGGTGGTCAAGTTGGTGTACGACCCGCAAGTCATCAGCACCCGAACCTTGCTCGAGATTTTCTTTGTCATTCACGACCCCACCACCTTGAACCGCCAAGGCAATGACCGTGGCATGCAATATCGCAGCGGCATTTACTTCACCACCCCAGATCAAGCTGAAGCAGCCAAAGCCATCATTGCTGAAATCGAAGCTGAGGGGGTTTTTGACGCATCCGTGGTCACAGAGGTGGTGCCCTTGGAAAACTACAGTGCCGCGGAAGACTATCACCAAGATTTCTTTGAGCGCAATCCAACGCAGGGCTACTGCATGGCTGTGGCGGCCCCCAAGGTTTGGAAGTTCAAAAAGACCTTTTCTGAGTGGACCAAAACGCCTTGAGAATTCAAACCAAACTGCGCTGCTTGTTGCAAGCACTGTTGATCAGTGCGGTCATGCT
>JAHEBO010000048.1 GCA_024642215.1 Limnohabitans sp.
TACACTCTTTGCCATGGAATATCCTGGAAATCTCTACGTTGTAGCCGCCCCCAGTGGTGCGGGCAAATCCAGCTTGGTCAAGGCCCTGATGGAACTGGACACCCGCGTTTTGCCATCGGTGTCCCACACCACCCGGGCCCCCCGTGGCCAAGAAAAGCATGGTCGCGAGTACTTTTTTGTGTCACAGCAAGAGTTTGACGCGATGGTGGCAGCAGATGCCTTCGTGGAATGGGCCAATGTGCACAGCCACCGCTACGGTACCTCCAAACGCATGCTTGAAGAGCGCATGGCGCAAGGCTCCGACGTCATTCTGGAAATTGATTATCAGGGCGCCATCCAAATTCAACGGATGTACGCCAATGCCATCCTCATCTTCATTTTGCCCCCCAGCTGGGAAGAGTTACGCAGCCGTTTGGAGCGCCGAGGCGAGGACAGCACCGAAACCATCGAATTGCGCCTGCAAAATGCGGCCATTGAGCTGGCTCAGGTCAAAGAATTTGACTTCGTTATAATCAACGAAGTTTTCGATCGCGCCCTGTTTGACCTCAAGGCCATCGTGCACGCTCAGCGGCTGAAGTATGTTGCCCAGCACCGAGCCCGTGCCGAAACTTTCGAATCCCTCCACATCACCTGAATTACTTACCGGAGACCGTCATGGCCCGCATCACTGTTGAAGATTGCTTGGAACAGATCCCTAACCGTTTCCAATTGGTATTGGCGGCCACTTACCGTGCCCGCATGCTGAGCCAAGGCCACACGCCACGCGTCGAAAGCAAAAACAAGCCTGGCGTCACAGCCTTGCGCGAAATTGCAGCCGGCAAAGTGGGTTTGGAAATGCTCAAAAAAGTAAACTAATTTCTACTGACCGCCAAGCCTTTGGGTTTGGCATCATCAGCCCCAAAGTTTCAAAACTTGGGGCTTTTTCACGTCTGAAAGTCAGAAATTCAAGTGGACATCACGACAGGCTTTCTGAAGACTGCTCTCTCGCGTTACATTTGAGCCATGCGCGCAGCTTTTTCTTCTATTTTTCACAAATCCGGTAGTACTTCAATACCAGGAATGCGCGAGAACGCACACAACATTCAATCTGGCACGCCATCGGCCAGTGCCGCAAATGCCGCAGCAGCCAGTTTTGCGGCCTTGGTTGCACAATTGGATTACCTCTCGGCGTCCGACATCGAACTGGTTCGCAAAGCCTATCGTTTTGCCGATGAAGGCCATTTAGGTCAATTGCGTAAAAACGGCGAGCCGTACATCACCCACCCCATTGCGGTGGCCGCCCAATGCACCGAATGGAAATTGGATGCACAGGCCTTGATGGCGGCCTTAATGCACGATGTCATGGAAGACTGTGGTGTCACCAAGTCCGACTTGATTGAAAAATTTGGTTCTTCTGTGGCCGAATTGGTGGATGGTCTCACCAAATTGGACAAGTTGGAGTTCAACACCCGCGAAGAAAACCAAGCCGAATCATTTAGAAAAATGCTGTTGGCCATGGCGCGTGATGTACGCGTCATTCTCATCAAGCTGGCCGATCGCACGCACAACATGCGGACCATGTCAGACATGCCGCGCGAAAAATGGGGGCGTATTTCTTCCGAGACTCTGGAAATTTACGCACCCATTGCCCATCGCTTGGGTTTGAACCAAACCTACCGCGAACTGCAAGATTTATCGTTCCAGTATTCCAAGCCATGGCGTTACAACGTCTTGGCCAAAGCTGTTGCCAAAGCGCGCAACCGACGCCGCGACCTCATTCAAAAAGTGCAAGGTGAATTGGAGTCGACGTTTTCTCAAGCGGGCATGGACGTCCAAATTTCAGGCCGCGAAAAAACACTCTATTCCATTTATAAAAAAATGGATGGCAAGCATTTGAGCTTTGCCCAAGTCACAGACATTTATGGCTTTCGCTTGATCGTGCCATCGGTCATTGACTGCTACACCGCCATGGGCATCTTGCACCAAATGTACAAGCCCGTCCCTGGCCGTTTCAAAGATCACATTGCCATTGGCAAAGTCAATGGCTATCAGTCCTTGCACACCACGTTGGTGGGTCCTTCGGGTGTCAACGTGGAGTTTCAAATGCGCACCGAGGCCATGAACGTTGTGGCCGAGTCTGGTGTTGCGGCGCACTGGCTCTACAAAGACAAAGGCTCTAACGATATCGCATCAGAACGGCTGGGCACTCAGTGGTTGCAGTCTTTGTTGGACATCCAAAAAGAAACGCGCGATGCCTCCGAGTTTTGGGATCACGTCAAGGTGGACTTGTTCCCCGATGCTGTGTATGTGTTCACGCCCAAGAGTCAAATCATGTCTTTGCCGCGTGGCGCTACGGTGGTCGATTTTGCGTACATGATTCACAGCAACATTGGCGACCATTTGGTGGCCGCCAAGATCAACAACCAACAAGTGCCCTTGCGTACTGAGTTGAAAAATGGTGACGTGGTGGAAGTCATGACCGCGCCTGTTTCTTCGCCAAATCCCTCTTGGCTTGGCTTTGTTCGCACAGGCCGCGCGCGCTCCCGCATTCGTCACCACCTCAAAACCATGGCCAACAGCGAGTCCATGGACTTGGGCTTGAAGCTGCTCACGCAAGCCTTGCGTGCAGAAGGCATTGAGAAGATGCCCGATGACCCTTCACGCTATCAAGCTTTGTGGGAAAAATTGTTACGTTTCACAGGCAACAAAAACCGCAGCGATTTGTTGGTCGACGTTGGTTTGGGCAAACGCATTGCCAGCATTGTGGCCAAACGCATGTCGGCTCTGCTGGCCGAAATGGGTGAGAAGCCCGATCCATTGCTCATGACCCGCGAG
Organism: Limnohabitans sp.; assembly: GCA_024642215.1. GTDB lineage: Bacteria > Pseudomonadota > Gammaproteobacteria > Burkholderiales > Burkholderiaceae_C > Limnohabitans_A. The sequence goes on from JAHEBO010000048.1 coordinate 2,815, forward strand.
CGCTTCATGGCGCACGAAAGCGTTTCACAAGGTGCCATCATGTTGGACGGCACCGAGAATGCGTCGGTGGTCTACTCACGTTGCTGCCATCCCTTGCCTGGCGACAAGATCATTGGCTATTTGGGCCGCGGGGAAGGCCTGGCAGTGCACACAGCAGATTGCAGCGTCGGCCTTAAACTCCAGCAAAAAGACAGCGAACGTTTTATTGGCGTCGAGTGGTCAGATGAACCTTTGCGTAATTTTGAAACCAGTATCAGCGTCACAGTGGTCAATACCAAAGGCGTGCTGGCGCGGGTGGCTGGCACCTTGGCCAACTCCGAAGTCGATATCATTCATGTGGAGATGGGGCAAGCCAGCGCACAAGATGCTGCCGAAAACACGTTTGTCATTTCCGTTCGCGACTTGAACCATTTGGAAACCGTGCTGCGCAATTTGAAACGCACACCGGCCGTCTTGAATGCTGAGCGCATTACGCACAGAGTGCGCGGACAGAGTAAGGCCGAAGAATAAAACAGCCTCCCGATTTTGATCAGGAGGCTTTTTGAAGCTTCTCTCAATTGCTTGACTTGGGATACGTCACTTCTAGCACTTCAATTTCGCGCCACCCTTGTGGCGTCACCAGTTTTAAAACGTCACCCGTACGGGCCTTCAACAAAGTGCGGGCGATTGGTGAAACCCAACTCACCTCCCCCTTGAGGCTGTCGGCTTCGTCAATGCCGCGAATGGTGACCGTTCGCTCATCGCCGTTTTCTTCGACATAAGTCACAGTGGCTCCAAAAAACACCTGATCTTTGCCGTGATGCACGCTGGGATCGGTTACTTCCGCAATTTCCAATCGCTTGGTGAGAAAGCGAATGCGACGGTCAATCTCGCGAAGGCGTTTTTTGCCATAAAGGTAGTCGCCATTTTCGGAGCGGTCCCCATTGCTGGCTGCCCAATGCACAATGTCGACTATTTTGGGACGCTCGTCGTCCATCAAGGTAAACAGTTCTGCGCGCAATGCGGCATACCCTTGAGGGGTCATGTAATTGCGGGTACCTGCCGGCAAAGGTGGCAGACTGGGATCTTCCCCATCGTCAGGGTCCGCATCGGTTTCGCGCGTGAATGCTTTGCTCATGGCTTTCAATATAGAAGGCGAAAATGGAATGCACAAAGAAAAACAGCCTAGAGGCGCAAGCCTCTAAGCTGTGTTCTAGAATTACAAAATTTTTCGAAATTCTGGTGCGGCTGGCAGGAATCGAACCCACGACCCCTTGGTTCGTAGCCAAGTACTCTATCCAGCTGAGCTACAGCCGCGAAGCTGTGGATTGTAGCACGGGTTTTTGGGCTCTTTCAAGCATCCTGAAAAAATCTCAAAAATCCCCGAAAAAGTGCACCTCCGTATTCATAGGGCTTTGACTGATTGATGTTGGTGCACGATGCTCACAAAATTGCATTTCCATACCTTTTTTGGGCGGCACAGGTCTTGCAACCACCTCCAATTAAGTTTTACTTTACTTGGAGATGTTTCATGCAATTCAACTTTTTGGCCAAGCGCCGTCTCACCCTTGCTTTGTTGGCTGGCCTGGCCTTCACTGGCTCCGCAGTTCAAGCTCAAACCGCATTGGACGATGTCCTGAAAGCCAAAGTCATCAAGATTGCCATTCCCACAGACTACCCACCCTATGGTTTTGTGGGCATTGACTTGCAACCTCAAGGTTTGGACATCGACATGGCCAACTACATTGGTCAAAAGTTGGGCGTCAAGGTCGAGTTGATTCCTGTGATCAGCGCCAACCGCATCCCCTATTTGCAAACACGCAAAGCCGACTTGGTCATTTCCACCTTGGGCAAAAATGCAGAACGCGAAAAGGTCATCGACTTCACAGCGGCCTACTCACCATTCTTTCAAGCTGTGTTTGCGGCTAAAAGCATGAACATCAAAAACTTCAATGACTTGGTGGGCAAGTCGGTTGGCGTGACACGCGGTGCCATGGAAGACCAAGAGCTTGCCAAAGTGGTCCCTGCTGGTGTGGATGTGAAACGGTTTGAAGACAACAACGCCACCATCTCTTCATTCATTTCCGGTCAAGTTCAAGTCATTGCCACCGGCGCATCTGTTGCTGGCACCATCATGAACAAGAATCCAGGCTTGAACACCGAGTACAAATTGTTACTCAAAGACTCCCCCAACTTCATTGGCGTGGGCAAAGGTGAAGACAAGCTGCGTTTGAAAGTCAATGAGATCATTGCCCAAGCGCGCAAGGCAGGCGACATCGACAAGATGTCGCAAAAATGGTTGGGCCGCCCTGCTGGCGATCTGCCACTTTGATCGCCCATGCGCATTGAACTTGATTTCATCAGCGTCCTGACCGAATGGCCGCTGTTGGTAAAGGGTGTGGCTTGGACCGTCGGCCTGACCAGTGTTTCAACGGTACTGGGTTTGTTGCTCGGTATTGCATTGGCCTGGTCGCGTGTGCACGGCCGTTTGCCCTTGCGCGCGTTGGCCGGAAGTTATGTCGAAGCCATTCGCAACACACCCTTCATTGTTCAACTGTTTTTCATCTACTTTGGCTTGCCCGCCATGGGCTTGAGATTGTCACCCGAAGTAGCGTCCATCATTGCCATGGTGGTCAACCTCAGTGCGTATGCAACAGAAATTATTCGCGCTGGCATTGAGGCTACGCCCAAAGGGCAAATTGAAGCAGGTAAAAGCTTGGCATTGACGTCGGGGCAAATTTTCATGCATGTGGTGTTGCCGCCGGCACTGCGCAAAGTCTGGCCAGCCTTGGTGAGTCAAATCATCATTGTGATGTTGGGTTCTGCGGTGTGTGGGCAAATTTCCACAGAGGAACTGAGCCACGCAGCCAACCTGATTCAAAGCCGAAACTTTCGGGCCTTTGAAGCTTTCATCATCGCCACCCTCACCTATCTCTCTTTGGCCATGGCGCTTCGCCGTTTGCTTAACTGGGTGGGTCCGCGGTTTTTGTTTGGCCGATAAAGCAGAAATTCACATGGTCGATTTTTCTCTTTGGGATATTTTCCGAAATCTTCTGCTGGCACTTCGCTGGACTGTGGCGCTGTCACTCATTGCATTTATTGGCGGGGGCCTGATGGGCATGGTGTTGTTGGTTGCACGCTTGTCACATTCGAACTTGGCGCGAATGGCCGTCAATGCCTATGTGCAAGTATTTCAGGGAACACCTTTACTGATGCAACTTTTTTTGGCCTATTTTGGAATGGCCTTGATCGGCATTGAAACTTCCCCCTGGTTGGCTGCAGGTGTAGCTTTGACGCTTTACAGCAGCGCCTTCTTGACAGAAATTTGGCGTGGCTGCGTCGAGGCCATTCCCAAGGGTCAGTGGGAAGCCAGTCAAAGTTTGGCACTCAGTTTTTTTGAACAACTGCGCTATGTGATCTTGCCTCAAGCATTCAAAATTGCAATTCCACCCACAGTTGGATTTTTGGTGCAAGTGATCAAAGGCACCGCACTGGCGTCGGTCATTGGGTTTGTAGAACTGACCAAGGCCGGCACCATGATCACCAACGCCACCTTCAAGCCTTTTTTGGTTTACAGCTGTGTGGCCATTCTGTACTTTGCACTGTGCTTTCCTGTGTCATATTTTGCAAAACAACTCGAACGAAAGGTCCAACGTGGACATGCATGAACCTCTGCTGGCCATCCAAGGGCTGCGAAAAAGCTTTGGCGACAACGAAGTTCTCAAAGGCATTGACTTGCAAGTCCAAGCGGGCGAAGTGATTGCCATCATTGGCAAAAGTGGCTCAGGCAAAAGCACCTTGTTGCGCTGTATCAATGGTTTGGAAACCTTTCAAGCAGGCTCACTGACCGTAGATCACCAAGCGCTCTTGCACCATGATGCCAATGCCATGCGGGCCTTGCGTCAAAAGGTGGGGATGATCTTCCAAAGCTTTAATTTGTTTCCGCATTTGCGCGTCGGCGAGAACATCATGCTTGCACCAGGCTTGGTGAAACTTCAGGAAAAAGGGCTCACCAAGACCCAAGCGCAATCCTTGCTGACACGTGTGGGCTTGGGCGAAAAATTTGATGCATGGCCAGATCAACTCTCGGGCGGCCAACAACAACGTGTGGCCATTGCACGTGCTCTGGCCATGGCGCCTCAAATATTGCTCTGTGATGAAATCACTTCCGCACTGGATCCCGAATTGGTGGGAGAAGTATTGCGCGTGGTCGAAAGTCTGGCCGACGAAGGCATGACCTTGCTCATGGTGACCCATGAGATGAACTTTGCGCGCAAAGTGGCCGACCGCGTCATTTTCATGCACCAAGGACTTGTTCATGAAAGTGGCAAACCTGAAGACCTGTTTGGCAATCCACAAACACCCGAGTTGGCTCAGTTTCTATCAGCCTTGCGCTGATCGCCAATTGAATCAACACCAGCTTGGCTAACTTGGCACGTCACGTGCATGGCATGCGCATCACAACTGGAGTGTTCATGTCTCAATACCCAACAGAAATTCAACTGTCCGAAGTTGATGCCAAGTATTTGCGCGATGCCATTCGCATGTCGAGTGTGGCCAAGACCAAAGGCAACCGTCCCTTTGGCGCTGTGGTGATCTCCAAGCAAGGCGCATTGCTTGCAGAAGCTTATTGCAACACCACTGAAACGGGCGATTGCACGGGCCACGCCGAAACCACTGCAGTTCGCATGCTCAGCCCTCAGCATTCGCGTTCAGAGTTGGCAGAAGCCACCTTGTATTCATCGGCAGAACCTTGCGTCATGTGTGCTGGCGCTATATTTTGGTCGGGTATTCAGCGCGTCATCTATGGCATTGATGCGGAGCGACTGCGCGTTTTCCGCGGCGAATTACCAGAGCAGAAAGATGCTGCGTTGTCGTGCCGCGATGTATTTTCTGCCTCATCACACCCCATTGAATGCGTCGGCCCAGCCTTGATTGAAGAAGCCAGTCAAATTCACGAAGGATTTTGGCAAGCCTAAAGTGTGCATGCGCGCACCAAACAGGGATGGCACAACGCCCAAGGTGCGCCAGCCTTGTGCAAGCAGACCCCATTGACAATTGAAGCGCCTTAGAGAGGGACTCGAAATGCGTTTCACCATGGCACGCTGCTTGCAAAGCATTGGGATGTCATCGCATCCGGATTTTCAGATGCGCACTTTCTTTTCGAGAGGTTCATCCTGTCATGCGTGTCCTGGTCATTTATTGCCACCCTGTCGAATCGAGTTACAACGCCGCACTTCATGCAGAGGTCGTAGCACAACTCACCCTAGCCGGACATGAAGTAGACGACTGCGATTTGTACGCAGAAGGCTTCAACCCTGTCATGAGTCGTGAAGAACGAATGGGCTATCACGAGGTGCCTGAGAATGAAAAGCCAGTGCAGGCTTATGTGGACCGACTTCGCAATGCCGAAGCTTTGGTCTTTTGCTTTCCAACATGGTGCTTTGGTTTGCCAGCCATGCTCAAAGGTTACTTTGACCGCGTCCTGATGCCCGGCGTGGCCTTTGACTTAAGCGATCCTCAAAACGTCAAACCGTCGCTTACCCACATCCAACGCATTTCGGCGGTCGTGACCTATGGCCGACCGCGCTGGACCGCTTGGTACATGGGTGACCCACCTCGCAAAATTATCACCCGCTATTTGAAACTTCTCACAGGCGGTGCCAGCAAAGTGGACTATCACGCGCACTACCACATGAATGTGGCCACGCCCTCCACCCTCTCTCAATTCAAAGCCAAGGTAGGTCAAGCCATGGCCAAATTCGCATGACCTCACATCCATCGACATCGTCTTACCTGCTCAAAGGCGCACGTTTGCCGTTATGGCTCACACCCAAAAATGCAACCAACTTGGTGGACATCGCATTGGTGAATGGCAAGCTAGAGAAGATTGAATCTGCTTCCGCCAATGATCTGGGATTGCCTGTCTGGGACCTACAAGGCGCACTCACCCTGCCTCTCATGGTGGATGCGCACACGCACCTCGACAAAACCTTAACCAAAAGCCGAATGGGCAGCATCACGCCAGGTTTGTTAGGTGCCATTCAAGCCATGATGGCCGACCGAGCACACTGGACGCCAGAAGACGTTTATCAGCGCGCCCATCAAGCCCTCACATGGTCCTACGAAGCTGGCGTTCAGCATTTGCGAACCCACTGCGATTGGTGGGAGCCCAACGCACAACCAATCGCTTGGCAAGTGCTGCGTGAGTTGGCAACTGCTTGGAAAGACAAAATAAGCATCGAACGCGTGAGCCTCATTCCACTGCATTTGTATGCAGACGCTGCACAAGCGAAAAGTCTGGCCAAGCAAGTGGCTGCCAGCGGACCCGGCGCCTTGTTGGGCGGTTTTGTGCACACCAGCAATTGGGATTTGCAAGCCTTGAAAAATCTGTTTGCCGCAGCACAAGCAGAGGGTTTGAATGTTGACTTGCACATGGATGAAGAACTCAACCCTGCAGCACAGGGCTTGCTGCGCACGACAGAAATCATGCGCGAGATTGACTTTGAAGGACACGTGGTGTGCGGTCATACCTGTGCGCTGTCTGCGCAAGACAACACACTGGCTTTGCAGACACTGGATGAAGTAGCCAAGGTCAATATGGCCCTGGTCACACTGCCTCTGACCAACCTGCTGTTACAAGATGCCGTCACAGGCAAAACACCCACAAAGCGAGGTCTGACGCTGGTGCAAGAGGCGCGTGCCCGAAGCATTCCCGTGATGGTGGCCAGTGACAACGTACAAGACCCTTTCTGCACATTTGGCAGTTACGACCCCTTGGAAGCACTTAGCACGGGAGCATTGGCTGCGCAGTTACCTCAAGTATTTGACGATGCCACGCAAAGTATTTGTCGCACAGACTGGCTCACAGGACACGCAAGCCAAGCGCCATTTCAGATGGGATCGGCGGCCAATTTCATGGTGTTTGAACAAGCCAACCTCTGGGGCTTTCCATCTCAAACGCACAAGCGTCTTGTCATTCGCAATGGCATGCCTGCTTGAACTTTCAACTCAGAACAACCATGAACAACATTGCACAACCCTTGGCCCGTTACGCGGCATGGCGCCGCGCTGGTGATTACGTTTTCTTATCGGGCGTCATTGCCGTAGATCCACAAGCCGGAAAAATTGTCAAAGGCTACAGTGACATTCCCCCCGAGGCAGCAAAACAGATTGGCCAGACAGGCGAATTTTCGACTGATTTCAAAGAAGGTCCTGTGTTGGCACAAAGCTGGTATGTCTTGAACAGCATTCAACGCACGGTTGAAAGTGCGGGCGGCCAAATGTCTGACGTTTTTAAATTGGTTCAGTACTTCAAAAACCTTGACCATTTCCCCCTTTACAGCCGCGTTCGAAAACAGTTTTTCCCAGGTGATCCACCGGTCTCAACGGTGGTCGAAGTCAGCGGCATGCTGCCCTCTGCCGACATCATGATCGAAGTGGAAGCCACGCTGTGGTTGCCTTTGCGTTAAGTCCTTTTCATCCAACACCCCCCACCATCACACCATGCTTCACGCCTACAACCCACCCAGCCGCTACCTGCCCTATTTGAGCTGGACCGACATTGCTGCGCTGCCCGACAAAGCCAACACTGTGATCGTGCTGCCCACCGGCGCCACCGAACAACATGGCCCCCACTTGCCTTGCTCTGTGGACACCACCATCAGCGCTGGGGTTGTGGGCCATGCCTTGGCACGATTGCCAGACCACATCCCTGCATACGCTATGGCACCTATCACTTATGGCAAGTCTGAAGAGCACCTTCATTTCCCTGGCACCATGACCCTGACGGGCGAAACCTTGCTGGCCACCATGAATGAAATTGGCGAGTCGGTTTACCGCGCAGGATTCAGAAAACTGTTGATTGTGAATGGCCATGGCGGTCAGCCTCAAGTCATGGAAATTTCAGCCCGCGAACTGCGCCTGCGCCATGGCGACTTCATTGTGGTACCCAGTTTTACTTGGCGCGTGCCTCACAGTGCCGGGCAGTACCTGTCGGACAAGGAGAAAAAACTGGCCATGCACGCTGGGCATGCAGAAACTGCACTGATGTTGGCATTGGCCCCCGAAACGGTGCACATGGACAAAGCCGTGACCAACTACCCAGAAGAGTTTCCTTCCAAATTGTTATCGCCCGATGGCCGCCCCGCTTGTGCTTGGAGTGCCCGCGACTTTGGCCCCAGCGGCATCATTGGCGACCCGCTGCCTGCAACGCGCGAGCAGGGATTGAACATTCTGGATTCGCTGGCCAATAGCTGGGCACAGGCCATCACAGAACTCCACGAACTGACTTGGGCACCACGTGCAGAAGCCACTTGGGGTCGCGCGCAGCATCAAGGTCATATCCAAACCGGATTGGCATGAAAGATGCAATCTAAAGCTTGAATGCAAATTTTAGGCTTGTCCATTCAACGTTCATTTTTTCAACATTGAGGAGTTCACCTTGAAACAGTTCCGCTTCAAATCCACAACAACTGCTGCAATTCGCGCTGGCCTGTGCCTTGGACTCATGAGTTTGGCAGGCCTTCAAAGCGCCCACGCCGACGAAAAATTTACCTACATGACCAACTGGTATGCGCAAGCAGAACACGGTGGTTTCTACCAAGCCGTTGCCACGGGCATCTACAAAAAGTATGGCCTGGATGTGACCGTCAAAATGGGCGGCCCACAGGTCAACATCGTGCAACTGATGGCTGCGGACCAAACCGACTGCGTCATGGGTTCTAGCGACTTGCAAATGATTCAAGTGCGAGAAGGCGGCGTGCCCGTTACCACTGTCGCAGCTGTGTTTCAAAAAGACCCTCAGGTTTTGATTGCACACGATGACGTGAAAAAATTTGAAGACCTGAAAGGCAAAACCATTCTGATTGCTTCATCAGCGCATCGCGGCTACTGGCCTTGGCTGAAAGCTAAATTTGGCTTTACCGACGCGCAAACACGTCCTTACACCTTCAACATCCAACCCTTTGTAGCCGACCCCAATGTGGCGCAACAAGGCTATCTCACGTCTGAACCCTTTGCGATTCAAAAGGCGGGCGTCAAAGCCAACACCCTGATGTTCAGTGACTTTGGATACCCTGCCTACGCCACCACCATCTCCTGCATGGACAAAACCCTGCAAACGCGCACCAAAGCTGTGGCGTCCTTTGTCAAAGCCTCTATGGAAGGTTGGAAAAGTTACTTGACCGATCCAGCGCCTGGCAATGCGTTGATCAAAAAGGACAATCCCAACATGACCGATGAGCAACTGGCCTACAGCGTGGGCAAATTGAAAGAAATGGGCATGGTCACGGGAGGTGATGCAGCAAAGATGGGCATCGGCATGATGACAGATGCGCGCGCCAAAGCCAGCTACGACTTCCTGGTAGCCGCCAAACTGATCGATCCTGCCAAGGTTGAAATGAGCAAGTCTTACAACCTGAGTTTCATCAAAGACAGTAAGGTGCTGCCTTGACCTATGCACCTGCCCCCGCTGTTGAGGTTTTGTCAGCGAACAAAACCTACAACAATGGAACGCAAGCTTTGCTGCCTGTGGACCTGCGCATTGAGGAAGGCGAGTTTGTCACGTTGCTGGGTCCTTCCGGCTGTGGCAAAAGCACCTTGCTCAAAATGGTGGCAGGTTTGCTAGAGCCTACCGACGGCCGATTGTTGCTTTGGCGCAAGCCCGTGCATCAGTTGGCCGAGACGGGACAAAAGATGTCCTTTGTATTTCAGTCGCCCACGCTCATGCCGTGGGCCACTGTAGAAAAAAATGTTCGACTGCCTTTGGAATTGGCGGGCGTAGACAAAGTCACAGCAGACGAAAAAGTCAAAGAAGTATTGGCCTTGGTGGGTTTGTCTAAATTTGCCAAAGCCCTGCCTCGCGCTTTATCGGGCGGTATGCAAATGCGCGTCTCGATTGCAAGAGGCCTGGTGACCGATCCCGACCTGTTGCTGATGGACGAGCCTTTTGGCGCCTTGGATGAAATTACACGTCACCGCTTAGATGCCGAGCTGTTAGAACTTTGGCAAAAGAAAAAACTCACTGTGATTTTTGTCACGCACTCCATTCACGAAGCCGTGTTTCTGTCCAACCGTGTGGTCATGATGGCGGCACGTCCTGGCCGAATTGTTGAAGAGTTTCATATTCCAGACCCTTATCCACGCACACCCGATTTCATGGTTTCAACAGCCTTCAGTCAACACGCCAAAATGTTGCAAGACAGTTTGATGCGGGCCAGCGCAGGTCAAGAGGCACACTTCTCATGAACGCACCCCAAGTTGCTCAAATGATTCGCCCCTGGGCTCACAACCCGAAGGTGCAAAAAATAATTTACCCCATCTTGGTGGGCTTGGTCTTGATCGTGGTGTGGCAGGGCTTGGTAACGGGTTTGAACTTGCCACCTTATTTGGTGCCATCGCCCCTTTTGATGATGAAGACATTGTTCACCGATTGGGCTGTGCTTGGGTTGGCGCTGTGGGTTACCGTCAAAATTACCTTGTTTGCATTTGCAGTGGCCACGGTATTGGGGGTGCTGATCTCTTTTGTTTTTGTGCAAAGCAAAAGCATTGAAGCGGCATTCTTCCCCTATGCTGTGTTGCTACAAGTGACGCCCATTGTGGCCATTGCACCGCTCATCATCATTTGGGTCAAAGATCCTACTCTGTCGATGGTGATCTGCGCTTCGTTGGTGGCACTTTTTCCCATCATCAGCAACACCACTTTGGGTCTGCGCAGTGTCGAGCCCGACCTGCAAAGTTATTTCCAGTTGAATCGAGCCAACCGCTGGCAAGTCTTGTGGCGCTTGCGCATCCCCAGCGCCTTGCCCTACTTTTTTGGGGGCTTGCGAATTTCCAGCGGCCTGTCATTGATTGGCGCCGTGGTGGCTGAATTTGTGGCTGGCACTGGCGGCACGGGTGCGGGCTTGGCTTATCAAATTTTGCAAGCGGGGTTTCAGCTGAACATTCCGCGCATGTTTGCATCTCTTCTCCTGATTTCATTGACCGGTGTGTTTTTGTTTCTCTTCATGTCCTGGCTGTCACGCAAGGCCTTGGGCGGATGGCATGCCAGTGAAGTGATGGGTGAATAAACATTGAATGACTGAGGAAATTCTCATGACCAGCACGCTTTTAGCGCCCCCCACTACAGCCCATGATTTGCCAGCCATGCTGCCAAGCGTGGAATGGATCACTGACGCGGCCAGAGTGGCAAGGCTGTCACAAGACTTTGCGTGGTTTTCGCCCATCTTGAAGCGCGAGTTGGCCGGTAAAACAGGCGATGTGGTGGCCAGACCGCGCAGTGAAGATGAAATTCGACAAGTGGTTTCAGCCTGTGCCCTCGCAAAAATTCCCCTGACCATTCGTGGCACGGGAACTGGCAATTATGGTCAGTCAACCCCTCTGTTTGGCGGTGTCATTTTGGACCTCAGTGGTTACAACGCTTTCTGCTGGGTGCGCAGCCAAGTCGGCCGCGCACAGGCTGGCATTCGCTTGTCTGAGTTTGATGCGCAAGCACGTCCTTTTGGCATGGAACTTCGCTGGTTGCCCTCCACCTTCCGCAGTGCCACCTTGGGTGGCTTGTTTGGCGGTGGCTTTGGCGGTGCTGGCTCGATCAACTACGGTCCTTTGGCAGCGCCTGGCAATGTGTTGGCTGCGCGCGTGATGACAGTTGAGCCCGAACCACAAATTGTAGAGTTGCGAGGTGCAGACGCCATGCAGCTGCACCATACCTATGGCACCAATGGCATCGTGCTCGAACTTGAAGTGGCACTTTCTCCTTGCGTGCCTTGGTCTGAATGTGTGGCGCAATTTGAATCCTTTGACGATGCGCTGGAATTTGCAAGCAAGCTCACCAAAGCACCCGGTTTGATCAAAAAAGAAGTCTCGTTTTTGGCTGCACCCATTCCCACGTACATGGCGCCACTCATGCCTTTGTTCAACGACAAGCAGCACGCAGTCATGATGGTTTTGGCGCCACAATGCATTGAAGGCGTCGAAGATTTGGCCAAGTCATTTCGCGGCGAGTTTTGTTACAACAAAACGGCCGAGGAAGTGCAAACCTCAAACCGAACTTTGCTTGAATACACTTGGAATCACACCACTTTGCACGCACTGAAAGTCGACAAAAATTTCACCTACATTCAAAGTGGCTTCACACCTTCCAAGCATGTCGAACAAGTGAAGGCTCTGGAAAAAGTGCTAGGCGGCGAAGTGCTCATGCACCTGGAATTCTTGCGAACCAAAGAAGGTGATTTCAACTGCAGTGGTTTGCAGTTGGTGCACTACACCTCAGAGGCACGGTTGAATGAAATCATGGACATTTACCGCAGCCATGGTGTGCAAATTAACAACCCCCATGTCTACATCATTGAAGATGGCAAACAAAATAACCTAGACCCTGCGGTTGTGAAAATGAAGGAACGATTTGACCCCATGGGACTTCTCAATCCAGGCAAACTTCGGTCGTGGCGCCAACGCTAAATCTGGGGCTGGAGCTGGGGCTGAGTTGCTCATTGACAATGCGCAGACCACCCCACCAGATTTTGTAAAAACATTTGCGCGACGCGGGCCTCATTGCCCGCTGAAAAACCTGCAGAGTGCGGTGTCAAGATGACATTGGGCAATGACCACAAAGGCGAGTCTGGCGACAAAGGCTCGTGTTCAAAGACATCTAAAAAAGCGCTGCCCAAATCACCGGTTGTGAGTGAATGGATCAAGTCTTTTTCATTGACCACTTCACCTCGCGCAACGTTGATCAAGCCAGCGCCTTTCGGCATCAAAGCGAGGGTTTTGGCATTGACCATGCCGCGGGTGTTCTCCGTCAGGGGGCACATCAGTACCAACCAATGCGTGTTGGGCAATACACTTTCAAGCGCATGAAACGAGATCATTGGAGGCTGACCCACGGCGGTGTTGTCAGAAGGCAGCGAAGACTGGCGCACAACCGTGATGTTGACTGACAACATCTGAAGGAATTGAGCAAAGCGCTGCGCAATGGGCCCCCATCCCACCAAGACAGCGTTTTGTCCAGCCAAGTCTTGAGGCAACTCACTGCCCAGCAACGGCGCCCACTGCCGTTGGTGCATCGCATGCACCAGTTGTGGAAACTTTCGGGACAGGGCAAGCAGACCCGCCAAAGCGGTTTGTGCCACCACTTCGGCATTGGACCCAGAGGATGTGGCGACATGAACACCCTTGGCTTTGAGTCGGACATAAATATCACGATCAGCGCCTGCAGAGTGAATATGAACCCAGCGTAACTGCGGCGACTCATCCAAAACTTGGTAACAGGCCTTCAAGCTTGGGGCTAACTCGTGTTTGGTTGAAAGACCCGTGACATCGCGCGACACAAAGGCCACATCAAAATCGCGCCGTCCCGAGGCAATCGCCTCTTCAAATGTGACGCATTCATAGGCGCGATCGGACAGTGCTGTGTCCAATTGCAAACGCAGGCTTTGAAAAGCCAGGGTTGACATCAAAATTTTCATACGATTCGCACAGTCATATTTTGAGTATGGCTGTGTTGAAATTATGTTTTGTAACTTGGGTCCATGCGATCAAGCTTGCGCAGCAAAGCTGGCCATTCCATCAGTCCATAAGGTCTGCGAGTGCTGGGCTGGTAATTGTTCCAAGTTTCTTCCAGCACGCTTTGCGATACCTTTGTGAAGGGCGTATTACAGGCCATAGCGGCCAACTGCGATTGGCATGACAGCTCCAAGCGGTGCATCCAGTTGAAGGCTTCCCCTACACTTTTACCAACCGTCAAGGCGCCATGGTTACGCAAAATCAGTGCTTCACCTTGGCCCAAATCTTCTAACAATGAAGCTTTCTCTTCGTTGTTTAAAACCACACCTTGGTAGTCGTGATATGCAATTTTGAGAAAGCGCATGGAGGTTTGCGTGAGAGGCAACAAGCCGCATTCCAGTGCAGACACTGCCATGGAGGCCCAGCTGTGAGTGTGGATCACGCACTTAATTTCGGGCCGAGCTTCGTGGATGGCACTGTGAATCACATAACCCGCTTTGTTGATGCCGTAGTTGAGATCACCAAAATCAGGCTTGTCCAAAATGTTGCCGTGAATGTCAATTTTGATCAAACTAGAGGCGGTGATTTCTTCGTACATCATGCCGTAGGCATTGATCAAAAATGCACCACTTTGGCCAGGGACACTGCAAGAAACATGGTTGGCCATCATGTCGGACATGCCGTAAATATCGACCAGGCGGTAGCATGCTGCCAAATCGACTCGCGCTTGCCACTCTTCTGGTGTGCATCGGTTTTTCATCGACTCAATTTTCAAAATACCGTTGTCGCTCATGATCAATCCTCTCAATTCGCTTAATTATTTTGCAAAGCATGCCTGAAGTGCTTGCGAGAATACCTCACGATTTTGACTGCAATTCACAAGCGTCTACGCGCAAGGGTAAACCCCAAATATTGTGACCCATGCGACATCCTCAAGAAGCAATCGCGGTAATATTCAAATCATGTTCACACACAGCCTTCAAGACCTCGCTCAACGACACATTGCTTTAAATGGCGCATCCAATTTCCGCGACATGGGTGGCTATTCAGGTCACGAGGGTCGTCCGGTTAAATGGCGCAAGATTTTTCGCTCAGACCACCTGGCAGCTTTAGATGCAGCTGATTTATCTCAACTTCAAAGTTTGGACGTGCGTCGCGCCTTTGATTTTAGAGGTGCTCAAGAAAGCCAAGCCCAGTCTTATGCTTGGCCCTCGATAGTGCGTTACAGCCTGAGCATTGAACCAACCGTTGTTCAGCGACTTCAAGCACAGCACCTCACGGGCAAACCCTTAACGGCAGCCGACGCGCTGGATGCCATGCAAACCACTTACCGTGATTTTGTGCGTTCAGATTCTCATCGTTTTGCACAACTGTTTGAACACTTGCTAGAAAAGCCCGACCCCCTGCTCTTTCATTGCACGGCTGGCAAAGACCGCACTGGCCTGGCTGCTGCGCTGGTGTTGTCCGCCTTGGGGGTGTCAGAAGCCGACATCTGGAAAGACTACTTGCTAACCAACCAACTGTACAAACGCAACAGCACGGGTGCGCTCACGCTGTCGCCCGATGTCTTGAAGATTGTGTGGGAAGTTCAAGAAAGCTTCTTGAAGGCGTCATTGGACGTGATTCAACAAGACCATGGTGGCATGCACAATTACCTTACGCAAACATTGGGCTTGACGCCCTCAGCCCTGCAAAAGCTGCGCACCACCTATTTAGATTGAATGGGCAGGCGCCACAGCAGCGCCTTCAATTTTGTGACGCGCCAAAGACTGCGCCACAAAGCCTGAGGTCTTCATGTCTTCAACAAACTTCTTCAGGTAAGCCTGCGCCTCAGGGCTGCGTGTTTTGGGCAAGCCCATGGCTTGCTCTATGACCATAAAACGGCCAGGCAATAAGCGCAAGTTGGGTAAGCGTTTGGCGTCCATCTCCAGTTGCTGCTTCACACCTGCCGCAACTTCTAACTTTTCTGAGATGAAATAATCGACGGTGGTAGGCGATGTGGGGGCGCGTTGAATTTCAGCGTTTTTAATTTCACGCGTGAGGAACAAGTCGTAAGCGCTGCCCTTTCCGACGGCAATGCGAATGCCCTTCTTGTCGACTTGGTCGTTGCTGACCAGTGGTGAATTGTTGGCCACCAAATAGCTGCCCTCAATCAGTACATAGGGTCCTGTGAATGAAATGCCTTGACCACGTATGGGGTCGATGGCAAAAAAGCCGAAGTCCGCCTTTTCGTTCGTCACAGCATCGACTGATTTGCCCGCAGCATCAAATACCACCAAGCTCAAAGGTACACCCAAGCGTTTAGCCAACTCGGTGGCCAAGTCGACGGAAACACCGACGGGTTGTCCATTGGCGTCTTTGTTGGCCAAAATGGGATTGCCCAAGTTGATGGAGGCGCGCAAGGTGCCAGTCGGCGCAAAGTCTCTGGCCAGTTGAGCAAGCTGAGTGGAGGTTTGTGCAGCGGCGGTAGTCATGATCAGTGAAGTGAAAAACGATAGGATGGTGGCCAGGTGGTTTCGGTTGAATCGCATGCTTTGTCTCGTCCTGTTAATTTAGGAGGACTTTAAAGGATTGCAGGCCATGACACCAACAGGCAACCACAGCAACAAAATAATGGTCATGACTTGCATGACCATTATTTTAGCGAGAATGATTGGTGACTTAGGCCTTGGTTAAACGCATCTGCGTCAGCTCAGCGGTGAGGTAACCCACGGCAGCGCCAAACTTGTCCTTGTAGTTGGCCTTGATGAGAGGATCCAAGCTTGACTTCACCACATTGTGAATACCACCCCAATCACCTGCGTGCTGGAAGTTGCTCATGATGTAAGTCCAGCCATTCAGCTCATCGACAGCATGCAAGCCTGTTGACTCACCACCGGCTGGAATCGACATGATGCGCGACAAGACCTTGGTATCAATGTTGTAAGCCCACAAGAAATTGTTGACGTGCTGACCACTGTCTTCGCCAATGAACAAAGTTCTCAAAGCTTCAGAAAACTTCAAGTTGTCTGGGTTGGCAATTTTGTCTGGATTGGCCGTGTTGCCCAGTGCATCAGCGGCAATGTCTTCACCTGTGATCAATGCTTTGGTATCAACGGGCATCCATTCACTGTTGATGGCTGTGCCAGCAGTGTCTTTCAAACCGCCCTTCAAATTCAGCGCCATCACGGCACCTGCATTCAAAGCCTTGGGAATACTCACACCATTGCCCACGGTGTTGTAGGCATTGCCAGCCACCATGGAGGAAATGCAATTCTGCAATGCAGAGTAAGCCACTTTGTCCTTGGTATTGACCGTTGTGCCTTCCATTTTGCTAAAGCCCATTGAAGCGCCCACCAATGAGGCGTAACGATGGGTTTCAAGGAATGCGGCAGCCTTTTCCATGCCAGGCATCAACTTGATCCATTCAGTTTTACCGTTGGCATTGACCTTGGTGTAAGACGCATCTTGTGGGTCTGTGGTCGACACAGCCATGATGTCGGTGGGCTTCAATGTTGTGGCCAATGTTTTGATCTCGGCACTGGTGGCAGAGCCCAACATAATCCATGTCAGTGGCGCTGCCGGTGCGGCAGGATCAATCGAGAATCCTGCACCCACTTTAGCAACGTACAAAGTACCGGCGCTCAAGTCCTTCTCTTTGTCGGCCACAAAGACAAAGTAACCACTGTTGGTGGCATCGTCACCCATGAAAACCGTGCGGTTGTCGGGCATTACTTGTACGAGCTCGTGAGAAATACGGCCCATGTTGTAGTGTTTCTTAATGCTGGCGGTGCCGTCTGGATTCACAATGACTTCCGGCATGTGTCCATAGTTGTAAGGGTTGGCCGCTGTTTCTGAACCGTAAAGGTTTTTACTGAAAGCTTTGAATTGCGCATCTGTTGCTGCCGTAAAGGCATTGGGTTCATACTCTTCACTCGACAAATGTGTGCCCCATGGCGACAAGCTGGCGCCGCAAGTAATCCACAGGCCATTGACACTGGATGTGTCCACGTTGTGGTACTTCACCAAACTCAATTTGCCAGTAGAAGGATCTTGGTCCAAGGTCAACACAGCAATGGGAGAAGGCAATTTGCCGTACATGCCCGTCACGCCATCTTGCGCCCATGTGGTGTATTCAAATTGAACGACAGCAAACACGGGGTTGCCTTTAACGCCGGGTACATTGGCGTTGGGCACTGTGAGCAAGGATGTACCGTCTGGCGAGTCAGAGAAGTACTGGCGCTCTTTACCAGCCACCGTGGTGTCCATGATGGGTTTGTTGTTAATGTCGTAATAGCCACCCGACAAAACTTTGCCGCCCTTGCCATCTGAGACCAAATCGCCCGTGACGAAAAAGGGTTGGTAGCTGAGCTTGTAGATTTGCTGTGAGTTGTCGCTGAATGCCAAATTGAGTGAAGAGGCAACGGTCGTTGTGGCCATTGCCGCAGCATTGCTCAAGGTAGGCGCAGGCATGGAAGAGAAACTGGCGCTTGTCAACGTTGCTGGAGTGCTCGTGGTACCACCACAAGCAGACAACATCATGGATGCGCCAGACAAGCTTGTCGCCAAGGGCAGCAAAGGTGCGCCGGCAAATGTTTGTAGCCATTGACGGCGATTGAATTGTTGCGTCGAAGTCATAGAATTCCTAAGAATGATTCAGTCTAATTAACAGTTGCAAATCACAACCGCTGCATGACTTTCTCAAATCAGTATGAAGAATCTATGACGACTTGGTGAATTTCTAATGAACTCTGAGCAACTCAGACAATGCGAGATGCAGGAAAAACAAGTGAAAACTTAGACCCTTTGCCCAATTCACTTTCAATGCGCAACTCTCCGCCATGGCGCTGCATGACATGCTTGGTGATGGCCAGACCAAGACCCGTTCCACCCGACTCGCGCGAGCGACTGCGGTCAACTCGATAAAAACGCTCGGTCAATCGAGGCAAATGCTCTGGCGCTATACCAGGCCCGGTGTCTTGCACAGAAAATTGCAAACGATGATCTGGCATTTGGGTCCATGTGCACGTCACAGCGCCATCTTGAGGTGTATAGCGCACCGCGTTATTGACCAAGTTTGTCACGGCACTGTAAATTTCATGGCGAGACGCTAGCAAATGATATTCGGGTGGCGCGTCAAAGCGCAATGTTTGCAACACACTGCCAGTCTCGGAATTGGCAGCTGACAGCCCTTTGGCCTCCGTCTCTGCCGGACCCATCAGATCACTCAATTTGAATTTCTCTGTCATTTGGGGCAATGGACTTCCCTCTAATTGAGACAGGGTTAACAAATCGTTCACCAAGCCCTGCATGCGGCCCGCTTGCGTTGCCATCAGCTCTAAAAATTTAACCTGCTCCTCAGGCGCCAAGTCCAAAGTTTGCAGCGTTTCAATGAAGCCACTTAGCACCGTGAGGGGCGTTCTGATTTCATGAGATACATTCGCTACAAAATCTCGACGCATCGCATCTGCTTGCGCCAATGCAGTGACATCGCGGGTCAATAACAACTGCCTGTTTTCGCCATAAGCATGCAACTGAACCGACAACTTCACACTGAATGCCAACGAAGTGGACCGTCCCTCAATGATGACTTCACCATCATGGGTCGTCTGCGCAAAATACTTGTTAAAAACAGGATCACGGACCAAGTGCACGACATGTTGCATCAGATCACGCTTGGTATCAAATCCCAAGTGTTGCGCTGCGGTCTGGTTGCACCACTCAATGCGGCCATCTGGGTCGAGCAATACAACGCCGTTGGGCGAAGCTTGGATGGCAGACAAAAAGTCTTGCAAGCGCTGCTGATGTGCTTCCGTCAACTTCTTTTGATCGTTCAATATTCTGCGCAATCGATCGATCAAGTCTCCCCACAAACCGCCCAATACTGGAGGCTCTTGAACTGTATTGTGTCTTAGCCATTTGGAGATTTTTTGACCACGCCATAAATCTTTGCCAATTGTGAAAAGCGTAAAAGACAAAGCGCCGACCAGGGCGCCCAGTACTTGCGCATACCAATATCCCATGGCGGCCATCACCGCCATCCAAAATACCAAGCCTAAAAATCTAGAGAACATGGATCGACTTAAGACGAGGCGGCTGAAGACGGTGGTGTAGATGGCTTCAGCTCAGTAAAGCGATAGCCAGCGCCCCTGACTGTTTCAACCATGACACCAGCGGCACCCAAGGCCTCCCGCAAGCGCTTCACATGCACATCGACTGTGCGCTCCTCGATGAACACATGATCACCCCAGACACGGTCTAACAATTGCCCACGGCTGTGAACACGCTCTTTGTGTGTCATGAAGTATTGAAGCAATTTGAACTCGGTGGGCCCCAGTTTGAGTGCTTGATCTTGATAAGTGACACGGTGCGTATCGGCGTCCAGGATTAAATCACTCATCTGAATTCGACCACCTGACTGCTCCGGCGCACGGCGTCTTAAAACAGCACGAATGCGCGCCAACAGTTCTTTGGTAGAAAAAGGTTTGACGATGTAATCGTCTGCACCAGAATCCAAACCCGACACGCGATCCGACTCTTCGCTTCGGGCGGTCAACATGATGATGGGGATGTCTTTGGTGCGGGCATGGCTCCGCCATTTCTTTGACAGGCTTAGACCGCTGTCTCCTGGTAACATCCAATCGAGCAAAATCACATCAGGCAGCACATCGTCAAGCTCTTTTTGAGCTGTGATGCCGTCCATGGCCCAAATTGGCTGAAAACCATTGTGGCGCAAATTGACGGCAATCAACTCGGCAATGGCCGGCTCGTCTTCTACGATGAGAATACGCGGCAGGTTTCTCATTTAACAGCAGACTCCACATCGGCAAAAGCAATGTGACGCACGTCAGCGCCTTTCACTACATAGATGATGAACTCCGCAATATTTTTGGCATGATCGCCAATGCGTTCAATGGCTTTGGCAATGAACAACAAATCCAAGCTGGCTGAGATGGTGCGAGGGTCTTCCATCATGTAAGTGACCAATTTGCGCACAAAGCCATCAAACTCGGCGTCAATCAAATCGTCTTCTTTCAAGATGCTCACAGCTTCAGTGACATCCAAGCGTGCAAATGCATCCAAGGCTTTGCGCAGCAAGCCTGAAGCCAAGTCTGAAGCAATTCGCAGCTCGGACGAGGGCAAAAATCGGGCATTGCCACTTGCGCCAATGGCTTTAACCATGCGGGCTATTTTTTCTGCCTCATCGCCTACGCGCTCCAAATTGGCTGTCATTTTGGAAATGGCAATCAGCAAACGCAAGTCACGTGCAGTAGGCTGACGACGCGCAATGATGGAAGACAAATCGCGATCGATTTCAACTTCCATTGAATTGACTTTTTCTTCGCCTGCGATCACTTGGTCGGCCACTTCATTGTTGAAATGCGACAACGCATAAACCGCATGGCGAATTTGTGACTCGACCAAACCGCCCAGCTCAAGCACTCGGCTAGAGACACTGCCCAACTCATTGTCAAACTGACTGGAAATGTGTTTGTCCATTTTTGGCTCTCCTGATCAGCCGAAACGGCCGGTAATGTAATCTTCGGTTTCTTGACGGGCTGGCTTCATGAAAATTTGGTCAGTTTCACCAAACTCCATCAATTCACCCAAGTACATGTACGCCGTGTAATCGGAAACACGGGCGGCTTGCTGCATGTTGTGGGTGACGATCACCACGGTGTACTCGCTTTTCAAGGTATGAACCAGCTCTTCCACTTTTCCGGTAGAAATAGGGTCCAGCGCAGAAGTGGGTTCGTCCAACAACAAAATAGAGGGTTTGACGGCAATACCACGCGCAATGCACAAACGTTGCTGCTGGCCACCTGACAATGACAAACCGCTTTGGTTCAACTTGTTTTTAACCTCGTCCCAGATGGCTGCTTTTTGCAAAGCCCATTCCACACGGTCGTCCATGTCACTGCGTGACAGTTTTTCGTACAAGCGGACACCAAACGCAATGTTGTCATAAATAGACATTGGAAAGGGGGTTGGCTTTTGAAACACCATGCCAATGCGTGAGCGCAACAAATTCAAGTCTTGCTTGGGGTCCAAAATATTTTGGCCACCAAACAAAATTTCGCCCTCTGCACGTTGGCCTGGATACAGGTCATACATGCGATTGAGGGTTCGGAGCAAAGTGGATTTGCCACAACCTGACGGCCCAATGAACGCTGTGACCGTGTTCTTCTGGATGTTCAGGTTGATGTGCTTCAGGCCTTGGAATGCGCCGTAGTAGAAGTTCAAGTCGCGAACTTCTAGAATGGTTTCGTTGGATTCAGGTTTTGAATTCATGTTGAATAGGATTAAATTAAGCCGCTACTTTTTCGCGAAACACAACGCGCGCAATGATGTTCAAGGTGAGCACTGTCAAGGTAATGAGCAACGCGCCACCCCATGCCAAATTCACCCAATTCTCATAGGGGCTCATGGCAAATTGGAAAATCACCACAGGCAAATTGGCCATGGGTTTGTTCATGTCCAAGTTGAAGAATTGGTTGTTGAGCGCAGTGAACAACAAGGGGGCCGTTTCACCACTGACTCGCGCCAGCGCCAATAGCAGACCGGTCATCACGCCACTGCGCGCAGCTTTCAAAACAACAGAAGTAGAAACTTTCCACTTAGGTGCACCCAGGGCAAAAGCGGCCTCACGCAAACTGACTGGCACCAGCTTCAGCATGTTCTCAGTGGTCCGAACCACCACAGGAATGGCAATCAGGGTGAGTGCCACGGTACCAGCCCAGCCGGAGAAGTGTTTGCTGGGCACAACCACCATGGCGTAGACAAACAAGCCAATCACAATGGAGGGTGCCGACAACATGATGTCATTGACAAAACGCGTGACAGAAGCCAGGCGGCTGCGATCGCCATACTCCGACAAATAAACGCCTGCCAGCACGCCAATGGGTGTACTGATCAAAGCACAAGACACCACAATCATCAAACTGCCTACAATGGCGTTGGCCAATCCACCGCCATCGGAGCCGGGCGCAGGGGTGCTTTCGAGGAACATGGACAGATGCAAGGCCGAGAAGCCCTTCAACATCAAGATGCTCAAAATCCAAAGTAAAAATCCAAGGCCAACGGCCATGGCAGACATCGACAGCATCATGCCAATGAAGTTGACACGTTTGCGTCTTGCGTAAATGCTGGGGTCCATGTTGCTCATGTTTTGAGACCTTTCTTGGCTTCGGCACGCATCAGCATCCACTTGGCCAGTGACAACACGACCAATGTGATGACAAACAGCGCCAAAGCCAAAGCGAACAAGGATGAATAGTGCAAGCCAGGTTCGGCTTCACCAAACTCATTGGCCAGGGTTGATGCAATCGAGTTGCCAGGTGAAAACAAGGAGGGCGACAGCTTGTGGGCATTGCCGATCACAAACGTAACGGCCATGGTTTCCCCCAATGCGCGACCCAGCCCCAGCATGACGCCCCCAACCACACCGGTCTTGGTGTAGGGCAAGACAATCTTGGTGACCACTTCCCATGTGGTACATCCAATGCCGTAAGCAGATTCTTTAAGAATAGGCGGCACGATTTCAAACACATCGCGCATCACAGAGGCGATGAACGGCAAAATCATCATGGCCAAAATGAGACCCGCTGCCAAAATGCCAATGCCATTGAAGGCACCGGTAAACAAAATACCGATGACTGGAATTTGACCCAGTGTGGACGCCAAGGCAGGTTGCACGTACTCTGCAAACAAGGGCGCAAATACGAACAAACCAAACATGCCATAAATGATGGAAGGCACAGCTGCCAACAGCTCAATGGCCGTTCCCAAAGGACGGCGCAGTCTCATCGGGCATGTTTCGGTCAAGAACACGGCAATGCCAAAACTCAGGGGCAAGGCAATCACAATGGCAATGGTGGCCGTAGCCACCGTGCCAAAAATAGCGATCAAACCACCAAACTGGGAATTGATGATGTCCCATTCGATGGTGTAGAAAAACTTCAAGCCAAATGTTTGCAACACCGGCATTGAACTGACAAACAATGAGACGATGATGCCCGTCAATGCCACCAAGGTAGACAAGGCAAATACCAGTGTGGTTTTCTCAAAGAAAAAATCTTGCCACCGCTGCCAGCGCAACACGCTCTGGCGGTGCGAGGTCATCAAGTCGTCTTCATTGTTCATGTCTAACTTCTAGGAAGGTGCAAATCTAAACTTGCACGTTATTTAACGTTGATTTTGTTCCAAACGTTTTTGCGAATGAAATCGGTCGTTGCATCAGGCATGGGCACATATTCCAAATCAGCAGCCATTTTCTTGCCTTCTTTGAATGCGAACTCAAAGAACTTCAACACTTCAGCTGAATTGGCTTTGTTGGCTGGGTCTTTGTACATCAAGATGAAAGACGCGCCAGTGATGGGCCATGACTTGGCACCTGGTGCGTTGGTCAAATAAATGCCCATGCCAGGAACTTTAGACCAGTCGGTGCTTGCTGAAGCTGCAGCGAAGGTTTCATCGTCCGGTGCGACCACTTGACCGGCTTGGTTGCGCAAGTTCAAGTGCGTCATGTTGTTTTTCTTGGCGTAGGCGTACTCTACATAGCCCACTGCATTTTTAATGCGGCTGACATTGGCTGCAACACCTTCATTGCCCTTGCCACCGACAGAAGACGCAGCGGGCCACTTCACAGCAGCACCAGCACCTACTGTTGATTTCCAATTGGCATTGACCTTGGCCAAGTAGTCTGTAAACACAGCGGTTGTGCCAGAACCATCGGCACGGTGCACCACCGTGATCGCAGCATCAGGCAATGCAATGCCAGGGTTCATGTCAGCAATGCGCTTGTCATTCCACTTGGCAATGGCACCCGAGAACACATCGGCCAACATCTCCCCCGTCAATTTGACTTGACCCGGCTTGATGCCTTCAATGTTCACAACAGGGACCACACCCCCAATGATGGCTGGGAATTGAACCATGCCGTCTTTTTCCAAATCTTCGAAGCTAACAGGTGCATCAGTAGCACCAAAGTCAACTGTTTTGGCTTTGATTTGCTT
>JAHEBO010000054.1 GCA_024642215.1 Limnohabitans sp.
CTTATTCGATGTTTTGTACCTGCTCGCGCATTTGCTCAATCAAGACCTTCATGTCCACCGAGATTTTGGTCAGTTCTAGGGCCGCTGACTTAGAGCCCAAGGTGTTGGCTTCGCGATGCAGTTCTTGAATGAGGAAGTCAAGGCGTTTGCCAATGTCGCCGCCTTTTTTGACCAAGCGGCTGATTTCGTCCAAATGCGAGGCCAAGCGGGTGAGTTCCTCTGCCACGTCGATGCGAATGGCAAAAGCGGTGGCTTCGGTGAGGGCGCGGTCTTTGGCCACATCGGACGATACATTCCCATCCGATAAAGCCATGGCCTCGTTCCACCGGTCAATGAAGCGCTGTCGCTGTTGTTCGACCAATTGGGGCAGCAATGGGGCGGCTTGTTCGGCCAAGCTGCGCAGCTGGCCAATGCGGTCTTGCAGCATCTCGGCCAAGCGGGCGCCTTCCCGGGCACGGGCATCTTTGAGTGCTTTAACCGCTTGGGTGGCCAAGGGCATGAGGTCGGCATCTTGCAAGCCTGCGCCAGATTTTTCGTGTGAAGCCAATTTGATGACATCGGACACACTCAAATCTCGTGCTTGGGGCAGCCAGCTTTGAATTTTGTTTTGCAGACCCACCAGCTTTTGCAGGGTGCCAATGGATGGATCGGCCAGGTCATTGTCTTGGGCGCTGTGATACACCGCGCGGACTTCCACTTTGCCTCGCTTGATGTGTTGGGTAATGTGCTCACGGAGTGCTGGTTCGGTGTGGCGCAGTTCGTCGGGCAGGCGAAAGCTCAGGTCTAAAAAGCGGCTATTGACCGAACGAATTTCTAGGCCAAAACGCATTGCAGGGGTGGCCGATGTCTCGGCGTTGGCCTCGGCTGCTGGCGTGCTGGATTGCACGCTGGCGTACCCGGTCATACTGTAAACTGGCATGGATTCTTTCTAGGATGCGGCAGACAAGGGGCTGCGATTCAATCGGGAGCTTTGCGAATGCCTCAAGCCCATCCCGAATTATCTCAAACTAATCTTGATTTTCGATTTAAATCGATCTAACGCGTTCAATCCTCAACCCGATCCGCCATACCGTTACAAAGAACGTCACATGACCACAACCCAACAGCCCACCTTTGCCCGTGCCCACGGCCGCACGCAAGACCAATTGCGCAATGTCCGCATCACGCGCGGCTATACCGTCCACGCCGAAGGCTCCGTCCTGATCGAGTTTGGCGATACACGCGTCCTGTGTACGGCATCGGTGGAAGAGAAAGTGCCTGGCCACAAAAAGGGCACCGGCGAAGGTTGGGTCACGGCCGAATACGGCATGCTGCCCCGAGCCACGCACACCCGGGGCGATCGTGAGGCCGCGCGCGGCAAACAAAGTGGTCGTACACAAGAAATTCAACGACTCATTGGCCGTTCAATGCGTGCCGTGTTTGATTTGAAAAAATTGGGCGAGCGCACCATTCATTTGGATTGCGATGTGCTGCAAGCCGATGGTGGCACGCGCACGGCCAGCATCACGGGTGCCTTTGTGGCGGCGCTGGATGCCGTTGACTGGCTCATGCACCAAGGCAAATTGACAGAATCGCCCATCATCGATTCTGTCGCGGCCATTTCTGTCGGTTTGAAAAACGGCACGCCTTTGCTAGATTTGGATTACACCGAAGACTCTTCATGCGACACCGACATGAACGTGGTCATGACGGGCGCTGGCAATTTTGTGGAAGTGCAGGGCACCGCTGAAGGCGTAGCGTTTACGCGCAAAGAAATGGACAGTTTGTTAGCCTTGGCCGAAAAAGGCATTGCCGAATTGGTGCAATTGCAAAAGCAATCGCGTCAAACGCACGTGCACGCCGGAGCTTGAATCCATGAAAATGGTTTTGGCATCTAACAATGCGGGCAAATTGGCAGAACTGCAAAGCATGTTCAGTGTGTTGAATGTGCAGCTGGTGCGTCAATCTGAGTTGAACATTTCAGAAGCGCCCGAACCTTACAAAACCTTTGTTGAAAATGCCTTGACCAAAGCACGTCATGCGTCTGCACAAAGTGGCTTGCCTGCCGTGGCGGACGATGCGGGTTTGTGCATCGACGCATTTGGTGGATTGCCAGGCGTGGACACCGCTTATTACTGTACGCAATTTGGTTATGAAAAGTCAGATGCCAACAATGTGCGAGCCGTCATAGAACAAATGGCTGCTATTGAAAATCGACGAGCTGCCATGGTCAGCACTTTGGTGGCGCTTCGCAGTGCCGAAGACCCAGAACCCCTGATTGCTGTGGGGCGCGTGGAAGTTCAAATTGCACGCGAACCTGTTGGCAGCAATGGCTTTGGTTTTGATCCCATTTTGTTTGTGCCAGAGTTTGGTAAAACCTTTGCGCAGTTACCAGAGGATGTTAAAAATGCCAACAGCCATCGTGGCCGCTCATCGCAAGCCATGGTGGCTTTGATGCGCGAACGCTGGGGCCTCTAAAACATGAGCAACCCGTTTGATGTGGTGCATGCCATGCGACCTGGCTTGTTGCAGTTGCAGTCCTTGCCACCGTTGTCGCTCTATGTGCATTTGCCTTGGTGCATCAAAAAATGTCCTTACTGTGATTTCAATTCGCATGAGTGGCGCGACACAGAGCAGGGGATGCCTGAGCAGCGCTACATCGATGCGCTGCTGGCCGATTTAGAAGCCAGCTTGCCCTTGATTTGGGGGCGCCCCGTTCACAGCATTTTCATTGGCGGCGGCACGCCCAGTTTGTTTGAGCCTGCCAGCATCGATCGCTTGATCAGTGGCATTCGCGCGCGCTTGCCCTTGGAGGCCGAAGCCGAAATTACTTTGGAAGCCAATCCAGGCACTTTTGAAAAAGATCGTTTCAAAGCTTTTCGTGCGGCGGGCGTCACGCGCTTGTCGATAGGTGTGCAAAGTTTCAACGACGCTCATTTAAAAGCCTTGGGACGCGTGCACAACCGAGACCAGGCCATGGCCGCGGTAGAAGAAGCGCAGACGGCGTTTGACACCTTTAATTTGGATGTGATGTATGCCTTGCCAGGTCAAACCTTGGCCGATCTAACGCAAGACATTCAAACGGCGTTGAGCTTCAAGCCGCCACACATTTCCATCTATCACCTCACCATTGAGCCCAACACGATGTTTGCCAAGCATCCACCGGTGTTGCCTGAGGATGACGATGCCTACGCCATGATGGACTTGATCACCGAGATGACGGCCGCAGAAGGTTTGCAGCGTTATGAAGTGTCTGCGTATGCCAAGCCAGGCCACCGTTGCTGGCACAACCTCAACTACTGGCAGTTTGGTGATTACCTGGGCATTGGTGCGGGCGCACACAGCAAGCTGAGTTTTGCACACCGCGTGGTGCGCCAAGTTCGCTACCGCGAGCCGCAGTTGTACCTTTCACAAGCACTCAAAGGGGCGCCTGTAACGCAGCACGAAGAAGTGTCGCGAGAAGACTTGCCTTTTGAATACATGTTGAATGCATTGCGCTTGAAAGAAGGCTTTAGCTTGACCGACTACATGGCAAGAACCGGCTTGGCCATGACGTCCATTCAAAAAGGTTTGGCCAATGCCGAAGCCAAGCAATTGATTGCCAGAGACCTCAACAGGGTTTGGCCCACAGAGCGGGGCTTTGATTTTTTAAGCGACCTGCAAGAATTATTTTTGGCAGATCACTAGACGCTTAAGCGTCACAGCGCGTGCTTAAGCGGGAACTGTTGCTGTGTTCATCTTCTTGCCGAAATCGCCAAACATGGCGATGGTTTTTTCGGTAGGGATGAGGTACTTGGCACGTTTGTCTTCTGGCTGATTGAAGGTCATCAGCAAATCTTTTTGACGCAGGCGTGTAATGCGTTTGTGCAGAGTGGCTGGTGAGCCCAACTGCGCTAGGCCAATGGCTTCGCGAACAGACATGGTTCGATTTTCAAACCAACGCAGCGCAACTTCTTCAAGCAATGCTTTTTCATTGGCGTCTAACTGCGGCGCATCCGGCAATTGCTGAATGCCACGCGCCAACTGCAAAAATCGCAGATAGGCGTTGGCGGCTGTTGTGCTTTTCATGTTCATAACTTAATTCTAATATTCTGTTGAGAGAAATAGTATCAAAGTATCCATTATTTGTGAGTTTGACTCACGCGCCGTTAAGTAATTCCCACAATCTAAAAGGAGTTAGAGGCATTTGCAGATTTTGTGATTTTTGCTGATTGCCATTTCGCGCCAATGCATCAGCAATGGCATTCACCACACAGGGTGTGGCGCCAATGGTGCCAAGTTCGCCCACGCCTTTCACACCCAAGACGTTGTTGGTACTGGGCACCGTTTGGTTTGTAAATGTATGGAACATTTGCGGCATGATGTCTGCGCGTGGTGCCGCGTAGTCCATCAAACTGCCCGTCACGAGCTGCCCACTCTCGGCGTCGTAAACCAAGTTTTCAAGCAGTGCCTGTCCCATGCCTTGAACGGCGCCACCATCCAATTGGCCTTCCACAATCATCGGGTTGACGATGCGGCCTACGTCGTTCATGGAGGTGTAAGACACCACATGCGTTTCACCTGTTGAAGGATTGATTTCTACCTCACAAATGTGGCAGCCATTGGGCCATGTGGGTCCACTGGCGGTGGTACTCGATTGCATTTCAATTCTGGCGTCGGGCTGGCGCTTGGCCAAATCGGCCAAGCTGATTTTCATGTCGGTGCCTTTGACGCTGAAGGTACCGCTTTCATAAGCCAAATCGGCAGGGGAAGCTTCCAAGGCCTGGCCTGCCAACTCACGCGCTTTGTCCAAGGTTTTTTCAGCCCCTACGCGCATGGCCGAGCCACCTGTGAACAGGGAGCGAGAGCCTGCACTGCCAAAGCCATTGGCGCGGTCTGTGTCGCCCAAGATGACGCGCACTTTGGCAATGTCAACGCCAAACACGTCAACCACCAATTGGGCCAACGAGGTGGCAATGCCTTGACCCATGGCATTCACTGCCGAAGCCACTTCGATGGTGCCGTCGGCCAAAATTTGCACTTGCACGTTTTCTTCCAAGGCATTGCCGCCAGTCCACTCTAGAAAAGTGGCAATGCCTAAGCCGCGCCACAGGCCATTGGCCTTGGACGCTGCTTCACGCTGTGCAAAACCCGTCCAATCGGCTTTTTCCAAACCTTGGTCCATGATCATCTCAAACGCGCCTGTGTCGTACACCTGCCCCATGGGGTTCTTGTACGGCATTTGTGAGGGTTGAATGAAGTTGCGGCGACGCAATTGCACGCGGTCAATGCCACTGACACGCGCTGCCTCGTCCATCAGGCGTTCCATGTTGTAAATGGCTTCAGGGCGCCCTGCACCGCGGTAGGCGCCGGTGCTGGCGGTATTGGTCAAGACACCTGTGAAGTGGAAGTCGATGGTTTGAATGTCGTAAACGCTGCTTTGAACCCAAGGGCCAATCATCATTTGAATGGCCAAGCCGGTCATGGTGGGGTAAGCGCCAACGTTGGCGAGGCTTTCAATGCGCAGCCCCAAAATTTTGCCGTCGCTGGCCAGCGCCAAAGAGGCTTTGGTTTGAATGTCGCGGCCGTGGGAACTGCTCAAAAATTCTTCGCTGCGATCGGCAATCCACTTAACAGGGCGTTGCAAGGTGTGGGCGCAATAGGCCGTGACGACGTCTTCCGCGTAGGCCCCAGTCTTCATGCCAAAACCACCGCCCACATCGCCCACAATGACGCGAATTTTTTCTTTGTCAATGCTGAGCAAATCGGAAACGGTGTTGCGCACGCCGGTGGGCATTTGGCTGCTCATGCGGATGTGCAATCTGCCTTGATCTGGGTAGGCCAGCACACTGCGTGGCTCGATGGACAAAGCCGCCACGCGCTGATTCACGATGTCTAAATGAACTACATGCGCCGCTTGTTCAAAGGCCGCTTGGGTGGCCTGCACGTTGCCGTAACGGGTTTCGGCCACACGGTTGTCAGGCGCTTCTGTGAACAATGGCGCTTGGGGTGCCAAAGCATCGGCCAAAGTGGTGGCGCTGGGAAGTGCATCAAAATCAATCCCAATGACCTCCATGGCGTTGCGGGCTAACTCATCAGACGTTGCCACCACCGCCACAATGGGCTCGCCCACAAAGCGAACCGTATCGGTTGCCAAAATGTGGCGAGTGGGGCAGGAAAGAGGTGAGCCATCCGCTCGCTTGAAATTCATGGGGCGGGCCATGGGCTTGACGCCGGCGCTCAGCAGGTCTTGGCCGCTGAAGACGGCCAACACGCCTGGCATGGCTTTGGCGGCTTGGGTGTCCAAACGGGTGATGCTGGCATGAGGGTAGGGGGAGCGCAGGAAAACCAAATGCGCTTGATGGGGCAAGCTGACGTCATTGGCATAGACCCCCGCGCCCAACAACAATTGCTGATCTTCAAGCCGGTGCACCGCCTTGCCGCTGCCAAAGCGGGCGATCTCTTGCTGAGAAGACAAAGGGGTGGCGAGGGTAGCAGGGTGGTTCACAGACAGATTCTCCTTGCAGCGCAGTGTAGCTTTGAAGCAGCTTATTTGCCGAAAGGGTCATTAGGGATTTGTGCGGAGTTGCTGCAAGTGCCACTCTTGAGTAGGATGGGTCTAATTCTCGGAAGTGAGGTCCTGAATGGACAATTTTTTCCTGTTGGTGGTTGGCATCCTGTTCATCCTGTTGGCTGGTTTTTTGATTTTTTACTTTCAAACCCAACAGAACTTCAAAGAAATCGCCGAAAAGCTGGAAGAAATCCAACACCCGCACACGGGTCACCGATCTTCCGAAACCCTGAAGCACGAACTGGCGGTTCACCACGACATGCTGGTGCTGCTGGAGGCTGAAATCTCCAAGAACAAGCGTGAGTCCTTGAACGAGGAAGAGTTGCAAGTCTTTGATGTGGCCCGCCACAAAATCAAGGCCTGCATTGCAGGTTTGAAGGCCAATGGTGATTGGATCGGTTTGCCGTTTGAGTTTGAATGGGTGGAAATGCTGGAGCGCTTGCCCAATGTCTTGAGCCTGTATCGCAAAGCCGAGGCTGAAAAGCAAGCCAGAGAATTGGCAGCTGACCGTACGACATCGGCCTAGCCAATCACTTCATCCCCTGATTCTTGATTTAGATCAAGCATTGAAGACCGTTTGAAAGCGTTTTAAAAGTCGCCAGCCCGCAAAATCAGGGCATGCGTCTCAGTATCAAACCTGCACACTCCGTGATCTTGTTGGCCGGTATCACCGTCTGCGTCGTGATCGTTGCTGTCTTGGTGCTATTGAGTGATTTAAAGACGCGCGAGTTGGCGCATTCGCGCGAAGAAACGCAAAGCTTGACGCAGCTTTTCATGCGTCAAACTGAACACAGTTTTGAATCTGCCGACTTGGTGCTGCAAGGCGTGCAAGAGCGCCTGCACACAACTTTTGGCCGTCAATTTTCGCTCGACAGCGAGCAAGTCCATTTGTTGCTCAACACCCGTGCGCATGCCTTGCATGCCACGGGCAGTCTTTTCCTGGTCAATGACCGCGGTCAAGTGGTCAATGGCTCTAACAGTGACACAGACCTCAGCGTCAATGTTTCAAATCAACATTACTACAAGGCATTTCTAGCCAACACAGATCCTGGCTTGATCATAGAACGCCCACAACAAAATAAAGACAAAGGCTCTTGGACTTTGAACATGGCGCGTCGCATTGAAGGCATCAACGGTGAGTTCAAAGGCGTGATTGTGGTGGCGATGCAAATTGCCAATTTGGAGCAACTTTTCAGTCATGTGAAACTCGAATATGACAGGCCCATTTCCATCTACATGGCGGACGGCATTTTGGTGGCCAGCTCGCCGCATCGTGAAATCTTGTTGGGCACTTTGGCGCCTGAATTGAACAAAGAATCTCTTCCTCAGTTGGGCGGGGAAGTCAAAACGATTCAGCACCAAAGCGGCAATGGCACGTCCGCTGTATTTTCACTGGGCCGCCTCAAAAATTTCCCGTTCTTGGTCAGTGTGATGAACGATGAAGACATGTCGCTGGCCTCTTGGCGAGAGACCTCTGTGCCCATTGCATTGGGCGCTGTGCTGATGTTGATTGCCATTGTGACCGTGGCTGGATTGCTCAAGCGAGAACTGGAACGTGAAGAAGCCATGGCATTGGCATTGAATGAGGCGCACATCAGGTATCACCACACAATTGAATCGGTGATGGATGCCATTGTGGGCGTTGATGAAAAACAAAATATTTTGCTTTTTAATCCTGCTGCAGAAAAGATGTTTCAAATGAATTCAAAAGAGGTTCTGGGTCAGCCTTTGTCGAATTTGTTGCCATTGAACATGCGGCATTCTCACCAAAGCCATGTTGCAACATTTTTGGACTCTGACGGTGCATCTCGTGCCATGGCGCCCAGACTGGATGTGATGGGGCGAAGATCGGACGGCACAGAGTTTCCAATTGAGTCAAGTATCTCCAAAACAAGCATTGGCGGAAATGTGCAAATGACGGCTGTTTTGCGCGATGTCACCAAACGGCGACAAGCAGAAGCTGAGATGCGTCAATTGAATGAGCAACTCAGAGATTTGTCTTCTTCCTTGCAAGAGGTGCGTGAACAAGAGCGTTCGCGCATCTCCCGGGAGTTGCACGACGACATTGGACAACAATTGACAGGCTTGAAATTGGAGTTGGCATGGCTCAGTTCAAGACTCAAAGAAGGCAGAGAAATGCCCATTGATCGTGTATCTGACATGAAGAAAATGCTGGACGTTGCCATCACATCTGTGCGAAGAATCTCCAGTGATTTAAGGCCCCTCATTTTGGATGATTTTGGTTTTTCAGAGGCCGTTGAATGGCATGTGTCCGAAGTTTCTAAACGCAGTGACTTGCAAATAGAGTTGAACCTTCCCTCGCATGAGCTGGTGCACGACGTGGCAAGGGCAACAGCCTTGTTTCGAATTGTGCAAGAGTCTTTGACCAACATCTTGCGCCATGCACATGCCAAGCATGTCTCTGTCACATTGGCAGTCGTGGGTGATGCGATCTGTTTATGCATTCAAGATGATGGTGTTGGCATGCCTGAAAAAATCAGAATGGGTGGCATCGGTTTGGTCAGCATGCGGGAGCGCGTCAATGCGCTGGGCGGTGTTTTTAGCATCTCTGCCGCATTTCATTCAGAAAGCCACCCGGGTGTTCGCCTCGAAGTGACCTTGCCACTGATGGACGATGAAGTGGGGGGTAAAGCGTGAAAATTGAAGTCTTGATAGCCGATGACCACGCCATCATCCGCGATGGCCTGAAAAAAATCCTGGGCGATACGGACGACATGGTGGTGGCGGGTGAGGCCACGAATGGTACGCAGGCACTGGAAAAAGTGCGAGAGCGAAATTGGGATTTGGTGGTGCTCGATTTGTCGATGCCAGGCAGAAGTGGCATCGAGCTCATCAAACTCATCAAGTCTGAAAAACCAAAATGCCCCATTTTGATTTTCAGCATGCACCCAGAAGAGCAATACGCTGTGCGGGCGCTCCGTGCTGGCGCATCCGGCTATTTGTCCAAAGAAGGCGACAGTGATTTGATTTTGCCGGCTTTGAGAAAAGTGGCTGCAGGCGGTGTTTACTTCAGCGCCAAAGTGGCAGAGTTGCTTGTTTCAGAGGCCGCCCCTCACGCAGAAGCTTTACCGCACAAACGCTTGAGTGATCGCGAGTTTCAAATATTTGATCGGATTGTGCGCGGCAAGAGCATGACCGACATTGCCAATGAGCTTTCCTTGAGCATCAAAACTGTCAGCACACACAAGTCACACATCATGACCAAAATGGCCATGAGCACCCAGGTCGACTTGGTTCGATACGCTATTGCGCATCATTTATTGGCTGACTGAGGCCCGTTTCATTGGGGCATTCCCAGTGTCATAGGAATATTCCTATGACCAAATTCATCTCGCGCTGATATTCAAAGTCACCCTCAAACCAGAGAATCGTGACTAGGAATTTAAGAACGTTGAAAAAGGGATCATCCAATGAAAATCAATCTCAAGTTTGCACTGTCGGCCGCTGTGGCTTTGTCCACATTGGCATTTTTCCCAAGCGCGAACGCCTTGGACGAAGAGGCGGCAAAGGCGTTGGCCAAGCAAAACAACTGCTTGAAGTGCCACGCGATTGACAAAGAAAAAGATGGTCCTGCCTACAAAGCAGTGGCAGCCAAATACAAAGGCAAGGCCAATGCCGAATCGCGTTTGATCGAGCACATCACATCAGGCGAGAAAGCCAAATTTCCTGATGGCCACGAAGAAGAGCACAAAGTTGTGAAAACTTCCCCTCCTAAAGACGCCGCACAGATTAAAAACTTGGTGCAGTGGATTTTGGCCCAGTAATTACTGGACACATCAATGTCTAACCATTTGGGTATCACTATGAAATTTATCCGCAAGTTCATGTCGGCCTTGGTGCTACTTTGCAGCTTCGGCCTGACAGCGACGACGCTGTCAGCTCACGCAGCTGACGCGCCTGCTGCAAATCCAGCCAATGCGCAGCGCGCACAAGAGGCGCTTAAAAAAGACGCCATCTGTACCAAGTGCCACGACGAAAGCGAATCCGCACCCGTCTTGTCAATCTACCAAACAAAACACGGTGTGAAGGGCGATCCCAAAGCCCCTAACTGCCAGTCTTGCCACGGTGCAAGCGACAAACACGTGAAAGGTGACCCCGTCACCAAAGTGCGCGCAGCACCCGATGTGGTCTTCAAAAAAGGCGCCTTCAAATTGTCTGACGACAAAGAGCGCGCTGGCCAGTGCTTAACTTGCCACAAAGACAGCAAGCGCAACAATTGGGATGGTGGCAAGCACGACACCAGCGGCGTAGCTTGTAACGATTGCCACAAGGTGCACCGTCCTGCCGACAAAGTTTTGTCCAAAAAAACTCAAACTGAAGTTTGCTACACCTGCCATAAAGAGCAACGTGCTGACGGCAAAAAAATCTCTCACCACCCCCTTGAAGAAGGCAAAGTGGCTTGTTCAGATTGCCACAACCCACACGGCTCTACCGGCCCCAAACTGTTGAAGAAAAATACAGTGACTGAAACTTGCTATCAGTGTCACGCCGAAAAACGCGGACCCTTCTTGTTCGAGCACCAGCCCGTTGCAGAAGACTGCGCAAACTGCCACACACCTCACGGTTCCAACATCACACCTTTGCTCAAATCACGGGCTCCCTTCCTCTGTCAAGAGTGCCATGACGGTACCCATGCCAGTGGTACACCTGCCGGTGTGAATGCCGCTGGTTATCAAGGTGGCTTGGCAAGAACCAATGCGGCCGGTGCTGCTCAGTTCCCAAGCAAAAACATTGTAGGACGGAGTTGTACGAACTGTCACAGCCAAGTCCACGGCACCAACAGCCCCGCTGGTGGTTACCTGCAACGCTGATCAACCTCTATCGGAGAACAAAATGAAAGTTCAAAGTCATAATTTACGGTTGAGTGCCATTGCCTTGGCCGTGTCGGGTGTGTTGTTGAGCATGGCGGCGCAAGCCGACGAAGCCGAAATCAAGGCCTTGACGCAGCCCGCCAACACCGTGGAATTGGGTGTCGTCACACCCTCTGCATCTTCCGCCAAATTTGGTGAGTACAACGGCCTGAACACTTCGGCAAGTCGTTTAACGGGGGGGCTGAATGTTCGTGGTGGCACGGCTTACACCAACAACGAGCAAGGTGGTTTGGAGCGTTGGTCGATCAAGGCCAACGACATCGGTTTGATGTCGGGCTCTGCCGAGGTGAGTGCTTCTGAGCAAGGTGTCTGGAGCTACAAGTTGGGTTTTGACTCCCTGCGTCACAACTTAGATGGCAGCTATCAAACACCTTACATTGGCGCCATCGGTGGCAACTCATTCACATTGCCCGCTAATTTCGGTTTGGCGGCCACTGCGGGTGCGGGTACCAATGTGCTAACGGCCAATCAGTTGGCCGCCTTCCACAATTTGGACATTTCCACCACACGCAAAAATTCATCTGTTAGCGCCAATATGGCTTTGGATGCGCGCAGCAGCCTCAGCTTTGATTACAACCATTTGGCTGTGAGCGGCTCTAAGTTGATGGGCTTTGGTGTGGCAGGTGTGGGCGGTGCAACGGGTGAAGCCGTGACGGTGCTGCCCATGCCAACAGCCTCTAAAACGGACACTGTCACAGTGGCCTGGAACTGGAAGGGCGATCAGTCATATGTCACAGCGTCCTACTTTGGTTCTTTTTACACCGATGATTACGATCGTGTGAATTTCCAAAGTTTTGCAGGCACAACGGCCTATACAGGCGCCTTGCAGGCCATGACCACTGCACCTAGCAACAGTTTCAATCAATTGAATTTGCAAGGTGCTTATGCATTGGCGCCCAAAACCAAACTGGTTGCCAACTTGTCCTATGGCCGCAACACGCAAAACAGTGACTTTGTCACGCCAGAGACCGGTTTGATGGTGAAGCCCTCAACAACCGCTTCTCTCAATGGTGAAGTGATCAACACGCATGCCGATGTGAAAGTGACAGATCGCACATACAAAGATTGGACTTTGTCTGCCGGCTTGAAGTTTGATGAACGTGACAACCAAACCACGTCGTACATGCAAAACTTCAACGCGATCAGCGGACAGCACACTGCGCTGTATCCCAACACTCCGTTGAGCAACAAAAAATCTCAAATGGAGTTTGCGGGTGACTACCGTGTTCAAGCAGGTCAATCTGTGCGAGTGGCGTATGTGCATGAAGACATTGAGCGCTGGTGCAACAGCTATGCTGTGGGCACAGGCTACCCAGCAGGAACCAATTGCGTCACAGCCACATCCAGCAAAGATGACCGAGTGGATGCCACCTATCGCATGAAAGGCAGCGACACCGTTGACTTCCGTTTGGGGGTGGGTTACAGCGACCGTCAGGCCACAACCGATCCCTACGCCATTTCCAACTTCATCGGCACCAATGGCGCAGTACCGGGTCCTGTGCCATCACCCAACCTGACGCCTAAAGGTCAGAATGCAGGTGACTACTACGGCTTCTACCCATTCTTCTCGGCCACGCGCACACAGCAGTCTGTCAAAGGACAAATGAACTGGGAAGCCACCGAGCAAGTGTCTGTGGGTTTGAGTGCCAAATACACTGAAGACAAATACGGTACGGGCACCTACGGTGTTCAAAACGGCAATACATGGAGCTTCAATGCCGATACGTCTTATGCGTACCAAGAAAACGGTTCGGTGTATGCCTACGTGACCAAACAACACCGTGAGCGTGAGTTGACCAGCTTGCAACGCAACACCGCAACGGCCAGTGCAGCGTCTGCCACCGCCATCGGTATTCCAGCGACAGCCACATGGACCAACTTGTTGAAAGACAACGACACCACAGTCGGTGTGGGTATCAAACAAGCGGGCTTGATGGGCGGCAAATTGGAAATTGCCGGTGACCTGACCTACGCCTTGGGTACAGGTGCTTACGGCACCGTGTTGAATTACGCCACCACAACACTTGGCGGTTTGACTTGCAGCGCTGCGGCCATCAACTCTTGCGGTCAATTGCCCGAGATCAAAAGCACCTTGGGTCAAGCCAGCCTCACAGGTTCTTACCAGGTGGACAAAGCCAGCAAAGTAACGGTGCGTTATGCGTATCAAAAACTGAGCAGTGCTGACTACTACTACAACGGTTATCAATATGGTTTCTCACCTTCCACATTGATCCCCACCAACCAATCGGCGCCCAATTACAAGGCCAACGCCATTGCTGTGACCTTGACGCATAACTTCTGAAGTTTGCGCTTGAAGTAAAGCCTTAGAAAATATTGAATGTCAGGAGTCATCATGGACAACGAGAAAGTCGGTCTCTTTAAACGAATTTGGAGAAGCCTGAACAAGCCCGCAAAGTATTCTTTGTTGGCCATTTCTTCCGCATCCTTTGTGGCAGGCATTATTTTCTGGGGCGGCTTCAACACCGCCATGGAAATGACCAACACTTTGGAGTTTTGTACCACCTGCCACGAGATGCGTGACACGGTTTACAAAGAATACAAAGAGACCATTCACTACAGTAACCGCACCGGTGTCAGGGCTATTTGTTCAGACTGTCATGTGCCAAAAGACTGGGTTCACAAAATGATCCGCAAGTCCAAGGCCAGCTTTGAGGTCTGGGGCAAAATCACAGGCAGCATTGATACGCCCGAAAAATTTGAAGCCAAACGCTTTGAATTGGCAGGTCACGAATGGGCCCGAATGAAAGAAAACAACTCTCGTGAATGCCGCAATTGCCACAATTTCGACGCCATGAGCGCCGAGTTGCAAAAACAAACGCCTTACAAAAAGCACATGAAGGCCAAAGAAGAAGGCAAAACCTGCATTGACTGCCATAAAGGCATTGCCCACCAGCTGCCTAAAGAGTACGAAGAACCAGATGAATAAGCCTCAGCGCTAAAATTCAAGGGCAAAGTCAAATTTGCCCTTTTTTTTGCCCATTATTTTTGACTTGAATCAATTCTGAATGGGTCTGATCTGCGATGATTCAGCCACATGTTCAGCGTTACCAATCTTTCTTGCTCTCGGGGTGATAAGCGGCTGTTTTCAGGCGTTTCCTTTACCCTCCAACCCGGCCAATGGCTCCACCTTGAAGGTGACAATGGGGTGGGCAAAACAAGTTTATTGCGATTGGCCTGTGGCCTGAGCGCCCTAGAGTTGGGCGAAATTACCTGGAACCAGCAGTCGGTGCTTCAAAATCCAGACGCATTTCGCGCCAATTTGGCTTATTTGGGGCACCAATTGGCGCTCAAAGAAGATTTAACGCCCTTGGAAAATCTGCGCGCAGATGCCGCCGTCGCGGGGCGTATTTTGTCAGTTCCCGATGCCATGAAGGCTTTGGCCCAGTTGGGCTTGCGCGGCAGAGAGC
Organism: Limnohabitans sp.; assembly: GCA_024642215.1. Lineage (GTDB taxonomy): Bacteria > Pseudomonadota > Gammaproteobacteria > Burkholderiales > Burkholderiaceae_C > Limnohabitans_A. The sequence continues at coordinate 14,850 of JAHEBO010000054.1, forward strand.
ATTTGCCCGTTCGGGTTTTGTCTCAGGGGCAAAAAAGACGCACAGCCTTGGCTCGATTGCAGGTGAGCACGGCCAAGTTGTGGATTTTGGACGAGCCTTTCGTGGCCTTGGATACGGCAGCCCAAAGCGCTTTGTCCGAGGTGATCAACGCCCATTTGACAAATCAGGGCATGGTGCTGCTGACCAGTCACCAAGCGGTGAGCTTGGGTGGGCAGGGCTTTTCATACAGGTTAAGCGCATGAGTGCCTTTGTTGCCATTGTCAAAAGGGATTTAACCCTGGCCCTCAGGCGCAAAAACGAAGTCATCACCTCGGTGTTTTTCTTTGTGGTGGTGGCCGCTTTGTTCCCCTTGGGCATTGGCCCTGAAATGAACACCTTGCGATTGGTGGCGCCCGGTATTTTGTGGGTGGGCGCGCTGCTGGCCAGCATGTTGTCCTTGGGCCGCATGTTTGCAGCAGATCATGCCGACGGCACTTTAGAACAAATGGCTTTGTCGCCCAACAGTTTGTCGATGTTGGTCGCCGCCAAAATTCTGGCGCATTGGTTGTTGTCAGGTTTGCCTCTGGTCTTGCTCGCGCCTGTTTTGGGCTTGCAATTTGACTTGTCGGCCAATGCCTTGTGGACCTTGACGCTCAGCTTGTTGTTGGGCACGCCCATTTTGTCGCTGATTGGCGCCATTGGTGCTGCTCTCACCTTGGGTGTGCGCGGTGGCGATGTCTTGCTGTCCCTGTTGGTACTGCCCTTGTATGTGCCGGCCTTGGTGTTTGGTGCCGGTGCAGTTCAAGCAGAAATCAGTGGCTTGGGTGCTTCGGCGCATTTGTCCATCTTGGCTGCCATGGCCCTGGTTGCTGCGGTGTTCAGCCCTTTGGCCAGTGCCGCATCGCTTCGAATTGCACTTGAATCATGAGAGTGGGTTAACCCAATGATGCAAAAACTTTTTCATTACGCTTCGCCTCAAACTTTTTATCCACTGGCGGGCAAACTCTGGCCCGTGTTTGCATTGCTGGCCACTGGCTTAATGGCATGGGGCATGTGGTTGGGCTTGTTTGTGGCCCCCACCGATTTTCAGCAAGGTGAAGGCTATCGCATCATCTTTGTCCATGTGCCAGCTTCGTGGATGTCCATGGTGATTTACTTGGCCATGGCGTTTTGGGCGCTGCTGGGTTTGACATTCAACACCCGCTTGTCCGGCATGATGGGCCGTGCGCTTGCACCGACGGGTGCCATCTTTGCGTTTTTGTCTTTGTGGACGGGCGCCTTGTGGGGCAAGCCCATGTGGGGTGCCTGGTGGGTGTGGGATGCAAGGCTCACCTCAGAGTTGATTTTGTTTTTCTTGTATTTAGGCTACATCGCTTTAACCAGCGCCATTGACGATCCACGTCGCGCCGACAAAGCGGGCGGTATCTTGGCTTTGGTAGGGGCACTCAATGTACCGGTCATTTATTTTTCGGTGAAGTGGTGGAATACCTTGCACCAAGGCGCGTCAGTGTCCATGACCAAAGGCTCTAGCATGGCGCAGACCATGTTGGAAGCCATGTTGATCATGGGCATCGCATTTTGGATGTATGCCATTGCCATGGCTTTGTACCGCGTGAGAAGCATCATTTTGGTTCGAGAGCGACATGCACAGTGGGTGGCCGATTTACCAGAGGTCAAAGCCCAAGCCTTGGAGACGCAATCATGATTTGGAACAGTTGGTCAGATTTTTGGGCCATGGGAAGCTATGGCCTTTATGTTTGGGGAAGTTTTGGCGTCACTGCCGCACTGATCCTTCTTGAAATGGGGTGGGTCAAACAAGCGCGCGCCAATGCCTTGGCACAAGTGACGCAAGAGTTGGCTGCGGCAGAGACGCATGGAAAGGATTGGCACTGATGAAACCTAGACACCAACGATTTTTATTCATCACAGCAGGTGTGGTCGCATTGGCTGTTGCGGGTATGTTTGTCTTGAATGCATTCCAAAGTAATTTGGTTTTCTTCTTTACACCAACGCAAGTGTCGCAAGGTGAGGCGCCCAAGGGGCGTGCCTTCCGTGTGGGTGGCATGGTCAAAGAGGGCAGTCTGAAGAAGGACGGTGAAAATGTGCAGTTTGTGGTGACCGACTTTGCACACGATGTGCCTGTGGCCTACAAAGGCTTGTTGCCCGATTTGTTCAAAGAGGGCAAAGGTGTGGTGGCGCAAGGCAAATTGTCTGGCGACAACCATTTCACAGCCTCCGAAGTATTGGCCAAGCACGACGAAAACTACATGCCGCCCGAGGCCAAACACGCTTTAGACAAAGCTGAAGCTGCTAAAGCTGCCCAATCCGTGAAGCCATCATTTTGAAGCCTTAAGGGCATCTATAGAAAAGAGTCTGTAATGATTGTAGAAATTGGCCACTTCGCCTTGATCTTGGCAGCCTGTGTGGCATTGATCCAAGGTGTCTTGCCGCTGGCTGGAACGGTACACGATTACCAGCGCTGGCAAGCCTTGGCAAAGCCTGCGGCTGTGCTGCAGTTTTTGTTAATTGCATTGTCATTCGGCGTGTTGGCCCATGGCGCACTGACCGATAACTTCTCGATCAAATACATCGCAGAGCACTCCAATTCTTTATTGCCTTCTCAATACAAGTTGGCATCTGTCTGGGGTGGCCACGAAGGTTCGCTCTTGTTGTGGGTGCTGATGTTGTCGGGTTGGACAGTGGCGGTGGCGCTGTTTTCGCGCACTTTGCCCTTGGCCATGGTGGCCCGCGTCATTGGTATTTTGGGCTTGGTGTCCACAGGCTTCCTGATGTTCATCTTGACCACCTCCAGTCCTTTTGAGCGCTTGCTGCCTGCTGCAGCCGATGGTCGAGATTTGAATCCATTGTTGCAAGATCCTGGCTTGGTCATTCACCCACCCATGTTGTACATGGGTTATGTGGGATTCTCGGTCGCGTTTGCTTTCTCCTTGTCTGCTTTGCTTTCGGGTCGCATGGATGCAGCTTGGGCGCGCTGGTCAAGGCCATGGACGGTGGTGGCTTGGATCTTCATGACAGCAGGCATTGCCTTGGGCTCATGGTGGGCTTACTACGAACTGGGTTGGGGTGGTTGGTGGTTCTGGGACCCCGTTGAAAACGCATCGCTCATGCCTTGGTTGTTTGGCACAGCCCTCATTCACGCGCTGATGGTGACCGACAAGCGCGGCGGCTTTAAAGCATGGTCTGTGTTGCTGGCCATCGGTGCATTTTCCTTGTCATTGCTGGGCACGTTCTTAGTTCGCTCTGGTGTGCTGACTTCGGTTCATGCTTTTGCAGCCGATCCACGACGTGGTGTGTTCATCTTGATTTTCTTGGCCTTGGTGGTTGGGGTTTCACTCACGCTGTTTGCATGGCGTGCACCCAAAGCCACACTGGGCGGCAAGATTGGCTTGGTATCCCGTGAATCCATGTTGCTGGTCAATAGCGTGTTGTTGGTGGTTGCCACGGGTGCGGTGTTGTTGGGCACTGTGTATCCGCTCATTGTGGACGCCTTGAACCTGGGCAAGTTGTCTGTGGGGGCACCCTACTTCAATGCGGTGTTTGTGCCCTTGATGGTGCCTGTGGTCTTTCTGATGGTGCCAGGTGGCATTGCGCATTGGCGCGAAGCACGGTGGAAAGAGCTGGGTCTTGCTGTGCGCATTCCAGCATTGGCAGCTGTTTTGTCCGCTGTATTCATTGGGGTCTTTACCGAAAAAGGAACTTGGCTGAGCGCCATGGGCATTGCGCTGGCCACATGGGTGGTCGTGGGTTTGATTCTGCAAATTAAAGAGCGCGTTAAAAAGCCAGGCCGCATTCCGCCTTCTTTCTGGGGCATGCACTTGGCACACTTGGGCATTGCGGTGGTGGTGGTGGGCATCACCATGGTCAAAGGCTACGAAGTAGAACGCGACGTTCGCATGGGCTTGAACGACACCGTCAGCATTGAAAACTACAGCTTCGAGTTGGTGGGCGTGTCGAATGTTGATGGCCCGAATTACAAGGCAATCCGCGCTGAAATCAATGTGACCCAAAACAATCAATTTTTGGAAGTGCTGCACCCTGAGAAACGCAAATACTTTTCATCTGCCATGCCCATGACGGAAGCCGCCATTGATTCTGGTTTGTTCCGTGATTTGTACGTGTCGCTGGGCGAGTCCATTGACGGCGATAAGCCGCAGTGGAGTGTTCGCGTCTTTTACAAACCCTTTGTGTCTTGGCTTTGGTACGGCGCCATTCTGATGGTCTTGGGTGGTTTGTTGGCTGTCAGTGATCGTCGCTACCGCAAATCAGCGGCCAGTGTGGTCTGAGTCCTTCGGAGAAGTGTTGTGAAAAAGTTTTTAATTCCCCTGGCGCTTTTCTTTGGTTTGGTGGCTTTTTTGGCCGTGGGTTTGAACCGCGATCCCCGTGAAATTCCTTCACCCTTGGTGGGTAAGCCTGCGCCTGCGTTTGAACTCTTCACCTTGGATGCCAATGCGCCCAAGTTTGGCCCGGCAGACATGAAGGGCAAAGTATGGATGCTGAATGTGTGGGCGACTTGGTGTGTGGCTTGCCGCGAAGAGCACCCCGTGTTGGTGGCCTTTTCCAAAGCCAACCAATTGCCCATCGTGGGTTTGAGCTACAAAGAAGTGCAAGCGCAAGACGAGCCTGCAGGTCGCAAGTTCACGCCCGAAGAAAAACTCAAGTTGGCGCGGGAACGCAGCGAGCTTTGGCTCAAGCGTCATGGCAATCCATACGCATTGTCTGTGCTTGATTTAGATGGCCGCGTGGGCATCGACTATGGTGTCTATGGCGTGCCAGAGACCTATGTGATCGACAAAGAAGGTGTGATTCGCTACAAGCGTGTGGGCGTGGTGACGCCAGACTTGTTGCAATCGACCATCTTGCCTATGGTGCAGAAATTGAATGCCTCCTAAGGCGCCTTGAAAGATCTCATGACATTGAATGCTCAAATGCTCAAGTTGCTGACGATACTGTCCTTCGCATGGATGGCTTCGTTCACCTCTGTGCAGGCCAAAGAAGCCGCGCCCTTGGCTGAAGACCCCGTGGTAGAAAAGCGCTTGATTCACATCTCTGAAGAGTTGCGTTGCTTGGTGTGCCAAAACGAATCTTTGGCATCTTCCAGAGCTGAGTTGGCCAACGATTTGCGCGAAGAGGTGAGAAAACTCATTCGCGATGACAAAAGCGATACGCAAATCAAGGAATATCTGGTGACCCGTTACGGCGACTTTGTTTTGTACAAACCCGAAGTCAAACCCCTGACGTGGGTGCTGTGGTTTGGACCATTCTTATTGTTGATTTTGGGTGTCATGGGCATGGCGGTGTATTTGCGTCAGCGTCAATCCGAAAAGCCGGTCAAAGAACAATTGAGTGATGAAGATCGACGCAAAGTTCAAGAGATTCTGAAGTCTGGAGACGCATCATGAGTGCCAACATGTTATTTGGAATTTTGGCGCTGGCCATGGTGCTGTGTGTGGCGGGTGTATTGATGTGGGTCTTGCTGCGCCAACGGCCAGTGGTCACGCATGCCAGCCAAGCCAAAGCCAATGCCAAGGTCTACCGCGATCAAATTCTGGACCTGGACCGTGAACATGAAAGTGGCCACATCAGCGATGCTGAGTGGCAGCAGTCACGTGACGAGTTGAGCATGCGTTTGTTGGAAGACACTGCCGCACAAGACGATCCAGCAGCCAAACAAGAAAAGCCAGCCTTGTGGACGGCTGTGATCATTGCTGTGGCAATGCCCATTGGCGCCATGAGTCTGTACATGTGGGTGGGGGAGCCCGATGCGCTGCAGCCCATGTCTGTGAACTCAACCGAAAAAGCAGACCAGGTTGAGCTTGCGAAGATGGCAGAAAGCTTGGCCAAGAAACTGAACGACAAGCCCGACAACCTTCAAGGTTGGGTCATGTTGGGCCGAACCTACCGAACCATGGACAAGTTTGATGCGGCTGTACAGGCTTATGACCGCGCGCTGAAATTGTCAGCTGATGATGACCTCAAGCTGGAGCGTGTGGAAGTCTTGGCCATGAAATCTCAAGGCAACTTCGAAGGTGAGCCTTGGAATGTCATCCGCGAAATTTTGCAACGTGACCCGCAGCACTATGGCGCACTGTTGTTGGCAGGCAGTGCCTCCTATTCGCACGCACAATATGCCGATGCTTTGAAATATTGGCAGCAGGCACGCAAGCCATTGGCGGCTGACAATCCTGATCTTCCAGGCTTGGACGACGCCATTGCGTCGGTTCAACAAAAGCTGGGTCTGCCTGTGAAGGCTGCATCAGCTGTGGGCAGTGCCAGCAAAGCAAACGCCGCCAATTCTGGCTCAACAGTCTCTGGGCAAGTGCTTATTGCTGAAGCACTCAAGGCCAAAGTCAAACCAAGCGATGTGGTCTTCATTTATGCAACGCCAGCCAATGGTGAGCGCATGCCTCTGGCCATTTTTAAAACCACTGTGGCGCAATTGCCTTTGGCCTTTACGCTGGATGACTCAACGGCCATGACGCCAGAGCGCAAGCTGTCTGGTGCCGGCGAAGTGTTGGTCAAGGTGCGTGTGTCCAAATCAGGCAATGCCATGCCGCAATCGGGTGATTTGTCGGGCACTTTGGGGCCTGTCAAAGTTGGCGCAAAGGGCCTTCTATTGGAAATCAAGGATCAGATTCCTTGATGCAGAGCAAGACTCTGTGGGGGTGAAGGGCGTAGTCTCAAGTTCCAGTGTTTAACTGGAACTTTGAGACTCACATGCCCCTAGATACCCCCATCCTTGATGCACTGGCCACTGGCGCAGTTGCTTTCCCGCCCCAAGAAATCACGGTCGACATCCTTCTGGAGAAGTACGCCAAAGAGGGCGAAAAGTCGATCGACGATGTATATGTCCGAGTGGCCAAGGGCTTGGCCTCGGTTGAACAACCCGAGTTGCGTGCACATTTCGAACAAGTATTTTTAGCCAACATGCATGCGGGCGCCATTGGTGCTGGGCGCATCATGAGTGCGGCGGGTACCGACATTCAATCGACCCTCATCAATTGCTTCGTGCAGCCTGTAGGTGACTGTATTCAAGGCGTGGATGATGATGGTTTTCCGGGCATCTATGAAGCCCTGAAACAAGCCGCCGAAACCATGCGCCGCGGTGGCGGCGTTGGCTACGACTTTTCGCGTGTTCGCCCACGAGGTGCACGTGTGAAGGGCACCGCTTCCCTGGCCTCGGGTCCTTGCAGTTATATCAATGTGTTTGACCAGTCGTGTTCCACCGTTGAAAGTGCGGGTGCAAGGCGTGGTGCTCAAATGGGGGTGCTCAGAATTGACCATCCCGATGTGCTGGAGTTCATCACAGCCAAGCGCACACCAGGCCGTTGGAATAATTTCAATGTGTCTGTGGCTGTCAGTGATCAGTTTATGCAAGCTGTGCAGAATGACTTGTCATGGCAGTTAGTGCACAAAGCCAGGCCAGGGGATGGGCTGATGGCAAAAGGCCTGACCCAACGCCAAGACGGTCAATGGATTTATGCAGATATGCCTGCACGCGAAATTTGGCAAACTGTGATGCAGTCTGCATACGATTTTGCCGAGCCGGGCATCTTGTTTTTGGACAACATCAATCGTGATAACAACCTGGCCTATTGCGAAACCTTGGAAGCGACCAACCCCTGTGGCGAGCAACCCTTGCCCCCCTATGGCTGTTGCGATTTAGGTCCCGTCATCTTGCCGAAGTTTGTACGGCATCCTTTTGGTTTGGATGGCACAGCACCCGCCTTTGATTTTGAAGCATTCATGCAAGCGGTCTTTACGCAGGTTCGCGTACTGGACAATGTGCTCGATCTCACACACTGGCCTTTGCCGGAGCAAGCCATGGAGGCCGCAGCCAAACGGCGCATTGGTGTTGGCTTTACGGGCCTAGGCGACGCCTTGGTGATGCTCAATTTGCCCTACAACAGCGAAGTGGGTCGCATGTTTGCAGCTGACATTGCACGTGTGATGCGCGACACGGCTTATGCGGCCTCCATTGAGTTGGCCAAAGAAAGGGGTTGCTTCCCGCTCTTTGATGCGCAGGCCTATTTGGGCGGTCAAGGTTTTGCCAGTCGATTGCCCGATGAACTGCGTGCAGGCATTTTGCGTTACGGCATTCGCAACAGCCATTTGTTGTCAATTGCGCCTACAGGCACGGTGAGTTTGGCCTTTGCAGACAATGCCTCCAATGGCATTGAACCTGCCTTCTCTTGGACCTACACGCGCAAGAAACGCGAAGTTGACGGCAGTACCCGGGCCTACACCGTGCAAGACCATGCGTGGCGCGTTTACAGCGAACTTGGCGGTGATGTTGAGCAACTGCCGCCAGCGTTTGTCACCGCACTTGAAATGTCGGCACACGATCACATCGCCATGATGGCGGCAGTTCAGCCTTTTGTGGACACGGCCATTTCCAAAACCGTCAATGTGCCCGCCGACTGTCCGTTTGAAGATTTTGCACATTTGTACATGCAAGCATGGGCGGCCCACTTGAAAGGCTTGGCCACCTATCGCCCCAATGCCATTTTGGGTTCTGTGCTTCAAGTGCAGCCAACACCCAGTGAAGTGACTGCCGCAAAAGGTGTGAGTGCCGAAGTGCAAGCTGAAGTGGATCCCTATCGTTGTGTGATTGACCGCCGCCCACACGGTGAGTTGCCAGCAGTGGCAGAAAAAATCAATTACTGGACGCAAGACGGTTTGAAGACCTTGTACCTCATCATTTCATTCATGCCAGTCTTGGGGATGGTGAAGGGCGAGTCGCGTCAGGTGGAGCGAGCCATTGAGTTCTTCATGCCTGTGGGGCAAAACGGTGAGTCACAGCAATGGATCACTTCGAGCATGAGGCTCTTGTCCTTGGCGGCGCGGGGCGGTTTCTTGGCCAGAGCCTTGCAAGACATGCGCAAAGTGGCTTGGGACCGTGGTCCTGTTCGCTTGGGCACTTTGCGCAAAGACAGCGGCGTTGAAGTGCCCATGTGGCACGATTCAGAAGTGGCTGCGGTGGCTTATGCCATAGAGCAAATTTTAGAACGCCGGAGCAACACGACTGTGCTCACTGGGGCTGCGGAAGCTGTTGCGGCATCCCATGTTCAGCAAGAAGCTGCGCATCAAAATGGTGTTTTGCAAGGTGTGATGGCCGGCAAGAAATGTCCGGAATGTGGTGCACACGCGCTGATCAAAAAAGATGGATGTGAGTACTGCACCAGCTGCGGCCATTTGGGCACTTGCGGATAAGCTGAACATGGATTTTTCAATACCTTTTGAAACACAGGCGTTTGCCCAAACTTTGCAAGCGTTCATCGATCGGTATGTGTTGCCCTACAACCCCGCTTGGCATCAAGCGGTGGCGCAGGGCGAGTATCCGCCTGCGTTCATGGAAGATCTGAAGGCCTTGGCCAAAGAAGAGGGCTTGTGGAATTTGTGCTTGCCCGAATTGAAGGAGGATGAACCAGGGACGCGCTTGTGTCATTCTGCTTACGCGCCATTGGCTGAAATCATGGGCAAGTTACCTTGGGCTGCAGAAGTGTTCAATTGCCAAGCCCCCGATTCAGGCAACATGGCTTTGCTGCATCAGTTTGGCAGTGCACCTCAAAAAATCAGATGGCTCAAGCCCCTGCTTGCCGGAGATATTCGCTCTGCATTTGCCATGTCAGAGCCAGATGTTGCATCGTCAGACCCTACCAATTTGCAGACCACAGTGCGCGATGACGGCGATGCGTGGGTGTTGAATGGTCGAAAGTGGTTCATCACAGGTGCAGCACATCCGCATTGCAAATTGTTGATGGTGATGTGTCGCAATGAACTTGCAGTGAGCAGCGATGCGCTTGTGCCGAAGGGTCATGCCAAACATCACCAACACAGCATTGTGTTGGTGCCAGTGGAGACGCCGGGTGTCGACATGGTTCGCAACATTCCGGTGGTGCACCATGTGGCGCCAGAAGGTCATTGCGAAATTGTGTTCAAACAAGTGCGCGTGCCCAAAGATGCCTTGTTGGGTGCATGGGGTGAAGGCTTTGCCATGGGGCAAGCGCGTTTGGGGCCAGGACGGGTGCACCATTGCATGCGTACCTTGGGACAGTGCGAATTGGCCTTGTCATTGGCAGCTGAGCGGTGTTTGGAGCGAGAAGCGTTTGGCCACCATTTGTCTGATTACGCCAGTGTGCAAGAGTGGTTGGCGTTATCGCGCATCGAAATTGACCAAGCCAGGCTACTGGTGATGCAAGTGGCATGGCTATTAGACCAAGTGGATACCAACCGATCTGAGCTCTTGGCCAAAGTGGCGGCCATCAAGGTGGTGGCCGCGCGTTTGCAGGTAAAGGTGGTTGACAGGGCCATGCAAATTTTTGGCGCCATGGGCTTGTCGCCCGATACGCCTTTGGCGTATTTCTGGACCTGGGGCAGAGCGCTTCAATTGATGGATGGCCCGGATGAAGTTCATTTGCGCACCGTGGCGCGGCAAGAATTGGCACACGCCCGTGAGCGCTTGGGGGCATCGTCCAATTACTTCACAACGCCTGCGCAAATGGTCAGGCCGCCGCACATCCGATAAGGCACTTATTCCACGGCAATTTTGGCGTCACGAATGACGCGTGCCCACTTATCGGTATCTCGCTGCGTCCAGGCTTGAACCTCTTCAGGTGTACCCGCTTGCAGTTCTGTGCCCGCTGCTTCAATCTTGGCCACCAAGGCAGGTGTTTTCAAAGCCTTGGTCAGTGCGGTGTTGATGGCGTCTACGACGGGCTTGGGTGTTGCCAAGGGGGCGTACATGGCATACCAGGTGGTGTAATCAAATCCAGGCAAGGCCGTACCAATCAAGGGCAATGACTTGGTGGCGTTGGATTTGCTGGGGGCTGTAGCGGCCAGTACTTTGACAAGCCCTTTGTCAGCCAAGCCTTGGAGGGATGGCAAACTGCTGAACATGGCGCTGACTTCGCCTGAAATCAAATCATTCACAGCGCCTGCGCTGCCTTTGTAAGGCACATGGATCACATCTGTTTTTGAAAGCGCCTTGAACATCTCCATGCCTAAGTGTGCGGTGCCGCCGGTGCCTGCCGATGCGAAACTCACTTTACCGGGGTTGGCGCGAGCGTAGTCGATCAATTCAGGTATATTTTTCACGGGCAACTTGGCAGACACCACCAAGACGTGGGGTCCTGTCGAGATGGTTGAAACTGGCCGAAGTTTGGCAACCAAGTCGGCCCCGCCTTTTTTACTCAGCATGGGTTGCAACACCATGTTGCCAAAAGCCGCCAACAGCAAAGTGTGCCCATCGGGTTCTGCGCGTGCCACCACGCCCAATGCAGGAACGCCCATACCGCCCCCCTGATTTTCAACAGTGACGGGCTGTTTTAAATCGGCAGAGAGCACCAAGGCAAGTTCTCGCGCGACCACATCGGCAGGGCCACCCGCGGCATAAGGCACCATTAGCTTGATGGGCTTGATGGGCCACAGGGGTGTTGTGCTTTGCGCAAACGTGAGGGGCAAGGCGGTGGCCAAGGCCAGTGCCAATGTGATGGTGTGCAAGTGTCGATTCAGCATGTGTGTCTCCATGAGGGAGCATTGTGCATAAAAACCGCGTGTGCGTGTCTGTAGGAATTTTCTGATGTGAATTTGCATCCTTCGCTGATAGCGCGGACCTTCTTACAGGCGGACAATTTAGGCGGTGAAGGTATGGCCATGACCTTGTGCATGCGCCAAACTTCAAGATCCGTTTCAATTTTCAAAGGCATCTCTATGACAAAAGTTAGCGCATTGTGGGTAGGCATGGCATGCCTGGCCCTTGGCAGTGCTGGCGCTGCCGATCCCCAGTGGACATCCAAGGATGTGGCGTTAGCGCATCCTCAAATGGCCAAGGCTGTGCCACTGACCCCTGTGACGGTGCCCAAAGCGCTAGGCGCAGATGGCTATACCGTGGCGCAAGTGGCGGCGCAACGCTCTGAACTCAAAGACAAATCGGTGCTGGTCGCTGGCCAGGTGGTGAAGTTCAATGCGGGCATCATGGGCCGCAATTGGGTTCATCTGCGTGATGGCTCCGGCAATGAGACCAATCAAACAAACGATTTGCTGGTGACGACGCAAGAAGTGGCCAAAGTGGGCGACATCTTGACTGTCCGTGGAACGGTCCGCAGTGACAAGGATTTTGGCGCAGGATATGCCTACAAGGTGCTGCTGGAAGATGCCAAAATTGTTGGCAAGAACCCATGAAGGCATAAAAAAACCCTAAGCAAATCAATTGCTTAGGGTTTGTAACTGGCGGAAGCGGTGAGATTCGAACTCACGGACCCTTTCGAGCCGCCGGTTTTCAAGACCGGTGCAATCGACCACTCTGCCA